>CP075365.1:0-663062 GCA_019454125.1 Fimbriimonadaceae bacterium
AGCCCCACGGGTAAGGCGGCAAACGCAAAAAAGCCGCAAATGGCAAACGCGAAACACATCATGGCATAGTGGTTAGGTCGATCCATAAACGTCAGTAAAATAACACCGCCAGTGGCCAGCCAGAAGGAGACTTTGAAGATCTCCAGATATCTGTCAGCACAGCAGTCGGGCACAGCCAATGTAAAATGGAATGACAGACACTCTTTTCAGTTGCCCCACCCCACCCTCGTCTCCGTCGCCCACAGTTCTCCTCCTCCCCCACCTCAATTCCGTTGCCCACAGTTCTCCTCCTGCCCCACCTCAATTCCGTTGCCCACAGTTCTCCTCCTCCCCCACCTCGATTCCATTTGCCCACAGTTCTCCTCCCCCCCCCCCCCGATTCCCCTTTGCCCCACACCCCCCCCCCCCCCCCCCTTTCGAGAGCTCAAACAAAATATGTTTGCGACCGGGCTCCCTTCCGATGGTGCCATCCAGATTGCCAAAGAAAAACTCAACGCGGATCCGATTTGTCCCTCCGGGTGCATTATGTCCACAATGACATAGACCTTCTGTAAACGTGTTGCCGTCAATCCTAACCGATGTTGGATGTACTACCACGACTTTACCGCCTACACCTGCTCGGGCCAAACGTACTATAACTGCAACGGCTACGTTTGGGAGACGGCTGAAGAGTCTTGTCTGTGCAGCATTCCGCCTCAAGACAATTTACCAACCGGTTGCGTTCCTCCGGTTCCTCCGGGCTATAAATTCTGCGTGCCTAATGGCGGCGGAAGTTAAGGGCAAGTCGATTGAAGTCCCCTTCCTGGACCGGTCTCTTGCTGGACTGTTGGGAGGGTTTCTCGGGGGCTGGCTCGTCGACGTCCTATCGAGGGCGACCCTTGGCCCGCTTCGCATGGCCTCGCTCTCCATCGCCTCGGGAATCCGGCCTCCCTGGATTTATAGTCCCGGCCATTGGACGACCCTCGATTTGGCACCCTCTTCATACGTGCTCGTCGCTCTGACCTCGGTCGCTTCAATTGTCGTGCTGGAGTTCGGTTTGCGACGCGCGTTCCCTGCCACCGCTATCGGCTTGGGACTGCTATGTCTTGTGCTTACGGCAACCGCGGGCTATTTAGCGTACATCCTCCACTTACCGTTCTGGATCGACTTCTTGTGGAACTTGTTCGAACGGACCCTGGCGCTGTCCTTAGCGTGCCTTGGCGCATTTAGCGTCCAGACCCTGGTCAGGAGAATTTGGTATTGAGAAAGGCTCTAAGCTTCGTCGAGGTCTTGGTGGTGATCGCCTTGCTTGCGGTCCTTGTCGCCATCATCTACCCTGTCTTTGGCAACTCGAGACGAGGGGCCCGGGAGACGAACTGCGTCAGCAACTTGCGGCAGCTCTATGCTGCTTGGGCCCTATACGTCGATGCAAACGAGGGCCGGCTTCCGAGCAACATGGCTCAGTTTGTCGGCGAGAGCGCAAAGCCCGTAGCCCTTTGCCCTTCCGACCCGTTAGGCGGTGCTAACACGGAGTCCTCGAAAGCGCTTCAGAGCCCCGTCTCTTACTTCTACGTGCCGACACAGGACTACTTCCTAAACGCGATAGCCGCCGCCGATCCCAATCACGGCATCCTGGTCGATCTCATGCACGGGGAGCGGAAGAAAGTGGTCAAGGATCCATTTCTGGATACGAAGGGTCTCGTCTTTCGTGGGCTCTTGGACGGCTCCGTCCACCGCGCCCGCGTCGACCATATGTGCCTCAATACTGCCCGAGGAGAAGTCGTGGCGCGACCCCATTGGACCATCTTCACCGACGCCCTTCCGTGTCCTGAACCGTGGTGCCTAGCCGGTTCCACACCCTGCTCGCGCTGACGCCGCCCGTAGTCGCAGGCTGTCCGCAGGTCGGCGGCAGCCGACCGAAGGATCCCTGCGCTTATGCGACCGCTCGGACTCCGCAGGTATCGACCCATCGCTGCCGCACGGGCGGACAGCCTGCGCCCACGGGTCACCGCGTCTGCCAGCTCTTCCAATAGTCCGGGTCTTCGATCGCCACCGCGTCCTCGGTCATGTAGAGCGGGTGGAAGGTGTCGAGCATGACGGCGAGCTCCTCGGTCTTGGTATGGCCGATGCTGCGCTCGACCGCGCCGGGCTGGGGGCCGTGGGGGATGCCGAGCGGGTGCATGGTGATCGAGCCCTCCTCGATGCCCTTGCGCGAGCCGAACTTGTCGTTGCAGTAGTAGAGCACCTCGTCGCTGTCCACGTTCGAGTGGTTGTAGGGGATGACGATCGCCTCCGGGTGGAAGTCCAGCATGCGCGGGCAGAAGGAGCAGACGACGAAGTTGTGCCCGGCGAAGGTCTGGTGGATCGGCGGCGGTAGGTGGAGCTTGCCCGTGATCGGCTGGAAGTCCAGGATGTTGAACGTCCACGGGTAGACGTAGCCGTCCCAGCCCACGATGTCGAACGGGTGGAACTTGTAGTGGTACTTCGTGTACCGCCCGCGCGCCTTGACCACCACGTAGTAGTCGCCCGCCTCGTCGTACGTCTTCAGCTCGACCGGCGGATGGATGTCGCGCTCGCTGTAGGGCGCCTCCTCGAGGAGCTGGCCGTACTGGTTGCGGTAGTTCTTGGGGATCGTGACCGGCCCGTAGCTCTCGATCGTGAGCATGCGCACGGGCAGGCTGTCGAAGCGCAGCCGCCAGATCGTGCCGCGCGGGATGACGATATAGTCGCCCGGTTTGAACGGCACGTCGCCGTACATCGACTCCAGCACGCCGCTGCCGTCGTGGATGAAGAGCACCTCGTCCGCCTGGGCGTTTTTGAAGAAGTCCTGCATCTGCTCGGCGACCAGGGCCTGGTTCCAGACGCAGTCGTTGTTGCCCATGAGCGGGATGCGCCCGGTGATGGCGTCGCCGCACGGCTTCAGCCGCGCGGTCTTGAAGTGCCGGTGCCGCAAGGCCTCGTCCTTGACGTAGCGCGGCTCGACCGGCCCCATGTCCTCCCACCCCGCGACCTCCGTCGGCAGGTTGATGTGGTACATGGTCGACATCATGTCGCTGAACCCGTGGGTGCTGAAGAGCTGCTCGGAGTAGAGCGAGCCGTCGGGCTTGCGGAACTGCACGTGCTTCTTGGCCGGAAGCTGGCCGAGTCGGTGATATCGCGGCATCTTGGCTCTATTCTACGCTTAGCGCGCATTCCCCTGGGCAGTGCCGTGGGTGTTCACCGAACAGGGGGTGGCGGGGCACTACCATCCCGCCACCCTGGCCACCTGCCCCGTCGAATCACCTCCGAAAACCAATGGAACGCTCGACAAGAGGGCAAGTTGGCGGTATCTTGACCGTGGTATGAGAATGGTTCTGTTTCTGGCTGCGATGCTTCCCGGAGCGGTCTTGGCAGGGGCAAGGGTCGAGGTTTTTCTGTGCAGCAACCGTTCTATTGGAGTGGCACAAACTGCCGAGCCAATGCAGATGCCGTCATAGAAGGGATTGGCACACAGGGCTTTACCGAGATCCGACTGTATGTGAACGGCGAAGAGGTGGAAAGAAACACGTGCGAACCAGGGCTACCTTTCCTCCAGCACGTTTCGGTTGGGGACATGATTGACTCGACGCACTTCACCGACGGAACTCTAGCATCGCTCAGAGCTGAAGCGGATGGAACTGACGGCCTTACATACCATTCAGCGACAAAAACGATGCCGAATGGGTTGCAGGAAACCCAATGTCCGGTGAAAGGTACAGGCCAATCTTGCCGCTTCGTCAGGCGGCTAACGGATCGGGACTGCCCCCCTTCAACACTGGTTCGATACCGATTAACTTGGCATTTCTCCAGTGCTGCCACACTGGAGAAACGAATCAGTTTGCAGAGGGCTTCCTTTTCCCGTATGGCAATGCGTACGCAGGAATTTCTGAGTTCCCTGAGAATCAGGCACAGTGCGGATACATCGGAGGTGTGCTCCTCAATCTGTATCGTCCGCTCGCGCAGGCGTTCTTCTTGGCGTTAAAGCAGGGCTACAATGTCCACTATGCGAGGCTTGCGGCTGAGACTGTGTTTGGCCCAAGCGTGGATATCGACGATCCTGTTCCCCAAGGACAGGAGCACCGACTTATAATTTGGGGCGATCATGCCACAAAATAAAAGGCGTGTACGAGGGCGTAGTAAGTTCAACCCCTAATCTCAGTTGGCATCGGTAACATCATGAAACTCACAATGCTTGGCCTCGTTATTGCCGCTCTGGCTTTAGCGGTGATCTTAAGAGTCGATTCAGCGGATGTCACCGCCGAAGAGGCGGCTTCCAGGTGCCGAGCACTACTGAAGAAGTTGAAAATTGAGGCGCCCACCGATGCGTACACTTGCCGTAAGTTGGACGGTGGCGACTTCTGGCACTGGCAGTGCTCAGTCGTTGGTGGGGGGCGGGACCTTTTCATCCTCGTAACACCGAAGGGCGACGTCGTTCGGATCAACGATGGGCAGCTGAGCTACGACATAGCCCGAAACGTGGGAGCTAACAAGAGCAAGGCATTTGAAAGCGAACTTGAGGCGGCTACCAGGCTCAGAGAAATTGTGGACGCCGTCCGTGGAGAGTGCCAAGTTCGTCGAACCGACTTCAAGTTCGTGCAGAATGGTTCTGGCGACCCACCAAGGCGAACCAAGACCTATGCGGCTTATGAGGGGCTGACAGCAGGTTATCCAGTCGTGTCTGACGTCAGCGTAGGATGCAGGATCACGCTGTGCGCCCAGACAGGACGTTTCATTGATTTCCACCAGAGTTGGCAAGAACCCGATCATAGAGACCCCGCTCGGCTCAACCTAGACGAAGCAGCTGCTCGATCCGCTTTGGCTAAGGTAGCGAAAGGCAAGCATTGGGCTCAGATCACGCCAAAAGTTGGGTGGGCAAAGGGCTCTGGCGGCAGGTACCGATTGGCATGGCGTTTTGTCGACAAGGGGGATCTTGACGCCGGGCGACATCCGTCGCAGTACTTCATCGACGCCGAAACAGGTTCCCTCTTACGCCGCGATCTATAGCGGCAGGTGGCATGCTCTTCTGGGTGGCTTCATCATGAGGGTTGGGTGGCATGGTTATGGCCCTCGCTGGGCGCTGGGTGAAGCCCACTGACGCCCGGACCATAGCCATGGGCTCTCACCCCGTCGGAGCCGCCGCAACCATCGCCTCAGCCCAGCCCCTCTGACCACTCATGATAAACATCTTCCGGCGGCTAACAGCTCAGCCACGCGAGTGAAAGGGCTTGTCCCATGGCTATGACCCTTGTCCGTCCTTGATGTTTGACCGCCGCCACGGACGGGTCATAACCATGCCACCCGTAGGGCGCATTTCCCCTCAGGGGTCTTCGAGGCCTCTTGCAGGCCTCTTCGAGGCCCCTTAAGCGGGTTAAGAGGCCTTAAAGAGGCCTGATTAACCTCTCGAAGGCCCCTGAGGGGCGGACGGGGGGTGGCCGATAACTGTCGTATGGCGCGGGCGCGGCCGGGGGTGTTGTTCGACTCGGTGCGGGGGCGGTTGGACCAGGTGGTCGTGGTGCAGACCCGCACGGGGCTTGGGGTGCGGCGGCGGCCGGTCTTCCGCAAGGTGCTGACCCCGGCGCAGCAGGCGGGGCGCGACCGGCTCCGGGTCGCGGCGGCGCTGTGGCACGAGCTGGAGCCCGCCGAGGTGGACGCCTGGCGCGACTACGCCGCGCAGGTCCGCCGCCGCCAGTCCACGACCCTCGTGGAGTACTCGCCCATCGCCTACAACGCCTTCACGATGCTCACCACCAAGTGGCTCCAGCTCAACGGCGGCGGCGACCCGCCCCGCACCCCGCCGATGGACGACTTCATCTTCGAGCAACCGAAGCTGACGGTCGAGGCGGTCGAGGGAGGCGTCCGGTTCACGGCCGACTCGCCGACCGGGCCGGGCGAGGTGGCGGAGCTCATGCTGCAGCCGCTGGCCAACGTCAACCGCCGCCCCGGCAACCAGTACGTCGCCGCCGCCTTCACGCCCTTCCCGCCCGGCCAGCCCACCTATGACCTCCCTCTACCCCCCGGTGCTTACGCCTTCGCCTCGCGTTACGCCCGCGTGGCGACGGGCGAGCAAGCGGGTTTGGGGGTGGTGGGCAAGGTCGAGCTCCAAGGCACCTAGGCAATAGCAAGGCGATGGGCGCAGGCTGTCCGGAGGTCGGCGGCGCTAGCCGGTCGAAGGGTCCCTGCGCCGGCGCGGCCGTGCGGTCTCACCGCAGGGATCGGCCTGCGCCCCTCAAGAGTGGGGCTGTGGGCCGGAGACAAGGGCGCGGGCCCACGTCAGGGACAATAGCGCCCGTGGACGGCCTAGCGGGAATCAACGGCGCGCTGCTCGTGGCGGGCATGTTCCTGCTGCTCTGCGTCCTCGCGAGCAAGGCCTCGACAAAGCTGGGCGTCCCCGCGCTCGTGGTGTTCTTGGCGCTGGGCATGCTCGCGGGCAGCGACGGCCCCGGGCGCATCCCCTTCGACAACTTCGAGATCGCGTCCTACGTGGGGAGCGTCGCCCTCGCCTTCATCCTCTTCTCCGGGGGCCTTGACTCGAACTGGACGGACTTGCGCCGGGTAGCCCGTCCCGGGCTGCTGCTCGCGACGCTCGGGGTCCTCGTCACGGCGGGCCTCGTCGGACTCTTCGCGCACTTCTTCCTGGGGTTGCCGATCACCCTCGGCCTCCTGCTGGGCGCCGTCGTCTCCTCAACCGACGCCGCAGCCATATTCGGGGTCTTGAGGGGCTCTGGCTTTCGGCTCAAGCACCGGATCACGCCGCTGCTTGAGTTCGAGTCCGGCGCGAACGACGCACTGGCCGTGTTCCTGGTCGTGGCCCTCACCCAGGTCGCGGTCGACCCGAACGCGACCGCTTGGGGAATGATTCCGAGCCTCCTCGTCCAGATGCCCCTTGGCGCGGCGATCGGCTATGTGGTCGGCCTTGGCGCGGTCTGGGCGATCAATCGTATCCGGCTGGAATACGACGGGCTCTACCCGGTGGTGACCGTTGCGGCGGCGTGCCTGGCCTTCGGCGGCGCGGGGGCGCTGGGCGGCAACCCGTTCCTCAGCGTCTACGTCGCAGGGGTCGCCTTGGGCAGCCGCACCTTTGTCCACCGCATCTCGTTGCGGCAGTTCCACGACGCGGCGGGCTGGCTCATGCAGATCGTGATGTTCGTCCTCCTCGGTCTGCTTTCTTTTCCCAGCCAACTGCCGCCGGTGGCTTTGTCCGCCTTGGCCCTCTCGCTGTTCTTGATCTTCGTGGCCAGGCCCGTGGCGGTGGCCGCCTCGCTCGCGCCGTTTCGGATCGCGCGTCGGGCACAGGTCTTCGTCGCTTGGGCGGGGCTGCGCGGGGCCGTGCCGATCGTGCTCGCCACGATCCCCGTGGTTCGGGGCGTCCCGAACGCGGTCCACCTCTTCCACCTGGTCTTCTTTATCGTCCTGACCTCGGTGCTGCTGCAGGGCACGCTCCTGCGCCCTCTCGCGAGGGCCCTGCGCGTGCTCTCGCCCATAGGGCGCGAACCCGCTGAGGACATGCGCGAGGTCGGCGGCAAGAACCTGCTGGAGACGACCGTCGCGCCAGGCTCGCCCGCCGACGGGAGCCAGGTCGTGGAACTGCGGATGCCGCCGACCGCCCTGCTCGTCCTCCTCACCCGCGACGGCCGCTCGTACGTGCCGCGCGGGTCGACCGTCCTCGCCGCAGGCGACCGCATCCTCATCGCCACCCGCCGCGACGACGAGGACGAAATCCTGGCGCGATTCGGTTGAGGGGCCGTTGTCGGTCGGCGCAGGCGGCCGTGCGGTCTCACCGCAGGTTGTCGGCCCATCGCGGGTACACGGGCCGACGGCCTGCGGCTATGGGTGGCGGGCGGGCTAGATCGCCCGGTCGTAGTGGACGGAGGCGTACTCTTCACAGAACCCGAGGGCGACGTTCAGACCCAACATCGGGTTCTTCTCCTCGTTGTCGGTATAGAGCCGCTTGCCGCCCCGGCGCTTGGCCTCGGCGAGGTTCTGCACCTTCAGGGCGGTGGCCAACCCTTGCCGCCGGTGGGCTTCGTGGGTGGCGGTCAGGCCGGTCGAAAAGATCGTGGTGTCCACTTGGTTGTGGAAGACCCCCGTCATCGCCACGATCTCCCCGTCCTTGAAGGCGTTGAGCTGGAGCGTCTCGTCGAGGCTGGGGTCCTCAAGGAACTTCAGCCAGTCCTCATAGGGGATGCCCTTCCACTCATAGGGAAGCGGCACCGTCTCCATCGCCACCATGTCGAACTCCCACCACTTGCGGCGGTAGTCAGGGTCGGTCTTGGCGACCTCCGCCCACGTCTTGAACTCGTAACCGCGCGCCAGGGCCGCGTCGATCGTGGCCTGCCACGGGGAGGGGTCGAAGGCAGCGAGGTCGAGCGAGGTGACCGGGTTGCGCTGGCCCATCTTGTAGCCGCGGGCTTCCGCCACGTGCGCGGTCTCGGGGATGTCCGTGCGGGTCCAGACGGTGATGCGCTGGCAACCCAGGTCCTTGGCCGCCTTCTCGCCGATCTCGAAGAACTGGTCGGCAAGGGCCTCGGCATCGCCCTCACGGCTCGGATAGAGCCGGACGGAGAAAAGGCCTTCGTCCGCGCTCCAGAAGGCTTGCGTCACGTTGATCGCGCCGACTTCCGCTCCGTCGAGTTCGACGATGCAGCGCCGTCGGGGCACCCGCTCGGGCGTCTCGCTGGCCCAGTGGGCGAGCTGCTCGGGGGTCGAGGGGTTTTCAAGGGTATGGACGTTGCAAAACTTGGCGTAGACGCTCCAGTCCGCAGGCGTGGTGATGTCTCTTAAGGTGAGTGTTCGCATAGGGGAAGGCGCGGCAGGGCCGCTTTTAACGGTCGTGGGTGAGGCGAGGGTGCGGGCGCTCGGCTGCCGCTACTCTTTCGCTGCCTGGGTGGCGCTGTTCAGGATGTTCATCATTCGATCCACCTCCTTCTCCAATCGGCCACTATACCCTCGGGCGTTGGCGACAGGCAATGGACCGCAGCGCTTCTGGGCCAGAATGGGACGATGGCTCATATCGTCGTGCCAGAGGCCGAAGCCCTGCTGGACCAGGAGATGAAGGTCCTCGATAAGGGCTTTGTGCGGCTGGTGGACTACCTGGGCGGCGACCAGCGGATCGTCCAAGCCGCACGGGTCAGCTATGGCGCCGGCACGAAGACGTACCGCCAGGATCGGGGCCTTATCCACTACCTGATGCGGAACGAGCACACGTCGCCCTTCGAGCAGGTCGTCCTCACGTTCCATTGCAAGATGCCGATCTTTGTGGCGCGTCAATGGGTGCGGCACCGCACGGCGCGGCTGAACGAGATCAGCGGGCGCTATTCCATCATGCGGGACGAGTTCTACGTCCCCGAACCGGCGACCATGCAGCGCCAGAGCGACTCCAACAAGCAGGCGCGAGGCGAGGAGACGGTGGCGGGAGCGGCCGGCCTCATCGAAGAGATGCAGCAGGACCAGCGCACGCTCTATGCCCACTACCAAGGGATGATCGAGCAGGGCCTGGCTCGCGAGGTCGCCCGGGCGAACCTGCCTCTAAGCCTCTATACAGAGTGGTACTGGCAGTGCGACCTGCACAACCTCTTCCACTTCCTGGCCCTCCGCCTGGACGCCCACGCCCAATACGAGATCCGCGTCTATGCGGAAGCGATGGCGCTGTGCGCCCGGGCGGTGGCACCGCTGGCCTACGAGGCGTTCGAGGAGCACAAGTTGAACTCGGTGCGCTTCAGCCAGTCGGAATGCGCCGCGCTGGTCGCGATGCTGGAGGGCAGGGAACCGGCGCTCCAAGACCGGCCCCGACAAATGTTCGACGAGAAGATGGCGAAGCTCCGCGACGCCCACCCGGTCGAAACGCCCGAAGAGCTCGCACCCCCCTCTGAAACCGCTGTCGTCGAAAGTTAAAGGGACGCCAAAACTCATAGATTTACGTAGTCCTTAGACCGGGAACTGCTCCCGTATGGATTCCGGGACGCCTCCGGGATAAACCGCTCGATCAGGACTCAGGAACCAGAATAATCAAAATGCTCGTCAAACACACTATGCCCTTCTCGCACAAGGCCCTCGCCTTTGCGCCGCTGCTTCTCGCCGCGGCCGCACAGTCCGCGAGCCTCCAGCCGGACTGGTTCCAGCCAACCCTTCGGCTCCCCGTCAACTCTTCCCACTTTGTCGTGGGGCAGCTCGACGGCGATAGCGCACGCGAAGTCGTCCTTGGCTCGGACAACCGAATTTTCGTCCTCGACTACGCCGGCGCCGGCAACTACCAACTGCGCCACCTCGACAACGGCGACTTCGAGTACCCGCTGAGCGGCGTCGTCATGGGTGCCTACCGCAACCCACAGCTGACATGGGACAACCTGGTCTATCTCGACAACTCGAAAGTCGGCTTTATCAGCGGCTTCCCCGTCGTCCAAGACGGACTGCTCCCCGGGCCGGTCCTGCTGGACAAGGTCTCTGCGGGCCCGCTCGCGGGGCCGAACACCCTGAACTTCTTCGGCACCGGCAACGGCCTCTTCCAGATCGTCAACGCCCAGGGCCAGCGGCTCTACGCCAACCGGCTCCTCGCCTCCCGCGAATACGCCTTTGGCCAGGTCGACACCGACCTGCAGCTTGAGCTGGTCTTCGCGCGGAACGACGGCACCGGCTTCGACGTCTATGACGGGGCCAGCCGCGCGCTCCAGCTGTCGCTCGACGCCTTTGGCACCGTCCACTCGTTCGTCCTTGCGGACCTCGACGCGGACGGCAAGGACGAGCTCGTAGTCAACCTCAGCGGCAACCTCGCCGTCTACGACCTGGACAACGGCAACCGCAAGTTCTTGCGCTCGGTGCCCGGCCGCAGCGCGAGCTATTCGATCGCGGTCGCGGACTTCGACGGCGACGGCAAGCTGGAAGTCGCGGCGCCGACGACGATCGGCCAGACAGAAGGCATTTCGCTCTACGACGGCGTGACCGGCGCCCTCAAGCGCCAGGTCACGATGCCCGGCCCGGCCGGACCGTGGACGCTTAGGGGCGGAGACTTCGACGGCGACAACCAGGTCGAGTTGCTCCGCTATTCCGGGAGCTACGGGATCCGCACCACCCAGATCGATATCGCCGATCTGCGCAACCGCCGGGTTGAATGGTCGAGCAGCCACGTCAAGGGCCTTCCCTTCCACATCGCGGTCGGCGACATCAACGGCGACGGACAACAGGACATCGTCTATGCCGACCAGATTCCCAACTCGAGCCGGCCGCTGATGGCCCTCGACGGCAAGACGAAAAAGGAGATCTGGCGCGAGCAGCCCGGTTCCCTTCCGACCAACTTGCTGACCTTCCCCTATGTCACGCTCGCCAACATCGACGCGGACCCGCAGGACGAGATCATCGGCGTCGTCCACCGGTTGGACGGCGGCCACATCATCGCTTACGACGCCAAGGACGAGGTTCTGAACATCGAGACGGCCCCCTTCAGCGGGCAGCCGCTCGCCATCGCCGTGGGCGATATTGACGCCAACGGCGTGATCGACCTGCTTGTCTCGACCTTGGAGGTCGGCACTCCGAACAAAGGCTACGTCTACGCGTTCCGTTCGGACACGGGCGCCCAGATCTGGAAGTCGCCGGAGCTTGTGGCCGGCGCCGGCATCCCGTCGTTCTTCCGCGTCGCGCAACTCGACCGGGACGCCCAGCTCGAGATCGTGGTCAGCGACAAATACACGCGGGCCTATGACGGAAAGACCAAGGGGGTCCAATGGAACGTCCGCAACACCTCGCCGACCACCGCCATCGCGACGGGCGACTACGATAACGACGGGCAGCCCGAGGTCTTCATCGCCAGCGAGAACGGGAGCCTGATCGGCCGCAACGGCCGCACCGGCCTCCAGGTCCGCACGATCGCGGGCAAGGTCTCCCCGGGCGAGAACGCCGGCACGGGTCTCGTGCTCTTCGACGCGTTCGCGGGCAACGCCAAGGACTTCATCTTCCTGGATGCGGGCAAGCTCGCCGCTGTCGCCTACGTCGGGGGCGGCGTCGGATTTGGCAAATGGACCCTGGACAACTTCCCGGTCTCCGCGCCGAGTTCGGCCCTATCCATCCCGATAGCCGACCTGGACGGTGACGGGATCCCTGAAGCCGTGCTCTCCGGCCCCTATGGCCTCGTCACGGTAGAACTGCGGCGCTAGGTCAAGCACGCGCACAAAGTAAACGCCCCTCCTCGCGGACTCGCGGGGAGGGGCGTCTCTCGTTACGGGGTCGGCAGGCTCGGGATCGGGAACCGGGCGCAAAGTGCCAGGACTTCCTCCTTCACCCGGGCCAGCTTCGATTCGTCCCCGTGGTCACGGAGGGCCGCCGCGATCCATCCTGCGATCTGCCTCATCTCGTCCTCGCCCATGCCCCTGGTGGTGGTGGCTGGGGTACCGAGCCGCACGCCGCTGGTGACGAACGGCTTCTCGGGGTCGTTCGGGATCGCGTTGCGGTTCGTGGTGATGTGGACCTTCTCCAGCACTTCTTGGGCGAGTTTGCCGGTCACGCCGAAGGCGCGCAGATCGACCAACATCAGGTGCGAGTCGGTCCCTCCGCTCACGATGCGGAACCCCTCGGCGGTCAACGCCGCGGCCAGCGTCTGGGCGTTTCTCTTCACTTGCGCCGCGTACTCCTTGAACTCGGGCTGCAGGGCCTCACCGAAGGCGACCGCCTTGGCCGCGATGATGTGCATGAGCGGACCGCCCTGGATGCCGGGGAACACGGACATGCGGATCGCCTTGTCGAAGGCCTCGTCGTCGTAGAGGATGATGCCTCCGCGCGGCCCGCGAAGCGACTTGTGGGTCGTCGAGGTAATGATGTGGGCGTGGCCGACCGGCGTGGGGTAGACCCCGCCCGCGATGAGCCCCGCGTAATGGGCCATGTCGCACAGGTGGATCGCGCCGACTTCGTCCGCTACTTGCCGGATAAAGGGGAAGTCGAACTCCCGAGAATAGGCGCTGGCGCCGCTCACGATAATCTTCGGCCTTTCCGCTAACGCCGTCTTCCGCAGCGCATCGTAGTCTATCGTTTCGTCAGCCTTTAACCCGTAGCTCACGATGCGATAGGTTTGGCCACTATGGGCGACGGGCGAGCCATGAGTAAGGTGACCCCCATCGGCTAGGCTGAGCGACATCAGCGTGTCGCCCGGCTTGAGGAACGCGTTGTATACGCAGAGGTTCGCCGAGGCGCCGCTGTGCGGCTGGACGTTGGCGAACGCCACGCCGTACAGCTCCTTGAGCCTGGAGATGGCGAGGCTCTCGACTTCGTCGGCAAACTCGCACCCGCCGTAGTACCTTTTGCCCACATATCCCTCCGCATACTTGTCCGTGAGGACGCAGCTCATGGCTTCGCGGACGGCGCGGCTCGCAATGTTCTCGCTCGCGATCAACTCGAGGTTCGTCTGCTGGCGCCGCTCTTCTTTGCTGATAATCTCGGCAACGCGGGGATCCGCATCTGTCAAAGGCCTAAAACGGCTGTTTTTTGAAGAAACCACGACAAGAAGAGTGTACTACCCTTCCAATCTGCGGCCACGACTGAGGTATTTTTTTAGACCTGTGTGACGTGTCAGCGGCCATCGGCCTTTGCCCTTCTAATTTCAGCCCAGAATCTTAGAAGAACAACCACAGGTGGATATTTTTGGAACTTCCCAAACGTTTGAACGAGATCTTGCAGCTTGCCTCCGCAGGGAGGAGCGACAAAGAGATTGCTGCGATCCTTGAGATAAGTCCGCAAACAGTTGAATCGCACTGGAAGCGCCTCCGCGACAAGTTTGGTTTTTCTAGCCGGGCACAGATCATCGCCACAGCCTTGGGGGAGATGCTTCGAAGGGCCGAGGCAGAAAGGGACGAGCTGCGCAAGCAGCTTGAGGCGGAGCGCGCGAAAAACCGGGCGCAAGTTGACCGCGCCGTGGTCGACCTCGGTCCTAAGAAACCGGAGCCGACCCCCGTGGCCGAAGACTAGGCTCGCGCCAGCGCCGATTCGATGTCGCGGAGGATGTCGCGAACGTCCTCCAGGCCAATGGAAAGACGGACGCCGCCGGGGCTGATCCCTGCCTTCGCCTGGTCCTCCGGCGGGATCGCGGCGTGGGTCATCGAGGCCGGGTGCTCAACAAGCGTGCGGATTTGGCCGAGCGAGACGGCCAGCGTCACGGACAGAGCCTCCGAAGCCAGGTGGTCGCAAACTTTGACCGCCGAATTGTAAGCTTCCTCCGGCGAGCCCTTCAGCTCGAAGAAGATCAGGGCGCCGGGGGCAAATTCACCGTCAATGTCGCGCATTTGCCGCAGGGCCAACTCCTTCTGGGCGAAGGTGTCCAGGCCCGGATAGTGCACCCGGGCGACCTTCGGGTGCAAGTTGAGGAACTCGGCGACCCGCTGGGCGGCCTCTTGCTGGCGCTCGAGCCGCAGGGCCAGAGTCGGGACTCCATAGGTGAGGATGTGCCACGCCGCATCGGGCGTCATCGAGCCACCAAAGTCTTTGCGGTACAGCAAGAGGTCGGTCTCCGTCTTGCGGGGGCCGACGACGACGCCCCCCATCGTCGCACCAAAGCCACTGATGTGCTTCGTCAGGCTGTGCACGACGTAGTCGATGCCGTGAGTCAAGGGCCGTTGCCCGTAGGGCGAGGCAAAGGTGTTGTCGATGACGGTCACGATCTTGCCGTCTTCTGGCCTGTCCGCGTTCACCTTCCGGACGAAGGAGGCGACGGCTTCCAGGTCGACCAGTTCCATCGTCGGGTTGCAGGGCGATTCAAAGTAGACCACGCGGGTTTCCGGCCGGACCGCCGCCTCCAGCGCCTGGGCTTCGGAAAAGCGGGCAGGGGTCGCCTCGACCCCGAACCGCGAGAGC
Organism: Fimbriimonadaceae bacterium; assembly: GCA_019454125.1. Taxonomy (NCBI): domain Bacteria; kingdom Bacillati; phylum Armatimonadota; class Fimbriimonadia; order Fimbriimonadales; family Fimbriimonadaceae; species Fimbriimonadaceae bacterium. The sequence goes on from CP075365.1 coordinate 14,824, forward strand.
CACCGCGTCAGGTGGCTGTAAGTGCACCCATAGACCGCCGGATGGTAGACCACGTGGTCGCCCGACCGGACATGGATGCCGATGCTCGCCGCCACCGCCGACATCCCCGAGCCGAAGCAGACCGCGCACTCGCCCTTCTCGGCGAAGGCCAAGGTCTCCTCAAGGAGGCCGACGCAGGGCTCGTCGAGCCGGTCATAGATGTAGATGGGATGGGCGGTCGAGCGGTCGACGTCCGGGTTCGCGAACTGCTGGAACCCCTCGGCGCCCCGCTCCGCGCTGCGGAGCCGGAAACTCACGGCCGTCGTGATGGGGGGCAGGATGTGGTCTTGGAAGTCCCACTTCTCGCTCCGGAACTTTCCGTGGATCAGGACCGACCGGTCTCTATACGCCTCATCGCGGCTCACGCCGTGAGTCTATCAAACTTCGGCCCAGCGAAGCCTAAGCCAACGCGATAAGACGCAGATGGCGTTAATTTCGAAAGATTCGTCTGCAAACCGCAGGAAACGCCTAAAGTTGTTAGCGGGGCTTCTGCTGCTGGTTGCCGTAGCGGCGCATAAACTTCTCGACGCGGCCGGCCGTGTCCACGATCTTCTTCTGGCCCGTATAGAACGGGTGGGTGAAGGCACTGATCTCGAGGCGGACCACAAAGTGCTCGACGCCGTCGATGCTGCGGGTCTCGCCGGACTTCATCGTCGAGACGCCCTGCCACTCGTGTTCGCCGTCGACGAAGAGCACAGGATGGTTCACGGGATGGGTTTCAGCCTTCATAAGTCGTCTCGCGGGCAAGGATGATGGCACACGGGCGAAGCTAGGCAATGGGCCCGGCCGGGAACTGGGATTTTCAGGTCGGCCAGGCGATCTTCCAGGGTATAAACCGGGCAGCGCGGGAGTAGCTTAATGGTAAAGCTCCAGCCTTCCAAGCTGGCCACGCGGGTTCGATTCCCGTCTCCCGCTCCAAGACAACTGAAAAGACCGGCGGGCGTAGTTCAATGGTAGAGCGTCAGCTTCCCAAGCTGAATGTTGCGGGTTCGAGTCCCGTCGCCCGCTCCAGATGTCCCCGGACTGCGTGAACGTCCGCCTTGATCTGACGTTGCAGTTCCGCCACCCCGTCGAACCGTTCTTGGGCGCGAATCCGGGCCAGGAAGCCCACCTCGGCCGCCGTGCCATAAAGCGGTTCGCCGTCGTAATCCAGCAGATGGGCCTCCACCGCCCGGGCCGTGCCCCCGACCGTCGGCCGTTCCCCGATGCTCACCGCCGCCCCAAAAGTGCCCCGCACGGTCCGGCAACGCCCCGCGTAGACGCCGTCCGCCGGGACGACTTGGTCGTCGGCCCGGGCTATGTTAAGGGTGGGGTAGCCGAGCTCGCGCCCAAGCTTCTCGCCTCCCACCACGACCCCGGCCAGGGAGAACGGGCGGCCCAAGAGCCGGGCAGCCTCGCCGACCTCGCCCGACGCCACTTTCGCCCGGACTTCCGTGCTGCTCACCCGACGCCCCTCGAGGGTGAAGGGCGGCACCACCACCGTCTCGATGCGGGCCGAGAGCCAGGAGGTGTCCCCCTCACGGCCCTTTCCGAAGGCGAAATCGTGGCCGACCACCACCGCTTCCGCCCGCAGGGCGTCCCGGAAGACCGTGTCGAAGAAGTCTTGCGCAGGGGTCGCGGCGGTGGCTCGGTCGAAGGGAAGGACGACCGTGACCGAAACTCCGAGCCGGGAGAACTCGGCAAGGTTCTGGTCCAAGGTCGCAAGCGAGGGCGGCACCCGGTCTGGCGCCAAGACCGTCGTCGGATGACGGTCGAAGGTGCAGAGCACGGTCGGCGCCTCGCGGCGTGTCGCCTCGCTCAGGGCTCTGCCTACAACGGCCCGGTGGCCCAGATGGACCCCGTCGAAGACGCCGATGCAGGCGACAGAGGAGCGCCATTCCGGTCGGAGCCCGGAAAGCCCAAAGTGTACGATCACGCGCTAGAAATGGTGGCACGTCGGCAGCCCTCGGCCGCGACCATGCGACTAGGGGCGTCAAGTTTCGGGGACGTCTTCCGGCCGGGTCTGGCCCGCGGCCTCGTTCTCGGCCAGGATCTGGTCGTAGATCTCCTTTCGGTGGACGGCCACGTTGCGCGGCGCTTTGATGCCCAGCCGCACCTGTTCGCCCCGGACTTCCAGGACGACGACTTCGACGCCGTCGCCTATCACGATGCTCTGGTTTACTTTTCTGGTCAGGACCAGCATGGACGCGCCCTCCTTGGCACCCCGTTCGAGCTCTGCCCGGTCAGGCCGCTTCCTTCAACCGTCTGAAGGCCGGGTAGCGCACCGGGTACGCGTCCGACTCCAAAACGATCTGGCGCGCCTTCCCGGTCGCGGTATTGATGACGATGGGCCCCGCGAGGTTCAACGTCATCCCGTTTGGATCGCCCGGCGGGATCGTGCAAACAGTATAGACGAGTTCCGTCGGTCCGTCCACTGGTTCACGGCCCAGCACCTTAAGAATCTGCGTGCTGTATCCGGGCTGATAGATCTCCGGGTCGACGGTCAAGACGGCGAAACCCGGCTCTTCCACGCTTTGCAGCCAGAAAAAGGGGCCGGCAGAGCGGTGCGGGATCACCAGGAACTGGCGCATCGCCGGAAGCCCGACGAGCCCTTCCGGAAACTCCAAGACATCGACCGGATCAAATTCGATCTCGCCGAAGCGGGGCGTGTCCAACGTCACGGTTTGGTGCTGCGTCATCTTAAAAAGTCCATGAGGCTGAGCTGGTTCGCCCGGGAGGTGACCTGGAGCGCAGCCTGGTAGGCGGTCTGGGCCTGGGTCATCTGGGTGACGGCCTCGGTGAAGTCGACTTCCGAAAGCTCGGAGATCCTCTTCTTCGTCTCGTTGATGAGGCGGGAGTTGTTCTCCCGCAACGAGGCCACCGTCTGCAACTTGTTGCCGATGTTGCCGCGCATCACGAGCGACTCCTGGTGGCGGTCGGCCAAGGCTTGGACGTCGAGGTCGCCGAGCCGGGACTGGTTCGCGCCCAGTAGGTCGTTCTTCAGGTTCTCAAGGTCGCTGTACGCTCCCTGGAAAAATGTGTCGGCCTGCGTGTTCACCTGGGTCTGCTCGCCGATCCGCGTCTCGATCAGGATCGGGTTCTGGTCGCCGTTGTAGTCCAGCCCGGGCGGGTTCACGGTGAAGGGCTTCGTCGTGGTCTTCTGACCGGCAAAGATGTACTGGCCGTTCGAGCCCCGGCTGTTGGCGAGGTCCACGAGCCGGCGTTGGATCTCGGCGACCTCGGTCGCCATCCCGTCCCGCGCTTCCTTTGTTGTCGCGGCGTTCGCCCCGTTCAAGGCGAGCGTCCGAGCCCGCTGGAGCATCGTGCCCACCTCGCTCAAGGTGTTTTCCGTATTGCCGAGATAGTCGTCGGCGGCGAGGAGGTTCTTGTCGAGACGCTCGATGCGGCTCAGCAAAGTCTGCGCCGGGAGGAGCGACTGCATCGCGGCCGGGTTGTCGCTCGGCCGCTGGAAGGCCTTGCCCGTCGCCACCTGTTGCTGGGCGCTGATCCAGCGCGAATAGCTTTGCTGGATCTGCTTTGTCAGGGACTGGTACTGGTATCCGGTGCTAATCCTCATTCTTCACCTCACCTGCGGACCATGCTGATCAGGTCTTCCGCGACCTGGTCGAAAATCGTGAGCGCCCGAGCGGCCGCTTGGTAGCTCCGCTGAAACTTGACCATGTCCGCCATCTCATCGTCGATGGAAACGCCGGAAACCGCCTGGATCCGGTTCTGGATCTGTTCGTTGACCGACCGCTCGGTGTCGGCGAGCGAACTGTAGTAGTTGACCTCGCCGGAGAGCTTGCTGACGTTGTCCCGCCAGTAGTCGTGGAACGTGACGTTCCCCAGGCCGGTGATGGCCGTGTCGCGAAGTCCGGCCAGGGCTTGGGCCATCGCGCCGTCGCCCGGATTGGCGGTCATGCCCGCGGCGATGTTCTTGACGTCACTCTTGATCTCGGTCGTCAGGTCGAAGTCCGCAGCCCCGGTCTGGGGGACTCCGTCGTTGAAGAAGTTGACCCCGGTCGCGCCATAGGAGTTGTAACCGGTGGAGTGGATGCCGTTGATCTGCGACTTGAGCGAGTTCGCCAGACCGTCCAGAGTGGCCTTCTGGTTCTCATAGGCGGCGTGGGTCGAGAGGAGGCCCGCCAAGGTGCCGCCCCGCACCACGTAGTCGGCGCTGCCATCGTTCACGGTCCCGGTCGCGGAATTGTAGGTTTGGGGGAAGGGCCGGGAGCCGGCGCTGTCCACCAACGTATAGCCCGCCGCATAGACCGCGATCGAGCCGTCTGGGAAGGTCGAGGTGGAGACGTTGACCAGTCCCGCGAGGTCTCGGATCGCTTGGTCGCGCTGGTCCAGGAGGTCGCCGTTCTCGCCGTCCTGGCCCAAGGAGGCCCGCACCGCCTTGTTCAGCGTGTCGATCTTCTTGGCGAGCAGGTCGACCTGCTGAATAGCCGTCTTGATCTGCTGGTGGGTGTCGATCTGCTGGCTCTGGAGGTCGCCATAGGAGTTGCGGATCCGGTCCGCCAGGACTTGCCCCGCCCCTCTCACGTCCACCCGGGCGGCCGTGTCCGAAGGGTTTGCGGCCAGGCCGCTCCAAGAATCGAAGAACTTGTCGAGGGCGCCTGAGATCGAACCCGCCCCAAGCTCGCTATAGATCTCCTCGATGCGGCCGAGGCCGCCCGAAGTCGTCTCAAGCCGGGCCAGTTCGGCCGTGCTCTTGTTTGCGGAGACCTCCAGATAGTTGTCGCGGATACGCTGGATGCCCACGACGCTCACGCCCTGCCCCACGGCCCGCCAGCCCTTCTCAAAGAACTTGATCGGTTCGTTCATGGCAAAGGTGACACGCTGCCGGGAATAACCCGGGGTGTTCACGTTCGCAAGGTTGTGGCCCGACGTCGCGAGCGCCCTTTGGAAGCTCCGAAGGGCCTGGCTCGCAACATTGAGTCCACCAAATGGGCCGGCCATGGCGTAATTGTCGGCTCAGGCCGCCTGGTTCATAACGACGTTTGTCACAGGTTCGGGCGGTCCGTACGGCCCTTGCTGTTCCGCGGCCGCCTTGGCGATCAAGGCGGTGGTGCCGTTGAAGTACTCGATCTCGTTCTCGATGAGGGCACGGTTCTTCGCCACGACGTCTTGAACGTTCCGGGCCACGACGATGACGCGGTTCGCGACGGCTTGGAGGCTCATGCCTTCGGCGCGGTCAAGTCCCTGCACCAAGCTTCGAAGGTTGGGCTCGCGACCCAGTTCTTCGGCCAGCTCTTTGGCACAGGCAAGCGCACGGGCATCGATATCCTCCATCAGCGCCATCATCGCGTCCAGTTCGGGCTGGATGCGGGCGACCCGGTCCGGATCGCGCAAGGTGAGCGCCGCGGTCTGTTCGTGGAGGGATCGGAGCAGCCTCTCAGAGGTGCTGAGCCAATCCCACCAGAGGGCCTCGAGGGCCTTGGTCTTCTTTGTGGTCGTGGTCATGGGTTGTTCTCGGTGGTCGGGGTCGGGCGGCTTGCGGCCGATTTGACGATCTGTCCGGCGGTTTGCACGAACACCATCTTCGCCATGCCGAGGCCGGGCGCCCGTTTGGCGACCGCGTCGGCGACGGCTTGGTTCATGAGGTCTCGGGCGAAGTCGCCCATCGGCGACTTGTCCTCGACAAACTTGACTTTCTGGGCCTGTTCCAGCAAGCCCTTGATGAAGAACCCTTCCAGGCCCTCGGCGGCGCTCTGGAGCTTCACCAGGTCACGGCGGGTCGTCTCCGAAAGCTTCGAAAGGTCGAGCTTGCCGCCCGAGGCAACCTGCTCCACCGCCTTCGCCGCACCGACGATCGGGGACCGGGAAACCTGCCCCAGCCAGCCGTTCAGCGCCGTCTCCAGCGACTGGCGGAAATCGCTGCGGAGCTCAGGGCCCGAATTCCGGGCCGCACCGATCGGGCCGCTCAGCGTGCCTTCTATGCGCGTCGTCATTGGACTTCGATCCTCGCTTTCAGGGCGCCCTGCTTTTGCAAGGCCATCAAGATGGCGATGACGTCCCGGGCGGAAACTTTCAGGGCCTGGAAGATCCGCGAGAGGTCTTCCAAAGTGGCGCCGGGCGGCACGAGCTGGACTTGGGCCCTCGTCTCGCCCGCATCCACCTGCGGCACTGCGATGACGACCGTCTCCCCCTGGGAGAACGGGGCGGGCTGGCTGATCACGTAGTCCGTCGTGATGCGGACTTCGAAAGAGCCGTGGGCGATGACTGCCGGGCCGAGCCGCACGTTGCCGCCGACCACGATGGTGCCGGTCCGCTCGTTCACCACGACGCTGGCCGGCGTGTTCGCCAGGACTTCGGTCGCCTCGACCTGCTGCGCCACGAACGTCGGGCTCTCCCCGCTCGGCGCCACGATCTTCACCGTCGCCCCGTCCAAGGCCGTCACTTGATAGCCCGGGAACTGGTCGCGGAGGGTGGCCGCCGTTCGTTCCGCCGTCGTAAAGTCCGGCTTGTCCAGGTCGAAGTACATCACCCCCCCTTCGAAGACGAATTGGGTCGGGACGCTCTTCTCGACCGTCGCCCCGCCCGAGATCACGCCGACCGTCGGGTGGTTCTTCCGGCTGCCGGAACCCCCGGAAGAGGCGTCGAAGCCGCCGATGCTCACGGCACCGTAGCCCACCGCCATCACCGTGTCCGCGTCCGTCATGGAGGCGAGCGTCGTCGGCAGGAGCACGCCGCCTTGGAGGCTCTTGGCGTCGCCGTTCGAACTCACCGTAAGGTCGACCCGCGAGCCGGGCGCGATGAAGGGCGGAAGCTCCGCCGTCACCATAACGGTGGCGATGTTCTTGCCTTTCACTTGAGCCTGGTCCACGATCGTGCCCCAGCGGCTTAAGTAGTTACTGATAAGCGTCTGCGTCCAGGGCGTGGACTTGGTGTCGCCCGTCCCGGCCAAGCCGACGACCAAGCCGATGCCCGTGAGGACGTTGCGCCGGGCGCCGCGGAACTGGCCGATATCGCCGAGCCGCACCCGGACGCCTTCCAGTTCCGCTTCGCGGACCGCTTGGCGCTCGGCCTTCTCCTTCTCCTCGAGGAGCTTCTTCACGTCGGCGATCTGTTGCGGGGTCAAGGGCGGGACCTGCCCTGTCGACTGCTGTCCTTGCGCGGCGGCGCCTTGCCCGATAGCCAGGGCACTGAGCACGATGAGCGCAAGGGTCGTGGTGGTTCGCGTTTTCATAAGCCTTAGAAGAAGATGTCGAGAATCGTGGTGATCAAACCTTTGCGTTGGCGGTCTTGGATCATTCCCTTGCCTTCCATGCGGATTTCCGCGTTGGCGATCTGGGTGCTCTTGACCGTGTTGTCCGGCTTGATGTCATAGGGCCGGATCTCGCCGGAAAGAACGAAGGTCTGAGTCTCCTTGTTCGTGACGAGCGTCCGCTTTCCTTCGATCAAGAGGTTGCCGTTCGGCAAGACTTGCTTGACGAGCACGCTCATCCGGGTCTGCATCGTCCCCGTCTGGTTCGTCTTGCCGTCCCCCTTGACGCTGCTGCTCGCCGAAGCGGACAACGGCCGGAAGAGCCGGTTCAAAATGTTGTTCACGAAGCTGAAGCTGAACGACGTCTTATCGTTCTTGGTCGCCTCGGTACTGGCCGTGTAGTTCGCCGTGTTCTGCTCGTCGACGATGACGGTGAGGAGGTCGCCTACCCTCCGGGCCACTCGGTCCAGATAAGGGTTCTGGTAGCTCGGAGTCACAAGCGAACCCGGGTTCGTCTTTTCCTCGGTCTGCTGCGCGCCCGCCAAAGTGGCCAGCAAGGCCGCAGCCAGGAAGAGAGCCTGCCTCACGCCTGCACCTCCACGACGCCGTCCGCGGCAAGCTTGCCGACAAGCAAGGCGTTCGTGTCTTGGGTGCGCACGGTGACCTGGCCGGTCTTGGCGTCCGCCTGTACGACCGTGCACTTGGTCGTCACTTGCACCCCGCCCGCGTTCACCCGGACGTTCACGATCGTGCCCGGGCGCAGGTCGACGATCGGGGCCGTGTTCTTCAAGCGAACCACACGCGAATTGAAACGGCGGCCGTCGACATAGACGGCGACCGTGACCGAGCCCTCCGAACGGCCAAGTTCCACGCCTTCCACGACGAGGCGCAGCGACCCGGTCGGCACGCTCATTTCAACGTCGTCCTTGGCCGCCGTCCAAGACCCCGCCTGCTTCGCCGCGACCGCGTCCAAGGCGGCCTTAAGAAACATGTCGTGCGTCAGTTTTTGGCCCTTGCGGACCACCTTGCCGCGCGTGGGGCCGATCAACCTGAGCTTGTCCACCTTGAGACCCGCCAGCCGCAGTCGGCTGACCACCCAGGTGCGGTCGACCGTGAACTTCACGCCGAAAGCGGGGGTCTTCCCCAGCTCGGCCGCGCTCAACCTCGGGGCCATGTCTGCCTTGGCGTAGACGGTCGCGATCTGGCCGAGCGTATAAGTCTCTGTGTCGAGCTCGGTCTCCGGGTTCAAGGCGACCTCGATGCCGCCCTCGGCCAGGTAGGCCGGGTCGGGAAGGACTTCCGGTAGGGCGTCCGCCGTCGCCGGTTCGGCGGGCGGGGCGGTCACGACGGTCGGCGCGACCGTCTCTTGCGGCTTCGGCGTGGGGCCGGACGAGAGCTTGGCGTCGCCGACCACCAACCTCAGCGGGGCTGCTATCGGCACCGTTCGGGGCCGTTCGGGCGACCGGTAAAACCCGTTCTCGTCAGGGCTCGGGGCCCCGTTAAAGACGTACGCCTGGAGCCGGCCGGCGACGACGCCCTTACTCGTGACAGTGCCGTCCTCCGCGATGGAAAAGTCGTCTCCGACGAAGACTGCCGGAAGGAGGGCGTCGCCACCCACGGTGGAGAGCCGGCCCTCGCGGGAGCAGAGGGTCGCGGTGCGCACATAGGCCACGCGCCCTTCGTGCAAGACCTTCAGCAGGAAGCCGCCCTCGGTCGCGACGGCGACCTGGTTTGGACCACTAAGCAACCCAAGCAGTGCCAGCATCATTCTTCGTTACCTCTTCATCCCGTTCAGGATGCTGAGCATGTCGTCGGCGGTCTGGATCGCCTTTGAGTTGATCTCATAGGAGCGTTGCGCCGTGATCATGCGGACCATTTCTTCGACAACCTGCACGTTCGACCCTTCCAGCGCGCCCTGGTAGATCGTGCCCGCCCCCTGGTCGCCCGGGTTCAAAGCGGTCGGGTCGCCCGACCCTCCGCCTGCGCGGAAGAGGTTCTGCCCGACCCGGGTCAGACCGGCCGGGTTCGGGAAAACGGCAAGCTGCAGCACGCCGATCTCGGTGGGTTCTTGGGAGCCCGGGAGGATGGCCGTGATCTGCCCGTTGCCGGCGATCGTGACCGCGCTCGCCCCGGTCGGAACGTTGACGGGCGGCTCGACAAGGTAGCCGTCGACCGTGACCAGGTTGCCGCTGGCGTCGGTCTTAAAGCTGCCGTCCCGTGTGTAGAGCACCGTGCCGTCCGGGTGCGTCACCTGGAAGAAGCCGTTGCCGTTGATGGCCAAGTCGTAGGGGTTGCCCGTACTCTGGATCGAGCCCAGGGAGAGCGAGGTCGAGTTGCCCGAGAAGCGGGAGCCCAGGCCGATCTGGGCGGGGCCCGGAAGGGTCGATTCCCCGCCGGTCGGGGCGCCGGAAGCCCGGATCGTCTGGTACATGACGTCCTGGAACTCTGCCCTTTGGCCCTTGAATCCGTAGGTGTTTGTGTTCGCGAGGTTGTTCGCGATAACGTCCAAGTTCGTCTGCTGGGCGACCATGCCGGTGCCTGCAGTGTTCAGTGCTCTCATCATTGGCGGCGCGTTCCTTTCAGTTGCTTTGCGCCTCTTCCGGTCTCCCGCCTGCCGCTTTCTGCGGCGGGGCGGCTCGCTCCTGCTTCCAAAAAGCAGTCCAGCGTTTAGCGACCTTGGAGGCTCTGGATCAGTCGGTCAGTGCTTGCGTCCTGGCTCTGCACGCTGCGTTGGGCCAGTTCGAAAGCTCGGTTGAGTCGGATCATCGCGATCATCTCGCTGACAACGTTCACGTTGCTCATTTCGAGCGTGCGTGGGAGGAGTTCGGGCGCGGCGATAGGCCGCGCGTCGTTCGATTCGAAGAGTCCAAAACCGGCCTTGGCGAAGCTCCCGGAGAAGACGCCGATCTTGCCGACGACATGGTCCTGCACCTTGACGGAGCCGTCCGCCTCGATCGAAGGCTCGCCCCGCGGCAAAGTGATCGGCTGGCGGTTCTCGTCCAAGACGAGGCGTCCCTGTTGGTCGGTGAGCTGCCGGGCCGTGTTGATGCTGAAGCTGCCGTCGCGGGTGAAGCGGACGCCTTGCGGGGTTTGCACCGCGAAGGCTCCGTTGCCACTCTTGATGGCGACGTCGAGCGGGTTGCCCGTCATCGTCTCGGGGCCGGTGCTGAAATCGGTCGCGATGCCTTTGGCGACCGCGCCCGCCCCGATGCTGCCGAGAAGGGCGCCCGATCCACCGTCCGCCCGTAAGTAGCGGACGAGTCCGTCGTCGAACGAGGCCACGTCGCGCTTGTAGCCGACGGTCGCCGCGTTTGCCAGGTTATGGGAAACCACGTCCAGCCATTGCTGGGCGCTTTCCATCGCCGTGGCCGCGGAATAAACACCCCTTTGCATCCCGCATTGTCTATCGGCAGGATTGCGGGGCCCATAAGGGGATCAACCTCGCATTCGACTTCAGGTTTGGGCGCGGGCAACGCCCCTGGGCTTACTTAGGCGAACTCAAGCGCCAAACCCGCAAAACCTTGTCCAGCCCGCCCGCCGAGACGTGGCGGCCGTCGGGGCTGAAGGCCACCGCGGAAAGCGGTTGGAGCGAGGCTTCCGCCCGCCCGTGGTTGACGCCGTGCACGACGTTCCAGAGCCCCATGCTGCCGTCCCGGCTCGCGCTGGCGAGCAGCCAAGATCGAGGGTGGAAGGCCAGCGCCTCGACCGGGCGGTCGTGGCCGAAGAAGGTCTTGCGCAATTGCAGCTTGTGGACGTCGAAAACGCGGATCGAGAGATCGACCGCCGCCACCGCGATCCAGTGCCCGTCCGGACTGAACGCCAGCGAGGTCACGGTCGAACGGACTTGGTCGAACGTATAGACCAGGGAACCCGTCCGCCCGTCCCAGAGCTTAACGGTCGCGTCGGCCGAGCCCGAGGCCAGGTAGCGGGAATCCGACGACCAGGCCAGCGCCGTCACCGCGTCGGCGTGCCCGTCGCACGTGAACCTCACCGCTCCGTCACGGCTGCCGACCACCCGCGCCTGGCGCGTCACCGTCCCGAGCGCCAGCGAGTTGCCGTCAGGCGAGGGGAGCACGGTCACGACCCAATCCTTCGGGACTTGGCGCCAGACCTCAAACTTAGTGCCGTCGATGCGCCAGCAGCCGAGTTGCTGCTCGGTGCAGCCCGCGACCACCGCCCGGCTGTCGTCAAGCGCCACTACGGAGCTGACGACGCCGCCTTCCAGACGCATCGACCGCTCCGCCGCGGTCATCTCTTCGTTCCACCAGAAAATCTCGTTGTCGAAAGAGCAACTGAGAAGCCGCCCGGTTCCCGGAGCGTAGCTCAGGCCATAGATCGGGGTCTTGTGCCCACGGGCGCGGTGGATGATGGTGGCCCGGATGGCGTCCGGATTCCGGCCCGCCGTCTCGCCGCTCGGCTCTTCGAAGGTGGCCGTGCCGATTAAGGCGTCGTACTCCATACGGCGCACGGGGTCACTGAGCACCTCGAACGCCGCGTTGATCTTCGCCATCTTGTCGTGCGAAGCCGGGTCATCGTTGACGTCCGGGTGGTAGGTACGGGCGAGCCGACGATAGGCGGTTCGCACTTCCGCGGGCTGGGCTTTCGTCTCAAGGCCCAGAATTTCGTAGAGCGTCGGCAAGGCACCCCATTATAGTTCGCTGGACGAAGGGCCCAGGGCTGTTTTCCAGCCCAAAGCGCGCCGATTCCAGCCAAAACCCTGAAGGCGGCGTTCCATCCGCCCGCCTTCTCCGTTCAACTCGCCCAAAATGAGGGCGCTGGATGGTGAAAGCCGAAAAAAGAGGGCCGGGGTGGCAGGAATGGCTTTTGTCCCTTTCCTGCACCTTGTTGATCGGCTACGAGCAACTTGTCCGGCGGGAAATGGAGACCCCCCAGACCGCCGAGCGTTACTACAGCTTGGAGGCAGGGGTCACGACCCTGCACTTCCTGGGGCAGGCCGTCGCGCTGGCTTGCACGGCCGCCACCCTGCTCTGGATCATTCTGGCAAATAAACGGGTCTTTCAAACCACGATCTTCGCTTTGGCGGGGATCGGGATCATCTTGTGCTGGATCGAGGTCCTCAGAGCGATCGGAACCCAGCCCAACTCCGTGTACATCCTCACAGAGCTGCCCTACCGACCTTTGAACAACATGGGCATCGTCGGGGCGCAGGTGTTCGGCACTTACCTCATCCTTCGGGGCAGGGACCTTCCCGGGCCGGTCTGGCGATCGCTCCTCACCAAAATGGGGCTGGCCGCCTGCCTGTTCCTATTCCAACTGATCGCCTGGGAGCTGTTAAGCCGTAGAATGGGTTAGGCATGACGCCGCAACGGAACCAGTCCAGAATCGCCATCCTGGCCACGGCCGCCTTCATGTTGGGGTTCCCGGCGCTCGGCCTGGTGTGGTTCTGGCTGGACGGCCACCGGCGGATCCAAGAATCGGCCGCACCCGCCGCGCACCGGATCGCGGAAGAGGCGCTCGCCCGCTGGGACGTCAACGTCCTCGACGCGGCCGGCACCTCCGAGTTCCGCCGGAGCGACGTCGAGAAGGCGTTCGAAGAGGCCCACGTGCGGCTCGGCCCGCTCAAGAGCCTCGGCGAGTTCCATTCGAACCGGTCGTGGGCAGGCGGCCGCGACGATATGGTGTGGCAGTTCGCCGAGTGCAACGGCAAGGCCAGCTTCCAAAACGGCCCCGCGGAGATCAAGATGACGGTCGCCCGCCGGACCATGAACCCGGAATGGCGGGTCGAGAAGTTCGAAGTCCGATGAGGACGATGCCTCAACCGGTCCCGATTTAGGCGGCGGCGAACTCGGAGCCCGGGTATATTTCGCCTTCGTCCTTGGAGCTTTCCAAGGGCTCAAAACCGAGCCACAGGCAAGGTGCAACGGGTCTTTCCCGCTTACGAGAGTCTAGACGTCCCGTCTTGCCCTCCCGGTGCGGGGCTCAGTCAAGGAGCAGACAGGCGGCCGGAAACGGCCCTCGCCCGGAGCAAACCGGCCCGGGAACGGCGGGGTACCGAATGCCAAAGACCTGTCTAATCGTAAAGCAAAAGCGCAAACCAAAGTTCAAGGTGCGCGCCTACACCCGTTGCAGCCAGTGCGGCCGCCAACACGGGTACATCCGTTATTTCGGCGTCTGCCGAATCTGCTTCCGTGAGATGGCCCACAAGGGCCTCCTCCCCGGCGTGGTGAAGTCGAGCTGGTGAGCTGAGTTATGCATAGCGACCCAATTGCCGACCTTCTGACCCGCATCCGCAACGGGATCATCTCCCGTGCGATGAACGTGGACTGCCCCGTGAGCAAGATCAAGCTCGAGGTCCTTCGCATCCTGAAGGACGAGGGGTTCATCACCGGGTTCGAAGTCATCACTGAATCGAAGTTCCCCAGCGTCCGGGTGCACCTGCGCTACGACGACCGCCGCAAACCGGTCATCCACAGCATCATGAGGGTGAGCAAACCCGGGCTGCGCGTCTACAAAGGGTCCGGCGAGCTACGGCCCATCCGCAGCGGCTTGGCGACCCGGGTGATGACGACCAGCCAAGGCGTCATGACGGACCGTGAAGCCCGGCGGCGCAAAATCGGAGGCGAGGTCCTCTGCGAGGTTTGGTAAGCGATGTCACGAATCGGATTTAAACCCATCAAGGTGCCCGGCACCGTCACCGTCACGTCCGAAAAGGGCCATATCGCGGTCAAGGGGCCGAAAGGCGAACTCGCGGTGCGGGTCGCGGAGAGCCTCACCCTCTCGCAGGAGGACGGCGTCCTGAAGATCGACCGGCCGGACAACGACCGGTTCCACCGGAGCCAGCACGGCCTCGCCCGGACCCTGATCGACAATATGGTCACCGGTGTCACCGAAGGGCACAAAAAGACCCTGGAGATCCACGGCGTCGGCTACCGCGCGTCGATGGAGGGCAAGACCCTCGTCCTGAGCGTGGGCTACTCCCACACCGTCAAGATCACCCCGCCGGAAGGCATCGACTTCAACATCGCACCGGACGAGAAGACACGCGTCACCACGATCACCGTCAGCGGCATCGACAAGGCCGTCGTCGGACAGATCGCGGCGGACATCCGCAAGGCGCGAAAGCCCGACCCCTACAAAGGCAAGGGCGTGCGCTACAAAGGTGAGGTCGTGAAGCTACGGCCTGGCAAGAGGGCAGGTAAGTAATCATGGCCACCAAGACAAGAAGCGACATGCGGGTCGTGCGGCACGACCGTCTGCGGAAGAAACTCCGCGGGACGGCCGAGCGACCGCGCCTCGCGGTTTTCAAGAGCACCAAGCACATCAGCTGCCAGCTCATCGACGACGTGGCCGGCCACACCCTGGCCGCGGCCAGCAGCCTGGAGAAGGGGCTCGAAGCGACGGACAACATCGCCGGGGCCAAGAAGGTCGGCCTGGCACTGGCCGAAAGGGCGAAGAAAGCGGGTGTGAGCACGGCGGTATTCGACCGAGGCGGGTTCCAGTACCACGGCGTCGTGAAGAGCCTCGCCGATGGCGCCCGAGAAGGAGGGTTGGAGTTTTAAATGGCTAGAGGACCAAGACTCGTCGGGCGACGACAGCCGAGCGCCCCGCGCGACGGCCGGCAACCGGAAGGGCCGCAACTCGACGTCCGCGTCATCCGCTCCAACAAGGTCTTCAAGACCCACAAGGGCGGCAAGACGGCCAGCTGGTCGATCCTCGTCGTGGTCGGGGACAACAAAGGCAGCCTCGGCGTCGGCCTGGGTAAAGCCCGGGGCATCCCGGACGCCATCCGCAAGGCGGAAGAGGCGGCCAAGAAGAGCATGTTCAAAGTGCCGATGATCGGCACCACGATCCCGCACGAGGTGCGAGGCAAGTGGGGCACGGCCGAAGTCGTGCTGAAACCGGCCTCGCCCGGTACCGGCGTCAAGGCCGGCTCCGCCGTCCGCATGTGCCTGGAAGCCGCCGGCATCCACGATGTGCTCGCGAAGTGTCTCGGCAGCAGGAACGGCACCAACGTCGCCTATGCCACGGTGAGCGCCTTCAAGGAACTCGCCGCGCCGGAAACCATGGCCCAGCGCCGTGGGGCCGACGTGAACGAACTCGTGCCCTGGCTCGCCAAGGCCCGTAAGGAGGAAGCGGACCATGCTTAAGATCACGCTCGTCAAGAGCAAGTTCGGCAACACGCCCCGGAACCGGGCGATCGTCCAGTCGCTCGGCCTTAACAAAACGGGCCGGAGCGTGCTGCAGCACGACACACCCTCGATCCGAGGCATGATCCACAAGGTCAAGCACCTCTTGGAAGTCGAGGAAGTCGAAGAACAGCCCAAGACGCCGAGGGCGAAGGGCCACAAGGCCGCCGCCCGGATCGGCAGCGCCGCTGCGGCCGAAAAGAAGCCGAAGGCGGCAAAGCCAAAGCAAGAGGCCGCCGGCGAAGAAACCGCCGAAAAGCCCAAGACCACCCGGGCCAAGAAAAAGGCCGAACCGGAAACCAAGGAGTCTGAAGAGTGAACCGACACGACTTGCGCCCCGCAAAGGGCAGCACGAAGCGCCGACGCCGCGTCGCCCGAGGCATCGGCAGTGGCATGGGCAAGACCGCGACCCGAGGCACAAAGGGCCAAAAGGCGCGACGCCAGATCCCGCCGTGGTTCGAAGGCGGCCAGACCCCGATCCACCGCAGACTGCCGGTGAAGAAGGGCTTCCGCAACATCAACCACAAGGAGTACGCGATCGTCAACGTCTCCTCGCTCGACAAGTACTTCGACAAGGAGGCGGGGCCGGAAGACCTGATGAAGGCGGGCCTCATCCACGGCGAGATGGACGGCGTGAAGATCCTGGGCCACGGCGAGGTCACGAAAAAGCTCACCGTCACCGCCCACTTCTTCAGCAAAGCCGCCCGCGAGAAGATCGAGAAGGCCGGCGGAAAAGTCGTCGTGCTGGAACGGCCGGAAAAGACCCAGCCGCAGAAGAAGGATAAGAACAATAGCGACGCGAAAGGCGTGAAGAAGACCAAGAAAGGTGAATAAACAGTGAGTGCGATCGCCAGCCTGGGCGGAGGCCCGGGAGACAAAGGGTTACGGTTAGGACTGCTCGAGACCCTGCGTCTCGCATGGTTGGACGAAGACCTTCGGGCACGAATGGTCTTCGTCCTCATGTGCTTCGGTGTCTACGCGCTCGGCGTGCACGTCCCCGTTCCCGTCCAAGGGCTCGACCCCGAACGGCTGACCTCGCTGCTGAAGGACAACAACTTCTTCATGCTGCTGAACACGCTCGGCGGAGGCGCCTTCCGGCGACTCTCGATCCTCGCCCTCGGCCTCGGCCCCTACATCACCGCCTCGATCATCACCCAGGTCATGACCCTGGCCGTGCCGGAGTGGAAGAAGGAGCTGCAGGAAGGCGGCGAATACGCCCGGCGACAACAGAACAAGCGGACCCGCTTCCTCGCCCTCGGCCTCTGCGCCTTCCAGGGCTGGGGCCTCATCACACTGATGGCCGGCTCCGTGCCGGAGCTTGCGGCCATGGGCTTTATGCCCAAGCTCAGCATGGTCCTCTTCTGGACGGCCGGATCCATGGGCCTCCTCTGGATGGGCGAGCAACTCAGCGAAAGAGGGATCGGCAACGGCATCTCGCTCCTGATCTTCGCGGGCATCGTCATCTCGATCCCGAACATCATCAACCTGGTCGGCACCACAGTCGCCCAAGGCACGATCGGATGGTGGCAAGCCGCCCTGATCTTGATTCTGTTCGTCCTCATCACCTGGTCCATCGTGCTCTTCACCGTCGCCCAACGGCGGATCCCGATCCAGCACATGAGGCGGAACTATGGGACGAAGTCCCTCGGGGGACAGACCAGCTATCTGCCGATCTCGGTCAACATGGCGGGCGTCATCCCGGTCATCTTCGCGATCTCGCTGGTCTACATGCCGGCCCAGTTCGCGGCCGCGTTCCCGCCGACCAGCCCGATCCACCAGGGGCTTATGACCGTCGCCAACCTCTTCGCGCCGGACTTCACCCGGCCGGTCGGCTACATCGGCGCCCTGCTGTACATGGTGCTCATCTTTGTGTTCACCTATATGTGGAACGCGATGATGTACAACGTCGAGGACATCGCCGACAACCTGAAGCGCGCCGGTTCTTACATTCCCGGCATCCGGCCGGGCAAGCAGACCAAGGACTTCCTTGACGGGGTCATCTCCCGGGTGACCTTCGTCGGCGCCGCATTCTTGGCCGGCGTAGCCTTGACGCCCTACCTCTTCCCGCTTATCGCGCCGATCCAGGGCCTCGCCCTCATCGGCGGCACCTCCCTGCTCATCATGGTGAGCGTGGCGCTGGAAACAATGCGGCAGATCGAGGCGAACCTGCTCGTCAAGCAATACGAATGACACCGGTCCGACTCATCTTAATCGGCCCCCCCGGAGTCGGGAAAGGCACCCAATCCGCCCTCCTCGAAGAGCGGCTCGGGCTTAAGCCCTTTTCGTCCGGCGTGATCTTTCGCAAAGAGATCGAGGCCGAGACCGACCTTGGACAGCTCGCCAAGTCGTACATCGACCGTGGCGAGCTTGTTCCGAACGGGATCACGATCCAGATGATGCTGAAGAGGATCCGCTCCGACGAAGTCCGACGAAAGGGCTTCGTCCTGGACGGCTTTCCGCGAACCGTCCGCCAAGCGGAAGCCCTGACGGAAGAACTCGCCCGGGCCGAGCTTGAACTCACCGGCGTCGTGAGCCTGGAGGTCGAGGACGAGACCGTCATCGAGCGGCTCAGCGGCCGGATGGGCTGCACCAAGTGCGGCGAGATCTACCACGCAGACCACAAACGACCGAAGCGGGAAGGGCTCTGCGACCTCTGCAACAGCCCCCTCATCGTCCGCGAGGACGACAAACCGGAAACGATCCGCGAACGCCTCCGCGTCTTCCATGAGAACACGCAACCCGTCGTCGACTACTACCATAGGCAGGGGCAGCTCCTGCGTGTGAACGGCGACCAAGGGCCCGAAGAGGTCTATTCGGAGATCATCGCGGGGTTGGGCGTTTGACCGGCCTCGGGCGGCCGCGCCAAGGGGCCGCACAGTGATCCACCTCAAGAAAGACTCCGAGATCGCCAAGATGCGGGAATCCGGGCGCATCGTCGCCCGCACGATCCGTCTGCTGAGCGAAGCCATCGTCCCCGGCAAAACCACCACGAAGGAATTGGACGACCTGGCCGAGAGGTTGATCCGCGAACAAGGCGGCGTCCCAAGCTTCCTGAACTACCGCGACAGCTACCCGGCTTCGGCCTGCATCAGTGTCAACGAGGTCGTGATCCACGGCATCCCGAACGAGCGGGTCCTGCAAGAGGGCGACATTATCGACATCGACCTTGGCGTGTGCAAGGACGGTTACCATGCGGACAGCGCCTGGACCTTCGCGGTCGGCACGGTCTCGAGCGAGACCCAGCGCCTCCTGAACGTGACCCAAGAGGCGATGTGGCAGGGCATAGCCAAGGCCCGACCCGGCAACCGCATCGGGGACGTCTCCGCAACAATCCAGCGTTATGTCGAGTCCAACGGCTATTCCGTCGTCCGCGAACTGCTGGGCCATGGCATCGGGCGCAACCTCCATGAGGAGCCGAACGTGCCCAACTACGGCCGCCCGAAGGAGGGCCCCTGGATCAAACCAGGATTGACGATTTGTATCGAGCCGATGGTGAACCAAGGCACTCGCAAGATCGTGACTTTGGACGATGGCTGGACTGTGGTGACCGAAGACGGTAAACTGTCGGCACACTTTGAGCACACTGTGGCCGTCACCAAAGACGGCCCCGAAATCCTCACAGTGGAAAATTAACCCCATCTATGGCTAGAGGACGCGGACGCGGAAGAGGCCGGCAGTACGTACCGCCGGAGATTAAAGAAGATTCCGAAAAGGAAGAAGGCATAGAGCTTGACGGGACGGTCATTGAGAACCTCCCCAACGCCCAGTTCCGCGTCAAGCTCGACGAGACTGACGGCGAGATCCTCGCCTATATCAGCGGCAAAATGCGCCGCCACTGGATCCGAATCCTGAACGGCGACCGCGTGCGGGTCAGCATAAGCCCCTACGACCTGAACCGAGCACGGATCGTCTACCGCTACCGCTAACTTCGCGGTCGCAGCAACAAAAGGTTCTGCGGGGCGTTCTCGACCATGTCGAAAGCCACGCTCCCCACGAAGAGCCTTTCCAAGAACCCGTGCCCTTGGGCGCCGACGATGATCAAATCCGCGTTGCGCTCCTGGGCCAGTTCACGGATCTTTAGGTTCGCGTGCCCCTCAAGCACGACCGAATCGACATCCGCCACCCACGGCTTTAGCCTTTCGACCAGCGCCTGGTTCATCTCTTCGACGCGTTGGCGCAAGTTGCCGATCGCGTCAGAGACCTTCAGCATCGCGTCGCCGTCGAGCCCCGCCAGGTTGCCGCCCGGGCCCCGGTAGACCGCGACCACAGTCACCTTGCCGATCCCCGTGGGCCGGTCTTCCAGCAAAGTCTCGATGCAACGGTTCGTGTAATCCGAGTGGTCGGTGGCCAGCACCACGTTCAGGGGCCCGTCGTGGGGGACGTCCTTCTTGGCGATGAGCAGCGAGCAGGGCGAACGCATTGCCAGCCCACGGGAAACCGAGCCCCCCAGGAACGCGGTGAACGCGTCGTCGTGCTCGAACCCGACCACGATCAGGTCGGCCTTCTTCTTCTCGGCCGCGTGCCGGAGCACGGTGACCGAGTCCCCAAACCCGACCTCACCTTCCGCCTTGAAGCCCATGGACTCCAAGGTCTCGACGGCCTGCCGCGTCGCCCGAAGACCGTTCTCCCGCAGCTGGGTCAAGATGTCCGCCATCGGGTGGGTCGCGCCAAGCTCGGGGAAGCTGCCGTCCGAAAGCACGGGCTCCACCGAATTCACGACGTAGGCGTGGACGTCACCATAACCGATGCGCTTGAGCAAGCCCATCGCCGGCTGACAAGAACCGCCCAGATCGATGCCCATGACCACGCTTTTCGGCATGCCCCCAAGTTACCAGGACCCGGCGTCTCGGCCCTTACGGCCGACTCCAATGGGCCGTCTGCGAACACCGGCGTCCCCCGTTGCGTAGACTCCCGGCGAACGATGTTGCAGATTAGAAACCTTCACGCAAAGGTGGCGGAGGAAGAGCGGGAGATCCTCAAGGGCGTGGCCCTTTCCGTGAACCCGGGCGAGGTGCACGCCGTCATGGGCCCGAACGGGAGCGGCAAATCGACCCTGGCGAACGTGATCGCTGGCCGGGAGACTTATGAAGTCACCGACGGCGACATCCAGTTTGAGGACAAGAACCTTCTGGAAATGGAGCCCGACGAACGCGCCCACCACGGCATCTTTATGGCCTTCCAATATCCGGTCGAGATCCCGGGCGTCTCCAACACCTACTTCCTGCGGGCGGCCGTCAACGCAAAGCGGAAGGCGCATGCCGAGCCCGAAATGGACGCGTTGAACTTTATGAAGTTCATTCGAGAGAAGGTCAAGGCGCTCGGGCTGACGGACGACATGCTCCAGCGATCCGTCAACGAAGGTTTCAGCGGCGGCGAGAAGAAGCGCAACGAGATCTTTCAGATGGCCGTTCTGGAGCCCAAGCTGTGCGTTTTGGACGAGACGGACTCCGGGCTGGACATCGACGCCTTGCAAACCGTCGCCAACGGCGTCAATTCGCTCCGCTCACCCGACCGGGCGTTCATCATTGTCACCCACTACCAGCGGCTCCTGAACTACATCGTGCCGGACCATGTGCACGTCATGATGGGCGGGCGCATCGTTCGCAGCGGTGGCAAGGAGCTGGCCTTTGAGCTTGAGGAGCGCGGCTACGGCTGGATCGAGCAGGAGGTCGGCGTCACGGCATGACGGCGACCCTTCGCTACCAGGCGTCGCTGGCCGACAAGGTCGTTCCGGCGCTTCCCGCAGGCGAACCAGATTGGCTCGCCCAGCTACGCCGGCAAGCCCTGGGGGCCCATCGGGAGATCGGGGTGCCGACTCCAAAGCACGAGGAATGGAAGTACACCCCCCTGCGCCTGGTCGCCGAGACGAATTGGCGGGCGGGCGAGCCCGGCCCCGCCGTCTTCGACCGACCGCTCCCGCGTTACGAGGAGGAGTCCCTCCAAGTGGTGCTGGTCAACGGCCGTTTTGACCGCAATCTCTCGCTCTCCGGCGCGCCGAAGCTGCCCCCGGGCGTCGTCATCCAGAGCCTGCGGGACGCGATCCAAGAGCGGCCCGACTTCGTCTTGCCCTACCTTGCCCAAGTGAAGCCGGAGACCACCTCCGCGGTCGGGCGGGTGATCCGACCGGACGTCCACCCGTTCGCCGAGCTCAATACGGCCGCCTTCGTGGACGGGCTCTTCATTTCCCTCTCGCGGGAAGCTACCGTCGACCAGCTCATCGAGATCGTGCACGTGGCGACCGGCGAGGGCCAAGCTTTCTTTCCCCGCCTCCTGGTCGTGGCCGAGACTGGTTCTTCGGCCCGGATTGTCGAAAGCTACATTGCCCATGGCACGGAGCGGACGCTGACGCTGCCCGTCACTGAAGTCGTCGTGCGCGAGGGCGCGAACATAGAGCACGTCCGGGTTCAGGACGAGAGTGTGGACAGCGTCCACATCGCCTCTTGGCAGACGGCCCAATCCCGAGACAGCTCGTACCACTCCTACAACGTTTGCTTTGGAGGCTCGATCGCCCGCGTCGACCAAGGCATCTGGCTTGGGGGCGAAGGGACGACCACCCGCCTCGACGGCGTGGTCTGTGCCGACGGCGGCCAGCACATCGACAACCACACGCGGCTGGACCATGCCTTCCCGAACGGCAACTCGTTCGAGGTCTATAAGCAAGTCGTCGACGACGAGGCGACGGTCGTCTTCAACGGCAAGATCTTCGTCCACCAAGATGCCCAGAAGACGGACGCGAAGCAGACGAACCAAGCCCTGCTCCTCAGTCCCCGCGCCACGATCGACTCCAAGCCGCAGCTCGAGATCTTCGCCGACGACGTGAAATGCACGCACGGGGCGACGGTCGGCCAGCTGGAGGACCTTCCGCTCTTCTACATGCGCTCCCGAGGGATCCCCAAGGCGCAGGCAGAAGCCGTACTGGTCTACGCCTTTGCGGCGGAAGTCATGGAGCTGATCTCGATGGATTCTGTTCGGCAGGCACTGGAGCGCCGACTGTACGAAAAGCTCGGGATCAGCGACTGAGGAAAGGCTCACGGACCTTTCGTGGCGGCCGCGACGTCCAACTATGGATAATAATGGGGCAGAACGCGGACAGATGGCTGAGTGGACGAAAGCGCCCGCCTGCTAAGTGGGTAGGGGATTATATCCCCTCTCGGGTTCGAATCCCGATCTGTCCGCCAGATTTTCGTATGCACGGCCGAGCCCTTCTCCTGATCGGAACGCTCCTGGCCGTCGTCACGGCGCCGGGCCAGACCCTGGAGGGCTACATGAAGCTCCGCCGCCAGTACGGGATCGAGCAGGCCGCAGACCCGGACGCCTTGACGAGCTTCGTCGGGCGAAAGGTCCTCGAAGTCCGCGGCACCGTGAACGGTGTCGTCGGCGGCCCCGACGGCTCCAAACTCCTGATCCTCTCGGGCTCGAGCGGCCAGATCTTTGTGAAGTCGGACGCGCCGCCCAACTGGCTGGTCGGGAACTCCACCCCTGCCCGGCTGCTGATCGAAGCGAAGCGGGCCACGGAATCGGGAATGCTCGAAGCCACCCTGCTCGGAGCGGCCACCGAGGGCCAGGTCGCGGCAAAGGAAGCCGCCGCACGGCCCAAGCCGACCGCTGCGCCGGCCCGAGGCAAAGGCTCCACCACTTCGCGTAAGGGTGGCCGGCCCTCGCCGATCCCGGGTGACATCCCGTCCACGGGCGTCCCCCGAGCCACCGCTTCCCCCGCGAACCTTTCGCCCAGCCTGGCGCAGCTCGTGCCGGCCTACACGAATTTTGCAAAGAGGATGAACCCGCGCCTGGGCGACGCAAAGGCCCGCCAGATCGCCGAAGGCATCCTCGCCATGAGCGCCCACTTTGGCGTGGACGCCCGGCTCATCGTGGCCATTATCGTCGCGGAGAGCACGTTCGACCCGAACGAGACCAGCCACGCAGGCGCGATGGGCCTCGGGCAGCTTATGCCGGGAACCGCCAAGATGCTGGGGGTCAGCAACGCGTACGACACGGACCAGAACATCTATGGCACCGTCAAGCTGATGCGCGACCACTTGGACACCTATACGGCCAAGACGGGCGACGACTTCGAGGGCCTTGTGCTCGCCCTGGCCGCCTACAACGCCGGGCCGGGAGCGGTCCGCAAGCACGGCGGCGTGCCGCCCTATCAAGAAACCCAGCGCTACGTGCGCAAGGTCATTGCGATCTACCGCCAGCTCTGCGCGAAGTAGGGGCCCCTAGAAAAGCTGGCCCTGCTCCTTGTGCCCGTGCGGGAGGACTGTCCCGTCTCCCATGATGTGCCACACCTCGTGGCCCCGTTCCACGAGCACAGGCGTGACGAGGCGCCCACGGTGGCAGGAATCGGGCGAGAGGCACCCGCACAGGAGGCACGGAACGCCCGGCAGCCCCTCCAAGACGGCCACCCCCTCGGCAAAGACGCTTGAAGCGCGGATCTTCTCGTAGTCAGGGCGTCCGTCCGTCTGCAAGGCCGGGTCGTTGGGCTTCCCTCCGAGTTCGCGGCCCAGAAAGACGTAGGCGAGCCCAGCTGCCTCGGCCAAGCTTCGGAGAGTGTCCCGACGGAAATCGGGCGAGTGGCGGGAGAAAGGGTTGGTCCGCACGTCCACCAGGTGGGTGACGGAGTGCGCCGTCAGTCGCGCCAGAGTCCGTTCCCAGCTCTGGTTGCCATATCCGACGGTCAAGACCTTCATTCCTCGTCAGAATACGTCTGATGGAAACGGTAAGTTGGGATGAGTTCGCAAAGGTCGAGGCCCGGGTCGGGACGGTCGTGCGGGCGGAGCCCTTTCCTGAAGCGCGCAAACCGGCGGTCAAGCTCTGGGTGGACTTTGGAGAGCTCGGCGTCTTGGCCTCTTCGGCCCAACTCACGGTCCACTATACGCCCGAGTCGCTGGTGGGGCGACAGGTCGTCGGCGTCTTGAACCTCGGGCCGCGCCGGATCGCCGGGTTCGAAAGCCAGTTCCTTACGACCGGGTTTCCGGACAGCGACGGGGCGGTCGTGCTTTGCGTGCCGGACAAGCCCGTGCCGAACGGGGCAAAGTTCTTCTAGGATGCCTCTTCGGCCTTGGGCGTGAAGCTGGTTCCGCACCCGCACGAGCGGGCGGCGTTGGGGTTTTCAAACGAGAACCCGCCCGTCAGCAAGTTGCCCGTCCAGACCAGCTTCGCCCCTTGCAGGAACTCGGCCGAGCGAGGGTCGCAGAGCAGGGTCACGCCCGCCAACTCAAGCACGAGGTCGCTTTCGCGCGCCGCTTCTTCCGGCCGCACGACGTATTCCAGGCCCGAGCACCCGCCCCCTTTCACCCCGACCCGGAGGAAGGCGACGCCCTTGCGCCCAGCCGCACGCACAAGCTCTGCCGCGGCGCGCTCCTCGATCTCAAGGGGGAATGGGGTCGTCATGCGATGCTCTTACCAGTAAAGGCCCAGCTCTAGGCGGATGTGTTCCGGGATTCGGTCGATCGTGAAGGGCGGGTCCCAGACCAGTTCGAGGTTCGCACTTCGGACGCCCGGTGTGCTCCGGACGGCCTGCTCGACCTCGCCGGGAAGCGTCCCGGCAACGGGACAGGCCGGGCTCGTCAAGGTCATCTTGATGTCGACCGTGGCATCGTCGTGGACCATCACCGAATAGATCAACCCGAGGTCGTAGACGTTGACCGGGATTTCCGGGTCGTAGACCTGGCGGATAGATTCGATGACGTCCCCTTCGAGGATCGACTTCGCGATCGGGTTGAGCGGGGGTGCCTTCGTGGGCGGGATTTTTTCCGGCACTCCTTCCAATAGTACGCCCCGGGCGAAGCGTTCTCACACCGGCCAGGCCAAACCCGAGCAAAAAGACCTTGTGCAACCCTGTTGCCGCCGATTCGTGCTCCCGAGAATCCTTGCAGAGCTACCGAAAAGGCAGCCACGAGACTTGCCGAGGGCAAGACGCAAGCGAGATAGGGTTCGGGCGACCTCCAACGAGAGGCGCCCATTTTTTTCGCCACGGCACGCCTAGAAGAAGACACTCTGGAAGGCGTCGCGGAGCGGGGCCTTGTAGTCTTCCACCGTCACCCTGCGGCCCGTCGCCTCGGTTAAGGAGGTGACCCCGTAACCCGGGATGCCACACGGCACGATGAGGTCGAAGAGGGAAAGATCGTTCTCGACATTGACCGCGATCCCGTGGGTGCTGACCCATCTTCGCACCTTCACGCCGATCGCAGCGATCTTGCGGGGCTCTCCCTCCACCTGCACCCAAACCCCGGTGTGCGGCGGGAACCGGTACCCCTCGAGGCCATAGGCGGCCAAGCTGCGGATGACAACCTCCTCGAGGTCGCGAAGCCACTTGTGCAGGTCACGCCCATGCTGGGCGACGTCGAAGACGGGATAGGCGACAAGCTGCCCGGGGCCGTGGAAGGTGACGTCCCCTCCCCGGTCCACTCGCTCGACCGCAATGCCCCTACGGGCGAACTCTTGCGGCGGGACGAGCAGATTCTCCAAGTGGTGACTGGCCCCGAGGGTCACGACCGGGTCGTGCTCGACCAGGAAGAGCGTGTCTTGCCGGAAGGGCTCCGCCGCCCGCCGTTGCTCTTCCCAGGCCGCAAGAAACCCCATGCGGCCGAGGTCCACGACGTGCAGGGCCGTTGCGTCAGCCAAGGGCGATCGCCAGAGCTTCCTCCGCCGTCGCCACGGGGTGGAACTCGATGTCTTTCCGCACGCTCTCGGGCAGGTCGTCCAAGTCCCGGAGGTTCTCCTCCGGGAGCACGACCTTCTTGATCCCCGCGCGGTGGGCGGCGAGGATCTTCTCCCGCACCCCCCCTACCGGCAACACGCGGCCCCGGAGCGTGACCTCGCCCGTCATCGCCACGTCCCGCCGCACCGGCTTGCCGGTAAAGGCGCTCACCAGGGCGGTAAGGATCGTAACCCCGGCCGACGGCCCGTCCTTAGGCACCGCCCCCTCTGGCACGTGCACATGGAGGTCGCAACGGAACTCTTTATCCGGGCTGAACCGCTCTTGGTTGGCGCGGAGGTAGGTCATGGCCGTGTACGCGGACTCCTTCATGACGTCCCCCAGCGAGCCGGTGAGGCGCACTTGAGGCTGGTCGCCGAAGGGGGTTGATAGGGAGACCTCGATCGTGACGATGTCGCCCCCGTACTCGCTATAGACGAGGCCCGTCGCGACGCCGATCTCGTCCCGCTTGCCGCGGACTCCGTATCGATAGCGCGGCTTGCCGAGCAGCCTTCCCAATTGGTCCGGGGTCGCATGGACGCAGTCCGTCTCGCCCTCGGCGATCTGGCGGGCGGCCTTGCGGCAGATCGTCGCGATCTCGCGCTCGAGACCACGCACGCCGGCCTCACGGGTGTACTCCCGCACTAAGACCTCCAACGTGGCCTTCGGCACCTTGAACTGGGCCTTGGTCAACCCGTGCTCGACGAGCTTTTTCGGCACGAGGTACTTCGTCGCGATCTGGAGCTTCTCCTGCTCGGTATAGCTGGGGAAGCGGATCACCTCCATGCGGTCGCGCAGGGCGGCCGGCACGTTCTCCAGGAGGTTCGCGGTGGCGACGAACATCACGGCCGAGAGGTCGAACGGCACCTCGAGGTAGTGGTCGCTGAAGTGGGCGTTCTGCTCCGGGTCGAGAGCCTCAAGGAGGGCCGACGTGGGGTCGCCCCGGAAGTCGTAGCCCATCTTGTCGATCTCGTCCAGCATGAACACGGGGTTCCGCGTCCCGCAACTCTTCAGGCTCTGGATCAGTCGGCCCGGCATCGAGCCGATGTAAGTCCGTCGGTGGCCCCGGATCTCCGCCTCGTCGCGCACGCCGCCGAGAGAGATGCGGACGAACTGGCGGCCCAAGGATTCCGCGATGGAGCGGCCGATCGAGGTCTTGCCCACCCCGGGGGGTCCGACAAAGCAGAGGATCGGGCCGCGGAGCGACTGCGAAAGCTGGCGCACGGCGAGGAAATCGAGGATGCGGTCCTTCACCTGGGCCAGTCCGTAGTGCTCGCGCTCCAGGATCGCGGACGCCTTCCGGACGTCGATGCGATCCTCGCTGAGGATGCCCCAAGGCAGGGCCGCGAGCCAGTCCAGGTAAGTCCGGATGACCATGCCTTCCGGCGAACTGGATGGCGCCCGCTCAAGCCGTCTCAGTTCTTGGACGGCCCTGTCCAGCGTCTCGGAGTCCATGCCCGCGTCCTCAAGGCGCTGCCGGTACTCCTCGCCCTCTTCGCTCAGTACCGCCTCTCCGCCGAGCTCCTGCTGGATCGCCTTGAGCTGCTCCCGCAAGTAGTACTCACGTTGGGTCTGGCCAAGTTCGCGCTCGACCCGGGTGCGGAGCGTCGCCTGCATCTCCAACACCTGGCGCTCCTTCACGAGGATGCGGACCAGCTCCTCAAGCCTGGCCATCGCGTCGATCTCTTCCAGGAGGCCCTGCTTGACCGCGGCATTGCTCGGGAGGTGGTGGGAAAGGAGGTCGGCCAGGTAGCGGGGGTCTTCGACCGAGGCCACCGACTCCACCAGTTCCGGCGGCACCGAGAGCCCGAGCGCCACCGCCTCTTGGAAGGTCGCGACGCATTCCCGCATCAATGCGGCGACATTGTCGCCCGTGGGCACGGGCTCTTCGATCAGGGTCAGCTCCGCATTGAACGACCCTGCTCGGTAAGTCATCTTTTCGACCCGGGCACGGGCGAGCCCGCGGAGCACGACCCGCATCGTGCCATCCGGGAGGGGCAGGACGTGGAGGACTTCGCTGAGCGTCCCCGTGCGGTAGAGGTCGTCGCCTGTGGGCTCGTCGACCCCCTGGTCCCGCTGGCCCAGCACCAGAGCCTCGCGGTCGCGCTTCAGAGCCGCCTGGAGCGCTTTGACGGACATGTCCCGGCCAATGAGGAGCGTCTGAATGACGCCAGGAAAGTGCACGGTGTCCCGAACGGGGAGGACGGGCGCTTTTGAAACGACGGCTTGGGACTGGCGTCGGGCTTTCGTTTCCGCCATCTCTTGAAAGTTCACCTTACCTTCTTCATTTCAAAGCCCAGGTCGCCATCGTTCAGGAGCCGGACGGCCTGCCGAAAACCGTCGTCGGAAAGGAACACCTGGTCATAGATTCGGTCGATCGTGCCAAAGATCTCGAGGATCGCCCTCAGTCTTTCCTTAAGTTTTTCCGCTTCGCCGGATTCGTCCTCGGTCGGCACCATCGCAAGGCACTCCCGCAGGGCGTCAACGGTCGGATCGATCTCCCGCCTCTTCCGCTCACGGATCACCCGGGCGAAGACCTGGTAGACGTCAGCCTCGCTCTGATAGGTGTCCTTCCGGTCTCCCGGGTTGCGCGAGCGGCGGATGATGCCCCAGTCGACGAGATCCCGCAGGTTCATGCTCGCGTTGCCACGGCTGATGTGGAGCCTTTCGATCAGTTCCTCGACCGTGAAGGGCCGCCCGGTCAAAAGGAGCAAGGCGTGGATCTGAGCCATCGTACGGTTGATGCCCCAACTGGAGCTCATCCGCCCCCACTCAACGACGAAGCGGTCTTCGACCTCGCTCACGTCGTGGCCGGCGTCTCGATCACGTGAATCCACTGGTGTAATTCTAGACTGAAATTTGTGGCGGAACGGCTTGAGCGCGGCCCCGAATCAGCCAATGATTCATACGGTGCCCCGGTATACGCCCAAGGACTTCATAGGAACGAGGCTGCGACTGCACCGGGTTAAAGACGCGGCGATCTTTAACGGTTGGCTGCGGTCCTTCTTCGGGTCTAGGGTCGAGGCGGACGTGAACGCCTCAAAGGTCCTCGAGATCGGGGACACCTTCCGAATGGAAGCGAACGGCCAAAGGGGGAACTTCATCTTCGAGGCCACACTCCAGTCGGTGGAGCAACTCGACATGGGGGCTAACGGAGTGGTCGCCGCGATCGAAGGCACGTCTGCCCGGCTCCTCGAAGCGCGGATGGTGACGCTCGTCTTGATGATCGGCCCGCAGCCCCGCTACGCCCCGACACCCCAGCCGTTCCGCATCCGTGTGACCGGCATAGACGGAATGGTCAACTCTAGCGGATCCGCACTTGAAGCGAGCCTTCTCGACGTCTCCAGCGAGGGTTTCGCCCTCTTCTCGAAGCGTGAGATCCGGCTCGGCGACACGATCCGCTTCGAGATTGCGACCCCGCTCGGCATGGTTCGAGGCGATGGCCAAGTGATGAACTGCCGGCCCGCCCCAGACCATCCCGGCTTTCACCGCGTAGGCGTGAAGGTTATCGACTTGGGGCGGCTCGATGCGCCCCGTTGGGCGAGGGTCGTCCAGGAATACTGATCCATGGGCAAAGGCAATCCTTACGAGGGCAACCGAGCCAGGCTGCAGAGGCTTTCCGACGCTAAGTTCTTTGGCGGCTGGGTCTTGCGCATAGCGGATAAGGCGATCGTCGTCAAGGCGCCGGACGCCCCCGGATTCCAGACCGGCGAGACGTTCCACTTCCAGGTCTTTGGCCAAGACGCGAGCCTCGTGTTCCAGGCCCGTTTCGCCAGCGCCATCGGCGACCAAGCGGTGTTCGAACTCAGCCAGAACCCACGACAGATCCCTTCAAACGAGCAGGCGAGGCGCACCGTGCGAGGCATCACGGCCAACCTTGCCCATCCGTCCGGCTCGGTGGAACTTGAAATCTTCGACGCCAGTTACGACGGCCTGGGCGTCCTTTGCGCCTTGGAACTTCAGAACGGCGAGACCTACCAGGTCCAGATGCAGTCGCCGGTCGGCGACCTTCAGGTCTCGGCCACCGTCCGGCACTGCAAACCTGCCGGCGACCGACTCAACCGGTACCGCGTGGGCTTCCAGATCCAGGCCGACTCGCGGACAGAGCTCGCCCGCTGGCGCTCACAACTCGGGCTCGCCGCCTAGCCGCCGCTGATTTCGGCGGACTTGACCTGGTTCTTTTGGACGTACTCGCGCCACTGCTCGGGCACGTCGGTATCGACGAAGATGGCGGAAACGGGGCACTCCGGCTCACAGAGGCCGCAATCGATGCACTCGTCCGGGTGGATGTAAACCATGTCGTCCCCTTCGTAGATGCAGTCTACGGGGCAGACGGTGATGCAGGATTTGTCCTTGACTCCGATGCAGGGTTCAGTGACGACGTACGGCATTCGAGGGCGGTCAGTGTACACCGAGCGAGCGAGCTTCGCCGGCCGTCCCGTTCGGACTGGACAACGGCTGTGACCCTCCGGGGACCTGGCTCAACGCCGCAAGCCACGCCTCGATCGCGGGACGAGACGGTTGCTCCCCAAAGTAATTATTGCGGGACGATGCCATCGCGTTCACGATCAGTTTTGCAAGGCCCGCTTCCCGCCGCTGGCCCTGACCCAAAGCCGCCTCGACCGGTCTGTACACCTGTTCTTCCAGGAGCCTCAGGGCTTCTTCCCTGCCGTGCGGTGAGAGGTCCTCGCAGTCCCGCCAGACCGCAAGCACGTCCGGGCTGTCCTCGGCAGTCAGCGCCCGGTGAAGCCGCACGAGCGTTTCTGGCAATGGGAGCTCCTCCCCGACCAACGCGGAGAGCTCGGCGCCCAGCCTTTTGAGCGAGACTTGGAGCCAAGTCGAATAAATGCCTTCCTTGTCGCCAAAGTGATGGTAAAGGGACGGGGCCTTCAGCCCTCCTTCCGCAAGGATCTCGGCGACGCTGACGCGCGAGTATCCCGAGGCCGTGAACAAACGGTCTGCGGCATCGAACAGGGCTTGGCGCCCACCTTGCCTCCTTCCCCTGCCCGGGGACTGCCTTTCCACATAGGATGCGAACGAGGTCCGGGCGGGCTTAGTGCCCAGAATTGTCACCTTTCGGGACTTGCGTACGTGGGAAAGGGGGCAGCGGTAGGCCACAGCGTCCCAGAGCCCCTTTTGGCTATGGCACAATGCCCTTAGCGATCCCGCCGCTGGAGCAAAACTATGTCCATCATTCTCACTCCTCGAGCCGCATGTGAACTGAGAGAGCTTATGGTCAGCCAGGGCAAACAGGCTGCCATGCTGCGTGTTTGGGTGCAGGGCGGCGGTTGCTCCGGCCTCAGCTATGGCATGGCCCTCGACGACGCCCCGGCGGACGATGACGACCAGGTCTTCACTTCCGAAGAGATCCAGGTGGTCGTGGACGGCATGAGCCTGCAGTATATGGCCGGCGCCACGGTCGACTACGTCGACGACATCATGGGCGGTGGCTTCAAGATCGACAACCCCAATGCGGTGTCATCCTGCGGCTGCGGCTCGTCCTTCAAGACGGCCGAATCCGAAGGCGGCGCCGGGTGCGGCGGCTGCTGCGGCAGCAACTAAAGGGCGCCCGCCAAGAAGAAGCTGGCCTCCTGGGCTCCCGGGTTCTCCGGAGGACAGGAGGCCAGACTCGTTTTGGCTTTGGCTTTCTCAGCCCGTGAGCTGTTCGCCCTGGCGCTGGAAGATGGCGTGGACGTAGTCCACCCATTCCATCCTTTCGCCGCCCGTGGTCGGCAGGCATTTGAAGCCGGTGGCGAAGAGGTCGGAGTCTTCAATCGGAATGCAGTACCGGGCCTCCGCTTGTACGACAAGCGGCTCCTCGGTCATACGGCCGATCTGCAGAGTGAAGATCTCGCCGACGGCGAACTTGTTGCGAGAGCGGACCTGGAGGCCGCCCAAGCTCACGTCGATGATCACGGACCGGACAGGCTCAAGCTTCCCCTGCTGGCGCACGATCGCGTACTCAAGAAGTTCGAACCTGGCGTGCCGCCTCTGGTCGCTGTTTTGCCCTTCAGTGCTCATGGTCTCGTCCCTACAAGTCGGTCTTGTTCAAAGCCTAGTGGAATAGTCGGAACCTAGAATCTGTGTCATTAGGTTCAGGCCGCCTCAGCCAGGCCGTCCTGCCTTTGAGGGATCACGCCGTGCCGCTCCACGACCTTGATGAGGGCGTTCAGGGCGGCCGGGTCGATCTTCCCTTCCATCACCTCACTGAGCATGATGTCCAACACCTCCTGCGTCTCGATCTTCTTGCGATAAGCACGGCTGGAGGTCATCGCGTCGAAAATGTCGGCCACGGTGGCGATGCGCACGCTCACGGAGATTTCGTCGCCCTTCAACCCGTCGGGGTACCCGCTTCCGTCCAGCTTCTCGTGGTGGCCGCGGATAATGGGGATGCACTCTTCGAACGGCTTGATGCCGCCCATGATGTTCGCGCCCAGAACCGGGTGGAGCTTGATGATGTCGAACTCCTCGTTTGTGAGGCGGGCCGGCTTGGTGAGGACGGCGTCGGGGATACCGATCTTGCCGATATCGTGCACGAGCAGGCCCATCTCCAAGATCCGGAGTTCATACGGGCCGAGGCCCATTTCCTCCCCGACCCAGACGCCGTACTGCATGACCCGCTCGGAGTGGCCCGCCGTATAGATGTCCTTGGCTTCTATGGCCCTCACCATCGCGCGGACGACTTCGCCCAAGTTGTCCTCAAGTTCGGCAAGGGCACGGGATAGCAGGGCGTTCTTCTGGGTCACCTCGGCGTTCATGGTGCGCAGCTCCTGTTCCGCCTTCCGCTGTTGGGTCATGTCCAGACAGAAGGAGAGCATGTGCCGGAAGGCCCCGTCCGGCCCCGTCACGGGCGCCACGCGGGTCTCGACCACCTGGTTCTTCCCCTTTGACCCCACCACGCGGCAGTCAAAGGTCGTGGACGTCTGGCTCCGCTCCGCGCCCTCCAGCTCCTGCTGGACCCGCCAGCGGTCCGCCGGATGGACGCGGGCGACAAACGCCTCGATCTGGTTCTCGCCCGGCTTCGCGTCAAAAAACTCCTGCCACGTCCGGTTGCTGAAGAGACCCGCCCCACGGGCATAGGCGAAGAGGCTGATCGGCATCGCTTCCACCAGGTTCCCATAGTCGTTTTGAACCTGGTTGCTCTCCTCCACCGCCTCGACCAAGCGCTCGTCCTGCCCGGACGTCACCCGAAGCACCACGATACAGCCGATCGCCAAGACCAGGGCCACGATCGAGATGCGGGCATAGCGCTGCACCGCCTCACGCTGCGAGGATTGCAGGCGGGCGATCTCTTCCTCGGTGTTCGCAGTCTCGTTATTAAGCCGCACGAGGACTGGCCGGGCTATTTCGGCCGCTCGGGCAGGGTCCGTGTCTTTGATCTTATCGAGGGCGTGGATCAGCCAAGCCTTCTTCTGCTGGACCAAGAGCTTCCCGAGTTGCCCGGCCTCCCTTTCCCAGTTCGGCGTCCCCAGGACGACCTGCTCCAACGTCCACTCCGTCCTGCGTAAAACCTCCCAGCCCGCTCGCTCCCGATCCAGGCTCTTATCGATCGCGGCTCCAGAGAGGCCGGCATAGGTGGATTCCACGACCACGATGCTCACGCCGATCACGAGGCCGGAGATGAGCAGCCTGCGGCGGAACCGACGGACTTCCGCCGTCTGGCTCGAGTGGGCCGCATTGTAGTCCGGGCGGCTGGTCGCCAGCGAGACCAAGAACGCGAGGATCGTGACCACGATGCACCCGACAAGGGTGATCGAATTGGTGTGGTCCAGCTCCTCCTTCAAGTAGCTGTAGGGACGGTCCACACCGACGAGTCCCACGATCTGGCCCTGGGCGTCCCGGATCGGGGCGAAGGCCGAAATGGCGACGCCTCGACGGCTCCCGATCGGCCGCAACTCAACGCTGCCCATTCCGTTCCGGTAGGCCTCGGACATTGCCGACGGGTCGCGCAGCACCTTGTCCAGAAAGGGCGACCGGTCCTCCATGCCATCGTGGTTGGCGTCCCCCACCGGGGTCGTGTCCAGCACGTAGATAAAACCGCTCTTTGACCTGCGGACCGTATAGATGGCGCTGACGTTCGCAGTGGCCGAAAAGACCTGGGCGAGGCGGTCGATCTGCTGCCAATAGGAGTCAAGCTTCGCGTCGCTGGGCGACTTTAAGGCATCGTGGGCGACCGGGTCGATTTGCTGGGCCGCGAGCCGCGCGATGCTTGAGAGTTCGTCCGCATGGGAACTCTTGGTCGCTTCCAGGGCTCGGTTCGAGACGAAAAGGCACGCGAAGACGCCGACGGCCGAGAAGCAAAGGCCGTTCACGAACTTGGCCTTCGTCACAAACGTTTTGGCGAACCGGAAGCCCTTCAGTAAAAATGACACGGTGCCCTACCCGTGTTTTCGGATAGGGCACCGCGAAAAGCAACGTGCCGAAGCAGCCTTTCCCTTACTTTTTGTCGCTTTTTGTGACGACGACGTGTCGGGTCTCGGGGTCGAACTGTACGTCGAGGCCGAGCGCCAACTTGATGAAGCTGAGCGGGACGATCGACCGTCCAAGCTCGAGGAACGGCTTGCGCTCCATGCGGAGGCTCTTGCCGTCCAGCTTCGCGTTGGCATCGCCGATCGTGAAAGTGAGTTCCACGCCCTGACCCTTCGCGTCGACCCGCTTAGCCTCGTGGTCCCACTTGACCTTGCCCCCTTCGTGCTCGAAGAGGTGACGGAAGGGGGCAAGGGCGACCCCGTCCTCAGCCCTCGGGGAAACGTCGAAATCGACCTTGTCGCCGTCGATGTAAACGTCGAAGGTTCCGCTGTAAGGCAGCTTCTTCCCGTATTCGACGCTGAGTCTGGCCGGTTTCGGCGAGATAACGGCCTTCGGCGCGGTCTTCGGCGCGGTCTTCGGCGCGGTCTTCGGCGCGACCACCGCTTTCGGCGCAGTTTTCGGCGTGATCACGGCCTTCGGTGCAGTCTTCGGTCCGACGACGGGTTCCGCCAGCGGCTTCACCTCGACGGCCGGTTCTGCCGCGGGCTTCACTTCAACGACGGTCGGTTCGGATTCGAGGGCGATGGCCCCCGGCTGGCGAGGAGCAATGGTGGCGGGCTTAACCGGCTTCGCTCCGACGACCCGCTTGCCCGTCGGGAGCATGGTCCGCAAATCGGAGATCATGGCCCCGTCCTTGGGAACCTTCGGCGGCGCGACCTTCTTCGAAACGACGGCGGTCCCGACGTTCTCGGCGAGTTCCAGGGCTTCAGGCTTCGCCTTCGGAGCGACGACGGCTGCTTCCGGCTCGGCGGTGATGGGCGGTTGGCGGTTCGTGCGGCCGCCGGGGTTGTTCACGTAGACCCGCATTCTCTGGGTCTTGTGGGTGCGGCTGGCCTCGTCGACCACCCACGCCTCGACCTCGTGCCATCCGTTGCCGACCGCTGTGGTGTCCCAAAGGAAGGTGTACGGCGGGTAGTTGCGGAGCGACTTGAACTGGTCGTCCACGAAGAAGCTGACATAGACGTTCTTCATGTCGACCTTGAAGCCGACGCTGATCTCGACGTCGCCTTGCACCGTCGTCCCGGCCTTGGGCTGGGCGAGGAAGACCTGGCCGCCGGCCAAGCGGTCGACTTGGACGCGCATCCGCTTGGAACCCAGCACCTTGCCGGCCGCGTCGTAGAGCCGAATCTCGATCTGGTTCTCGCCGTCGGGGAGCTTCGCCTCTTCCATGGTGAAGCTGACTTCGCCCGAGGTCGAGTTATCCGTGACCGGCTTGGTGGCAAAGCTCACGCCGTTCACACGGAGTTCCACGATCGCGGCGGCGGCACCGCTATAGCGCACGGAAAGGGTCTTCGAGTCTGGACGTTGGACGACGACGGTCGCCTCCTGGGCGGTCGCCCAACCGAGCCCCGCCATTCCGGCGAGCACAACCATCAAGTAGAGTCGGGTGATCCGTTTCCTCAGCATCGATCGAGATCCTTGGCAAGCGCCAAACATGCCTATTCTCCTCATCAGGGACGGGTCCGTCAAGGCCCTAGGTGCGATATTCTGTTGATAAAGGCGTATTAGACTCGATTTCTAGACTCCTAGGACTCTCGAAAGCAAAAATCATGGGGGCATTAGCGGACTACGTCGCAAAAGAAGACGGCGGTTTTCAGTGGCGTCTTGCGGGGCCGGACTGGATCCATTTGCAAAGCCATAACTGGAAAGGGTTCCTTTGGTCGCACGACCTCGTGTGCAAATGGCCACAAGACGGCCAAGGCCGCGGCCCCGTCTTTTTGCACGTCACCGGTGGGGAGCCGAACCCGACAGACCTTGACTGGGCGCAGCGCCTCGCCGACATTTCCGGTTGCGGCGTCGCCACCCTTTTCCAAATTCCAAACCAGCCCCTTTTCGACCGGGTCGAAGACGATTTGATCGCGCATACGTTCGAGCAATTCCTGGATTCCGGCGACCCCTCTTGGCCGCTGCTCTTACCGATGGTCAAGAGCGCTTTCGCGGCGATGCGCGCGCTCCGCGAGCACAAACCAGACATCGCGAGTTTTGTGGTGGGCGGGGCCAGCAAGCGCGGATGGACAAGCTGGCTGTGCTCTGCCGTCGCGGACCTCGACCTTGTCTCCGGCATTGTGCCGATGGTCTTCGACAACCTCAAGTTTCGGGAACAGCTCGAAAAGCAGATGAGGGACTGGGGGTGTTTCAGCCCGATGATCGAGGACTATACAGGCCGAGAACTCGATTTAAGCCTTGACGAGGATGAAGGCTCCGAACTCTTAAGGATCGTGGACCCTGCCTCCTACCTCCCCTCCATAAAAGCCCCCGTCCTCATGGTCCATGGCGCGAACGACCCGTACTGGACCACCGATGCCTTAAGTCTCTATTGGGACGCAATCTCTGCCCCGAAATCGGTCGTGGTCGTCCCCAACATGGGCCATGGCTGGGGCGCCACGGAGTTTTGGACGCCGACCGTCGCGAAATTCCTCCAGCTTCAAGGAGCCCTGCCCCGAGTCGATTGGGACGCCGAGCCTGCTGCAAAGTCCGGCCCATGCACCCTACTGAGGTCAGAGGTGTGGGCCGCCACGAGCGAGACCCGAAACTTTTCTCAATCAGAATGGAGCCCCATTCTCGACCACTTCCAGCTCTTAGAACTTTATGAGGCCCGTGAATGGCCGAGCCTTCCGACGGCCGTCTTTCCCCTCGCCCACTATGGGCACGAAGGAACGAGCTTCCCCGTCTCTGCCCCCGTTAAAGTGTTCATGCCTCGGCGCTCTCAGCCGTGACCACGCTGCTGATCCCGCCACGGACGTTAAACCGCCCGGTCACCTTCATCCGTCGCGGTTTGCACGCCGCCACAAGTTCGTCAAGGATCCGGTTCACCACCCCTTCGTAGTAAATCCCTTGGTCGCGAAAGCTGTAGTAGTAAAGCTTTAAGGACTTGAGCTCAAGGCACACTTGGTCCGGCACGTACTCCAGCTCAATCGTGGCAAAGTCCGGCTGGCCCGTCTTCGGGCAGACGCTGGTGAATTCGGGGCAGACGTGAAGGATCGTGTAGTCACGCCCGGGGTTGGGGTTGGGAAAGGTTTCGAGGATGTCCGACACGGGTTCCCCAGCATACCGAGGCTCGCGCAACGTGCGGGCTTTTGGTACAGTGACACCCAATGTACGCCGTCGTCTTCCCCGGACAAGGGTCGCAACACCCCGGCATGGGGCTGGACCTCTATCAAAACTCCCCTGCCGCCAAGGCCGTTTTTGAAGAGGCGGGCCAAGCCACTGGGATCGACCTCCCCCACCTGATGTTCGAGACTCCCGAAGAGGTCCTGCGCGAAACGCAGAACGCCCAACTGGCCCTCTATGTCGTCGGTTTGGCCGCTTGGAGGGCCTTGCGCGAGGAAGTCTCGGTGGAGCCGGCCGCCTTCGCGGGCCACAGCCTTGGCGAATATACGGCGATCGTCGCCGCCGGCGTCCTCCCGATCGGCGAGGGCGCGCGCCTGGTGCGGCGGCGCGGCGAGCTTATGGCGACCGTCGGGCGCAGCCGCCCCGGCACCATGGCCGCCGTCCTCGGAATGGACGGCCCGGAGATCGACGTCATCTGCCGCGAGGTGGAGGCGTGCGGCGAGGTCGTGGTGGCCAACGACAACAGCCCGGGACAGGTCGTTATCAGTGGCGACCTCGACGCAGTGCAAAGCGCCAGCGCGACCCTCCTGGAGCGGGGGGCGCGCCGTGTGGTGCCGCTCAACGTCAGTGGCGCCTTTCACAGCCCCCTTATGGAGGAAGCCGCGACCCAGCTGGGCGAAGCCCTGCGCGCCGCGCCCTTCGGCCAAACGCCGCAGAAGACCCCGGTCTACGCAAACGTCTCCGCCGAGAAGGTCACGGACCCGATGGACTGGCCTAGCCTCTTGGAGCACCAGATGTCGCGGCCGGTCCGCTGGACAGAAAGCATCCGGGCCATGGTGGAGAGCGGGATCGACAGGTTCGTCGAGTGCGGCTCCGGCGAGGTCCTTTCGAAGCTCGTGAAACGGATCGAGAAGGCGGTCGAGTGCTTCCGGGTGGTCGATATGGCGACCCTCGCCCAGACGACTGCCCTGCTCAAGGAGGCGCGGGGTTGAGGCTTCACGAGAAGATCGTCGTGGTCACGGGCGCGAGCCGCGGCATCGGCCGCGCCGTCGCCACCGCCTTCGGCCACGAAGGGGCGGTGGTCGTCTGCGTGGCAACGACCCAGGAGAACGCGGACTCTACCGCGATCGGGATCGAAGGGGCGGTCGGCTTCGGGTGCGACGTCTCCGACGCGGGTGCCGTGGAGACGCTCTTCTCGCGCATCGAGAAAGAGGTCGGGACACCCTATGCCCTCGTCAACAACGCGGGCGTCACCCGCGACGCGCTCATGATCCGCATGAAGGACGAGGACTGGGACCGAGTGCTCGCGGTCAACCTCAAAGGCGCCTTCCTTTGCACCCGTGCCGTCGCCAAGCCGATGATGAAAGCACGCGAGGGACGCATCGTGAACGTCTCCAGCGTGGTTGGGGTTTCCGGCGCGGCCGGCCAGGCGAACTACGCGGCGAGCAAAGCGGGCCTGATCGGCCTGACCAAAGCCACCGCCAAAGAACTCGGCGGCAGGGGCATCACGTGCAACGCGGTCGCGCCAGGGTTCATCGAGACGGACATGACCTCCGGGCTCACCCCCGAGTTCCGAGAGCACGTGGAAAAGACGTCCGCGCTCGGAAGGTTGGGCACGCCGGAAGACGTGGCCGCCGCCATCCTCTTCTTCTGCGCGCCGGAATCGGCCTATATCACGGGACAGGTCCTCTCGGTGGACGGCGGCCTCCCGCTATAAAACTCGCGCGCGTTCCCAGGGCAGGGCAACGCGCCGCGCCCGGGTCGTGTAATATCGCCAGACCCTGGTAACAGGGCTTAGGTGCACGAAGAGCATGTCCGAAGACATTTTCGAAAGGGTCAAAAAAGTCGTTTGCGAGGAACTGGGCGTCACTGAGGCCGAGGTCAAGCCCGAGGCTTCCTTCACGGAAGACTTAGGCGCCGACTCGCTGGACGTCGTTGAACTCGTTATGGCCTTGGAAGAGGAATTTGGGATCGACATCCCCGACGACGACGTTCCGAACTTGAAGTCGGTCGGCGACGCCGTCAGCTACATCGAAGGAAAGCTCTCAGGCTGATGGAGCGACCAGCCCGGTCAGGTCGGGTCGTGATCACGGGCCTCGGGGCGGTCACCCCCATTGGGATCGGGACCGATGCCTTCTGGAACGCGGCGCTCTCTGGCAAGAGCGGCGGGGGGCCCGTGACGCTTATGGACGCCACGGACTACCCCACCAAAGTCGCGGCCGAAGTCCGCGATTTTCAGGCCGAGAACTGGCTCGACAAGAAGGAGGCGAGGCGGGTCGACCGGTTCCTCGCCCTTGCCGCGGCCGCGGCCCAGATGGCGATGGACGACGCTTGTTTCCCGGCGGATCCCGACGTCCGGCTCAACACCGGCGTCTTGATCGGCTCTGGAATCGGCGGCTTGACGCTGCTCTCCGAGCAGTCGCGCAAGCTCCATGCAGAAGGACCGGGGCGCATCACGCCGTTCCTCGTCCCCTACATGATCCCGGACATGGCGAGCGGTTTCGTCTCGATCATCCACGGGCTGAAAGGGCCGAACACGTGCGTCGTCTCCGCCTGCGCGACGGGCGCCGACGCGATCGGCACGGCCGCGCGCACCATCCAGCACGGTGACGCCGTCGCCATGGTCTGCGGCGGCACCGAGGCCCCGATCAACGAGATCGGAATGGCCGGGTTCTGCGCGGCGCGCACGATGACCACCCGCAACGACGATCCCGAGCACGCCTCGCGGCCGTTCGATAAAGACCGCGACGGTTTCATGATGGGCGAGGGAGCGGGCGTCTTCGTCCTGGAGGACTTGGACTTTGCCAGAGCCCGGGGCGCGCGGATCTATGGCGAGATCGTCGGCTATGGCATGAGCGGCGACGCCCACCACATCACCGCCCCCGACCCGAACGGCGACGGCGCAGTCCGCGCCATGCGCAAGTGCCTTGCCGAGACCGGCGCGGAACTTGAAGACGTGGGCTATATCAACGCCCACGGTACGTCCACGCCGCTTAACGACAAAACCGAGACGCTCGCGATCAAGACCGTCTTCGGGGAGCACGCCTACAAGGTGCCGGTGAGCAGCACAAAGTCCATGATCGGCCACACTCTGGGCGCGGCCGGAGCCATCGAGGCGTTGACGTGCGTCCTCGCCTTGCGCGACCAGGTCCTGCCGCCGACCATAAATTACGACCAAGCCGATCCCGAGTGCGACCTCGACTATGTGCCAAACCATGCCCGAAAGACCGCCTTCAAGCTCGCGATCAGTAATTCTTTTGGCTTCGGCGGGCACAACGTAACCCTGGCAATTCGTACATACGACGAATGAACACCGGACTGGACTCACTTGTCCAGGCATACCTCGACCGTTTGAGCGCGACCCGTTCGCCTCACACGGTGCGCGCCTATGGGGCCGACCTCTCCCAACTCGTCGTCTCGTTGGGAGACGAACCCATCAGTGAGGCGACGCTCGCCGAGTACCTGCGGCGCTACGGCACGACCCCGGTGACCCGTGCGCGAAAACTCGCGACGTTGCGAGGATTTTGCAAGTACCTTCGGACTATGGGATTGATGGACGCGGATCCCACCGTACACCTCGCAAGCCCCATCAAGCGACGCCAAGTCCCTAAAACTCTCAGCCAAGACCAGGCGGCGGCCCTGCTGGACCAGGCCCCGAACACCCGGAACCCCTTGCGCGACCGCGCCCTGCTGGAGCTCGCTTACTCCGCTGGACTCCGCGCCAGCGAGCTGGTCGCCGCCAACCTCGCCGACATCGATTGGCGGGAGCAGACGATCCTCGTCCGCGGCAAGGGCAACAAGGAGCGGCTCACCCTCTTTGGCGCGACCTGCGCCGAGGCGCTCCGCGCCTATATAGACCACGAGCGCTTCCCCTCAACCTTCGAGAACCCGGTCTTCACGACCCCGCGGGGCAGGCGCATCGCGGCGCGCACGATCCAATACGTGGTGAAGCGGTGGGCCCTGCAGGCAGGCCTCCCGCCGAGCGTCTCGCCCCACACGCTGCGGCACAGCTTCGCTACCCACCTGCTGGACGGGGGCGCCGACCTCAAGACCGTGCAGCAACTTCTCGGGCACGAAAGCCTGGCCACGACCCAGATCTACACGCACGTCAGCGTCGAACGCCTCCGAGACGCGGTCGGCAAGGCCCACCCGAGGGCCAAGCGCCCGAAACACTAGATCCAGGTGGTCGCCCGGCGGAACAGCTTATAGCTGAGCGGACGGCGCAAGTGGGCGAAAACGAAGTTCGGCCAACCCACCATGAAGTCCATCTCGTAGTCGTCTGGCGCGGCGATCAGCACCAAGGGCACCGCGGCTCCTTGGGGATGCGCCATCTTGACCCGGGCGAACTTCTCGTAGCCCGACACTTTATGGGGCACCTCGAGCGTAGCGAGGAGATCGACGAAAAGAAGGTCCGCGTCGGCGCACTCGTCCAACGCTTCTTGCCAGTCCTCAAAAATCACCAGGGTGTCATCCGGTTGAAAGGCCCCGTCCGTGGCACTTCGGACATCCGGATCTTTCGTCACTAGGACGAACTTCATGTTCCGCGTAGGATAGACCTGGAAGCCTAACGATTGCAAGCTAGTCCCCACTTTCACCATTGCCGGCCCGTGCCCAGCCATGGGACTAGGGCGGAAGTATCAGAAAAGAATGATATAATGGCGTATAAGGAATCAGAGGTAGGGAAAAGTGATCGACGACACCCAGCTCAGAACCGGCCCCCGGACGCAAGAAGAGTTCGAGGCGATGCGCAAAGGGACGGAGCGACGGGCGTTCTCGGTCGCACTGAACCTCACCCGGAACCCGGTTGAAGCCGAGGACCTCGTCCAAGACACCTATCTCAAGGCGTGGCGCGGGTTCGACTCCTATATGCCGGGGCGCCCGTTCCTAAACTGGCTGCTCCGCATCATGCAGCGGGCCTACCTTGACCAGCGCCGCCGCGAGAACCCAATCCGCAAGGCCGACTCCCTCAATGCGATGGTCAGCCCGAACGACGGGGAGGTGCAGGAGATCCCGATCGCCGACGAGGCCCGAAACGCGGAAGAAATTCTCCTTATGGAGGAGTTCTCGGCCGAGCTGCGGAACTCGCTCACCGAGCTCCCGACCGTATACCGCAGCGCGATCGTGCTGTGCGACGTCGAGGGCCTGAGCTACGAGGAGATCGCCGAGCGCCAAAAGACGACGATCGGCACCGTGCGCTCCCGGATCCACCGGGGCCGCAAGCTCCTTAGGGAAATCGTCCAGAAGAAGGGGCTGACGATCCCCGTCCGATAAAGACGCCCGGCCAGGCGACCGACAATCCCCCTATGAGCGTCTCCGGGCCCAGTCCTGCGACTCACCCCGCGCCGACCGCGGAAGTCGACAAGGACGCTTATAAGGCCGCCATCTTGAAGAAAGCCCTGGACAACCAGAAGGCAGAGGCAGCCGAGGTGCTCAAGGTTCTCCAGCCAAAGGGCCGTGTCTTGGACATCCGGGCCTGAGTGGCAGCGGGTATCTTCATAGCCTGTGCTAGGTCGGCAGCCTAAGCAACCCAAAAAGCCCGTCTTTTGGAGGAACTCGTTTGTTTGGTACGCGGCCGCTATGGTCGTCGTGGCCACTCTTGGCCTTGTCAAAGGCCAAGAAGCGATCCGCGACCCGGGCCAGACCCGGGAACAAGTGAACCTCAGCCTGCTTTATATAGTGGGGGCGCTCGTTATGGCCGTTCACGGGCTTATCAGCCATCGGCAAGCCGTCCAAGCCTACGACGAAGCCCTGGAAGACTAAATGGTGACCTGCTCCCTATGCCAAAAGCCAATCGACAAGGTTCCCGAGTGGCTTAACTCGGTCAAAGTGAACTTTGTCTGCAACAACTGCCCGAACCGATCGGTGAAGTCGATAACGCAGGTGACCCTCGAGACGGCGCAAGAGCCGTCGCAAGGTAAGGACCACACCGTCGAAGGCGCGATGGACGAGGCCGAAGAAGACCTCGAAGACTAAGCCGCCGGCCTGAGCGCTCTCCGGAAGAGGATCATCTGGGGAGCCTGGTCCGGGCCGAGCGCGGTCCGGCATTCGTCGATCAGCTCCTCTTCGCCGTAGCTGGCGAAGTCCATGAGCGTGACGGAAGCAAGCACAGTCCCGCGCGAGATCCAAGCGCTGGCGTCAAGCACGCCTTCTTGGCTCAGCAGGAAACGCTCGAGGGTGTTGGTGTCGACATCGACGACCTTGGACACAGACAGGTGCACAGGTTAGAGTTCGGCATGCGTCCTGACCTTCTTTAGGCCGATCAAGTGGGAATACTGGTCGGCGTCGTCAATATCTGTCCCAATTTCCGGGTACCGGGAGACAATCCCCCTCACCCTTGTCCCCATGAACCGGCCAATGGCTGTCTCCAAGGCCGATATGGGCAGGGTCCCAGGGATTATCTTCCCGATCACGACGCGTGCCAACAGGCCGATCCCGACCATTCCCGCAAGCTTTAGCGGGCTCTTTCGGGCAAGATAGGCGGCCTCGAGCTTGGGCAGCGCGCCTCGGAACGCCTCCGTCCGCAGCACCGCGAGGTTGCCTCCCGTAAAACGGCCCTCGCGCACGGCAAGGGTCGTCCGCTTCAGCCCCGGGTACGCCCGCTCGCACTCCTCCATCGGCACGATCGGGTAGTTGAACCCTGCGGCAAGGTCGCACCGGGCGACGAAGTCGGCGACGGCCTCCTTCGAAAGGTCGGGGAGGTCGCTGGTCGCGAGGAGCAGACTGTCGGTCTGGACCGCCTCCAGTCCTGCCTTTACACTCCCCAGGAAAGTGGCCGCAGACGGCACGCGCTCAATCCCGGAGACCTCCGGCCCGCCGACTTGAACGATCCTGCCCACCCCGCCCACCGCACCAAGGACGATATCGATGAATCGGCGTCCCTCGTACGGCACTTCCGCCCGCCATTCGCAGCCGGTGAGGTCCCGGAACCGTTGGTCCGTCT
Source organism: Fimbriimonadaceae bacterium (assembly GCA_019454125.1). Taxonomy (NCBI): domain Bacteria; kingdom Bacillati; phylum Armatimonadota; class Fimbriimonadia; order Fimbriimonadales; family Fimbriimonadaceae; species Fimbriimonadaceae bacterium. The sequence continues at coordinate 59,421 of CP075365.1, forward strand.
TTCCGCCCGCCAAGACTATGACGTCCAAAGGCTCTCCTTCCGGGTGAGCGTCCGGCACGCCCATGCCCGCACTCCGTCTTCACCCTCCAGTCGCGAGGCGGCCTCAGCCGCCGCTGCCTCGTCCGAGAAGACCCCGAACGACGCCGATCCGGAGCCGGTGAGCCCGGCTTTCGCGCCAAGGTCTCGAAGTCTCTGGGTCAGCTCGAGCGCCGCCGCTGGGACGACGCGCTCGAAGTCGTTGTAAAGCTCCCAGGGGTCTTCCGGAAAGCTTCGCCACTCGTAGTCCAGTGCGTCGAGCCGGGCGAAGGCTTCCGGCGTGGAGGAGCCGATGGACGGCATGGCCACCACCAAGTGGCGCGGCGCCCCGTCCGGCAACGGGGTCAGGCACTGGCCGTAAGCCTCGCCCCTGGCCGCTCCGCCCATTAAAAAGAAAGGGACGTCCGCGCCGACCGCCAGGGCGATCTCGCTCGTCTCTCGCCGCGAGAGCGCGCCCTTGGAAAAGACCTCGAGGGCGCGCAAAAGCCCGGCCGCGTCGGAGCTTCCCCCGCCCAAGCCGCTCAGGGCCGGGACCCGCTTGGTCAAAGTCACCGAGAGAGGGGGAAAGCCGACGTACTCTCGGGCCAAGCGCCAAGCGCGGGTCACCGTGTTCTCGGGAGGGACGCCGGGGTCCTCGCAGACGAAACCGTCTTCATCGGCCTGCTCCACCACCAATTCGTCGGCCAGGCTTACCGCATGGAAAACCGTCCGCAAGGGGTGGTAGCCGTTCGCGTCTAGACGTCCCACCGCCAGAAACGTGTTGATCTTGGCGGGACAGATCGTGCGGACGGTCAATTCTCCGACTCCAGCGGTTTTTGGTGCTCTTCGCGCACGGGCGGCGGCCCCAAAAGTTGCTCCCGAAGCTGCGGGGAATCTGGCATGACCGAGATCGTCTGTGGGAACGGGGTCAGTTCCAGTTCCACCAAAGTCTTGTCGATCGCGTCGAGTTGCATCCGCGCTTCCGTGATCGCGGCGAGGAAGTCTTGCGAGGGGGTTTCGGCGCTACGAATCGCCAACCGATAGCCGAGCAGCCTCATCCGCAGGGTATCGAGGGTGGTGGAGAGCACGGCCGCCTGGGCCTCGGTCCGCTCGACCCCTGCCATCACCCCTTGGTAGTGCGAGCGGTACTCGGCGATGTTCTTGTCCGCCAGGCGGTAAAGCTCCTGGGCTTGCCGGTCGCGGCTGGCGACGCCGGGCAGAGGGGGTGCTGAGGCGGTCAACCACCCCTCGCTGGCGAGCACTTCCGTCGCCACCGTGTCCGCCCTGCGAAGGGCGACATAAAGCTGCTGTGCCGTGAGCTCGATGGTGTGGGGAAGCTCGCGCAGGTCCGCGATCTTGCTCCGCTTCAGGCCCTGCAGCGCGAGGCGCAGGCGCCGGCGCCGGTCCACCACCGATTCCCAAAGGAAACGGTAGCGCTGCGAGCGGAACCGCTTCGGGACGCTGGCCTGATAGGCCGAGACCCCCAGCGCCGTGAGCAGGCTCGCCCAACCGAGAATGAGCATCCACAGGGGGATCACATCCCCGACTTGGTACGCGAACCAGGTGATGAAGCCCGAGGCCCCGATGACCGTGAGCCGCCCGAGCGAGAAGAATTCCTGCAGGAAGACAGTGAGGTCTCGGCGGCGGATGTCGTCCATCTTGGGGCTAGGGCAGCGGCGGTCGGCGATAGGGGCCGAACGCCTGCTCGATCGCGTAGGCTTGCTTTAACAGACGCTCGTCCTCGTTCACCGGTGCGGTGAGGAGCAACCCGACAGGCAGCCCCTGGACCAAGCCACAAGGGACGGAAATGCTGGGAAACCCCCCCATGTTCGCGGGGATCGTGCAGAGGTCGAGCATCTTGAGGGCGAGGGGGTCGCCGCCATAACCGCCCGCCGGGAACGCGGGCACTGGGCACCCGGCCGAAACCACGGCGTCGACCTCCCCAAACTCCCGCTCGAACTCCGCGACCATCAAACCGCGCACCTGTTGGGCCCGATGGTAATACGCGTCGTAGTAGCCCGCAGACAGGGCATAGGTGCCGACCATGATGCGCAACTTCACCTCGTGGCCGAACAGCCGCCCTCGCGTGACGGCGACGTTCCCGATATGGCCGTCGCCCTCGCACTGGGGGCCAAACCGGATCCCGTCGAAGCGCGCCAGGTTGCTGCTCGCCTCCGCAGGAGCGATGATGTAGTAGGTAGTCACTCCGACCGAAATGCTGGGGAGGCTGATCTTTCGAACCTCGACGCCCTCCTTTTGCAGGGTTTCGATGGCGGCCTCCAGCGCGGCACCGACCGAGGGGTCGACGCTGTCCCCAACCAGTTGCTCGGGGATGCCGAGCCGGAGCCCCTTGAGCGAGCATGATTTCAGCTCGTCCAAGCGGATCTTTGAATCGGGCAGCGATGTACTGTCGAGCGGGTCGTGGCCGGAAATCGCCTGGGCGAGCATGGCCGTGTCCTCCACGGTTCGCCCGAACGGGCCGATCTGGTCCAGGCTCGAGCCGAACGCGATCAAGCCATACCGGGAAACCCGGCCATAGGTGGGTTTGAAGCCGACAATGCCGGACATCGCGGCCGGCATACGGATCGAACCGCCCGTGTCGGAGCCGAGCGAGAGCGGCGCCATCTCCGTTCCGACCGCCGTCGCGGACCCGCTCGAGCTGCCGCCCGGGACCCGCCCGGCGTCCCACGGATTGCGGCTGACGCGGAAGGCGGAGTTCTCGCCGCTGGTGCCCATGGCGAACTCGTCCAAGTTCGTCTTGCCGAGCATCACGAGCCCCTCCTCCCGCAACTGCCGCACGACCGTGGCGTCGAAGACGGGGCGATAGCCCTCCAGGATCCGTGAGGCGCACGTCGTCGGAACCCCGCGCGTGGAGAGGTTGTCCTTTAGCGCGACGGGCACGCCCGCGAGCGGCCCCCCGTCCCCGGAGTCGATCAGATCCTGCGCGGCCTGGGCTTGGGCGCGGGCGCCCTCTTCGTCCACATAGAGGAAGGCTTCGTAGGTGCCGTCAAGCTCCTTGATCCGGGCCAGGTGGGCCTCGCAAAGTTCAAGGGCGGAAATTTCACGGGCGCGCAGGCGGGCGGCCATTTCGGCCGCGGTCCACTGGGTCGCCACCGCTTATTCCTCGATGATCGTCGGCACGATGAAAAGGCCGGCGCGAGAGACGGCCGCGTTGGACAAGGCGTCCGTGCGGCTCAATCCAGGGGCCGCCACGTCGTCCGCCCAGACGTTTCGCAGCGAGACGGCGTGCGGCTTCGGCTCGGCGTTCGACACGTCGATGTGCTGGATGTCCTGAAAGTGGCCGAGCAGGGCGTTCAGTTCGCCTTGGAAAGCCATAAGTTCCTTCTCATCCAGCTCGAGCCGGGCCAGGCGCGCGACATGGCGCACCTCGTCCAGGGAAATCGACATCTGCTTGATTATAACCTTGCATAATCCTCTCCAATGCCGATCTGGGGACCACGGGAGCAGTACCCGATGGTCACCGCCACCGTGACTGCCTTGGTGGCCGTCTTCGCCGTGACCTCGGCGATCCGCCCGTTCATCCCCGAACGGGCCGAAGGCCCACTCACGAATTCATCCGGCGACTTCCTTCGCGCGGGGGCAAAACAGCGCATCGGCTGGCGCACCTTGACCGACGACCCGTTCCGGGAAGCCCTGCGGCGCGACAAACCGATCTTTATGGTGCTGGGCACCAACATGAACGCGACTGCCCGCGAAGTCGACAGGACGATCCTGATGGAAAGCGAGGTCGCAGAAAGGATCAACCGCGACTTCATCGCCGTCCGCGTCGACCTTGACCAGACTCCCGAGTGGCGCAACGCCTACCGTCCCCTCGCCTGCGCGGTCGACGGCGCCGACCCAGGCTGGCAGATCGTGGTGCTCGGCTCGCGTGGGGAGCTCCTCAGCCAGATCTTCCGCTACGACCGGCGACAAGAGCTCAACCCGACCTTCCTGCTCCGCGTCCTGCGCGAAGCCCAGCAAAGGGCGGTCCACAAAGTGGACGTCTTTGAAACGACGCTCGCCGACGGCCAAGCGTCGGAACGCAAACTGCTGCTCGACGGGAAGTTGGCGGACCACATCGACGCGTCGGCTTACGCCAACCGCCTTCGGGCGCGGCTCGACCCTCGGTACGGCGGCTATCCGCAGGGGGGCATGCAGCGGCTCTATCCCTGGGAGTGGCGGTTCCTGGCCGCCTCCGGCGACTTGGACGCGTTGCGCGCCTCGCTTGCGCCGCTCATGCGCACGGCCCTGGTCAACTGGCTGGACGGCGGCTTCTACCGCTATTCGATCGACCTCGGGGGATTCGTGCCGAAGTTCGAGGCCAGCGCGGAGCAAAGCGCCGACATGGCCGCCACTCTGGCCTTGGTCGCCACCCAGACGCGCGACCCGATCGTGCGCGAGCTCGCCCTGGAAACCTTCGACGGGACCTTGGAGAGCTTCGACCGGCCCAAGGGCTTCGCCGCCCATTGGTACGAGAACTCGGGCACCATGGCGCGCGGCAAACGCTATAGCTTCCCGCCGCGGGAGCTCTCCTCGCGCCTCTCCGCGGCCGACGTCGAGTGGCTCGCCAAGAACGCGGGGCTGGACCCGCGCCTTAACCCCACGATGGTACCGTTCGTGGCCGACGCCCAGGTCTACGTGCGGTCGCCCGAAGACTTCCAGCAGCACCTCGACCTTCTCCGCCACCTGCGGAAGAACGACTCCCGGATCTTCGAGTCTCTGGACTTGTTGGACGCCACCGCGAGCGTTGCCGCCCGCCTGATCGAATCCGCACGGGTCCTCGGCGACAAGGCCCGCCTACAGGAGGCCCTCGCCCTGGGCGAGCGGACGCAGAATTTTCGGTCTGGCCCGGACGACGTGATGCACCAGCTGAAGAAGGACGGGCGGAGCACCGCCTACCTTGGCGACTACCTGGCCTATGCCGATTGCGCGCTGCAACGGTACCTGGCGACAGGGGAAAAGGACGTGCTGGAAGACGGCTTGGTCGTGTTGCGCCGAGGGATGGACTTGTTCAAAGCGGACCGCAGGGGCGTCTACGTGCTCGGGCGCGGGCCGAACGGCAAAGTCGGGCAGGACGTGGTCGAGATCCCGGAGGTTGTCGACGGGACGGGACAAGCCGCGACTTCGCGCTTGCTTTCGCTCTGCCACAGCTACGGATTCTTGTTCCGCGCCTCGGCCACCGGCCGCGACTTGGGCAACAAGGCGGTCGAGATCATCCGCGCCACCTCCCCAGCCGTGAAGGACGTGCCCTGGCGCATGGGCTCCTTCTACCTGGCTGGCTGGGCGACCGTCTCGGACATGGAGATCGCCACGGTCGGCCCGGACGCCGTCGCGAACGCGGCGAAGCTCGCCCCCCTCGCGCCGCACATCTTGGTCACCCCGCTCACCGGCAGCCTGCTGCCCGAGATCCAGGCCAAAGGGCCGGGCGTCTACCTTGTGGTCCGGGGCTCGGCGAAGGGGCCCCTCACTTTCGAGCAAGCCGTCCGAATCCTCAAGGAACCAGCTGCCCTAACAACCCCCGCCCCGAAACAGCCATAATCTGGGGCTCGCCCGGAGAGGTCGCATAGTGGTCTAGTGCGCCGCACTCGAAATGCGGTGAGGTGCAAGCCTCCGTGGGTTCGAATCCCACCCTCTCCGCCACCTTCCTCTCTGCAGGTTCCCGCTTGCCTCCAGAGGTCACTCTACCCCGGTCTGTACGCATGTTGTACGCACGTGACCTTTCCAAGTTTCGAACCCGATTGACGCTACGACGACCTTCACTTTGACTGTCCGAGGGGTGGGGGTGGTCAAGATTTTGAGTCTCCTTTCCCGATTTGGGAAGTCCCAATTATCCGAGAGGCTCACATGCAAAACAGAGCCAGTCTTCCCGGTGTTCAGGAAGACTCGCTCATGTTCTCCGTGGGCAGCGAGTGAGGCTCTTTAGGGAGGACACATCCCTCTCTGGGAGAGCCAGAGCCTGGCGTTCTGGTTATCGTGCCACTCAACTATGGCTCGCAGGAGCATTTTCTTGTAGTAGCGATGTGACCGTGCCTTCCCGAAGTGCCAGAACAGGGGCTTAGACCGCTCATAAATCCCTTGGGCAAATTTGCCTACCTCTCTGGCTTTTCGATTTCGAGAATTTGGAGCACAGTTAATCTGCTCTGCGGCAAGGACTCTATGGTTGATGGCTTTGAAGCGCTCATCTAGCTGCTTCAAAAACATCTCCTGCTGCTTCCTCTTCAATGGCAACAGAAGCTCGTGCATATAGCTTGGTCGTTCCGGGATGCCGCTCACCCCAGCAAGCATCGCTCTGCACTCAAGCTGATTTACGTCGTCAACAAATGACTTGATTTGCGCTAACACGATTGCCGCTTCATCGCCCAAGTTTCGGTAGTGCTGGCTCGCCTGGCGAATTGCGTCTTGCCACGCTTCCTCTTGTTCGACGTAAGTCCTTCTCGCTTCATCGGGATTTGAAACACTCTCGGGGTGGATGAAGTGAGACGATGGCGGCATGAGCGAAGTCCGGCTCCGCTTCGCAAGAAGCTCACGCTGTCGCTCCGGTGACCTCAACCATCGCTGGTAGCAGCATGGACACAGTGAACGCTTCTGAACCGAAACGGGTCGCTCCTGACAGAAGCGGCAAAGGTCATTTGTATTTACTTGTTTTTCCATAAGTTGGTGGTACTCCTTCGATGCCACCAAGCCTGTCGTGCACCTTCCTGGAAATCCGGTCACCTGTTCTAGATTTTTCTGAAATGCTCTCCGATTCGAACCTGAAAGCCCTGCGCTGCTACCTTCACTAACATCCTCAACCTAGTCCGCATCTTGGGTAAAGGCGCATGGAAAATCCATGCGCTTACCGAGCCCGGCGGGACTCAACCAATGCCTCGCCACTCCCGACTTATCCCGACCTCGACCCCAGTGTCAGAAGCGTCTTGGCGAACCTCAAGCGACTTGCATCCAGATATGCGAATCGGGAGAATTGGCTCACTTTCGACGACGCCCTGCAAACGCTGTTGCTCGGCGCTCAAACAGCACTTCAGAGGCTCGATAGGACATTGACCGTCCGTGAGCAGGGTCGATATATTGTGGTTCGCTCAGAGAATTTCCTGAAGACACGAATTGACCTCGAATCTCACGTGTCATGTCCTTCGCACGTCACCGGTGCTCGGAATCGTGTACGAGACGGTCGTGGCTCCGACGAAGACCACCAGGCTGCAGGGTTCCTCTCGTTCAAGAGGATTTTCTTTGGCGATTTCGAGGACGGTTGCCAAGCCTGCCAGTGCTCGTCCCTCGACGACATGGAGGGGGAAGCTCTGGAAAGGTGGGCGCTGGCTCAGCTTCCTGAACTCGATGCTGCGGTCTTTGAACTCGTTAGGCTGCTGCAGTTCAGCTATCAAGACGCTGCGAGAATCCTCGACATCTCGGTTGACCGTGTTCAGTCCCGCCTCAAAGCCGCCTCCAAGAGGCTCGCCGACTTGTTTGACGACATCAACTAACTTGGAGGGCAGAGTTCGCAGGTTCTTCCTAGCGACTCGTCGAACAATTGTCTGTTCAGCGGTCACTCATCAACGTGAACAGCGCATACCGTGGCTGCGGCAACCGACCGCATTGCCGAGCCACACCTCAATCTCTGCTTCGATAGCAGTATTGCCGGTGCAGACGGCATATTACTGTCAGCGAAGCAAGTCATTGTAGTCCCTTGTATTGGGGCTGGTAGGCAGCCAGTCGTTCGGATTATTGGGAAGGTTCGGAACCGGTGGTTGCCACCCATCATTGAAGTACAACGGAAATTTATCACGAATTTCCTGCTGGTACCTTGACGCACTAGCCTTCCCATTTGCGGTGGCAGTGCTAGCACCGTCGCCAAGTATCTTTACCACCTTCGTCGAATAATCAACCAGGAATATGAGGTCATAAAAGCCAGTTCCTTTGCTTGTCGGGGTGCACGCAGGATTCTCCTCCCAGGGGTCATAGAAACCGTAGCGTCTCTCGAACTCCAAGACCTTGTATCGCCAAGCGCCGATAATGGTGTCGATTTGGCGGTCTGCTTTGTTCATCTCAGGACGCACAGCGGAGTCCAAGGTAGTTGGCGACGTTAGCGTGGCGCTGCGGCGTCCGGGCAACGGGTCAGCAGGGGAAGATGTATTGTTCACGATAATTGCACTGAATCCGAGCCAGCAAAGATAAGCGACACCGACCCCGCCCAAAAGCCGAACGAACCAGTTCGACTTTTGGGAGGGTGGAGAATAGTAGATTTGTTGGTCAGCGGGCGCATGGTTCTTGGGCTGAGACTTTCGAAGAGTGCAGTCGCCACAAAGAAACTGTCCGTTAGCGACGGGCTTGCCGCACTCAATGCAGGTTGGTGCTCTAGGAGGTGCCTTCGGCGCATGGGCTCCGCTTTGTGCTGTACCGGTGATTCCACCACTATCGAACTTGGGAGACGGCGTTGCGATGGTTGAAGCGCCCTGTTCGATGAGTGAGCCGCAATTCGTGCAGAATCTCGTCGATTCGAGCTTGGAGCCGCACTTGGTGCAGAAGTTCATTTGGACGCTCCCGGCTCCGAATAGCCACCTTCGGCAACTACATTGCACCCAGCGACGCTAGCACGCAGCTTCATCGCATCGGCAACGACTGTAGCGCTACTTAACTCCAGGGGGGTCAGTTGGCGTTTGAAGTGCTCATTTTGCTTCGCTTCCTGAACCATAGCATTCAACTCCGTACAGTTCATTGAAGCGATTCGGTCGAGGATTTGCTGTTTCTGGGAGGTGAACACGTCCACGCCATTCACCTTGAAGATGCTCCTGACGCAATCCTGGGGGGTCAATTCGGGCGGGCGATTGAGGGCTTTGAAAACGAGCGGAGAGGTGATGGCTATCACCGCCACCAGCAGACCACCAAACAGGACTCGATTTCCGCCCCCACTTGGGCTCGCTGCCTCGGCTATTGGCGAACTGATGAAAACGGGTCGGACACCAGGTAGAGGTTGACTTGGGAATTCGGCAGGTGCTTGGCTCAGGGAGGCAGCGACGTAAGCCGCTCCGCAGTTTCCGCAAAACTTCTCATCCCCTTTCAAGGGAGCCTGGCATGCTTGGCACTTCGGCATCCTGACCTCCACCCAAGGGCAGATTGTCGCCAAGGATGCCCCGAGTGTAGTTATGATACCTACAGCATGAGTGCAACCCTGTCGCCAAGAAGTGGCGAAGCGCACCAGACAGTCCTCAATCTCGACTGACACCGACGTTCTAATGGAAACGATTCGGTCGGCACGTGAGGCTGCGGGTCTCTCTCAAAGAGAGGTGGGTCGAAGACTTGGCTTCCATCCCACTGTTTATCACAAGATTGAACTCGGGGCTAGGGTTCTTGATGTCGTCGAGTTCGTCGCACTGGCTCGGGCGATAGGCACAGACCCGATTGAACTGTTGGGCTCCTACCTCGTGAACCTTCAGCAGCGCCGAGTGGAAAACGCCCAATGACGACCGCCACTGCTGGTGAGCATTACTGCCGTCTGTTTTTACGATATCGCCGTCGCTTTGACCAGATTTGAAGAATGATGCGGATTTTGGACTCGACTGAGTATCGAGCATCTTCCTTAGCAATCTCTGGTTCGTCGTAGGTCAGGTTTTGCGCCAGAATCTCATCGTAGAGGGTGTAAACGTGCCGAATATATCCACGCACGGCACGACTTGCTCGTTCGCTCACATGCAAATTTGTGTTCGTGCCGACCCGCTGGCACCCTTCCTCAAGGGTGTGGTCGAGAGTGGCTCGCAGGTCGTGCTCGGGGATGCTTGGGTAGATGCGCAGAATCTCGGCTTCAAGTTGCTTCCGTTGACGATGAGGTGATTTCTGTTCTTCGATGTTCTTTGACATGGCTCGATACGGGTCGAGTCAATGAACGTGAGGAACGTTGTGAAGAGAGGGAATTCCTCAAGTCAAAACCTGCGCACAGTAGCTATTGAGAATTGAAAGTTCTCGATGACCTCAGATGAACCAAATTCAGCCCATCCAATCCAGCGAAATCCAGCGCCTCGTCGTTGATGCGATTGACTATGCCCGCCAATCGAGAGCACCCGCCACGCTGAGGGCATATCAATCCGACTGGAGACTTTTTGAGGAGTTCTGCGGCTCGCATGGACTTGGGGCACTTCCTGCTGTACCATCAACGGTATCGCTCTTCATCACAAAGCTCGCTGAAACTCATCGACCGTCCTCGATTCAGCGTAAATTGGCAGCAATCTCCGTGGCTCACAAGACAGCCGGTGTGCCATCCCCCATCGCAGCCGAAATCGTGCATTCCACGATGTCTGGGGTGCGACGGGCAAAGGGCATGGCGAAAACTCAGAAGTCACCCATCCGGGCAAGACACTTGCGGGAGGGGCTTTCTCTGATGCGCTCGGACTTAAAGGGAGTGCGAGATGCGGCTATCATCCTCGTTTCCTACGCAGGTGCGCTTCGCCGCTCGGAAGTCGTAGGGCTTGACCTAGCTGACCTCACGTTTACCTCTGAAGGCGTCGTCTTGAACTTGACCCGCAGCAAGACCGACCAGGAGGGCTCAGGGGTGAAAGTCGCAATCAAAGCTGGGAACAGGGCGGACACCTGTCCCATCAGAGCGCTGCGGAACTGGATTACGGCGGCTGAACTCTCCGATGGAGCGCTCTTTCGTCCAATAACGAGAGGCGGACGCCTTGGGATGACACGGCTGTCCGACCAGACCGTTTGCGCCATTTTCAAAGAGTTTGCGCTTATTCTGGGACTCGACCCGAGAGACTACGGTGGGCACTCGGGACGAGCAGGAGTTATCACCGATGGCTTTGCAGCGTCGGTCGCTCAAGCAGTCATAGCCAAACACTCTCGGCACAGGTCGAACGCTATTTCAGACTATCTGCGGGAAGCCACATTGTTCGAGCAAAACCTCAGCGGCTTGGTTGGCTTGTGAGGCAAAGTTCTTCGGCTGATACTTTGAGACACACACTTTGATTTCGGGGACTTTTCCGATGGTTTCTACCCGAACCTGCGTACCAGTGGAAGGAGGAAGGGAGGGAGGAGGAGATATGGATAGAAATTAGGAGAAATTCCAGTGGGAGCGACTTTGTCGCCCTGAAAGGGCTCAAGCCTCAGACCACTCAAGGCTAGTTGGAATTCCCAACTCGCTACATTCCTGACTTACGACACCGGAGATTCTTCGTCTCAAGCAAGCTCGGTCTGAAGTGTCATGTGGATGGAGATGTAGCCCATCGAAGGTATTCACAAGGATGGTAAATCCATGTTTTCCTCTGCTTCGCTGAGCTAGTTCATAAGCCGCAAACATGATTCTCTGTTCGTAACTCTGCGACACTTGAGCCATGATGCTCTTAACATTGTCGCCTTTCGAGTCTGGAACAAGCGGAATTATCCTGCCCCAAGCGTCGGTGGCATAGCCCTCTGCACGAATCCTCCGCTTGACCTCCTCTCGACCTCTGAGTAGTGGATTGAAGAGACGGTGCTTCCGAAGCTCTCCCCAAAGTCCCCCTCGAATTTGTTCAGCCTTCTTTGGAAGGTTGACCCTGCCTCCGCCCGTATTCGACATGCCATAAAACAAGCAGAATATCAACTCCTTGATTTGCTCTCTCGATTCGGACGGTAATCCAAGGTCTTCGATGATTTCATCGTATGGGCGCTCCGTAAATGAACAGCCAAACTCTCCAAGTTGCCATATAGCCACGTTAATCGCATACTGCGCCGCACGCAAATCGCACTTCATCCAGTCTTTACAAATGACCTCCCGAACGCACCGCTTCAATGAAGGCAGCATAGCTTTGTGAGCAGGGTAGATTCGGGCACTCCGTTTGACGGTCTTGTAGATTGGTTTGGGATGGGTCAGAAGGCGGGACAGGGTAGCCGCACAGTGCTTTCCTACCCCAGAGTTAATATCTCCCAGTTCCGCTGCGAGGGAAGCTGCCTCTTCCCAATGACGCTCGACGGCTGCAGTGAATCGGTTTGTAGGGAGGTCGTTCATGTATTGCGCCATTTCCACGGAAGCTTCGCAAGATGAATTGAGCACCGGTAACTCGTCGGGCACAATAGCCTTCGAGCCAGACACGAACTGTATTCTCGGGGTTTGGCGTGTGCGGCGTTCTGCCTCCCAGAGCCCCGAAAGGGCTGTTGGAAGGGGCGAGTTCACGGTCTTTGAGAGGAACTTTCCCATTGAGGGACTGTATTCATGACCGCCAAGTGAGACTGCAAACACATGCGTTGAAAAGTCTTCTGCAATTCTTCTCACGCTGCCGTGCCCGCTGCCGAAGTGCCTTTGTCTGCCCATCCATTCGGAAAGCTCGTCCCTTGAGATGATGAGCTTCTCGTCATCGTCGAAGTGCACTCCGTAGAGCAGATACTGGAGGAACTCCCATCGTCCCGGCTTTGAATCGAGAGCCGGATATAGTCTCAAAATCTCATCCCGAAACCATTGCGAGCAATACCGGATGACGCTCACGACTGTGACTCTCCATCTGTTGAGCGGTCTCGATTGCGGCGCTCCATCAACCTGTTCAAGTCTCGGAAGTAGGTTGCTCTGCTTCGTCCGGTTAGCCTCGCATACTCCTCAACCCTCTTTTCGGTCGGGATGTCTAGCGCCTGCAAATCGACGAGCAGTCGAGTGTTGTTGTCGATGCCCATCGTATCGAGGACAGTCCGCTGCCAATCCAGATTGCCTTTTCTCAACTGCGACGCCGTGATGTAGAGTCTTGCGCTGACGGTGCTGACATAGGGCAGCCATTTCCAGACAAAGTCAAGAACCTCTCGGTCGTCAAACCAGGTCTCGACATACTTGTGGATGTCCTCGGGGCTAGGTGCAAAGTGAATGAGAAGTCCCCGGTCTTCAATGGCGGCGACATTTCGGTTCAAAGTGCGCCAGTCATTGGCAATGATGACAAATCGGCTCTTCGTCTCGAATTCAACTGGGACGCCCTCATCGCCGAGGTCACTATGTCTTGTTCGCCAAGATACGGTCTTGATTTCAGCCGTCTGGCAAGCTTGCTTGAGCAGTCGGATGAAAGCTCTGTCACCATATAGGGAGTCCACGTCGTCCAGAACGAACAGTTCATCTTGATGCTGATAGAGCAGCTTATAGAATTCGAATGCCGAGAGGTTCCCGTCGATGTGCTTGCCCGACCCATTGACCGCATTCTTGACAATCGAAGTTTTGGCAAGACCGGGGTCGCCGACGAGAATGATATTGTTTGCGGTCAATGCGAAGTGCTCGATGGCTCTTTGAAGCTCTTTGTATGTGCAAATCGTGGTTTTCATCACCTAGGGATTCGAACAGCGCACGATTTTGAGGAAAACAGTGAAGGACTGCCCACGCTTCACAAGTTTCCTCATGACTGGTGACTGGTTTGGCTAAGAGGTATGCCGACCTTTACGATTCCCTTGGAAGAAGCCGCTACTGCGCTTCGTTCACTCTCTCAAAGACTCATCGACCTGGAAGCCGAGGCATCAAGGCTTGGGTTGCTTCTCACTGGTCTGCCTGATGCCGATGAGCCGCCAGCACCGCTTACAGACGCCAAACTGAAAGTGTGGGTGGACAATCTGGTCGCCCGACGCTTGGAAACCAAGAAGTCCCTGAACTTCAGCATCCTCGTCTACGGCTTTTACCATCACAAGTTTCAAGCCCTCGATGGCTGGCTGGATGACCTCGAAGCAATCGTCGAGTTTGATTAGACGAAATGCCCCATTTTCTGGCAAGCCTTATTTCAGCGCCCGTCTGTGTAGGTCGAATTGAAATTCGTGTCCGACAGCCACTTTTTGAAAGCAGGGTTGTCGGAGAACTGTTTGAACAATTCCGTGTGGTCGGTAAGTAGCTCGACTAGCACCCGTTGCAGAGCCTTGTCGTGCTCAATCCGAGCGTTCTGCTTGTCGGAGTTGGCAATGGCGTTTTGATACGCCTTGTCCGCCGCCACCTTCGCTGGAATCTCCTGCGTGATGACCTCCTTTATCTTGTCTCCGTCCTTCCACTCGATATTCCCGAACTGGTCATTGAACGACTTGAGGATGTTGCTCAGCCTGTCAAGCTCAGGCTCAGGAGGGTGCCCTCCGCCTGCTGTTGGCACGGGCTCAATCTCGGAATCCTCGTCTGTCAGCGAAATCGAAAGCGCCGACCGAACCTCGACCCGATAACTGTCCATGTCGATGGACTCCAGAATTCCCTTGGATAAGTCCTCCTCTTTAGGGGCTGGAAGTTTGGGAATGAGGAAATTCAGGAAGATGGACAGCCGTTCCCATGAGGCGATGCTGTAGGTCAGAACCGAGGCTAAGAACCCATAGGTGCGGACGAACGCCTTGGCTTTGCCCTTGAACTCAACCTGTCCATCCTCGTCCAGCAAGTCCAGATACGTGGCGACGCAGCCATCGAGAATCGGGTCAAGCGTGTCACGGTCGGCACCAGCGAGATAAAGCTCGACTAGCTGTCGAATGTCGGAATCGCTGTAAACCTGAGCGCCATCGAGGTCAGCCTTGAGGTCATGCAGCTTGTTCGGGTCAGTCTCACGAGCCAGAACGGTCGTGCGGTAGTAATCGTCGAACGCCATCTGAATCGTGTCGATGTCGTTGACAAAGTCCAGCACAAAGGTGTCGTGCTTTTTGGGGTGCGCCCTATTCAACCGTGAAAGAGTTTGAACAGCCTTGATTCCAGAGAGCGGTTTGTCCACATACATGGTGTGGAGGAGTGGCTCGTCGTACCCGGTCTGGAACTTGTCGGCGCAGATTAGGAAGCGGTAAGGGTCTTCCTGAATCATCTCGGCAATCTTGTTGCTGGCAAATCCGTTCAGAGATGCCTCGGTCACCTTCTGACCGCCGTATTCATGCTCGCCAGAGAAGGCAACGATGGCTTTGTACGGGCTCTTGCGCTCCTTCAGGTAGTCCTGAAAAGCGTGGAAGTAGTCGATGGCTCTCTTGATGCTTCCCGTGATGACCATTGCCCTCGCCTGACCGCCAATCTTCTGCTTGGCAATCACATGGTCGTGGAAGTGGTCAACCATGATTTCGCTCTTCTCCCGAATGGCGTGGGTATGTGACTCGACGTACTTGCGGAGCTTTCGCTGAGCCTTCCTGGAATCGAACTCGGGGTCATCCTCGACGGTCTTGATGAGGTTGTAATAGGAGTTGACCGGCGTGTAGCTTTTGAGCACGTCCAGGATGAAGCCCTCCTGAATCGCCTGCTTCATCGTGTAGCTATGGAATGGTCGATGCTTGACCACATCTCCTTCGGGATAAGGCTCGCCAAAGACTTCCAAGGTCTTGTTCTTGGGAGTCGCAGTGAACGCAAAATATGAGGCGTTCGGCAGCATCTTCCGGGCTGCCATGATGCGGTTGATTTGGTCTTCCGTGTCTTCTTCGTCGTCCTCGGCTGAGGTGCCCGAGAGAGCAATGTTCATCTTCGCAGCGGTCTGACCGCCTTGGCTCGAATGCGCCTCGTCGATGAGGATGGCGAACGTGCTGTCCTTGTTCGCAGAGCCGATGTCGTCCAAGATGAACGGAAACTTCTGGACAGTCGTGATAATGATTTTCTTTCCGTTCTTGAGGAAATCTTTGAGTTGCCCCGAGCGCTCAGCATGACCCACCACTGACCCAACTTGGGCGAACTGCTTGATGGTGTCCCGGATTTGTTTGTCGAGGATGACCCTGTCGGTCACGACGATGACGGAGTCAAAGACCGGCACGGAGTCCTTCTCCAGACCGACAAGCTGATGAGCCAGCCATGCAATTGAGTTTGACTTGCCGCTTCCCGCCGAGTGTTGAATCAGGTAGCGCTTGCCAGACCCGTGCGTTCGTGTGTCCGCCAAAAGCTTCCGCACCACATCCCGCTGGTGAAATCTAGGGAAGATGAGGAGGCGCTTGACTTTGCCTGTCTTGGGGTCTTTCTCCTCAACCCGCTCAGCATAGTTTTCGATGATGTCGGTCAGACCTTCTTTGGTGAGTATCTCTTTCCACAGATAGTCCGTTTTGAGTCCATTGGGGTTCGGCGGGTTGCCAGCGCCATCATTCCAGCCTTTGTTGAATGGGAGGAACCAGGAAGCCTTGTCCCGGAGGTGAGTACAGAACCGAACCTCGGCGTCATCCACGGCGAAGTGAACCAGGCATCGAGCGAATTGAAAGAGCAGTTCACGACTGTCCCGGTCTCGCTTGTATTGCTGGACGGCGTCCTCGACCGTCTGCTTGGTCAGGCTGTTCTTGAGTTCGAAGGTCGCAATCGGTAAACCATTGATGAAAAGGCAGAGGTCGAGCGCAAGCTGGGTTTCATCCTTGCTGTAGCAGAGTTGCCTGGTGATGCTGAAGATGTTGGAGTCCCAGCGTTCCTTCGCCTTCTGGTTGCCCGGTGAGGGTGTCCCATAGAACAGTTCGACGTGCGCAGCTTGGTGAGAGACGCCTTTGCGAAGCACGTCTACGATTCCACGCTTGGCGATTTCTCCTTGAAGTCGGGTCAGAAACTGGGTTCTCTTTATTCCATCGGTGCCAAGGTCAAGCTGGGCAAACACCTTCGGTTGAGTCTGAGCGAGGAACTGAAGGAGGTAAGTCAGGTCAACCGCATATTCTCTACTGTAGTCTTGGGAGCGCCCCAGCACATAGCCAGCGCCACCGTAGCCAGTTGGGTTCTCTGCAATGCCTGGAGCGACCGGCTTGAGAATCTGCTCATTGGTGAGCCCAGTGAGGCTGCGAATGATGAGAAGTTCGAGTCCCTTCTCGCTGGTGTCGGTCAATTCAACCTCCATTCGGCTGGAGTGACTTCAGGCACCAGAATTCCCAGCGCTTCTCCAACGTGAGCGGAGAAACTAGGAACCGTCCAAGCCAACCTGCCCAGAGTTACCTCAACGCTCTTTCCACGGTCTCCCGAGAGGCGATAGAGCTTGTCAACGACAACTCCCCTGTCGTGCTCAAAAAGAGTGATTAGATACGTTCCAGGGTGAACAGCAACAATGCCCCAGGGGTCGAGTGCCTCGGAAGGGAAGTGCTTGATATTCGTCGTCACGATGGTCTCGACCTTCTCATGAATCGCCGCTGCCAACACATGGCGGTCGTCTTCGTTATTGTCGCACTTGCACTCCAGGTGCTCGAACCCAGAAACCATCGCTTCCTCAAAGAAGTTCGTAGCAACCTCTCGGCGCTTTGCAACCACTTCGGGTCTCCAACTCAGCTTGTCTCGACAAGTCCGGTCAACTTCGTCCCAAATCCGCTCCGTCCACTTAGGTAGGAGAAGGCGGGGTTCTTCAGACAGGCGGAGATAGAGGTCGGCGACCGAAGCCTCTGCGAGTACGCAGGCGTCAAGGACGACGGCAAAGTCCGCCCTGACCGGCATTTACTCTTCCGACTCCAAGCGTCGGTCGTAGACTCCTTCCTCGTCCATCAACTTGGTCAGGTCAGTCAGTGCCTTGCTTCGCTCCTTGTTCCTAGCCTCCTGAAACACCAGGAGGTCTTTGAACATGATGCGCCTGTGGGTTCCGACTCGATGGAACGGAATCCTGCCGTTTTCAAGCAGCCTCAGAAGGAATGGGCGAGACATGCCCAAGAAGTTCGCCGCAGCCTGAGTCGTGAAAGCCTCGTCCTCAGGCATGAGCAAAATTGCTTGCTTGCGCTTCATTGAGTCCACGATGAACAGCAGGAGGTCGTTGAGGGGCTTCGGTAGGGCGATGCGCTCGCCATGAAGACCAACGAGGCTGGCTTCACCCGTGTGGATGAGTCCGTCAAGCTGCTTCAGAATCTCGGGCGAGATTTCAGAGGGCTCCAATCTTCGGTCTTGTAGGCTGCTCATATGGATATTATACGCCTAAGTGTAATAAACGAAACCCGCAAAACTGCCGGGTCTATTGAAATCGGGACGCTTGACTCACCGCTCCATCAAATGACCATCAAATAAGAATCGGGGTCAACTTGAACCTAAAACTCGCTCTGAGAAGGCTGCCAATCAAATACCCATCAAATAAACTCGGGCTTGCATCGAACCTCCCTTTGCCCCGTCACCACGTCAGAAACTATCCTCGCCCGATACTCCCGCAGCAGAGCCAACTCCTTCGCCAACCTCCTCTTCGCACGAAGGACAGGACGAACGTGGTCATCAAACCAGCGCACGGCCGTGCGCTGGCTCTCCAATGAAGACACCGCAACCTGAAGTTCCGACAGGCGGCTCGTGCGAATCCCCACCGCACCGGCACCGGTCGCAAGTCGGCGAAGCTCATCCTGGAACGCACCCGACCGGCACACCATCAGCAGAAACTCAGGAACCACCAAATCCAAACGAGGGCGGAAGGCGACCACTCGTTGGGCGATGGAGATGTCCGGTCGGTCAGCCAGAGCGAAATGCCCCATTGGAGCCTCAGTCGTCATCAGCAGGTCTCCGACCTCGGGTCGTCGGGCATTCTCAAATTCGTGAGACTCTGAGACGAAGTCCACCGACACCTCATAGTCCACATAGCCTTGGCGGACGTTCTTCGAGGTCACCAGACGCCGCCCAGAGTCGGTTCGGTTGGGAGTCGTGCCTCGGTTGTCGATGCGGGTCGAGAAGCACCGGGTGAACGGGAGTCTCAGAATCTCACCGTTTGCCGTGTTCGTGTCCACGACATGCTGCAGCAAAGCCTGTTCCTGTTCGTCCAAGAGCGCCAGCATCCGTTCCTTGGCAGCGACCAGGCGGTTCATCTTCCCGTCGAACACCGCCACACGCCGAACGATGGCAAGCTGCTCATCGGGCGGAGGCAGAGGAATCTTCAGTGAGGCGAAGTTGCCAAACAGCAAGTCAGCGACCCGTTCTCGCACGCCACGGGCAGCCGCAAAGAGGAAGCCGTTCCGAGCCAGGTCACGAAACAAGAGAGCCAAGTAGTGTGCATCGGCTCCAGGAAGGGTCGTGCAGACGGCGCAGGCAGGCGTGGTCTTTCCATCCGAGTCGGAAACCCCAATGGCTCCGGCATAGGCATCGAGGTCGTGAATTACCAGGTCACCCTCTCGGACTCCCTGGTAACCGACCTCAAAGAGCGACTCCATGATGCCCTGTGGCTTCTTGGGATGACGCAACGTGACCTCGCCGTCTCGGAAGCAAGTGACCACTTCGTCGCAGAGTCTCACCGGTCGCTGCATGCGCCGCAAGATGGTCTTCGGTCGAACGATGCGCCAGTGGGCTGGGCATGAAGCAAGCCAAGGCAGATTCGTAGCCTGACTTAACTGAACATGCCCTTGCTGAGTCTCGGGCTCAGGCTTCGAAAGGAGGACGACGCTCAATAGTGTTTCAGTCCTTGCCGTCGTTGTCCCGAGGAGGTTTGATTTCCTTGGTCTCACCCTTATCGCCGCCCTTCTCGACGACCTCACTTTCCATTGCCACCTGTCGAGGCGGCATATCTTCATCAGTTTCTGGATTGAACATGGCTACTTCTTGGTTGTTGGCGGAGGCGTGGTCGTTCTTGGTGGCTTTTCTCCACGTTCGATTGTGCCCCCGTCCATCGCTGGCTGTCGAGGCGGCATTGGAGGCTCCGACCTCGTAATCGGCTTGGAAATCTGTTCTTTGTTCATTGCTGAAGTGAAGACGATAGAGAACGACAAACTGAATGAGATTGCCGTGGAGATGAGGAGTAAGACCACACCCCAGCGAAGTCCTCGACCGATGGTCTTGGTGCGCTCGATATGGTCTGCGATGAAAGACTCAGCGTTGTCAATAAGCTGCCTCAGAAGTTGCGCCTCCGAGTCGTATCCTCCTTCTTTCTCGATGATTTGATTCCCGTTAGGTAGATTGCGCACCTTGCGTGTGAGGGCTCCCGCAAGAGCAAGAAATGAACCCAATACAAGCAGAGCGGTCGAACTCAAACCCCCAACTATCAACACCATCCCGACCTCCTGGGCATCTTTGAGAAGAGAGACGAGGGCGACCAGCGCTGCCACCGACCCGCCTGAGGCAAAGCTTGCAACGATACTTGAACTCGTTCGAATCTGAAAGTAGCTCTGTTCTGCCTGAGTAATTCGAAGCTTTTCAAGCTCCCAAGCCTCCCTGCAAATTTGAGCGTTCGATGGCTTAGCGCTCTTTGGTTCGGGCACCAAGGCGGCTGGCACCGTACTGACAGGCGAGAACTTTGTTGAGTCGGATGGCACCGCTTCCTTCGCCTTACTAGTTCTCTGTTTCCTCGTCCTCAAGCTCCAAGTCCTCCGGCGAGTGGGCATCAATGGCTTCGAAGAGCGATTCTTCGACCTCGGGCAAGTCGAGGTGGCGGACATCGAGTTGACCGGTCACCACGTCAGCGACGAGGCGGGTGCGGTATTCACGAATGAAGTCGATTTCAGACCTCGTCAGTTGTAGTGCGCGGTCGATTTCTCGGCTCTCTTCTGCAATCCGAGTAACTATTCCGGCTTGTTCAGACAGCGGTGGCTCTATGATGACGCAGTCCCGAATTCGCCCTTGGCTGATGTTCGGGTCTTTGCGTGTTCCATCCGCACCCACCATCCAGAAAGGGCGTTGAAGTTGCATGAACCTAAAGAGGAATTCAGGTTGGAATCTCTTGTTCGGAAGGATTCCGCAAACAGCCTGATTGAGCGCCGCTGGGAATGTGAGGAGTCCATTCTTGCCAATTGTTCCAGCGCCGCCGTACATGGCGACCAATACCGTTCCTGCTGAAACGACTTTGCAGGCTGTATCCCGAAGCGCCCGGTCGGTGATTCCAATTTCGAAGGAATCCATGATGTCGTTGGTCAGGTCGGTCGTTCGAATCCACGGAGTTGAACCACCGTAGTAAAGCTCCTGCATGGAGGTGTTTGGCGTTCCTCCACTGGTAGTTCTGAATGCCCACTTTACTTTCACCTCATTCCAGTGGGCTGGAATCTCTTCCAGCCAGTCGATGCCGGAGGGTTTGAGGGGGACGGTGGGGTCGAGACCTCGGGTGACGGCACGGTGGATGATGGCTTGCTTCTGCTCGTTCAGCAACTCGATGAGCCGCCGCTTGGTCTTGATAAGCTGATTCACCCGATGGTCGAGGTGGCGAATGAAGCGCACAATTTGCGCCTGCTCGTCGGGAGGCGGAACGGGGATTGGCAGGCGTCGGAAGTCCACCCAAGACAGATTCTGCCGTAGACCTGACCCTAACCCATAGAACACCTTCTTGATGTCGTATGCGTGAAGCAACAGGTGGGCATAATCCTCCGTCAGCTTGCCCTTCGTTTCGAGGCACATATACGCTGAGGTGATGATGCCTCGGTCTTTCGCCTGACCCACTCGCAGACTGACATGGTCGTTCTGTAGGTCGGTCGGTCGAATGATGATGTTGCCTGGTTCGACAATCTGGTAGGTCTCGAATGATTCGGGCACGAGTCCACGCAGCTTGTCCTGTGGCTTGATGACCACTCGACCGTAGCTGAGAGAGAGCACTGTGGGTTCAACCAGACCGATGTTCTTGACCTGCCGTTCCTGGAGGACAGCCAATCCGGGCTCTACTTGCCAGCGGCTCGGGAACTCTCCAAGCCACTCAAGAGCCGTTGGCTGGAAGTCCGAATTCTGCTTGAGCGCCGTGCTCACGCCTTCACCTCGCCGGTCTCGACGTTGACCTGGCTGACCATCGCAATCTCTCTCCATCCTTCATCGAAAGTGAAGGTTCGAGCATTCCCAGCAGGGTCTTGGATTTTCAGGATTCGAGGTTCCTCAGAAGTGGCGTTTTCGACGATATAGAGCCAGTAGCGGTAGCCCTTCTCAAGAGCCATCTCGAACTGCGCCTTCGACATCCCGACCGGATGATTCGCCAACGTGCCGACCATCGCCTTGACCTCAATCCAGCGGTTCGTGTGACCGTCGTCGTCCGTGCCAAAGAGGTCATAGCCCTTGTTGCCTGCTGGCGTCCGCTGCAGGTCTGATTCGAGCGTGAGGATGTGGTCGATGGCGACCGCCTCGACCTTCATTCGCTGCTCATGGGTCTCGGAATCCGAGAATTCATCGTCCTCGACCTCGACGGGATGAGTCTTCAGATAGCTGAAGAACTCTCGACGACCGGCATGGGAGTTCTTGCTGGTCGAGGAACTAGACCCACCTGCGCCGCTAGAGGAGCCACTGCCAATTGACCTTGAGCCCCCCACATTTGAGCTACCACCTCCGCCTCCTGCACCCGTTCCCTCACCCTGGTTGCTGCCACTACCAGCACTGGCTCCAGAATCTCCTGCATCGCCGCCCTCGTCACCTTGATTGTTGTTATCGCCCTCTTCGTTCTCGTCTTCCTCAACCCCAATGACTAACCCAAGGCGCTGAAGGACTTCTTCGTCGCTAAGCCCGCTCTTCTTGATTCGGCTTAAGACATCCAAGTTCAAGCCAGTCGCCTCAGCAAGCTGAGCTAGGGCAGATGGGCGGAACTTGAGTGCAGATTGGAGAACGGCGTTCGGTTCCCATGGTGGCTCGATGTGCTCGAACACAACCTCATCTGGACTAGAAAGTTTGCCCTCGGGAGTCGGAATCCACTCTGAAGCCTTAAGGATGCGAACAAACTCAGCGTCATACTTTGTGCTGCGTCCGGTTCCATAAAACCAATGGTACGTTGCCCTCAGAACAGCCTCACGTCGATATTCGACCAAATCACCTAGAGCATCCCAAAGGATTTGGCAACGCACCACTGCCTGCTCAAACGGCAGTTCAGCAATGCGCTTAAGGAGGGCATTTAGACGCCCAATCGTCCGGTTGTCATGAGATTCACCGCCCGTTGAGGTTGCATAGCCTGCCATCTGCCGGAGTTCTGCACGTTCGCTCTCATCTGGCTTGGCGTCTGTCGTGACGGTTTTCAGAGTTCGTGAAACCCCGCTGGCAAGCAAAACTTCCCGCATATCCTCCCCCTGCAGACCTGTCACTGACTCGTCGATGAAGCGGACGCCAGATACGCCTTCGAATAGCGTCTTGAGGCGCTCCGTCGGAAGGTAGCACTGAGTGGGCACAACCCACTTCCGCACCCCAGTATCATCAACTGAAGGAATCCAATAGGCAGTGCGAAGCTCATTCGTGAGGCGCTCTCTGGTGTTTCTGTTTTCGAATGCGGACTGAATCGCTTGCAGATGCTCTCGATAGAGTTCGAGGTCGTCATGCTCCATTCCATCCCCGTACAACGGCAGAATATTGACGATGACCCCGTCCACTGGGTCAGGCTTGGTGAGCTTGAGGCTGTTCTGAAGGAAAGCGAATGCGTCTTCCGAAGCACAAACAGTGGAGCGAACAGTTGGGAACCCACTTGTCGAGGCGGAAGGAAGATAGGCATTGTGCCTTTCGCCACTTCGAGCCGCAACGTGAGAACCATCTTCAAGCCGCGCCCAAGGTTTGTTGAGGTTTGCAGCGACCTTCCAGAGATAGGGCAATCCCCCAAGATATTCGTAGAGGTGCTCAATCCAAGAATCAGGTTGAGCCGTAAGGAACTGAGGCGTCACCCTCGTTACGAAGCCTTGCGGTGTTAACTCTGTGATACCGTGCTCGTTTCGCAGGTAGTCGCTTACCGCAGACATCCGCTCCAAGGTGAGATTTGGGTCTAGCCATTCAAGCTCAGTGTCGGACTCGAATAGTGCTTGCAGTTGCTCCGGGCTCACCAGTTCGATAAGCTCTCGTCGTGTTAGCTTAACTTCTCCAACTCTCGCAAAGCTGCCGCCGCTAGTGGGAAGGAGGGGAATCTGTTCAAGGGCTTCAGCGAAGGCGTCATACAAGGGACGGAACATCGAGCCCTCAGGAAAGTCGTCCTCGTCAATCGGCATCCCGCTGAGGACATCGACCGAAAGGGCGTCCATGTCTCTGAGCACACCCAACGACTCTACAAGCAACGAAGCAGTCTCTTCGATGAGATGCTGATTCCAGGTGGCTTTTGGGGGAACGTTGTCCCGAGCCGGAGTGGTTCGATAGGGAGCTTGAAGAACTACCCCAAGATTCGTTTGGACGCTCGTCGGAAAGAACGCTGCCAGTCTTGAGTCGGCAACGGGTTTCAGCTTGAGTTCGCCCGGTGGCGATGCCAAGTCCACTGAGTAGGCAATCTCAACCGCTCCAACCTCTACGCCGTCGGATTCGACAGGTCGAGAGAAGACGAGCCACTGCTCTTCTGCAAGTTCTCCGCCCGTGTTACTGGTGCCAATGAGGGTCACTCGCCTCAATCCTGGCTTCAACTCGACCGACTCACGGCAGTACGTGCCGCTTGCACCGTCCTCGATGCTCCAATCTACTTCCTCGACGTGACGGAGAAACAGCAGGGTTTTCGCATCCAGCTTTTCGAGCCCTTCACTGATTTCACCGAATGCTGGACTGTCTTCAGGGCGGAAAGGGAACCAGAAGCTGGTCTCGCCATCTTGCTGTTCGCAGGGCTGCAATTCAACGGGATGGACATAGTCTTCGATGGCAAAGTGTTGTCCTGCCGAGCGAATCTCCGGTCGGTCGGTGACGGCATAAACCGACTTGAAGCCAATACCAAATCGCCCGATTGCGGTCAGTTCATCCTTCTTGGTGCTCTTGTTAATGCCGCAGATTCCTCGAACATCTGCTTCGTCGAACGGCTTGCCCTTGTGGGAGACTCTGAGCCCCTCACGACTTAGCTCGAACCGAACCGAGCGTGAGCCGGTGCTGGCTCGCTTTCGGATTGCATCCTCGGCGTTTTGGAGAAGCTCGAAGACGAAGTGAGTTCGTTCGTGGTACAGGTTGGCGAGCAGTTCAGGAGCCCATTCGCCGACATCCGTGCCATAGCGCTTGAGGTTTTCTTCACTGAGGGCTGCGTAGTCAATCTGCATCGAACCTCCTCAACTCTCAGCCTTCCTTGGGCACGATGTCCAACTTGTAGCCACACTCGTTCAGCCAACCGTAGAAGTCAACACACTTGACCCCAAGGTGGTCACAGGCATCAGGAACCTTTAACCGCTGCTTCTCTGGTTTCTTGCGTTTCTCCATCGTGACGACAATGGCTTCGCCTGCAAACAGGTCTTGATTAGGATTCCGGTGATGGGCAAGAGCCGTCGCAACCAAGAAGTGGTCGGCATCGACAGACTCGGTCTTGGTGGCGTCAACAAAATCCGGTATGGCAGCGACTTCCCGAATAACTTTCATAGTCTCGTTTGTCACAGGCTCAAAGCACTTCTCCTTGTGCTGGTCAGCCCATTCCTTAGCGACACCGCCTTTCATTTCACGGAATACGTGTTCGCACACCCTTATCCTTCCAGTCTTTACCTGGGACTCGGCAAGCTCGTGAATCTTGGGGATTATTGTCGATGGGAATTGCTCGTTGAGCGTGATGATGATATTCGCATCCCAATAGAAGATGGCTTCCATCAGTCCACCACCTTGCGCCGACTAAGCTCAAGTTCTAGCGCTTCGAACTGGTAATCCCGCAGACCTAAGAGGTCTTGCGCATCGGAGAATTCAAGCGTGCCCGAAGACATCGCCTGAAGCACTCGTCGGGTAAGGGTCTCACCACGAGCCGACAGGGAGTCGGCAACAGGCGATGCCCCTTTGCGTTCCTTGCCAAGCAGCTTGTTCTTCTCCTCCCGAGCCTTTTGCTTCGCCTCCCGAAGTTCAGACTCTTCTTCGTCGATTTTTCTCCAAGCTGAGAATACGGCAGTGGACTTGGACTTGGGAACTTTGCCCGATTCGATAAGCCTGTGAAGCAAAACGTATTTGCTGACCCGGAATTTCTTTGCATACTTATCCACGAGCCCAGCGTCCGTCGCTCCTTCTTTGGAGATGTCAGCAACGGCGGCTTGAACCTCCTTCGCCCCCGGTGGCAGAAGTAGCGCCGAAGCGAACCTGTTGCAGAACGTCTCCGTTCTCTTTACTGCGTCTCGACCAGTCTGAATACGGTCGGCTCCTAAATCGGAAACCACCGACTGTCGCAAGCACAAGTGCGCTAACTCATGGAAGAGTGTAAAGACCTGTTGGGACTTGTAGCCTTCTAAGTTGAAACCAACCAATGGGAAGCGGGGATGCCAAATAGCAAATCCCAACGCCTGCTCTCGTTCAACTCTGAATCCGAATGTGAGGACGCCAGTCAGGAAGAGTGCGTGCCTCCACTCTCGTAAACCTCGATTTTCTAGTTTGAACTTCTTTTGCTGAGCTAAGGTTACGCCCAAGGCTGTTCGCATTTCGTCAGCCCGCACAACGGGGTCGTCGCTGATTTGGAAGGCAGGCAGGTTTGAAGTCCACTCAGAAAGGACATCTTCCCAGTCCTCATCCAATCGCGACTGAAGGTACCGTGCTCGCCGAATATCGAGAACGAGGTCTGCTGAGAAACTCCCTTTGCTTCGGTTGCCCACCGTTCTGTAATCCAGCAGGGGCTTGGGTTCAGAAGGTTCTTCGGGCATGAAGAAGACAATGCAGGGTCGCTTGACCTTGTTCGCTATCCTTTCAATTTGGCGAAGAGTCGGAAAGGAAACGCCAGATTCCCATTCCCGATATCTCTCGACTGAAACGTCAGCAACCTGAGCCAACTCCTCTTCAGTTCGAAGCGAAGCTTTGCGAGCCCAGACCAGCACCTCCTTTGTGATTGGTGCTAACACGCTGCTCATGTCTCGACCTCCACGAGAACCTCATCTAGCAGACCCTCTGTCTCTTTCTCCAGGGCTTCGATGTCCCGCCGAATCTCTTCCAGCGTCCGCATCGGCTTGGGCTTGTAGAAGTAGCGGGTGAAGCTGATTTCGTAGCCAATCTGCGTTTTGTCGTCATCAACCCAAGCATCAGGTACGTTCGGCAGCACTTCCCGCTGAATGAACGCTTCGATGCCGCCATCTTCGAGCAGCGGCACGTTCTCGGTGTCTCGGAGGTCGGTGTCTGGCTCGTATTCCACGACGCAGGTCTTGCCGCCGATGACGACTTCGAAAAGCCCGTGCATGGGGTCGGCTACGGCGTTCTTGTGAATCTTCTTGATAACCGGATGGGCAGACTCGTCCACTCCGTTCGTCGCCTTAAGCTCCTTGATTTCCTTGGAAGAATAGGCTCTTGCCGGGTCGATTCCCTTGATGCGCAGGGGACGCTCGACAACGACCTTCCAGTATCCAAACGCCTCATTGGGGAAGAGCTTTGACTGCTCTGACTCCTCGAATGCTAGGAAGGCATCCATGACCCGCTGGATATCCTCAGGCGCAAGTTCACAGTTCTTCTTGCCCAGGTTCTTGCGCAGGGACTTGAACCACTGCGTAGCGTCGATGAGTTGGACTTTGCCTCGCCGGTGCTCTGGCTTTCGATTGGTGAGCACCCAGATGTACGTGGCAATGCCGGTGTTGTAGAACATGTTAAGCGGGAGTGCAATGATGGCTTCAAGCCAGTCATTCTCCAGAATCCAACGTCGTATATTGGACTCGCCCTGCCCAGCGTCGCCTGTGAAGAGCGAACTGCCGTTGTGTACTTCGGCGATACGACTCCCGAGAGGCGTGTTGTGCTTCATCTTGGCGAGCTTGTTCACGAGGAACATCAACTGACCGTCGCTGGAACGGGTGATGAGACTGAACTCGGGGTCTCCAGCGTGCTCGATGATGAAGCGTTGGTCGGTGAGTTCACCCTTGCCGCCCATACGCTCCAGGTCGGTCTTCCAACTCTTGCCATAGGGCGGGTTGGAGAGCA
Organism: Fimbriimonadaceae bacterium; assembly: GCA_019454125.1. Taxonomy (NCBI): domain Bacteria; kingdom Bacillati; phylum Armatimonadota; class Fimbriimonadia; order Fimbriimonadales; family Fimbriimonadaceae; species Fimbriimonadaceae bacterium. The sequence continues at coordinate 86,956 of CP075365.1, forward strand.
TGAAGTCGAACTCACGGGACGGGAAACCATCTTGAGAGAGCGTTGAGCCGAGCCGGAAGTTCTCTGCCTCTTCACCCTCGCCTTTCAGAATCAAGTCCGCCTTTGTGATGGCATAGGTCTCAGGATTCACCTCCTGACCAAAGAGGTGAATGGTCACGTCTTTCCCATGCTCTTTCGCAAGCTCTTTGAGCCGCTCTTCAGCAACGGTGAGCATGCCTCCGGTTCCACAGGCGGCATCGTAGACCAGGTATGGGGCGGACTGTATCTGGTCGGCGATTGGACGGAAGATGAGTTCCGCCATCAGCTTGACGACATCTCTGGGAGTAAAGTGCTCTCCGGCTTCCTCGTTGTTCTCCTCGTTGAATCGGCGAATCAACTCCTCGAACATCGTGCCCATCGCATGGTTATCGAGAGCAGGAACCTTCTCCTTGCCATCTGTGTCGAGCACCGGCTGTGGTGAGAGGTTGATGGAGCGGTCAAGAAATTTCTCGATGAGGCTGCCAAGGATGTCGGCTTCCACGAGGGTCGGAATCTGGTTGCGGAACTTGAATTTGTCGAGAATCTCCTGAACGTTCGAAGAGAAACCGTCGAGATATGCCTCGAAATCATCCTTCAAGCGCTGTGCGGTCGCTCTGGACTTGAGGTCTCGGAGGGTGAAAGGGGACGCATTGTAAAACGCCTGACCTGCAGCTTGTCGAAGTGCCGCCTCCTGGTTGGCGACGCCCGCTGCATCCAGGTTCTTCTTCATGTCCAGGACGGCTTGCTTGGTCGGTTCCAGGACGGCGTCGAGGCGTCGAATAACGACCATCGGCAGGATGACATCCCGGTATTTGCCCCGGACGTAAACGTCCCTGAGCACGTCGTCGGCGATGCCCCAGATGAAATTTGTAATCCAGCCCAGCGTTTGTGCGTTCATCCCTGCCCTCTACCTTCTGCCCGTTCAAGCCGCTCCAAAAGCTCTTGATAACCTTCGGCGTCTTGGAGCACCAGCGTCGCCTTTCCTTTGACCGTCAACACGACCGGTGCCTTGGATTCCGACAGTCGAGCAATGTGCTCTTTGTGGTTCCGCAGGAAGTCGGTCAGCGAGTAGACGTGTCTTAAATCCAGCATCGGCGCAACCCTCCAATCATACTTTTCTCAGACGATACCCGGATGAGCTTCCAGCCTCATTTCCTCAAACTGTGAATGGCTACGGATAGGAGAATGTGGTAGTTCAACCCGCTCCCTTCGTTCACTCCGTCAGCTTCGTTTGGGAGCATGACCCCTGTGGTGAGCCCGACTACCTTGAGCGCTCCGCTGCAGACCACTTTGGAGATGGCTGGAGCCATGTTTCCGATGCTGAAAAAGCACGAGTCATCGAGCAGTTCGGGTCGATTGAGGCTGCCTGTCGTCACTTCGCCGAAGAGGATGCTCAGCGGATTCGAGATTTTCGAGCAGGTGACCGGTGGTTCGAAAGTTGCCGAGCGGTCGCCGAGGTTCGGTACGAACTCTACGATGGCAGCTTCCGAATCGAGCGGTTTTCGAGCGGCGGACTATATGGCATCGAGTCAGATTGCGGTGAAGACTGTTCGAGGCGGTTCACCATGCCTCACATCGTTCTCGGTCGGAGTCGCCGTGCAAGGCTCTCGACGGACTCACGAATGCTCAAGAAAGGGCTGGTGCAGCGATGAGCCAGCCATTCCCGGACACGTACAAATGGCTTCGAGAGGCAACGGCGCTTGACGCCAAAATGGAACTGCTGGGGCTCTTGTATGACGGCGCTCCGCTTGACAAGAGCGATATCTGGGATGTCGTCGAGGAAGTGGCTTACAAGACGGTCGTTCACCTCGTCGAGAACACCTCCCTGCTGACCACATATCTGATGCGGGGCGAAGTCGTATTCCCATGCACGGAGCCGACCTACCTGGAGCGCCTCATCAATGAGGTGTCGCTTAAAGCACCATTGAGCTTCTTGCCTGACATGCATCGGCGAATCGCTGCTGCAATCTACTTTCTGGCTCTGAAAGTCAAGAGGGACAACTTCGCCCTGTTCTCTCACGCCGCCAATGGGTTCATCCCTGACTGGGAGAACCGATATGAGGGAACCCTGTTCGACAGCAAGCAGGACACGGACTGATTTCCTCAAAGTGGATGCGCCTCTGAATAAACAGGGGTGAAGAGCACTTACCAAAGAATCACCGAGCAGGTCATCCAGGCAATCGAGACGGGCAACGTGCTGCCGTGGAAAAAGCCGTGGGCTGTTCGACGACCATGCAATGCAGTGACCAACAGACCCTATCGAGGAATCAATAGGTTCATGCTTTCGCTCAGTGAGTTCAGCGACCACCGGTGGCTCACCTTCAACCAGGCAAGGGCTCTCGGCGGTTCCGTTTGCAAGGGCGAGAGGGGTTCAACGGTGTTGTTATGGTCGGACGTTGAAGACGAGGTGACGGGGAAGGAGCGAGTTGTTTGCCGAGCTTTCACCGTGTTCAACGTCGAGCAGTGCAACGGGCTTGAGTTGCCGAGCGGCTCAATTGCTCAAGCACAGGGCTGCGGGTTCGAAGCTGCAGAGCGAATCGTCGCTGGATACAAAGACTGCCCAACCCTTCACTTCGGCACCGAGCAGGCGGCATATTATCCTGTTCGAGACGCAGTGGTGGTTCCCCACATGCGAGACTTTGAGACCCCAGAGGCGTTCTACGGAACGCTCTATCACGAGCTTATCCATTCGACGGGTCACCCTTCCCGCTTGGGGAGAATCTCCCTTGGTGCAGGCATCGACTTTGGCTCAGATGAATACAGTCGAGAAGAAATTTTGGCTGAAATCGGAGCGGCGTTCTTGTCGAGCGAGGCATCCATTCAGAATCTCTCGCCTACCACGAACTACATCAACTCTTGGTTGACCAAAGCGCTGAACGCTGATGCGAGCCTCATCATCAAGGCTGCATCGCATGCTCAAAAAGCGGTTGATTGGATTCTTGGCGACAGTCATCATGATGACAACTCGGAGCCAGAACCTCGGCTGACGGGCGAACTAGTCGCTTTGTAGGGATTCGAACTCTGAATTCTCTGAGTTGAGCGATTCGCCCAGGTTCAATGGAGACTGACTTGAAGTCGTAAGTCACTCGACTTCAAGTCAGAAAACCATCGACCGGTTGGAGAAATCCACCCGAGTTTAGGTCGAGGTTTTCAGAGACACAGCTACCTGCTCTGCAACCCGAAAGCCTGCGTCACCTGGCGTCCTGCGGCATCGTTGACCCTTGCTTCATCCTCATCGCTGCTCCGCAAGTACAGCATTGTCGTGTCAAGCGTGGTATGTCCCATGCTGTGGCGGATGGCATCTGGGCTCACCGACTCCGTGCGCATCAATCCCGTGGCATAGAGCCGACGACCATCGTGCGGTCTAAATGGAACCCCGACCTTTTCGGTCAACTCCTTGAGCGCTAAAAGGAAGTCGTTATAATGCCAGTCCGCACCATTGGCGTTCGGCACGACGAATCTGTGGCTCTCCCACTTCCGGGTCACCTCGTTGTAAACCTTTGTTGCTTTGGCTAGCTTCAGGGATTCATGAAGGATGTCGAGTTCAGCCTGAGTCAGTTCGAAGCTCTTTTCTTCGGCGTCGTGCTTGAGTTTCGCGAGTCCCCACACGCTCTTTGATTCAGCACCGTTCGGATTCCAAAGGTCATTGACTTGGTAACAAACGGTGAGCCTGCTACCCTTAATGGAGTCCTCGGTCACAGCAAGTGCCTCTCCTGCCCGCAAACTTCGCCGAAGCAAAACCAGTGCCGCTTTCAGGCGAATGTCGGCGGCATCGAACAACTTCTGCAAGTCGCCGTCGCTGACTTGCAGCTTCTTCCGAGTCTTTCTTCGCTTCGCCCTTGGCAAGTCTTCCGCTGGATTGTCGGAAACGTTGCGTAGCTTGATGTGCCGTTTGAAAAGACCGTTGAGCATGTCCCGCATGAACGGCTGACTTTGCCCGACATGGTTTTTGCACCAGGCTCGATACATCGGCTCCAGATGATGCAGTTGAATCTCGTTCAATAGGTAGTCCCCAAGCGGTCTGCCAACCCCCAAGGGCTGGAAGCTGCATGCGAACTCAACCACCGAGCGGTACTTCTTGAAGGAAGTGAATGGCTGGTCGTTGTGCAAGTGGCGCTCGGTCAGTGCTTGACGAAGCGTCGGAACGACCCTGGGAGCCACTCCGTTCCTCAACTGCCATTCGGCGTCATGAGCATCTGCTTTTGCACGAGCAGCCGCCTCTGCCTGCGTTTTCGTTTTCCCGGAAGCGTAATGCTTGCGCAGCCCGTTGGGTAGTGGATGCTTCGAGAAGACGTAGCCGTACGCAAATCTGGTCACTCGACCCGTTGCGCCGACTCGTTCCCTGTACTCGAAATGCCCGGTAGCGTATGCTCGCACACGGGGTCTGTCATGCGTTTTCGATTGTTTTCGGTCAGTCATTTGCAGCGTTTGCTGCAAGCGGTTCAGCGAACCCGGCTTGTACGCACGTCTGTACGCACGTTGTCCTCGCTCCTAGGATGAGCGCAGACTCAACCGCTGGTACACTTTGAGTCGGTCGGGAAGGGTTTAGGTTCCCTGTGTAGGTAATCCCTCCCTCTCCGCCACCGACCGGTTCGAGCCATCGACATATTCTTCAGAAACGTCGATGGATCCTGCGATTCATCGACACGTTTAGGTAATGTGTCGATGGTGACGACAGAAGGCTACGCGCCGACCAAGCCCTATAACGAACTCTCTCCCTTGCCGCCCCGCGCTGAGGTCGAGACCAGGGCCACGCTGAAGGCGGCGATCACGGCGAACTCGGCTTTGGCCGAGCTCCGGTGGGCGGGGGATTTGATCCCGAACCAGACCGTCCTCCTTCGGTCGATCCTCGTCCAGGAGGCAAAGCTCTCCAGCGAGATCGAGAACGTGGTCACCACGAACGACGAGCTTTATCGGGCGTTGGGCGAGCTCGCCTCCCAAACCGATGCGCCGACCAAGGAAGTCCTGCGCTACGGCGAGGCGCTCTGGCACGGCTACGAAAGATTGGGGAAGGGGGAGCGGCTCGGCCCGGAGCTCTTCCTGGAGATCGCCCGGACGATAAAGGAAGGCTCCATCAACCTACGCCCCGGCCAGTGCCAGATCGCCAACCAGCGAACGGGCGAGGTCGTCTACACGCCCCCGGTTGGCACGGCACGGATCCAGGGCCTGCTCGATAACGTCGCGGACTATTTGGAGGCCCGCGACGGCACCGACCCGCTCATCAAGATGGCGGTCGGCCATTACCAGTTCGAGGCGATCCACCCCTATCCCGACGGCAACGGCCGCACCGGGCGGGTGCTGAACATCCTCTACTTGGTCTCGCGAGGGCTGCTGCGCGTCCCCGTGCTCTACTTGAGCCGCTTCGTCATCGAGAACAAGAACGACTACTACCAGTTGCTCCGCGCCGTGACAGAGCGTGGGGAATGGGAGGATTGGACCATCTTCATGCTGCGAGCTGTCGAAGAGACCGCGCGGCAGACGGTCGAGACGATCCTCAGCGTTCGCGACGCCCTCGCCCAAGGGGTCGAGACAGCGCGCACCGGGATGCGCAAGGGCTATAGCAAGGAATTGGTGGAGCTCGTCTATTCCCAGCCCTACGTCCGGATCTCGCACCTAAGCGAGGCTGGCCTCGCGAAGCGGCAAACGGCGAGCGAATACCTGCGCGAGCTGGAACGGGTCGGCTTGCTGGAAGGTCAGAAGGTCGGCCGCGAGATGCTCTATGTGAACAAAGGGCTCTTACGAGCCCTGACGGGGCGGGCTTAGACCCGCGCGTTCCGGCGGGCGATCGTGCCGATCAAGGGAAGCTCGTAGAGCTGCCCGTCGTAGGCCTTGACCGCGCCCAGGATCGGGAGCGCGAAGCTCGCGACCAGCAGGACAATGCCCATCACGATGGCGACCGGGATCAAGACGATCGTCACGGCGAGGAAGCCGGCGACGATCCCCAGCACGGTGAGCGCGACCTGAAAGAGCAGGGCCTGCAGCGCATGGAAGGCGACAAACCGGGACTTGTCCTTATAAACCATCCACACCACGAGGGCGACCACCCAGCCAAAGCCGACCCAGCCCCCCACCATGCCGAGGACGTGGGCGAGCGCGCCCCAAGTTTTTTCTTCCGAAGAGTTCATGTGACCCACCTAACCGCTATCACGCGGGCCGCTCTCCTCGGGTTGCGCGCTTTCGTTCTCAGAGGCGAAGCGGTGGGCCTCGTCGGCGTCGAGGATGACGACATTAGGCTCCGCGATGCGGATGAACTCTTCGACCGAGACGCCCTTCACGACGCCGTCCCGGCTGAACTCGCGGTAAAGGCACTCGACGACCTCGCCGCCGCTCGGCTGGTGATAGGTGGCGTCCACCCAGAGGCCCGGCTTGTCCTCCGAGCTCTTGTAGGCCACGGCCGCGAACCAGACTGGGCGCACGACCTTGAGCAACTCAGCCTCTTCCTCCGGCGACCATTGGCCCCGTCCGATCTCGAGCCCCGCCTCCTGCAGCAGGAACTGGGCGGATTCGAGCGACATCTTCGTCTCCGCGCGGACGAGGAAATTGGCCGCGGGGTGGGCCGCGCTGGCCACCGTCCTGCCTGCGAGCCGCGTGAGGTAGGCGAGGGGTCGGGGGCAGTGCCGCTTGACCTCTTCGGCGAACCGGTCGAATTCCACCAGCAATACCATCTGCGGCGATTATAGTGGGGTAACCACTGCCCGGTCGTCCTCTGCGCCCCGGTCGTGGCACCAAGCGAGCCCAAAGGGGTCGACGAAGACACTCTCAAAGACCTCCTTGAACCCCAGCGCAACCAGGTCTTCCGCGCTCGGCAACGAGGTGAGCCAGAGGGCCGGCTGCGAAACCGGAGCCTGACGGAACCGCAACCGGACCAAGCCGGACTCGATCGCCACGCTCCTGTCCGGGAGCAGATCGGGCGCCTGGCACAGGAGCTCTCCGTAGAAGTCCGCCGCCTCACCGGGCGAAAGGAGGAGGCCGCCCACGAACGGCTTCACGAGGCGGCTGTCCGTGAGTTCGACCTCGGGGGACTCGAACGTGCTCGGCGAGCTGTAGATGTTGAAGACATAGCCGAACGGGTCGCGCACCAGGTTGCTTCCTCCCGGCCCTTTCCAGGCGATCTCCTCAAAGCCAAACCCTTTTAGGCGAAGCCGCGCCTCCAGCAAGTCGCACGTCAGGAGTTCCAGCACCAAGGGTCGGGGCGCGCCCGGATCGAGGAACAAACGGAGGAGCCCGCCCGAAAGTTCGATGCCGTTTTCCCTGCTGACGATGGCCATACCCAAGTGGCCCGCATAGAATGCGGCCGCCGCGCTGGGTTCGGGCGTGACGAGTCCCACGCACCGACTGAGTCGGAAAAGCTCGTCGATAAAGTCAAGACGAAACGATCTGCCTCACCGCGTCGTGAACATCGGCGGCAAAACGCGGTTAGAATCCATCGTAAGATGAACGACAACCGCCAGGGCCGCATCTTTGAAAAGAGGGTCTTTCCACCGCCGGCCGACTTTGCCGCACGAGCGAACGTCCGCGACCGGAGCCTCTACGAAGAGGCCGACCGCGACCGGATCGCGTTCTGGGAAAGTTGGGCGCGGAAGTTGCACTGGGAGGAGCCCTGGCACACGCCCCTGGTGTGGGAGAACCCGTTCGCCCAGTGGTTCGTCGGCGGCAAGCTGAACGCTTGCTACAACTGCGTCGACCGGCACGTCGAGGCAGGGCTCGGAGACAAGACCGCGTTCATCTCGGAAGGCGAACCGGGCGACGTGCGCCACTTCACCTATCAGCAGGTCCAGGACGAAGTTTCGCGGATTGCGAACGGCCTCAAGTCCCTGGGCGTCGGCAAGGGCGACCGCGTCTGCCTTTATCTGCCGATGGTCGCGGAACTCCCCATGGCGATGCTCGCCTGCGCCCGCATCGGCGCGATCCATTCCGTGGTCTTTGGCGGCTTCGCGGCCGAATCGCTCCATGAACGCATCAACGACGCGGGCGCCAAGGTGCTCCTCACTGCCGACGGCGGTTGGCGTAAGGGCCACGTCGTCGAGTTGAAGCGCATCGCCGACGAAGCGCTGGAACTTGGCTGCCCGACGATTGAAAAGGTCGTCGTGCTCGACCGCATCACGCCGGGGATCACCGCCACCGCCGACCACCCTCGCGACTATGACCCGGGGGTCTGGACCGAAGGCCGCGACCTTTCCTGGGCCGAGGTCGTGAAGACGCAGTCCACCGAATGCCCCTGCGTCCCCATGGACGCGGAAGACCCCCTCTTCATCCTCTATACAAGCGGCTCGACAGGGCACCCGAAGGGCATCGTCCACTCGACCGGCGGCTACCTGACCCAGGCGGCGATGACCGCCTACACAGTCTTCGACCTCAAGCCGGAGGACGTGTTCTGGTGCACGGCGGACTGCGGTTGGATCACCGGCCACAGTTACGTCACCTATGGCCCCATGGCGAACGCGGCGACCCAGGTGCTCTATGAAGGGGCGCCGGACTCGCCCGGGCGCGACCGCTTTTGGGAGATCATAGAGAAGCACTCGGTCACCATCCTTTACACCGCGCCGACCACGATCCGCACCTTCATGAAGTGGGGCGACGAGTTGGTCCAAAGCCACGACCTCTCGTCCCTGCGACTCCTCGGGTCGGTCGGCGAGCCCATCAACCCGGAGGCCTGGATGTGGTACCGCGACCTTGTCGGCGGAGGGCGCTGCCCCGTGGTGGACACCTATTGGCAGACGGAGACGGGGGCCGTCGTCGTCTCTCCCCTTCCTGGGCTCTCCGCGACCAAGCCGGGTTCAGCGACGCAGCCGATGCCCGGCATGGCGGTGGGGATCTTCGCCGAGGACGGCCGGGACATCACGCCGTACCCAGGTTCAAGTCCCGGGGAGGTGACCGGGCTGCTCGGCATCAGCGAGCCTTGGCCTTCGATGCTGCGGGGGATTTGGGGCGATCCGGAGCGCTATAAGGCCACCTATTGGGGCAGGCTGGAAGGCACTTACTTCGCCGGCGACGGGGCCATGGTCGACGAGGACGGCTGCTTCTGGCTGCTTGGCCGGGTGGACGACGTCATCATCGTGGCGGGGCACAACATCTCCTCGATGGAGGTGGAGAGCGCCCTTGTCGACCATGTCTCCGTCGCCGAGGCGGCCGTCATCGGCCGTGCCCACGAGGTCAAGGGCCAAGCCATTTCCGCCTTCGTCCTACTTCGCGCGGGCTATGACGCCGCGGACTCCGACCAATTGGTGGCCCTGCTAAAGGAGCACGTCGCCCACAAGATCGGGCCCATCGCCCGTCCCGAGGAGGTCTTCGTCTGCGCCGATCTGCCCAAGACGCGTTCCGGCAAGATCATGCGGCGCCTGCTCCGGGACATCGCGGAAGGGCGGGCCCTCGGCGACACCACCACCCTGGCCGACCGCGCCGTGGTCTTCTCCCTCCAACACCAATACGAAAGTACGGAGGGGTAAGGCCCGGCAGGTTTTCTAGTGGGAAGGGGCGTTCAAAACGGAACGAACCCCCTATGCGACGCATGGCGATCCTGGGATTCCTGGCCTTTTCGGCCGTGGCGGTCAGTCAGCAGCAGTCCGAAATGTTCAACCCGGAGCTCAAGGCGCCGGGTCAGTCCTTCACGCTGAAGGGGATCGCAGGGTGGTCGCAGGAAGTCTCCGGCGTCATGGGCATCCTGATCGAGTTGCCCGCCCGAATGGGGGTGCGCCAGCACTACCTTTTCCGCATGACTGACCCCAAGGCGAAGGACGTGAGGGCCGGCATGGAAGTCCAGGTCAACGGCCAGTTCGTCGCCAAGCAGTACTTCAAGGAGCAGAACACGGCGGTCTATACCTTTGACCAGACCAAACTGCTCTCCGCAAGCGGGCAAGCGGCCCCGGGGGCGGACCAGCAAGCCCTGAGCCCGGGCGGTCTCTCCACCGAGACCTCCATGGCCCCGGCCGGCGGACGTGGCCCCAGCAGCCTCCACGATGGCTCCCGGGCCGCTGGCGGCGAGGCGCCCGAGAAGCCGAAGTTTACCGACCAGCTCAAGGGCTGGGCGTTCAGGGGCACGGTCCGATCGGAGCACGGCGTCACCGCCGTCTTCGTAAACGCGGCCCGGACCCGCTATGTGCAGGTCGGCGGCAAGATTGAAGACGACCTCTTCGTCGTCGGGTTGAACTCGGACCGCGTCCAGGTCAAGGGACCGGCGGGCCGCTTCGACCTCACGCCCTGGTAGTCTAAAGTCAGGGGCGTGTGTTCCCCAGCCGGGCGGCCGATGCGAATCAGCCGCCCGGCTCCGTTTGGCTCAGCCGTTCTTGGCGGCGAAGTCGCCCATAAAGGAGGCGAGGTCGCGGCAGCCCTCCAGCGGGAAAGCGTTGTATACGCTCGCCCGGCAACCGCCCACGCTGCGGTGGCCCTTGAGCTCGACCATGTTGTTCGCCTGGGCTTCCTTTAGGAACTTGTCCGTGAGCTCGTCGCTCGGAAGGACGAACGGAATGTTCATGCGGCTCCGGTTCTTCTCCACCGCGTGCGGCTTGTAGAACCCGCCCGAGCCGTCGATCGCGTCGTAGATCACCTTAGCCTTGGCCTCGTTGTGCTTGCCGACCGCTTCCAGGCCGCCGAACTCGAGCCAGTGCTCGCAGACTAGCCCGATCATATACGCGCCCCAGCAGGGCGGCGTGTTGTACATCCAGTCGTTCTCGACCTGGACCTTGTAGTCCAGCATCGGAGGGAGGCCGGCCGGAACCAGTTCCAGCATGTCTTCGCGCAACAGCACGAGGCAGACGCCGCTCGGACCGAGGTTCTTCTGCGCGCCCGCATAGACCATCGCGTACCGCGAAACGTCGAAGGGGCGGCTTGCGATGCAGCTGGACATGTCGCAGACGACGTCCTTGGCGACCGTCGGGTCGGCCAGGTAGTCGACGCCTTGGATCGTCTCGTTCAGGGTGGTGTGGAGGAAGCGGGCGTCAGCCGAGATGTCGAGCGATCCAAGGTCCGGGGCGCTCGTGTACTTGCCTTCCTTCCCGCTCCAAAGGAGCCGCGCTTCGCCCTCAAGGTTGGCCGCCGCTATCGCCTTCTCGCCCCAGGAGCCGGTGACGATATAGTCAGCCTTTCCTCCGCGCAGGAAGTTCATGGCGAGCATCGTGAACTGAAGGCTCGCCCCACCCTGCAAGAAGAGGACTTTGTAGTTGTCGGGCACGCCCATCAATCGCCGCACGGCGCTTTCGGACTCTTCCGCGATCTTAAGGAAGTTCTTCCCGCGGTGGCTCATCTCCATGACGCTCATGCCGCTTCCCCGCCAGTCGAGCATCTCTTCCTTCGCGCGCTCAAGCACAGGCACCGGCATCACGCCCGGGCCGGCCGAGAAGTTGTACGTTCTTGTCTGCGTCAGGGCCATGGGCCGAGTTTACTCACGGCGGGGGCAGGGCTGACGGCTGCCGCCGCCTAATTGCCAGGAAGGGTGCTCGCGAGCTCGCGGCAGTGCCGGTGCCGGGGGCAGTCCACCAAATGGTCGTTCACCATCCCCACCGCTTGCATGTGGGCGTACATGATGGTCGGACCCACGAAATTGAAGCCCCGCTTCTTCAGGTCTTTGCTGAACTCCTCTGCTTCTTTCGTGACCGCCGGGACTTCATCGAGGGACTTCCAGGTGTTCTGGATCGGCCTTCCGTCCACAAAGCGCCACTGGTAGTTTGAGAAGGAGCCGAACTCCTCGACGACGCGCAAAAACGCGATCGCGTTGTTCACGCTGCTCGCCACTTTCGCCCGGTTGCGGATGATGCCCTCGTCCGAAAGGAGCCGTTGCTGGTCCGCCTCCGTATACCGCGCGACGACCTGCGGGTCGAAGCCCTGGTACGCGCGGCGGTAGCCTGCGCGCCGGTTCAAGATCGTCGACCAGCTCAGCCCGGCCTGCGCGCCTTCCAGGATCAAGAACTCGAAGAGCACGCGGTCGTCGAGGACGGGAACCCCCCATTCCTCGTCGTGGTAGCGCTGATAGACCTCGCTCCCCTCGGCCCAAGCGCAGCGAGGCATCGTTATCCGCCGGCGACGGCCTTCGCTTCCTCGGCATTCTGGCCCATCGACCATTTGTGGCCGAAGGGGTCGATGAACTGGCCGTAACGGTCGCCCCAGAACTGGTCTTCGAGGGGCATGGTCACTGTCGCGCCCGCGTCGACCGCCCGTTGGAAGTCCGCGTCCACGGCTTTGGAGGAGATGTGGATCGTGACCGAAGAGCCGCTGTAGTGCTTCGGGCCGAGTGCGCCGTAGTCCGGATACTCGTCGTTCAGCATCAGCATCGAGTCGCCGACCTTGAGCTGGGCATTCATGACCTTGCCGTCCTCGCCCTTCATCACGTCGACGACCTGCGCGCCGAGCGCCTTTTGATAGAAGTCGATCGCCGCCATCGCATCGTCGACGACGAGGTACGGGGTGAGGGTCGGGAATTGGTTCGCCATGCGGACGATGGTACCGGCAAAGCCCGCGTCACCCGGTGGGCTGCAGGAGCGCCTTGAGGAAGCGGCCCGTGTGGGACGCCTCGCACGCGGCGACGTCCTCCGGCGTTCCCTCGACGATGATCTGGCCGCCGCCCGCCCCGCCTTCCGGCCCGAGGTCCACCACCCAGTCCGCGGTCTTGATGACGTCCAAGTTGTGCTCGATGACGAGCACCGTGTTCCCCTGGTCAACCAATTGGTGGAGCACCGCGAGCAGGCGGCGGACGTCCTCGAAGTGGAGCCCGGTGGTCGGCTCGTCAAGGATGTAGAGCGTGCTGCCGGTCGAGCGCTTGCTCAATTCTTCCGCTAGCTTGACGCGCTGGGCCTCGCCGCCGCTGAGCGTCGTCGCGGGCTGGCCCATGCGGATGTAGCCGAGCCCGACGTCGAGCAGGGTCTTCAGCTTGCGGTAAATCTTGGGGATCGGCTGGAAAAACTCGCACGCTTCTTCGATCGTCATCTCGAGCACTTCGGCGATCGACTTTCCCTTGTACTTCACCTCCAGGGTCTCGCGGTTATAGCGCTTGCCTTTGCAGACTTCGCAGGGGACGTAGACGTCCGGCAGGAACACCATCTCGATCTTGATGATCCCGTCCCCTTTGCAAGCCTCGCACCGCCCACCCTTCACGTTAAAGCTGAAGCGGCCCTGCTTGTAGCCCCTCGCGCGCGAGTCCGCCGTTTGGGCGAAGAGGTCGCGCACCATGTCGAACGTCCCCGTATAGGTGGCCGGGTTCGAACGCGGCGTCCGGCCGATGGGCGACTGGTCGATATCGATGACTTTGTCAAGTTCGTCGGCCCCTTCAAGGCTATCGTGCGGCGCCCACACCCCGCGCGTGCCATAGACCTCGTACATGAGCCGCGGGAACAACGTGTCCTGGACCAAGGTCGACTTACCGCTGCCGCTTACGCCCGTGACGCAGACGAAGAGCCCCAGCGGCACGTGGAAATCGACCCCTTTGAGGTTATTTCCCCGCGCTCCGCGCAGGCTCAACCAGCCACTCGACATGTAGACGGGAGGATACCCATTCCTGCAGGCCGGGAACGGGCTCCCCCGTTTAGGCTTCCCACGCCGGGCGCCTGGTCAGCGAGCGTCCTCAGCGTACATGACCATCCCGACCCGGTTGCCGTCCGGGTCGCGGACGACGGCCGACCAGCCCACGCTGGCGACTTCGCCCTTCTCCTCCTCGATGCTCCCGCCCAAGCCGCAGGCCGTGTCAATCGATTTGTCGAGGTCCGCGACGCGGTACCAAACGCTCGGGCTACGCGAGGGCTCGACCCGGTCGACCCGCATCAGTCCGCCGATGTGTTCCTCCTCCTGACCGAACACCACCATGTCCGGCATGGCGAACTCGCTGAAGTGCCATCCGAAGAGGCCTTGGTAGAACGCCTGGGAGCGCTTGAGGTCGGTGACTTCAATCTCGATGTGGCAGACAGTGTTGTGCTTCACGGTCTCGATTCTTGCCGGTGGCCGTCATCGTCTGATTGTCCGGGCTTGCTAATTTTGTGCTTCGTAGCGTGGAGGCCGACGAGAGTCGCTCCCGGTGCGTGCCCAAACTGCTTGCGGTAAGCGCGGTGGAACGAGGACGGGCTGCTGAAGCCGATTTCGGCGCAGACCGCGTTCACCGCCCAACCCTCCTTCAAGAGCGCCACCGCCCTTTCGAGCCTGCGCCTTCGCAAATAGGTCTGCGGGGTCAGGCCGTAGGCTTCGCGGAAGAGGCGGTGGAAGTGGTAGGGCGAGAGGTCCGCCAGCCGGGCAAGCTCGGGCAACGAATGACGGTCTTGGGCCTCGTCCAGGATCCGGCGCGCGCCCTCCAGCCTGCGAAGGACGTCCTCCCGCGTCCCCCATTTCTTGGCCGGGATGCGGGCCATCGTCAGCGCGGAAGGGCAAGGGGGCATGGCGGTCAGACCTTGGCCGGTCGCCCCCGCTTCTTGGCTCTCGGCGCGACCACGGCCGCGACGACGGCTTGGCCGGACTTCGTCCCTAGAGGTTTCCGCGGCTTTCGGCGCACCGCAGGCACTTCGATCATGTCCTTTCCAGTGAGATAGCGGGAGGTGGGCGAATCGCGGGTGACGAAGTCGTCGTACGCCCCTTCGTTCACGACCTCTCCCCCGTGCTCGCCTGCTCCTGGACCCATGTCGATGAGCCAATCGGCGGCCCGCATCGTGTCCTCGTCATGCTCCACGACAAGGACGGTGTTGCCGACGTCGCGCAACCGCTTGAGGGTCTCGATCAGGCGCGCGTTGTCGCGCTGGTGCAGGCCGATGCTGGGTTCGTCCAAGACGTAGAGGCAACCCATCAGCCCGCTCCCGATCTGGGTGGCGAGGCGAATTCGCTGGGCTTCGCCGCCGGCCAGCGTGTTCGTGTTGCGGTCGAGGTTCAGGTAGCTCAGGCCGACGTCGTTCAGGAACGTCAGACGCTCGGTGACCTCCTTCACCGCCCGCTCGCCGATCGTCATCTGCCGCTTTGAAAGCTTGCCCGGCAACTCGACGAAGTAGGTCAGCGCGTCCGCCACCGCGAGGCTGGTGACGTCCGCGATCGAGACGCCCCGGAGACTGGCCCCGCCACCCCCTGCCCCCTCGCCCGCGACAGGAGGGGGGGCCGCCGCAGACCTCGCCGTCCCGGGGAGGCGGACGCTGAGCGTCTCGGGCTTGAGGCGCTGGCCGTGGCAGACGGGGCAGGGGCGGGTGCTCATGTACTGCTGCAAGTCAGCCTTGACCCACTCGCTTTCGGTCTGTTCGTAGCGCTTACGCAGGATCGCGGTCACACCCTCCCACCGCGCGTTGAACGTGCGCTCCGTCTTTCCGTACCGCATTTTGACGGGCACAGGGTTCGGCAGGCCCTCCCAGACCACGCGCATCGCCTCCTCGTCGAGGTCCTTCACGGCACGCGAAGCGTCGAAGCCGCACGCGCGCCCGACCCCGTCGAGCACGTCCGGCCACCACTCCTTGGTCTCGCCCGACTTATAGACAAAGGCCTTGATCGCGCCGTCCCGCAGGGGCTGCGTCTTGTCCGGGATAACGAGGTCCGGGTCGAACTCGGTCTTGGTGCCGAGCCCCGTACACTCGGGGCACGCGCCGAAGGGCGAGTTGAACGAAAACATGCGCGGCTCCAGTTCCGGCATGCTGAAGCCGCAGACCGCGCAGGCGTAGTGCTCGCTGAAGGTCTTTTCCTGGGGCCCGTCTCCCCCCCCAACCCCCCCCTCAGTTTCGGGGGCACGATCATCCCCCAAAACCGAGGGGAGGGCTTCCCAGACGAGAGTCACAAGACCCTTGCCCATCTTGAGGGCGGCCTCGACCGAATCGGCCAGTCGCCGCTCGATTCCCTCCTTCATCACGATCCGGTCCACGACGACCTCGATCGTGTGCTGCTTGTACCGGTCCATCGGAATGTCGTCCGTCACCTCGTACATCTCGCCGTCCACGCGGACACGGACGAACCCCGCGGCCTGCACCTCCTTCAGCTCCTTTTGATAGGTGCCTTTTCGGGCCCGGACCACGGGGGCCATGACCTGGAGGCGCGTGCCCTCGGGCAGGGCAAGGGCCGCGTCGACGATCGTGTCGGTCGACTGGCGCTCGATTGGGCCGTGACCGTTCGGACAGTGGGGGACGCCGACCCGGGCGAAGAGGATGCGAAGGTAGTCGTAGATCTCCGTGACCGTGCCGACGGTCGAGCGGGGGTTCTTCGAAGCGCTCTTCTGGTCGATGCTGATGGCGGGCGAAAGGCCGTCGATGTGATCGACGTCCGGTTTGTCCATTTGGCCGAGGAATTGGCGGGCGTAGGCGCTCAGGCTCTCGACGTAGCGTCGTTGGCCCTCTGCATAAATCGTGTCGAACGCGAGGCTGGACTTGCCGCTACCGCTCAAGCCGGTGATCACCACAAGCTTGTCACGGGGGATCTCGACGGTCACGTTCTTGAGGTTGTTCTCTCGCGCGCCGACGACAACGATCTTCTCGCTGGACACGGCCCCGATCATACCCGTGCCATGAGTAGACATATGACGACTTAATGCCTATCGTTCCATGGAAGTCCCGGCCTCGTACGTTTGGGTCGAACCTGTGGAAAATTGTAACGACGGGGATGGATTTCTCCGATTTAGGCGTATCATGGCTAGGATGCGAGTTAAGAGCCTCTACGTCGGTCTATTGACCGTTGCGCTCGCGGGTAGCGCCTTTTCTCAAGAAACCCCGCAGCCGCTGACCATCGGCGACCCGGCCCCGACTTTCAAGCCGGTCGGCTGGGTGAAGGGAACCCCGGTGCCCGAGTTCGAGAAAGGGAAGGTCTACGTCGTCGAGTTTTGGGCCACTTGGTGCGGCCCTTGCCTGCAGTCCATGCCCCACCTGAGCGACATGGCCGACAAGATGAAAGGCAAGGTCGACTTCATCGGAGTGAACACGTGGGACCGGAACGAGGAGGGCGAGAAAGAGCCCGGCAACGCGAAGCACGAGGAGCGCATCAAGAAGTTCGTGGCCGAGAACGGCCAGAAGATGCGCTACAACGTCGCGATGGACGACGAGCGCGACACGATCGCCAACACTTGGATGCGCGCCGCCGGCCAAAACGGCATCCCCTGCGCCTTCATCGTCAACCAGGAGGGCCAGATCGCTTGGATCGGCCACCCGATGAGCATGGAAGAGCCGGTCGAGCAGGTCTATAACGGCACGTTCGACCTCCAAGCCTTCAAGACGAAGTTCGACGAGGAAGCCGCCCAGGCCCGCGCCGAGATGAAGCTTTCCCAAGACGCCCAGGCCGCCGCTAAGGAAGGCGACATGGAGAAGTTCGAGGGGCTCATCGCAAAATTCGACGGTGAGAAGAGCGACGCGGTCGTGCGGGGCGCGAGCATCGCTTCCCGCGCGAACCCCGAGTTCGCCATGAAGTATGTTGAGGCGAACATGGACAAGGTCACCGTCGACCCCGTCGACTGGTGCAACATCCTGGGCTCGATCGCCCAGTCCACCAAGGACGAAGCGACGAAGACCAAGGCTCTCGCGATGTCGGCCGATTGTGCCGAGAAGGCGAACCCCGAGATGAAGGGCGTCGCCTACGCCTTCCACGCCCGGTCGCTCTCCCAAACCGGACGCAAGGACGAGGCGAAGCAGTACATCGCGAAGGCGCGCGCGGCCGTCAAGGACTATCCTGAGCAGGGCCGCGAATCGCTGTCCAAGTTCATCGACGGCATCGAGAAGTCGATCCAGTAACGGGGGCGAGACCCTTATGCAGGGGGCGCGGGCCGACTTTGGCCCGCGCCCCCGGTCGTTTCGCCGGGCTCGTGCTCGTACTCGACCAGCGCCTTGGCCCGCGACCAGAGTCCGGCGACCACCATGCACATGAACCCGCCGATGACGATCGACGCCCGTTCGCCGACCCAGCTCGCCACCGCACCGGCCTCGAAATCGCCAAGCTGGGGCCCGCTAATGTGGAAGAGGCTGCTGGTCGCGGACATCCGTCCGCGAAGCTCGTCCGGCGTGGCCAACTGGCGGATCGTTTGGCGCATCACCGTGCTCACCATGTCCGCCGCCCCCACGCACGCCAGGCAGGCACAGGCCACTGGCAGGTTCGGCGCTAGTCCGAAGCCGATTGTGGCCAGGCCGAAGAGCGCGATCATGGCCACCACCCATCGACCCTGGTTGCGGATGGTCGGAAGCCAGGCGAGCGAGGATGCGGCCAGAAGCGCGCCCATGGCACTGCTCGCGGCCAGGATCCCGTAACCCTTGGACTCCAGTCCGAGCACGACGGTCGCGAATGCGGGCAACAGCGCCTCCGCCCCCGAGAAAAAGGTCGCCCAGAAGTCGACCCACATCGCGTGGCGCACGACAGGCGTCCTGTTCACGAACCGCAGTCCGTCGCCGACCAGCCGCAGGACGTCGCCGATGCTCGTCGCCGACGCGACGTCCGGAGCGGGCCTCGGCCCGAGCCGCCAGATGACCGCGAACACGGCGAAGAAGGAGAGGAAGTTCAGCCCATAGGCCAGGCTCAACCCGTTCAGACCGAGGAACCCGTGCGAGGCGATGAGCAACCCCGCCGAAACCGGGCCAAGGACGTCGCTGAGCCGCCAAGCCACCCCGTTCAGGCTCGCCGCGTTCGGGAAGTCTTTGATCGGAACGAGGCTGACCTGGAGCGCTTGGCGGGTGGGACCGTCGAAGGCGCGGGCGACCGCGTTCAGGGCGACCAAAAGGTACAGAGGCGCGACCGACTGGATCCCCGCCGTCGCCGTCGCGAACAGCGCAAGCGAGATTCCGGCCATCGCCGCCTGGGTCACAAGCAGCACCTTGCGGCGGTCCGCCCGGTCCGCGATCACCCCGCCAAAGAGCGCGAACACCAACAAGGGGCCGACCCTCGCCAGGCCCAAAAGCCCGACCATGAGCGAGCTCTGGGTGAGGGCGAAGACTTGCCAGGCGATGGCCCAGGCTTGGATGCTGTTGCCGACGTTCGAGACAAAGGAGCCCGCGAGGTAACTGCGGTAGGTCGCGTGTTTGAGCGCGGGCGGAAGGTGGATAGCGCATTTTGGCGCGGCCCATCAACGGGGCATCCGCCCCTCAGCCCACGAACTTGTATCCGACGCCGCGCACCGTCACCAAGTGGCTGGGCTTGCTCGCGTCGGGCTCGATGCGCTCTCGCAGCCAACGGACGTGGACGTCGACGGTGCGGGGCGAGACATACGACTCCTTCTCCCACACCCGGTCCAGGAGCGTCTCGCGCGAGAAGACTTGGCCGGAGTGCCGGGCCAAGAAGTGCAGCAACGCGAACTCGCGGGGCGAAAAACTCACCGGCTCGCCGTCCACCCACACTTCATGGGTCCGAGGGTCGATCTTCAGTCTGCCGGATTCGATGATCCCGCTGGAGTGATCACCGCTGGACCGGCGGAGCACCGACCGGATCCGCGCCACGAGTTCGGAGAGCGAGAACGGTTTGACGACGTAGTCGTCCGCCCCAAGGTCAAGCCCTTGGACGCGGTCCTCTTCGCTCAAGCGCGCGGTGAGGAAGATGATCGGCACGTTCGAGACGCGGCGCAGCGCCCGGCACAGCTCAAAGCCAGAACGCTGGGGAAGCATGACGTCCAGCAAGATGAGATCTGGCTTGACGAGCTTGAAGAGCCGCATCGCCTCCTCCGCGGTGTCCGCGGAAAAGGTGGTGTAACCTTCTTTCCGAAGCTTGTTCTCGACTGTCTCGAGGATGTTCTGTTCGTCGTCTACGACTAGGATCGTCATGATGTGGCGATGATCTCGACATTGGCGCGAGGTACCGTCACCTCGCGGCCATCATCGAGTCTCGCCGTCAAAACGCGAACCTCTGCCCCGGACTCCACCTGTTGCAGCGTCGCGGGAAGGCCGGTGACCTTGCCCAACTCGCCGAAATACGGTTCACGGATGATCCGGATCGGTGTACCAACCTCCAGAGGGGCACCGCTGGCGGCCAAGTGGCCCGCCCCGGTCAATCCCTCTATTGGCGCTATGACTTCGGGTCTGATGACGCCCGCCCGGATCTGGGTCGCCCCGTTCAGGCTGGCTTGTCGGCCTTCGATGGACTTCAACAAGTTGAAGGTTCTCTCGGCCATCTGGAGTCTACCAAAACCTTCGGTCGCAATGACAGTCACATTGATAGATTCTTGCCCCGTGATCGCCACTCCGATGTCATAGCCCAGGAATTGAATCAGGTCGACGTCCCGCACAGCCCCGACCACGAGGCCGACCACGCCGGAGGAGTTCGCCTTCTCCAGGGCCGCCAAAGTCAAACCGGCGCCACCGACCAAGATCTTCCCCGCGTCGCCGTCGCCGATATGCTGGGCGTCCAGGATCTCGCCCGGGTTCTGGACCGCCACCCGGAGCGTGCCGTTCCTTTCGCCGCCGACGCCGAAGATGCCCTGCACCATGGCGCCGCGCGTCTCCACCATCGCGCCGTCGCCGTCAGAGACCTCGATGATCTTGCCGTCCACGTAGGCCGTCACATCGACCGGGATCGAAGGCTCGCGGATCAGGGCGTGCCCGGTGAGCTCGGAGACCGAGTCCACCGTCCCCGTGAAGTCGGAGACGACCTTTTGCTTGAAGAGGCCAAAGAACCCTTTCGACTCGGCCACGATCTGGCCCGCTTCCACCGGGTCGCCGACCTTCAGCTGGAAGTAAGGCGGCGCATCCTTGGCGTCCACCCCAAGGCGCTCCGAAAGGCGGATCGTCTGCAGGACGCCGGGCAACATCGCGCGGGCCACGACGGTGTCGTGTTTCACCTCGTCGCCGACTTTCACCAAGACCTCGCCTTTGATCGGCAGTCGCCTCACGCGCTGGACGACGATGTCACGGCTAACGGTTAGTCCTGGTGTGTAGGCGCTCCCCAACTTTTTACGATCCTCCCTAATCGGACGGGCGTCGTCGCCCTCCGGTGCGGGAGTTTAGCACGGGCTAGGGCGAGCTAGGGTGAGGGGTTTCCGCGCAGTGGCCCACACGCCGGCTCCGGGTTGTAGACCCGGTTTGGAGGGGCCTTCCGACTGGACGACGTCGGATCCCACGCCCAGTTCCCCGGCCCGGGAGGGCTCCCGGTGCTATAATGCCCGGTCGGACTCCGGGTGACGCTTCCCACTCCCCGCCGTAGTTCCAGAAACCTTTACAACGAGACCGCCCTATGGCAAAGAAGATCACAAGCGTCATCAAGCTCAACATCGCCGCTGGAAAGGGAACGCCTGCGCCGCCCGTCGGCCCTGCCCTTGGCCAGGCCGGCATCAACATGATGGAGTTCCTGAAGAAGTTCAACGAGCAGACCGCGCCGCAGATGGGCTTCACCCTGCCGGTCGAGATCGTCGTCTTCGAAGACCGGTCTTACAACTTCCGGGTCAAGCAGCCGCTCATGACCGACCTCATCAAGCGCGCGGTCGGGATCGAGAAGGGCTCCCAGACCCCCGGCAAAGCGATCGCGGGCAAACTGACCAAGGATAAGGCTTTGGAAGTCGCTCGCCTGAAGATGGCGGACCTCAACACCGACGATGAGGAAATGGCCGCCAGGATCGTCGCTGGCTCGGCCCGCTCGATGGGCCTCGAAGTCGACTTTTGACCTGGAAATCCGGCCTGTTTCTCGAAATGTGCCGAAACCAATGCAAGGCCCCGGAGTCATAAGGACATAGAGATGAAGAAGGCCCGGGTTTTTGCATGCCTTGGGGCGATGGCTGCGTGCCTGGCCCTAGCCGGGCCCGACCGCGAAGCCTTCGGCCCCGCCCAGGTCGCCGCCGACTACCTTCGGTCCGCGGCGCGGACCGACATCGCCTTCCTTCCCGCGGGCGTTCTGAAGCCCGAGTTCAAGTCGGGCGACTTGAGCGGCATGCTTCAGTTCCCGACTGACGACCTCTGTGTCGTGCAGCTGACCGGCGCCCAGCTTCGTGCAGCGATGGAGCGGTCGGTGTCTCTCTACCCTTCGCCGAATCCGGGCTTCCTTCAGGTCAGCGGCATCTCGGTGACGTTCAAGAAGGGCGCCGCTCCGAACAAGAGGGTCGTCGACCTTAATGTGGCAGGGGCGGACGTCCAGGGCGACGCCAAGTACAAGGTCGCGATGCCGGGCAGCCTTGCCCGCGGCGGTCTGGGCTACTTCACGATCTGGGATCGCTCACAGATTCTGGACACCCTCCCGGGCCAGGACCTCGAGTCCGTGCTGAAAGGGAAGTCCGGCACAGACCCGAACCCTCGCGTCCGCCCCGTCGACTAGGCACCGGGTGCAACAGCGCCGACTGCGCGTAGAATCCCAGGGATGCTGACGCCCTACGACTGGCAAGAAAACATCACCCACCGTGCCGAATTTGTCGAGGCGAGGATCGCCAGCGGCGTTCCCGTCGCGGCTGTCTCCCGGCCGGAGGGCATCGTCGCGGCCAGCTTCAAGCGGCGCACACGGAAGCTCTATGAGATCTACGACCGACTCATGTACGCGGCGATCGGCCAACAGTCGGACGTGGAGTCCCTCCGGGTCGCGGCGATCGACTTTGCCCACCGCGAAGGTTTCAACCGGAGCGAGGAAGACGTCACCGTCCAGCGCGTCGTCAGCGCCTTGAGCCAGCCCATCAAGAGTTCGTTCGGCAACTTCCAAACCGCGCCTTGGGTCGGCAAGGCCCTCTTCATGGAAGTCGGGGATGAGCCCGCGCTCGACCGCTACTACTGTCTGGAGTACGACGGCGACTATTGCATCGACGCGAACTGGACGTGGCTCGCCGGAACGAAAGACGCAGGCGACCGCATGAAGAAGGTCATCGAGGAGCAAGCGCTGGAAGCCAAGACGCTCGAAGACGCGGTCGCGGCCCTGCGCGCGGCGGTCGTGGAAGCGATGGGGGAAGCCGGCGACCAGCGGAGCGAGGACGAGCGCTGCTCCGGCCTGGTCTTCGAAGCGGCCCTCATGTCCCGCGAGCCCTCCCACGAGCGGCGTTTCCGGACTCTGGCCGGAGACGGCCTGGCATAATTCGGCGGTAAGGCGAATTGCTATGACCCGAAACCCGTTCATCATGTTCACCGACCAAACTGCCGCCGGGTTCCTGACGGAGGCCCCCTAAGGAGCTTAGACATGGGACCTTTACTTCCCCTTCTCGCCTTGTGGGCGCTCCTACCGACGCAAGAGCCCGCTCGCACCTTAGAACTGACGCCCGCCTTCGCGACCGAACCCGTCGGCCATGACGCCGACGACCCCGCCATCTGGGTGAACCGTCGCGACCCCTCCAAGAGCCTGATCATCGGCACCGACAAGAACGCGGAAGACGGCGGTCTCTTCGTCTTCGACCTCGAGGGCCGCGTCGTGCAGTCCTTCGTGGGGATGAAGCGACCGAACAACGTCGATGTCCAGTACGGCTTCGTGATGGGCGAGGACACGGTCGACCTGGCCGTCGCTACCGAGCGGGGCGCTAAGAAGCTTCGCGTCCTGGCGATCGACCCGGACACCGGGAAGATGCAGGACGTGACCGGGGAGACCCGAGTCTTCATCGGCCGCACGGGTGAAAGCGGCGCGCCGATGGGCATCTCGTTAGCCAAGCGCCCGAACGGAGAGATCTGGGCGGTGGTCGGCTCGAAGACCGGGCCGACGGAAGGCTATCTCGAAATGCTCCGCGTCACCGCGATCGGCTCGCGCGTCGCCACGGAGCCTTTGGGCAACTTTGGCGCGTTCAGCGGCGAGGGCGAGATCGAGGCCATCGCCGTAGACAGTGAGATGAACGAGGTCTGCTATGCGGACGAAGGCTTCGGCCTCCGGCGCTACCGCTTCGACGAGCAAGGCTCGGCGACGAAGGTCGAGGAGTTCGCCACCGCGGGGTACTCCGGAGACCGCGAGGGGCTCGCCTACGCCACCATCAAGGGCCGACGGTTCCTCTTCAGTAGCGACCAGATCGAGAACGGCTCGAAAGTCTTCGTCTGGGAAGAAGTCGAGGGCCGGTTCAAACTTAAGCTCACCCTGCTGACAGGCGCGGACTCTACCGACGGCTTGGAGGTCACGACCGAGGCCCTTGGCGAGAGATTCCCGCAGGGGGCGCTTGTCGTCATGAATTCGAAGGGAAAGAACTTCCTCGTCTTCGACCTGGCTCCCGTAATCTCGGCCTTGGCCCAAGAATAAACGCAAAGGCGCCCCCCGTATAAGGCTCTCATCGGGGGGCGCCTGGTCTTGGAGCCTTAGCTCTTGCGGCGTCGGGCCACGAGGGCAGCGAGGCCCGCGCCAAGCGCGATCATCGAAGCGGGCTCCGGCACCACCGCGAGGCCGCGAAGGTTCTGCGAGTTGCCGCCGACCACGCTCATAGCCGTTGCCTGGCCCGTGGTCAGGTTGATCGAAGTGAGCCAGGAACGGGCGTCCCCGGCCCGTTGCATCACCGCCCAGGCGGTGTTGACTCCGACGATGTCGAAGCCGGCAAGGTTCGTAATATCCATGCCAAGCGAGCCCACCGTGACGAGCGCACCGCTGTTTGCCGGGTTCTGGATCACAAGGACGTCCAGGTTCGAATCGATGTTGTACAGGGTCGTGCTCTGGGCGCCCGCGAAGTTGTTCGTATAGGCGGAGGCGACGATGTTCGGGTTGGCGCCGAAATTGACGTCGCCGCTCGCGAAGGCCAAGTTGCCATCAAGCAGGACGGTGCCGTCGTTCGGGTTCCCGCGCAGGTTCTGCTCCAGATCGCTCACGATCCGGACGCGGTCGACCGTCGGGTTGAAGTCAAACCCGTGCTCGACGCCGTTCAGCGTCGGGCTAAACGGGCCGGAACCCACTGCGGTGAGCACGCCCGTGTTCTCGTTCACTGTGTACAAGCGGCTCGAGCTGCCGAGCGCGTAGAGCTGGCCCGTGGCCGGCCGGTAGTCGATGGCCAGGATCAGTTCGTTCTGCTGGGCGAACCCTGAGAAGTTCACGTTGCTGGTCAAATTGACCGGGTTCATCACGTCGAATCCGACCAGGCGGTTGTCCGAGGTAAGGGCGTAGGCTTGCTGCGCATTGGCCGCAATCGCGATCGCGGCCAGGGCGACCGTGCTGCTGAAGTGAATGGCTCTAGTCATGCTTTCTCCTTGGAAACAAGGGGGAACAGTGCCCCCATGCCGACCATCAGGC
Organism: Fimbriimonadaceae bacterium; assembly: GCA_019454125.1. Taxonomy (NCBI): domain Bacteria; kingdom Bacillati; phylum Armatimonadota; class Fimbriimonadia; order Fimbriimonadales; family Fimbriimonadaceae; species Fimbriimonadaceae bacterium. The sequence goes on from CP075365.1 coordinate 111,964, forward strand.
CGACTACTGAAAGAGTAAGCGCACGACTTGAACGAGACCTGAACGAGAATTGACGGGGATCTAACGCTGGGCAGAAATCACGGGTTAAGCTCGACCAAATGGCTTCGCAAAGGGGCGGGCTCGAAGGGCTCCGGCCAGAATTCGACGATCCTGGTGACGAGCCCGTCCGTTACGGTGAAAAACGTGAGGGCCCGGCCCGAGACACTCCCATCGGTGACCTTGACGTCCGAGACCGCTTCAACGTCGTTCCCCACGACCCTCTGGACCGAGAACTGCCAGGCGCCGTGCTTCGGATATTCGGTGTTCATCCGGGCGAGGTTCTCAGCCCCGAGGATGCGCTCTCCCGACTGGGGCCACTCCAGGACAAAGTCCTCGGAGAGCAAGACCCCTACCGAAAAGAAGTCGTTCGTGGCCATCAGCCGCCAGAACTCGTGCACGATCTCGACCGCAGATTTCATGTCGATCCCCTCGATCGTGACGGGTGGCCTGAGCCGATAGGTTGCGAGCGGGTCCTCTGGCCTTATGTTAACGCAATGTTAACAAACGAGGTATAGTTGGGTCGTCTCTCCCCCGGGAATCCGGTGGGACAGAGCTGAAGCGGGGAAGGCGTTTGGTTCATTTGCTTCGGGTCAGAACCGGCGCCCCCCGCTTTGGCGTTCGCTAGAGCGGAGAGCTACCCCTTCTCACCCCGTTTCTTAGGGGATCAAGACCTTGTCGACCTCGTGGACGAGGCCGTTTTTGGCGAGGATGTCGGCTTTGATGAACTTGGCGCCTCCAATCTTGAGGTCTTTTTCGCCGCCCGAAATGTCCCAGGCCTTCCCGCCCTTTGACATCACCCGTTCGACGTGGACGAGGTCCTCGACGCGGCTCTGCCCATAGAGCATGTGCGACCGGATAAAAGTCTTGAGCCTTTCCGGATCCTTGCGCAAAGCGTCAAGCGTGGCCGCCGGGACGGCCTTGAACGCGTCATCGGTCGGGGCGAGCAAGGTCATCCGGTCCTCGCCGGTCAACTCAGAGCTAATGCCGGACTTGGCGACCAAGCCGATGAAGACGGAAAACCTCTTGGGGTCCAAAGTGGCGAGCATGTCCTTGCCCGCCCCTGTCGGCGCGTACGTGATGCCCCGTGCCCGAGCTTCCTTTGCCGCCTCTTCAGCCTGCTTCTGAGGGTCTCTGTTGATCGCCTTCGCCACTTTCTCGGGCTGCACCTTCACGGTGCCCGTGCCGCCAGGTCCGGGCTGCACTTTGGCTCCGGGGGAATCGGTGGCGTGGAGGGTCACTGCCCCGTCCGACGCGCCTGACTCTTGGACTTGGCCGGCCTTGGGAGCGGACGTTTCGGCGTCGCCCTTCTTCCCATCGATCGGTTCCAGCGCACCTTCGACACTGTCGGGTCGTATGTCCCTGGGATTGGGACCGTTCTGTAATCGGCAGCCGGCGCCCATGGTGAGGAGGGCCAGGCCGAAAAGAATGGAGGTTGCGGAAAGCCGCATACCCCCATTTTGGTTCATTTCGACTTCTATCCCAGGGACAAAATGAACCCGCCCCGGCAGTCTTGCCGGGGCGGGGAGTGGGCTGCCTTTAGCCGCCGACTCGCGGGGGGGCGGACTCGCCCTTTCGCTTTGCGCGCTCTTCGAGGCCGCGCTGCTCAGCCTCTTTACGAGACTCCTTGTAGTCTTCGAGCGGGCGGGGCGACCGCTCCATCGAGGTCTCCGGCGAGGCCGCCATTGCGCGGTCCTTTCCGGTGACTTCCATGGCGGTCAGGAAGAAGACGATCTCCGTCCGGACCTTGCTGTCGTTCCTGCGGCTGAAGAGCTGCCCGATGATCGGGATGTCCTTCAGGATCGGAATGCCGCTCACGCTCTTGCGGTCCTGGTCCATGATCAGGCCGCCGAGGGCGATGGTCTCGCCGCTCCGCATGTTCACGAACATGCTGGTCTCGCGGTCGCTCGTCTGGGGCAGCTGGCCGCCGCCCGGCACCGGCGTGAAGCCGGTCAGGATGCTGAAGTTCTGCTTCAGGTCCAGGGCGATGTTGCCGCCCGAGCCGATGCGGGCCTTGATCCCGAAGACCACGCCGACCTTGATCTGGTCGGTGATGACCGTCGTCCCGTTCTGGCTCGTCTGAATGCTCTTGATGTAGCGGACCGTGTCGCCGACGAAGAGGTCGGTGCTGCGGCCGTCGCTGACCAAGGCGTTCGGGCGGGCGATGAGGTTGCGGTTGTTCGCGACCTGGTCAAGCGTGCCCAGGAACGAACCGTTCTCGAAGAACGGGGCGTTGGTCACGCCGTTCAGGGCTTGGTCGAAGTTGACGTTTCCTTGGAAGGAGCCGGGGTTCGCGATGTTGTCGCCCAGACCCTGGTTGATCCGGATCACGTTGCCGCGAGCGCCTGTCACCAGGCTCCAGTCGAGCCCGATCTTCAGGGCGTCTTCCTTCGTCATCTCCATGACCCGGAGCTCGAGCGCCACCTGGCGCGGAGCCACGTCGATCATGGCGAGATAGGCCTTGGCCTGCGAGATCTGCTGGCGGGTGCCGCGAAGCACGAGCTTCATGGGTTCCCGACCGATCTGCCGCTTCAGCTTGGCCTCGTCGGGCTTCGCCGTGGAGCCACCGCCGCCGGGGGCGCTCTCTTGCGGAGTGTCCGCCTTCTTGCTCTCGTCCTCGCCCGTGATGCCCGGCGTGACCGGGTCCGGCACGACCGTGACCCAGAGCCCGCGAATGCGGTTCTTCAGGTCGAACTCGGCGACCATCGGCTCCAGATACTTAAGGTCGATGACTTCGTAGACCCGGTTCAGGTCGTTGACGGAGTCGAGGTAGGCGATGCCCGAGGCGCGACAGAGTTCCTGGTCGAGCGCGACCGTGAACTTCTTAAGCGTCTCCAACTCCTCGGCGGGGCCGATCATCAGGAGCATGTGGGTGGCGAGTTCGCCCTCAGGGAGCTCCTTGACGGAGGTCTCGGAGATCGAATAGTCGCTGGCCCGCGGGTTGTCGACCAAGAGACGGTCGATCATCTGTTTGATGCGCTGGGTCTCACCGCTCTGGATCGGCACGACGACCGTTCCGGCCGTGTCCGCCATGTTCAGCGAGAACGACTGTGCGATGCGCGCGTCCAAATCGCGGATGTACTGCTCCACGACGCTCAGCCTCGTCGTGTCGCCGACGAGCATCAGATAGAACGCTCGAGTGCGACCGTTGCGGGGCGAATCGTTGGAAGCAGGCGCCTCCTGGCCCTTCTGGGGCGGGTTGGGAGCGGCCCCACCCTGTCCCATGGCGGCGGCGAGTTGGTCGGCGGTCGACGGGTTACCCCCGTCGGTCGGCGCCTTCTGGCCGGGCCCGTTCGCCTGCGCGGCGGCTTGGCCCGGAACGATGATCTCGTAGTAGCCGTTTCGGCCGTCCGGCGGAAGGGCCTTGAGGGCGGCGTCGCGGATTTGGGCGCCTTCACCGCTGATCAGGTTGATGACGCGGGTCTGGTAGCTGTCCGCGTTGCGCTCCATGATCTGGCGCATGGCGGTCGTGAACGACGCGCCCGGCGTCACCACGAACGTGTTGCCGACTTTCGCATATCGGAGCCCCGTGATCGAGGTCAGCATCGAGAGCGCGTCTTCGAGCTGGACGTCGTTGAGCGACAGGGTCACGCGAAGAGGCTTGTCCTGCGGACTGACTTCCGGCGCAGCAATGATGTTCACGCCCGCCTGGATGCTCAGCGCCTTGAGGATCTGGACCACGTCCGTGCCCACAAAGTCGAGGGACACGCGCTGGCGCATGGCCTGCTGCGCGCTGACGCCCGTGTTGGCGTCGAGCGACGGGCTCGGGCTCGGGGCCGATTCGGCCAGGGCTGGCTTCGGACCCTTGGCGGCCACGGTCTCCGCGGCGTTCTCCTGCAGCTTTCGGGTCGCTTCCTCGAGGGCGATGCGGTCGGCATCGCTCGCCTGGGCGAACGGGTCAGGCAGCTGCTCCAATTCGTCGGACGTGGTCTGCGGGGCAGCGTTGATCGGCTCGGAGACCGATCCAAAGAGGTCTTGCGGCGTCTGGCCCTCGCCGGACTCGCCGTTCGGCGGGGTCACGCGGACGATCCACTGGCCGCCTCGGTTCACGAGGTCGACCTTCGCCAAGCTGGTCGTCCGGACGCGAAGGCGGACCTTCGGCGGCCGGGCGCTGTACCAGTTCAACTGGATGTCCTTGATGTGGTGGTGGCCGACCGTCTCGAACTGCTTCCGGCCCTCCATAGCCCCCGTGAACTCAAGGATGTAGGAGGTGTCCTGCAGCAGTCGGTAGACCTTCGGCTTTTGGAGCCCTTGCCCTTGGACGGCTATCTCGAGGCTGCCGCCTGCCTTGTTGGTTTGAAATCCGGTCAGGCGAGCCTGGCCCAGCGCGTTCGACGCCAGTGCCGCCAGCAAGCCTACCGTCAGTGTCAGGTGCTTCATTTACTGTCCCTCCGAGAGGGTCAGCGTCTTGTCCTTCCCTCTGTGGCGGATGCGAACCTTTCCTCTTTCGATGCCGACGACCTTGCTGTCTCCATCGACCGAGCCACCGAGCGGCACGAGCCGCTGGTTGCCGTCGTCGTCCTCGAACACGGCCATCGGCTTGCTGCCGACGACCACGCCTTTTACGCTGTATGCGAACTCGCCCACGTTTCGCACGGGCTTGCCCGGGGTCGTGAGCATTCCCGCGTCCGTCGAAGGCGGCAAGCCAGGATTGGCGTTGCCGGGCAACGGGTTCATGGGGGGGATGCTGACGCCGTTGTCGGAGCTCGCTCGCCGCGGCGCCCTCGTCACCTTGTTGACGGGCGGGGCCGCTGGGGGGCTGTCCGGCCGCTTGGTGCCTTCCGGGACGATCTTGTTCGCGGGAGGTTGGAGCGTGCTGTTGCCCGCGGTCGTGAACGAAGCCATCATGAAGGGGTCTCGTTTGGGCAGTGGCCCGGTCACCATGGCCATGAGCGCCTCGCGCTGCGGATCCAGTTGGACCTTTTGCGCCTCGCCCTCCTTGCCACCGGCATTCACCGCGCCCTCGGTGGCTTTCGCCCCCTTGGAAGACTTCTTCGCCGTCGGGTCTTCGAGCTCGCCGCCTTGGCCCATTCCAGAGAACTGGAACACGCCGACGCAAACGAGCACGAGCCCAAGGCCGCCCACGACCATCATCTTTCTCTTGTCGTTCATGATGTCGACACCGCCGACTTGTCCGTGGCCTTGTCGTCCGTTGTGAACAGGAAGGCCTTGATGCGAATGGAAACATCGAGGAGCGGGCCGTCGCCAGGGGCGACCTCCAGATCCTTGGTGACCCTCTTGGGTTGAAGGCCGACCGTCTGGACCGCGATGATCTTCGGGAAGGTCTTCAGGGCCTCGACCATGCCCATCACGTTGGCGTACGTGCCGCGGCCGGTGATGTCGATCATGATCTCCTGGTAAGCCTTCTTTGCCTCGCCCAGCTCTTTCTTGTTCGCGCCCTTACCCTTGCCCAGGCTCTTCGAATCGACGATCGGACGGACGCCCGTCACCGTGATCTGGTGCTGCCGGCCAAGCTCTTCGAGCTCTTGGAGCAGGGTCGGGACATACGCGAGGCCAGGGACTCCGGCCTCGAGGTGGTCGAGCTGGGCACGGTACTCGTCGACCGAGTACTGCGACTCGGCGAGTTGTTCCTGCAGCTCCTCCTCCTCGGGGACCTCGGCTCGCAGCGCGTTGTAACGCTGTTTGGCGTCCACGCTCATGTTAAAGGTCCACATCGTGGCGAGGAAGCCAATGAAAATGACTCCGAGCGCCATCAAGACCATCGTCTTTAAGCTAGGGGTGCGACTCATGCGGACTCCTTCTTCTTCTCGGCGACCGTCTTCTTAACTTCGGTGCCGGTGAGAGTGGCAAGGATTTCGAACTCCAAAACCTTCTGCTGGTCGATCGGGCGTTCCTGGCTGAACTTCAGGGAGACATTGGCCAGGTCGGGGCAGGTGCCCAAGCGGATCAGAAGCTCGCCGATCTGTTCTTGGGTCAGCCCGTATCCGTCGACCGTGACGACCACGCCTTTGGACGCGTCGTTGCTGTTGCTCCGGACCTGGGTGAGCCAGACGCCGTTCGGCGTGTTGTAGCTCAGGTGGTCCATCACCCGGAACCAGCGCTCCGTCGCCTTGACCGCGCTGCCCAGCGACTCGATCCTCGGCTCGAGCTCCTTCATCTCCTTCAGGTTCGCCTGGTACTTGTCGATCTGGGGTTGGAGCCGTTGCTTCTCGCCCGAGAGGCTCATCACCATCACCTGGTAGCGCGCCGCTTCGAACGTGAAGAAGCCTGCACACAGGAACGCCAGGGCGCCGAGCCCGACTGTGGCGAACAGCAGGGCGCGGATCTTTTGCTCGCGCTCTTGGATCGCCAGGCGCTGTTCTTGGATCAGGTTGATCATCGGCATGGGTGGTTGCTCCTTAAGCCGCCTTGGCGAACGGTCGCATGGCGAGGCCCGACGCGACGGTCAGGTCGAATCCGTGCCCCGGATCGTCAGGCCCGGAATACATAAACCGGGGGTTGTCGAAGACTCCGAGACACAAGGTCTCGAGCCCGAGCTTGTTCTGCATATAGGTGCTGAGCCCCTTCATCGAGGCACCTCCGCCACAGACCAGGATCTTCGTGACCGGCTTGTTCTGGCCCGCCTCGGTCTGCTGCGACTGGTAGTAGTTCAAAGACCGCCGAATCTCCCGGACGAGGTCGTCCAGGTGCGGCTGGATCACCCTCAAAGGCGGGTTCTCCTGAGGCTTCTCGGCGTCAAGCAGGGACTGAAGGTCAAGCTGGGCCTTGCCCGCCTCGGCGTCCTCTTCCGGCAGCTTGAAGTAGTTCTTCAGCGCCTCCGTAAAGATTTGGCCGGCCTGCGGGATGGTGCGCGTCATGGCAAAGACGCCCTCGCTCACCACGCTCACGTTGGTCGTCTGGCTGCCCACGTCGACCAAAGCGATCGTCTGACCGAAGAGGTCGTCGCCCGGCGCCGCCTCGACCATGACGCGATAGGCGGCAAAGGCATCGACGTCGACGGTCTCGACCTCGAGCCCGGCCCCTTCGCACGCCTTCACACGGCTCTCGACCACTTCCTTGGGCGCGGCCACGACCAAGATCTCCATCTGGCCGTCTTCCGTCTCGCCCAAAATCTCGAACTCGATGTAGCTGTCCTCGACGCTCGACGGGACGTAGCGGCCCGCCTCGAACTTGATCGACTTGCGCAAAACGTTCTCGGGCATCTTCTGCGTCCGGACCGAACGCACGATGACCGAGGCGCCGGCCGCGCCGACGACCGCGGTGGTCGCGCTGATCTTCGCGTCCCGAAGGGCGGCGTGGATGGTGGCGGCCATCGCCTGGACGTCCGTGACGACTCCGTCCTTGATGCAGTCCTCGGGGGTCGGGGCGTGCGCGAAGCGCGTGACCTTCCACCCGTGGGCGGCCCGTTCGACCTGCACCGCCTTGATGGACTTGGCCCCAAGGTCGAGGCCCACGTATGACTTTGCCCTGAAAAGCTTAAGCGACATCTGTCTTCTCCTCGGCTGTCACCGCTTGGTGCAGCCACTCGTCGAGCACGTGCTTCTGGAACCGGTAGCGGCCGTCGATCTCCACGGACGGGATCTCGCCGTCGCGGGCGAGCTTCGCCAGCGACTGCGGCCGGATACGGAGGTACTGCGCGGCCTCGGCCATGGTCATCACGGTGTGCTGGCCCGCCATGATCGCGCGCAACATGCTGCTGGTCTGTTCGGAACTGAGGAACAGCTCGATCCGGACAACATTGCCGCTCAAGATCGCCGCGCTGGGCGCATCCGGCGGCAAACCCTGGCCCACGGTCGCGTCGCCACTCTCCGGAACGTTATGGTTCGGGCTGGGCGCGAACGCGGTCGGGACTGACCCGATTGGGGGCAGGGATCCTTCTTGGGCTGCCTTTCGAATGGCATCGGCTAGGTTCATGCCGCGACTCCGGTGTACTCCTCTGCGACTTCGTGCATCAAGAAAGCGTCGATCATGTGCTCGTTGCGAGCCATGGCCATCATCATCGCGTTGTCCGCCAGCTGGCAGATCACGCGGGGGGCGCCGCCAGAGATCTGATGGAGCTTGTGGACGGCGTCAGGCGTGAACGGGCTCTTTTCCCCGGCGTAGCCCGCCACCCGCAGGCGGTGGAGGATCAGCTCGCCACAGTCCGTGAGGTCGAGCGGCTTCAGCACGTGCCGCACGGCAAGGCGCTGCTCGAGGGCGGGGACTTTGGCGATCCGACCGCGGAGCTCCGGCTGACCCAGGAACAGCAGGCTCATGAGGAACTGGTCGTTCATCTGACAGTTCAGCAGGAGCCGCATCTCCTCAAAGGTCGCGGCGCTCTTGATCAGGTGCGCCTCGTCGATCAACACGACGACACGCCGCCCCTTGTCGTAGTACTCTAGCAGGGCAAGGTGAAGCCGCTGGACCAGCACCTGGCGGTTTCGGGACTGGATGTCAATGTCCAGCTGGTCCAAAACCTCTTGGAGCATCTGAGTCGGCGTGAAGATCGGGTTCACGATGAGGACGACCCGGTACTGGACCGGATCGAGCGTCTCGATCAACTTTCGGCTAATTGTCGTCTTGCCCAGCCCGATCTCGCCAGCTAGCATCGCCGCACCCTTGTTCCGGGTGACAGCGTAGTGCAGCATCATGAGCGCGTCCTCGTGCGCCCGGCTCATAAAGAGGAAACGGGGATCGGGCGTTAGGGAAAAAGGTGGCTCGTTTAAGCCCCAAAACTGCTCGTACATGCGCGATACTCCGGTCGGTAGACCCGGTGAACATATCGGGCAGCTAGAGCGAGAACTTAAGGGGCCGCTTCAGGTCTTGCCGGGTGAAAGTTAGATCGGACCCTGCGAGCCGAACCTGGCGGGCGGGGCATACTCTTCTGGACGCCGGGGCCGCGAAGCCTCAAAAGCTTAACTATTGTGGACACCATCGAACCTGGAGACGTGACCGGGCCGGGCGCCCCCGAGAGAGAGCCGAGGCGATTCTATTGGGGCTGGGCCCTATTGTCCATCCTTTTCGCCGCTTGGATCGGCTATGCATTGACCGGGTACTTCAGTCCCGGTGAAAGCAAAGAGAAGGACTTCACGCAAGAGCGAGTCGCTATCCGCTTGACCGGCGTCTACCTGGCCGCCCTCCGCAAGTCGGGCCAGACCGAGGCCATCGAGAAGGTCGAGGAACAGTACGGCAAGAGCCTGGCCGAAATCCGCAAGAACCTCTTCGAAGAACGCGGCGCCCAGGCCGGGGCGGCGGAGATCGTCCTCGTCATCGACGCCCTGGAGAATCGTCCGCCCGACCCCCAGGCCCTAGAGAAGCTGGCAGCTAGTAAGGACACCGACGAGCGGATGTTCGGCGAGGCGTTCCAGCCCGGGCTCGAGAAGACTCGCGCACAGGAGCTCTCCCGCAAGCTGGACGCGGATTTCTTTGAGCGTCTGGCCGGTGCCCAGGCCCTGGAGGAGGGCGGTCTCGTCGAAAGGAGCTCCAGACGGTTTGGGCTCGTCGATCGGGTCTCCGACCCGGAGACGTACATCCCCGTGGTCGCGGTGATGCTGGCGGCCCCAGCCATTGTCGTCGTCGGCCTCGTCGTCCTGGCCCTTGGCGTGGTGTTCCACTTGAGCAAGGCCTTCAAGCCGCTCGGGACGCCTCTGGGTGAGATTTCCGCCCTCGATGCAGACCGCCTCGCCCTGCGGGTGGCCCTGGCCCTCCTCTGCTTCGCGATCGTGCCGCCCATGGTCGTCGCCTTTTTCCCGCCCGGCACGCGGGGCAGCTTCTCGACCTTCACCGGCATGCTGGTGGTCTTCGGCGCGATCGTCTTCATGCTGCGCATCCCCCTCGTCGGGGTGGCCGACCCGTGGCCGAAGCTCGTGGGCCGGGTGAGGCCCGCCTGGCAGCTCGTGGGGCTCGGCGTCCTGGGCTTCTTGGCGAACCTGCCGATCGTGATCCTTCTCGCCGTCGGCTCGTCCCAGCTCTTGAAGAATCTGCCCGCCCCCAGCCACCCGGTCACCGAGATCTTGGGAAGGGGCGGCGCCTTCGGAACGATCGGGCTCTACCTGCTGGTCTCGCTCACGGCCCCGCTGATCGAGGAGACCATGTTCCGTGGGATGCTCTTCCCCGCGCTGGGCCGGTTCATGAAGCCGGTGGCGGCGGGGCTCCTCACGGGCCTGCTGTTCGCCTCAGTCCACCCCCAGGGCCCCATCCTCTGGGCGTCGCTCGCCGCGGTCGGATGCATGGCCTGCTACCTCACCTATATGACGGGCTCGCTGGTGCCCGCTCTCGTCATGCACAGTGTGCACAACGCGGCGATCGTCACCCTCGCCCTCGCCCTGGCCGGATGAACCGGTTCTATCTCGACCACGCCGCCACCACGCCCCTCGCCGCGCCCGCCCGAGAAGCCATGGCCCGGTGGCTGGGCCAGCCGGCCAACGCGTCCTCGCTCCATGCCGAAGGCCGCGCCGCCCGCGACGCGGTCGACCAAGCAAGAGAAACCGTGGCCGAAGCCTTCGGCTGCCTTTTCGGCGAGGTCGCCTTCACCTCGGGCGGGACCGAGGCCGCGAACCTCGCGATCCTGGGCACGGCCCTTGCGAATCCGGACGAGCGACGCAGGCGCGTCCTCTTTGGCGCGGCCGAGCACCACTGCGTGCTGCACACCCGTCCGATCCTCGAGCGGCTGGGCTACCGGGTGGAGATCCTGCCGACCTGCCCCGACGCTACCGTTGCGCCCGAGAGCCTTGCCGCGGCCCTGGGCGAGGACGTGTTCCTCGTGAGCGTGATGCAAGCGAACAACGAGGTCGGCTCCATCAACCCGATCGAGGCCCTCGCCGGGCTCGCCCACGAGGCGGGCGCCCTCTTCCACACCGACGCGGTGCAGACCTTCCCCTTTGACGAGGCGGCTCGACCGGCCACGGCCGACCTCATAAGCGCGGCCTCCCACAAGACGTACGGCCCGCAAGGGGCCGGAGCGCTCTACGCACGGTCGGGCGTCCCGTTGCAGCCCCTCGCCGTCGGCGGCGGCCAAGAACGGGAGGTCCGGGCGGGGACCGAGAACGTGGCCGCCATCGTCGGCTTCGCGGCCGCGGTCGCTTGGCGCCTGGCCGAGCCCGGCCTCTTGGCCAAGAAGAGGGCGGCCCGGGACGCCTTCGCCCAAGCGCTGCTCAAGGACGGGAGGTTCCAAGCGACACTTCTAGATTGGCAGGGGCCAGGCGTGCTCTGCGGACATTTCCACTGCCGCTTGCCGGGGCTCTCAGCCGAAACCGCCCTCATACGCCTTGACCGGGCCGGGGTCGCGGCCAGCAGTGGCGCCGCGTGCAGCAGCGGCAGCCTCCTCCCCAGCCACGTGCTCCTATCCATGGGGTTTTCCGAGGCCGCGGCCCGCGAGGGGTTGCGCTTCTCCTTCGGCCCCGCCCAAGACGCCGCTTTCGGGGAAGCGGTAGCCGCCCATGTTCGCGGGTCACTAACCGGGTGATGCCTCTCCCCAGCTTCGGGAAGGAGGCCTCTTTATGCCTCGGCTGTCGGGGCTGGCCCAACAAGACTTTGCGCGGACTCGACGCGAAGGGCTCCCCTTGCGTTCCCCTCTTGGCAGCCCATGGCCGTCCATCCCTCGCCCCACCGTCGGCCACTCGTGATCGGACGACAATCGGACGACAATCGGACGACGAAGCTTGGGAAAGGGGTGTGTCAAGCCGACCGTCTGGTCATAGCCGAAGCCTTTCTGGGGTTGAGCGGGAGGTTCGGCAACGCCGTCTCTTACCAGACCGTCGAGGCGCGGTCCTTCGTGGGGAGGCCGGGCGCTCCTTGGCCGCGCAAGACATCCTTCCCAGGCTTGGGAAGAGGGAAAGGAACGCTCATCTAGAACCCCCTCCCCAGGCTTGGGGAGGGGGCAGGGGGAGGGGTTAGTCGAGGTAGCGATCGGCCCCGGACCCATAGCCCCTCACCCCGCCAAACGTTGAATCAATAGATGGATTGGTCATGGGTTGAGCGGAACTGGGACTCGCTGAGGCACGACGTTGTGGAGCGGTGGAACGCGGTGACGAGCGAGGACCTCACCTCGATCGCGGGGAACCGGAACCGGTTCGTCGAGATGTTGCAGCACAGGTACGAGATGGGCCGACAGGCCGCCGAGGCCGCGGCGGACGACTGGGCCAGGAGGATGCGCGACCCGAGGAAGCGCCAGGCGGCCTTGACCGTCGGCGGCGCGCTCCTGCTGATCGGGGCTGCGTTCGCGGGATACATGCTGTTCCAGAACATGTGCCGCCGGCGCGAGCTCGAACACCGCGAGAGCCGGTTGGACGAGGAGGTCGCCTCCACGATGGATGCCAGCGACCCGATCGCCCGGTACTGAGCGCCGCCTTTCAGAACCAGCCGATCCCGCCGTCCGGACGGGCGACGGGTACAACGAAGACTCCATGTCGCTGCCGATTGAAGACCTCACGCCCCGCCAGATCGTAAAGGAGCTCGACAAGTACATCGTCGGGCAGGCGGCCGCGAAGAGGGCAGTGGCCGTCGCCCTGCGCAACCGCTACCGCCGCCAGCGCGTCGACCCCAAGCAGCGCGAGGACATCCTTCCCAAGAACATCCTTATGATGGGGCCGACGGGAGTGGGCAAGACCGAGATCGCCCGCCGACTCGCCCAGCTCGCTCGGGCGCCCTTCATCAAGATCGAGGCGACCAAGTTCACGGAGGTCGGCTATGTCGGGCGCGACGTTGAGAGCATGGTCCGCGACCTGGTCGGCTCCGCCGTCCGGCTGGTCGAGAACGAGAAGATCGAGGCGGTGCGGCCCCAGGCGGAGGAGGCGGCGATCGACCGCCTGGTGGAGCTCCTGGACAAGAACCCGCACCCGGCCTACGCCATCTTCGGCGAGCCCGGCGAGCAAGAGGACTACGCGCAGATGGAGGCGGAAATGGAGCAGCGCCGCGCCGAACTGCGCCAGGCAATCCTCCGGGGCGAGCACGATTCCACCTTGATCGAGGTCGAGACCGAGGACGCGGGCAGCGGCTTCATTCAGATGTTCACCCCGCAGGGGATGGAGGAGATCGGCGTGGACAACCTCCCCTTTAACCAGAGCACGAAGTACGTCCGCACCAAGATGACCGTCCGCGAGGCGAAGGAGTTCCTGGTCGATGCGGAGGCCCGGCGCTTCCTAGACCGCACAAGCGTGAACCGGGAGGCTGTCCGGCGGACCGAGCAGACCGGCATCATCTTCTTGGACGAGATCGACAAGATCGGCGCGAAAGGAGGGGGCAGCGGCCCCGAGGTCAGCCGAGAAGGCGTCCAACGCGACCTCCTGCCCATCATCGAGGGTTCGACCGTGCCGACCAAGTTCGGCCCGGTGCGCACCGACCACGTCCTCTTCATCTGCGCGGGGGCGTTCCACATGTCCAAGCCCAGCGACCTGATCCCCGAATTGCAGGGCCGCCTGCCCATCCGGGTCGAACTCGACCCTTTGAACCAGGAGGACTTCCGCCGCATCCTTTTAGAGCCGCAGAACGCCATCACCCGGCAGTACCAGCTGCTGCTTGCAGTGGAGGGCGTAGACCTCACTTTCACCGACGACGCCCTCTCCGAGATCGCCCTCTTCGCGGCGGCCGTGAACGAGAAGGCGGAGAACATCGGTGCCAGGCGGCTCCACACAATGCTGGAACGGCTGCTGGAGCCGGAGATGTTCGACGCGCCCGAATGTGGGGCCAAGCGCATCGACGTCGACAAGGCCATGGTCGAAGAACGGCTCGGGCCGGTGATGAAAGACCTGCAGCTCAGCCAAACGGTGGTGTAGCGGCTCATTCATACTAAGGGCATGGCCGAGGAAAAGCGACGGGGAGTCAACCCCCTCGTGAAGCTCTTCGTGGCGTTCCACGCCTTCATGGTCTTGAGCTGGTCGCTGCCCAGACCCGCGCCCGCGGTGATGAACGGGGCACTGCCGCCGACCGCGGCCAACCTGGCTACCCACGCGCCGGACTTCCTCTTGGCCGCAAACCTCCGGCTCAGGAGCGAAGCCCCGACCCGCTACTACATGCTCTCGAGCGGCCTTTGGCAGTACTGGGACATGTTCTCCCCAAACCCCGCGAACGTCGACTTTTGGTACGACTCCGTCGTGACTTACCGCGATGGGACCACGCGCGTTGTGCCCTATCCTCGGATCCATGACTTGCCGATTTGGGAAAAGTACTTCAAGGAAAGGTTCCGCAAGTTCATCGAGCGAGTGAACAACGACGGGACCGACGCTTGGAAACGCCCCCAGTTCGCCCAACGGATGGCGTTGCTCGCCTATACCGACGCGAAAAACCCACCGGTGCGGGTCGAGCTGCGCCGCCACTTTAAAACCATGAAGTCGATGTACGAGCCTGTCCCAGAGGACTACACGACTTACAGCTTCTTCACTTGGATCGTCGACCAAGACCGTCTTCGACGAGAAGCTAAACGTGCGCTTCCTATCAAGTCTTAACGAGAAGATATTCGGCTACGGATCCCCCGTTACGATGGGATTGGTCCGGATGCTCACCGGCACCCTCGCGTTCGTGAACTTTGCCATGATCGCGATCGACTTCGATTCGTGGTTCACTGAGCGGGGCTTCGTCCCCGCCTGGTTCGCAGAGCGCTGGGCCGGGGGGATCCCTCGCTTGAACCTGCTGGCGAACGTGACGGACGACCGCGTCACGATGCTGGTCTATGGCCTTTTGATGCTCGCCTGCCTCTTAACGGCGGTCGGCCTTTTCACCCGGGTTTCTAGCATCGCGATGTTCGCCCTCATCGTCACGATGCACCACCGAAACCCCGAGATCTTGCACAGTGGCGACACCCTGCTCCGCAATATGGCCTTCTATGTGATGATCGCGCCGAGCGGCGCCGCGCTTTCGCTCGACCGCGTGATCGGACTTTGGAAAGGCACGGCTCCTTCGATCCCCGCAGAAGTCTCTTTGTGGCCGCAACGGCTCGTGCATTTCCAAGTGGCCGTCCTCTATTTCACCACGGCCTGGCACAAGTGGGGAGGTTCTACTTGGCGCGATGGCACCGCGACGTGGTACGTGCCCCAACTTCATGAGTTCGATAGGTTCCCGCTTCCCGCCTTTATGGATCAACAACCTATCGTGGCAATCACCACTTATGGCACGCTCCTGGTTGAGCTAGCCTTCGCCTCGCTGGTCTTCGCGAAACCATTCAGAAAATGGGTCTTGCTGAGCGGGCTCATCCTTCACGGCTTTATCGAGTACCGTTTCAACATCCCTCTTTTTTCCTTCATCATGACGAGCACATACGTTGCCTTTTACAGAGGCGAAGAGGTCAGCGCCTGGTGGAACCGGCTCACTGAGCGCTTCCAAGGGCGGCGGCTCCGCCTGCTCGCTCCGCACGGGGCCGACTGGAGCCCAAACCCCTTGCGGGCCCTCAAGGCGCTGGACGCCTTCCGCCAGATCGAGTTCGAAACCGGCCAAGAACCGGCGCTGGAGGCCCGCACCGCCGCGGGAAGACCGGTGTCCCCCGTCTTGGCGAGCTTGGCCCGGTGTCCGGGAGCCTGGGCGCTCTGGCTCTGGGTGCCGGCTTGGCGCCGGGTGCTGAACGCTGCCCTCCAGAGCCGGGCCATGTCCGCCGAAGCTGCCGTTCAACCGATCCAGGAGGCGGCGACCGTCTAGCGTGCGCTACCGCCTGAAACACCTCCTGCCCTGGCAGAAGCCCAAGACACCGGGCTTCGGCATTTCGAGCAGCTTTTATTTGAGCGTCCTGGCGGCCAGGCTGCCCCTGCCCTGTTTGGGAGCCTTCATCAACCCAAAGGGGGAAGGCGGCGCGGTCGCCGGGTTTGGAGTGCCCCTGGCGCGTGAAGCGGGAAAAGAGGCGATCGACCAGCCCTTGGAACGGGGTGTCTATGGCCTCTCTTCTCCGGACCGGCACAGCCTGCTGAAGATGCGAGTGCTTTCGAAGGAAGAGGCCGGGTTCGACCCCGAAGCCCTCGCCCGCAGCCCGCTCGCCAGCCACCTTCCCGCGGACGACCTTGACAAGATTCGCGCGACATGGTCGATCGTGCAGCTGACCTTCGAGGCGCACGACCCGAGCGTTTATCCCGCGCTGGACTTCCTGACCCAGTGCGCCGCGCGGCTGGCCGACCTCACAGACGGGCTCATCGCCGACCCCGTCTGCCAGGTTTATCGCTCCCCGGCGACCTGGCCGACGCCACGAAAGGAGGGCGAGCCTCCGAACGTGACCGATTTCATCGTCGTCAAACACGGCGAGGGGTTCGCCCACACGCTTGGACTCGCCAAGTTCGCCCAGCCCGAGATCGAGCTGGCAGGGTTTGGGCCGGGACTGCTCGACAAGGTCGACCTCTTGCTCCTGAGCCTGGCGAACGGCGTGCTCCGAGGCCAACTTCTGCAAGCTGGAGACCGGTTCGGCACGGCCGGCAAGCAGTTCCGCCTTGCCGAGGGCGGGCTTGATCGCGGTCGTTGGGATGGGATCGATGTCCTCGAGATCCTGCCGGAGCAGACGGGTGGCCTCGACGAGGCCCTTGCCGCCTTCGGTAACCCAGACTAGCCAAAATTGGGCATGCGCCCCCAATTTGAGGCCGTCCTTTATGCCGTCCGCGAGAGCCCCGCGAAGGGCCGCGCGTTGCGGGAGCTCGCGATACGCCAGCTGGACGGTTTGGACGGCTACGACTGGTCAGGGGTCTACCGGATGGACGGTGGTCGCCTGGTGCTGGACGCCTATTGCGGCGCCGATACCGAGCACACCGAGATCGAGGTGGGGGTCGGCGTTTGTGGCACCGCCGTGGCCGAGGACCAAGACCAGGTGGTCGAGGACGTCCGCGCCCTGACGAACTACCTCTCCTGTTCGACCCACACCCGGTCGGAGATCGTGGTTCTGATCCGGGACGGGGACGGCGCCGTTCTCGGCCAAATCGACATCGACGGCCACACCGTCGGCCAGTTCGGGGAGGAGGACCGGGCGTTCCTCCAAGTGCTCGGCTCCCTGCTAGCCGAAAGATGGCAGGAGTGAGCGGGAAGACGACGGAAAACCGCGCAAGGTTCCCACATGCCCCCTCCATTCACCAAATCTTAATGCGCTAGAACTCACGTATAAAGAAATGTTAAGTTATGGGAACCTTGTGATCACGGAGTCGTCAGAATCGCTTGGAAAGGGAGCGCAGGCTAAGGCGCAACTTTCCGTGAGTCTGTCCTAATCGGGCCGCCACCGTGCGGCCCACTTTTTAGCCAGTTTCGAAGACGGCTTCCATGTCCGAACTGTGCCCAGGGAACAGTTTGGCGGCAGGGTCAATCATAGTTTTTATCAAGCAGACCACAGTCGCCGCCTCGCCCACGCCAGTAGCGATTAAGCGTATCTTATTCGCATAGGAGCAGACATCGCCGACGGCGAAGACTCCAGGAAGGCCCGTGTTGAACTTTTCGTCCACGACAATTTGGTTTCTTTCGATCTTGAAACCCCAGTCTTTTAAGGGCCCTAGGGACGACTTGAAGCCGATGTTGACGACCACCGCGTCGCACTCCATCTTCTCGTCGCTCTTGTTCTGAACGTCTTCCAGGGTCAGGCAGTGCAACCGTCCGTTCCCGTGCACTTCCTTCACGACCCGCCAGAGGCGGAACTCGACGCCAAGGTCGCGCACGGCCTGGACCGTCTCCTCGTGCGCCCTGAACTGGTCGCGCCGGTGGACCAGCGTAATCGACCGCGCCACATCGTGCAGGTTCAGCGCCCAGTCGAACGCACTGTCGCCGCCCCCCACGATCACTACGCGCCGACCGGCGAACTCGGCCTTGGACCGTACCCCGTAATAGACCCCCCGGCCGACAAACTCGTCCTCGCCCGCAGCGCCAAGCTTCGTCGGGCTGAACGCGCCGTTGCCGGCCGAGACCACCACGGTCCGCGTGGGATAGCGGTTCCCGCTGGCGGAGACGATCGAGTAGCCGTCCTCGCCCTCATTCTCCAGGTGCGCCGCGGTCTCTTCGAGCACGACCTCCGGCTTGAAGCGCGACGCTTGCTCGATCAGCCCGTCGGCCAATTGCCTGGCGGGCACGGCGGGGAAGCCGGGCATGTCGTAGACAAGCTTCTCCGGATAGAGCGCCGTGAGCTGCCCGCCGAGTTCCGGAAGGCTATCGATGATGCGGACGCTCATGCCCCGCATTCCCGCGTAGAAGGCGCCGAAAAGTCCGACGGGGCCCCCGCCGATGATCGTCGTATCGACCCTGCGCATGCTTCTTGGGCAGTCTACGGCTTTCGCCACGGGCAGGGCGGCCCGAACCTAGGGACAAAGCCCAGGCCGGGCACAAAAGCGGGGCAGGCGCGGTGCCTGCCCCGATTCCGGCGCTCCGGTTCGGAATCCGCTTTACGGGTTCACAACGAAGGAAGCATGGTTGACGGACGCCTTGCCTCCCGAGGGCTTCAGCGTCACGCGCGCTTTCATCATCTTCTCGCCGTTCAAGAACTGGGCGGTGCCGCGGCCCTCGGGACGGAAAGTGGCGCCGTCATCGGCCTTGGCCCCGACCCACTTGCCCTCCTTGTAGTCCCAGAGTTCGACCGTGGCGTCTTTCTGGTCCGATTCAAAGCCGAAGCCGACCTTGGCGAGCCCGGACCAACGGCTTTTGCCCTCGAACTCGATCTGGATGTCCTTGCCCTTGACCGTCACCGCCTGGGTGTCCACCGAGCTCAGGCCTTCGAGATCCTCGCGGGAGGCCTCGCCCTTCACCGCTTTGGCGCTCGTCACCGGCATCTTCACCTTGGTCGCGTCCGTGACGTCCACCACGAAGAGCCCGCGGTTGATGTCGCTGATCAGCACGATTCCGCTGGGCAAGAGCGGATAGTTGCTCCAAGCACCCTCAAAAACCGCGTCGTCGTTCTCCGGGTGGGTGTCGAAGTAGCCCACCATTTGCGGCGACGTCCGGTTATCGTTGGCGTTGAAGATCCAGAGGCCGGTCGTGTAGTTCGCGTGGTAGACGAAGTCGTTTCGGGTGTAGAGGTTGTGGTCGATGGAGGGCTTGCCGGTCGTATAGGTCGAGACGAGCTCGGCGTTCTCCAGCACGCTCACGTCGAAGACGAGGGTACGGGTGGCGATCGAGTTCGTCGTCTCATCGAACTCGTCGTTGACGTAGTAATACTTGCGGTCGCTGCTCAGCCACCCTTGGTGGCAATAGCCGACGAACGGATAGGCGACGCGGCGGATCAGGGACGGATTGTCCTTGTCAGTCACGTCGAAGATTTCGAGGCCGCGGCCCTCACCGCCCCCGAAGAAGACCTGCTTGCCCTTATAAGGGCCCTCGGTGTACGTCACGACCTGGGCCTCGTGCTGATAGACCGGAGTCATCGTCTTGGCGCCGACTTGGGTCGGGTTCAGCGGGTCGGCCTTCAGGTCGAAGCAAGTGGTCGTCCCCGTACCTTCGCGCGAGCCGCAGGTGTAAAGGAAACCGCTGACCTCGTCGACCGCGATGGTGTGCGAGCGACCAGGCGAAGGGATGGTGCGGACGAGGCGGACCTCGCCCTCATCGACCTTCGAGAGGTCGATCACCTGCAAGCCGCTCGCCGCGTTCTCCGTCGAGACGTAAGCGGCCGACTTATAGGTCTTGATGTCCGACCACAAGCCCTTGGTGTGCGGCACTTCTCCCACGACCTTGATGTCGTTCGGATCGGTCACCTCGACCACCAATGTCTTGTTGTCGAAGCCCATCAGGCCGTATTCACGGCCACTCGGGCTCACGTACCCCCAGCACGTGTTGCCGGAGGCCGCGCCAAAGTCGGACGGCGGGAAGTTCTTTAGGAGCTTGACGCCTTGGGCAGCGTATTCCGGGCCCGCGAGGGCGAGGGTGGAGAGGCAGGCCAAACCGAACACGGCACCGCCCATAACGATCCTTCTCATGGAGTTAAGAAGTTATACGGCAGATCGACTAGGCGAGATGCCCGGCATAAATGCTAGATACCGTCTGGGAATGGACGAAATTCGCTCTAACTCGCGAAAAAAGGCTTCGGCCCCACCCCCTCCCCATTTCGGGGAGGAGGGAGCAAGGGTCGGGGTGGCCCCCCTTTACGGGTTGACGATCCAGTCGAGCTTGTCCACGTCCATCCGCCAGTTGTTGCTCTGGACGGGGCCGGCCTGGCTGATGCTCACCCGGGCGCGGACGGTCTTGCTCGTTGGCTCGATGAACCGGTCCGGGTTCGCGGCGGTGACGGTCAGGTCGGTGTCCGAGAGCGGCGCCGGCCCACTCTGCAGCGTGACCCAGTCGTTCGCTTGATAGTCGAACATCTCCACCTTCTGGGTCAAGTTCGCAATGCTGACCTTCGTGCGGAGCTCCAAACGAAGCTTAGTGACGTCCGTCCACATCGACGTGCCGTTGAACTCGACCCGGATCGGCGGAGTCGAGGAGTTCGGCGTGATGCCCTTGGCGACGGTCAGATACTGGCCGTCAGTTTGCTGAAGCTCGGTGAGACCGCCGTTCAGAAGCGTGCCAGGGCCGACCTGGAAGCTCTCGACCAGGGCGGTGCGCTTCGTGGCCTCGGTCACGTTGACCAGGAAGAAGCCGCGATTAATGTCGCTGATGAGCACGTTGCCGCTCGGCAAGTAAGGGTAAGTGCTCCAGGCGCCGTTGTAGGACGCATTGTCGTTCGCTGGATAGGTGTCGAACCAACCGACCTGGACCGGGCGCTGGGGATCCGAATACCCGTCGAAGATGCGAAGGCCGCTCGTGTAGTTCGCCTGGAAGATGTAGCCGTTTTTGTTGTACTGGTTGTGGTCGATCGCGCGAGTGCCGCTCGTGAACGTCCCGACCAGGTCGGCGGTCTCGAGCACGCTCACGTCGAAGATCAGCGACCGGGTTGTGAAACCGTTGTCCGACTCGTCGAACTCATCGTCCAGGTAGAGGTAATTCCCGTCCGGGCTCAACCAACACTGGTGGCAATAGCCCACGAACGGGTACGCGACGCGGCGGATCAGCTGGACGTTGCTCTTGTTCGTCACGTCCCAGATCTCGAGGCCGCGGTTTTCCCCGCAGCCGAACATGATCTCGCGCCCCGCATAGGGGCCGCTGGTGAACTTGCGGACCTGAACGTCGTGCTGGTACGTGGGCGTGAGGGAACTCGAACCGACGACGACCGGGTTTGCGGGGTTGCTCAGGTTGAAGCACATCGTCGTGCCATTGGCCTGGTTGGAGCCGCAGGTGTAGAGGTAGCCGCTCGCCTCGTCGATATGGATGTTGTGGGTGCGGCCCGGGTTTGTGATGGTGCGAACCAGGGTGACGGTGCCGCTGTCGATGTTCGCCAGGCTGATGACCTGGACGCCCGTGTTGTTCGCCTCGGTCACCACGTAGCAGTGGTCACGATAAACCTTGATGTCGCTCCAACTGCTGGAGGAGTGGGGAATGCTCGTAAGGATGACCGGGTTGTTCGGGTCTGTGACCTCGATGAAGACGGTGCGGACGTCGGTACCCATGAGGGCGTACTCCCGCCCACTCGGGCTCACATAACCCCAGCAGTCGTTGCCTGCGCCGGCCTGGAGCTGGGCCAAAGTGAAGTTTTTGTAGAGGGTGACCTTGTCGGACTGGAATTGCGCCGACGCGGGGAGCGCGAGCGCGGCAGCCATGGCGAGAGCAAGCTGGCGGTAGTTCATTTACATGTCGTCCCGAGTGAAGGCGGTCACGCTACCGGATTCATTCGCCATATCGCGATACCCCCACCAATAACCGGCACGTTTACGAGCGCGTTAGACCAAAATTGTCCGAAGAGATCGCGTAATACGGTGCGGCGTCGGTTCCGTCATTGAGGCAAGGCAGAAGCAAGGATCGACTTCTCGGTCGCCTCGGCCCGCTGGAACTCGGCGGAGAGGCGGCCTTCACGCATGACCAAGATCCGGTCTGACACGCCCAAGACTTCGGGCAGTTCGCTAGAGACCAGGAGAACGGCCGCTCCATCGGCGGCCGCCTGGTGCACGATCTCGTAGATCTCGCGCTTGGCCCCCACGTCCACCCCCCGCGTCGGCTCGTCGAGCAGGAGCACCTTCGGCTTCGCCGCCAGCCACCGCGCTAGCACGACCTTCTGCTGGTTGCCGCCGGAGAGAAGGCGCACCGGCTGGCGCAGGTTCGGCGTCCTGATGCGCATCGCCTCCACCTGGCGCTGGGCCGCCGCCGCTTCGCCGGGATCGTCGACGAGGATCTGCTTGCGGCCCGCGAACGCCATGTTCTCAGTCACGGAGCGGCGAGGAAGCAACCCGTCCGCCTTACGGTCTTCGGGCACCAGCACGATCCCCGCCTCCACCGAACGACGCGGCGAGCCGAGACGGACGTCCTGGCCGTCCACCGTGACCTTGCCCCGACCGCGGTGGTAGATGCTGTGCAGGAGTTCCGTCCGCCCCGAACCCACCAACCCGAACAGCCCCACGATCTCGCCAGCCCGGAGGCTGAGGTCGACGGGCTCCGCCAACCCCGGACCGATCAACTGCGAGACGGTGAGGCGCACCGGGCCGAGCTCGTGGGCACGGTAGGGGAAGACCTCGCCCAACGGGCGCCCCACCATCGCCTCGATCAGCCGTTCGTCGGCCACGTCCTGCAGCTGGGCGTGGGTGGCCACGTGCTTTCCATCGCGGAGGACGGTGCCTGCGGAGCAGAGCCGCCGGATCTCCGCCATGCGGTGCGAGACATAAATGACGGCCCGACCTTCGCCCGCCAGGCGCCCAATGACCTCGAACAACGCCTCCGCCTCCCGGCTCGTAAGGCTGCTCGTCGGTTCGTCGAACGCGATCACGCGGGCGTCCCAAGCGAGGGCCTTCGCAATCTCCACCGTCTGCCGGAGCGCGATGGAAAGCTTGCCGAGGCGCTCGCGCGGAGAGACCGAGACCCCGAGCCCGGCCATGAAATTCGCCGCTCCTTCCTCCATGGCCGCCCGGTCTACCAACCCCGCCCGGCCCGGCATGTGGCCAAGGTACACATTCTCGGCCACCGTCAGGTTCTCGACCAGGTGGAGTTCCTGATAGATCACGGCCACCCCGGCCTTCAAGGCGTCCACCGTCCCGCTGAAAAAGGTCGGCTGCCCGTCGAGCAGAAGCTTTCCTTCGTCAGGCCGGTGGGCGCCGCTCAGCACCTTGAGAAGCGTGCTCTTGCCCGCGCCGTTTTCGCCGAGCAGCGCGTGGACGCTGCCCGGCTCCACCCCGAACGAGACGCCGTCCAAGGCCCGGACGCCTGGGAACGACTTGCCAATCCCCTGGAACTCGACGGCAAATCCGGACATGGTTCGCGAGTAAACCCGGAAAGCCGGGAGACACGGCCTGGTACCTTTCGGACTATGCTGGGCTTTGCGGCTGTGGCCGCCTTCGCAACAATGGCAAGCCAACCTCAACAGACGTGGCCCGAGCGCATCATTCTCTACACCGAGGACATCGGTAGCCTTTCGCGGAAGTACGACGAAAGCCTTTCGCCCACCGGCGTCGACCGGATGGAACGGTTCTACCGGACGGTCGAGAAGGAAGCCCAAGCCGCTCCTGCTGAGACCCGGGACGACAAGGTCGATAAGGCCCTGCTGACGCTCGACGCGGCCAAGCGGGCCAAGCGGCTCGCCATCGAGGCCGGCCAAAACGAAGCCACCCCCCACCTCCCGTTCCGAGCGACGATCGTCGCCTTCGACGACGCCCGCCGAGACATTGAGCCTGTCCGTCCGAAAGAAGCGGCCAAAGCCCTGGCGCAAATCCCCGAAATGGTGGCCGACGCCCGGAGAGGCGCCCTGAATTCGCCCCCGAGCCGCGCCGTCGCCCTCCGTGCCTCACGGATGACGGCCCAATTGGGCCGGGCCCTCGAACGCTGGTTCAAGTTCTACGACGGCTATGACCCGCAGTTCAGTTGGTGGTGCCGCGCACCCTATGCCGAGGCAAAGGAGGCGGTAGACGGCTACGAAAAGTTCCTGCGGGAAGAGGTCGGCGGCGTGCGGCTCGGCGACCAGACCACCATCGTGGGCGACCCGATCGGGCGCGATGCCCTGCTCGCCGAGCTCCAGCTGGAGCTCATCCCCTACACGCCCGAAGAACTGGTCGAGATCGCCTGGCGCGAGTACGAATGGTGCCTGAAAGAGATGAAGAGGGCCAGCTCCGAGATGGGCTATGGCGACGACTGGCACCGGGCGCTGGAGGCGGTGAAGGGCATGCACGAGGAACCAGGCGGCCAGCCTCAGTTCATCAAAGGGCTGGCGGACGAAGCCGCCACCTACGTCCGAGACCACGGCCTCGTGACCGTGCCCGAACTCGCCGCCGAAACCTGGCGCATGGAGATGATGTCAGCCGAGCGGCAACTCGCCAGCCCGTTCTTCCTGGGCGGGGAAGCGATCATCGTGAGCTTCCCGACCGAAAGCATGCCCGAGGGGGCCAAGCAGATGAGCATGCGGGGCAACAACCGGCACTTCGCCCGAGCCGTCGCCCACCACGAGCTCATCCCGGGGCACCACCTGCAGCAGTTCATGACCCAGCGGTACCGCCCCTATCGCCAGGTCTTTTCCACACCGTTCTGGATCGAGGGCTGGGCGCTCTATTGGGAGTTCGTGCTCTACGATATGGGCTTCGCACGCTCGCCAGAGGACCGTATCGGGATGCTCTTTTGGCGGATGCACCGGTGCGTCCGCGTCGAGTTCTCACTCGGGTTCCACCTAGGCAAACTGACGCCGGACCAATGCGTCGAAATGTTGGTCGACCGGGTCGGCCACGAGCCCGCGAACGCCGAAGCCGAGGTGCGCCGCTCCTTCGGCGGGGACTATCCCCCGCTTTATCAGGCGGCCTACCTGCTCGGCGGCTTGCAGATGAAGGCGCTGGCGGCAGAGGCCCTCGCAAAGGGCATGACCCTGAGGCAGTTCCACGACGAGGTGCTGCGCCAAGGGCCCATCCCGATCCCCATCCTCCGGATGGCGCTGGGGCTCGGCGATTCGCCCGCCGGCTGGAAGTTCGCCCAAGCCCAGCTCTGAAGCAGAAGTGCTTTAACGCGACGCAGGGCACCCTATCACGCCCGCGCCTAGGTGGCCGGCCTCGGCTCAGTGGGCACTGCGCCCTCTGCCGCACGCTTTATGCCCCGGAGCATCCCTCCAAAAACGATGTTGTGGAACGGGACGACCATGTACCAATAAAGCAAGCCGAAAAACCCCTTGGGGCGGAAACGCGCGGTCATCGTCAGGCGGGTCGTGCCCTCGGTATGGGAATCGAGCGCGAAGTCGAGGGTCGCCGTGCCAGGGAGCTTCATCTCGGCCAGGAGCATGAGGCTCTTGTCCGTCTCGACACCGATGACGCGCCAGAAGTCGAGTGCCTCGCCGTAGCCGACTTCGTCGGGGTGCCGCCGTCCGCGCCGAAGCCCGGGCCCGCCCACGAGCTTATCCATCCAACCCCGGACCTGCCAAAGGATGTCACCGGAATACCAACCGTGCCCCCCGCCCACTCGGCAAACGGCTCTGTAGACGTCGGCCTTCGACGCGAGAATGTCGATCGTCCGCTGATCTTTGAACACGGTGCCGCCTGCCCATTCGGGGTCGCCTTGAACCGGGCCCGCCGCCGACCAACTGGTGACGACATTGCCCTGCTTGACTCGGGTCAAGGCGGTGTGGATCGCTTCCCGCACCCCCATCGCCTCGTGCGGCATGAGCCGCTGGGTCAAGTCATTGGTCACCACCACCCGGTTCCGCAGCCCTTCCGCGAGGGGCCGTGCGATGCGGTAGGACACCGGGGTGACGAGCCCGATCCAGCCGGAGCTGAGACGCGGAGTGAGAACCGGCAACGGGATCACGATTCGGCGAGGCAGTCCCAGTTCGTCGCTCATGATGTTCATGAGGTCGCGGTATTGGAGCACGTCCCTGCCGCCGATCTCGAGCGTCTGCCCGTTCGTCTCGGGCACCGCGAGACACTCGGTCAGCCAATGGAGCACATCGGCGATTGCAACGGGCTGGCATTCGGTCTTCACCCAACTCGGGGTGACCATGATGGGCAACCGCTCGACCAAGTAGCGAAGAATCTCGAACGAGGCCGAACCCGATCCGATGATCATGGCAGCGCGGAACGTCGTCACGGGCACGCCTCCCTCTTCCAGCACCTCCTCGACTTCGCGCCTTGAGCGCAGGTGCTCGCTCAAGTTTTCGCCCATTTCACCAAGCCCGCCGAGGTAGATAATGCGTTGGAGACCGGCCGCCTTTGCGGCTTTACCGAAGGCCCCGGCGAGCCTGCGGTCTTCTTCGGCGTAACGCGCCCCGCTCGCGTGCATTGAGTGGATCAGGTAGTAAGCACAATCGCAGCCCCTCAGCTTTCCGGCGAGTTCTGCCGGGTCCGAGAGATCGTCGGCGACGACGTCCACCCTCGGGTTCCGCCTCCAGTGACGGTCGTCAAGCTTCCGGGCGTTCCGGACGAGGCATAAGACCTCGTAGCCTTTATCGAGAAGCATGGGGACGAGCCGTCCTCCGACATAGCCCGTTCCCCCCGTTACCGCGACCCTCATCGCCTTGCCGCCTTGGTGAGCCCTTTCCATAGCCACCCGTTGTGCCGTACCGTGAGAGGGGGGAACCCGTTGAGCCGAACCTTCAGGAGAGGCAATCTCAACCCACGTAAGGGTTCTTCACTCGAGAAGAGCCAGCTCGCCAACTGTAAAGCAGGCTTAAGCGCCCCGAACCCGCTCAGACTCAACACGACCACCTCCTCTTCGGCCTGAACCTCAAATGGCCGGCCTCCTACAGTCCCTTGTAGACGGCCGACCATGGTCAGTTTGGGCTCTGGGCGACCGGCTTGGTGCGGATCTTGAGCTGTCCGCTGACACGCCATTCCGCGTGCTCGGCGGTGGCACCAGTGCCGCTTGGGACGCTGACTCGGAGGTCGCTGAAGTCGTATGTGATCTCTGCGTTGCGGCCGGTGAGCTTGTCGTAGAGGCCGATAGCAAGATCGGGCCAAGTCTTCGTGTGATCGGTCTCTTGCACGTTGCGTACTTCGGGGGCTGTTCCTCGATCGTCTCACGGGCCCCAGGCCAGGCACGTGTACTCGCCCCCCTTTCCGCCGCTTTGGTTGCTAGACCCCGGGGAGCTCTCGAGGGAAACTCGCCAACCGCTTGAGCACGCGAAAAGCGTGGTGGAGGCTAGGGGACTCGAACCCCTGACCCTCTGCTTGCAAAGCAGATGCTCTCCCAACTGAGCTAAGCCCCCAGAGGAAGTGAAGTGTACCGTCGGGGCCCGGGGCACAGGCGGATGGCTTAGGCAGAATCGGGCCGTGTCGCCACGCCTTGCCTTCGCTATCGAGACGGCCATAGCCGCAGGTCGGGCGACTTTGCCCTGGTTCCAGACCGGAGTGGACGCGGAGGCAAAGGGCGACGGCTCGCCCGTCACCGCCGCAGACCGAAGGGCGGAAGCGGTCGTCCGGGAACGGATCGGCAGACACTTCCCGGGCGAGGCCGTGCTCGGAGAAGAGGAAGGAGGAGACCCGACCGCGCCCGACCGCTGGGTCGTTGACCCGATCGACGGAACCAAGTCCTTCGTCAGCGGAGTCCCCCTCTTCGCTACGCTCCTCTCCTACGAAGTTGACAGTGTCCCTATTGTGGGCGTTGCATACTTCCCCGGTTTGGACGAGCTCTATTACGCTGAGAAAGGGGAGGGCGCCTTTTGGAACGGCAGGATTTGCCGCGTGGCGTCAGAAGAGGGCCGGGACACGGCCGTCGTCTGCCATGGGGGCATCAAGGCGATGCGCGGCGCGGGCCGTTTGGAAGGGTTGATTCGCCTGAGCGACCAAGTCATGGCCACCCGCGGCTGGTCCGACGCCTACGGACACGCCCTCGTCGCTTCTGGCCGAGCGGTCGCCATGCTGGACCCTGCCGTGAAGCGATGGGACGTCTCGGCCATGGCCCTCATCGTCCGCGAGGCGGGCGGCGTCTGGACCGACTTCGCGGGCCGGGAGGTGCTGGGGGACGAAGCCGTTTCGAGCACGCCCTGGTTCCACCCGACCGTCATGGAAGCCTATTCGGCCGTCGGAGCCGAGCCCCTATGAGAGCCCTGGCCGTGGATTTTGGCTCGAAGCGGATCGGAGTCGCGGTCGGCGAACATTCTGTCAAGCTCGCCACCCCGAAACCCGCCCTCGCGGCGAGCGGCACCCTCGCCCGCGACGCCGAGGCGATCGCCTCGCTGGCGCAAAGGGAGGAGGCGGAAGCCGTCGTCCTCGGCTTGCCCCTGGACGAATCCGGCCAGGAGACAAAGCTGAGCAAGGTGGTCCGCCAACTGGGCGAAAAGATTGCGGCGCTCGGACTCGCAGTGGACTATGTGGACGAGACGCTGACCAGCCACATCGCCCATCAGAGCCTGGAAGCGCAGGGCCTCACCATCGCGGGGACCAGGCGCCGCCTCGACTCGGAAGCGGCGTGCCAGATCCTGGAGAGGTGGTGGGCTGAGTAAGACGGGCCGAAGGGTCGGCTGCCTGCTGGTCGCGGCAATCGGCCTTGCGGCGGCGGGCTTTCTGGCGTTCAAAGGGTACGTCGCCTCCTTGGCGGTCGTCGATATCGGCGAGGCGACGCAGGAGTACGTGAGGTTCAACCAACCTACGCCGGTCGGCGAGGCCGTCGATTTTCTGCAGAAGCAGAAGATCATCAAGGGCGACGCCACCGGGAAGTACGTCCGACTGAGCAGGATGACGTTCACAGTGGCGGCCGGCACCTATTCGTTCCAGCGAGTCCACACCCCCGGTCAAGTCGTCGGCACCCTGCAGAAACCGGTCCGCAACATGGTGCGCCTGCCCGAAGGCTGGTGGATCAAGCGGACGGCCGACCGGCTTCAAGAGCAGCTTGTCTGCAGCGCTACAGACTATGTCAAGGCGGCCAACGACGCCGCGGGCTTCTCCCGGAAAACGAGGACCGGCACCCTAGAAGGCCATCTTTTCCCGGACACCTACGACCTGCCACCCCTGCTGGGGGCGGAAGAAGTTGTGCAGCGTCAACTTCGGGCCTTCGAGCAGAAGGCATGGCCGATCCTGGAGGCGGCCGACGATCCAGAGGCGGCCCTCATCGTCGCATCGATGGTAGAAACGGAAACGGCGAAGGACAGCGAACGGCCCCGAGTCGCCGGGGTGATCTATAACCGTTTAAAGAGGAACATGAGGCTGGAGATCGACGCGACCGTGCTCTACGCGCTGCAGAAGTGGCAGGTCTTGGGGCCTGGAGTCGTGCGCAAGGTCCGCTCGCCTTACAACACCTATCTCAACTTCGGCCTCCCGCCAGGGCCGATCTGTTCGCCGGGGGTCGCTTCGATCAAGGCGGCCGTCAACCCCGAGCAGCACGACTTCCTTTACTACGTCGCGCGGCCCGACCGCAGCCATTTCTTCGCCAAGACGTACGAGGAGCATCGTGCCAACATCCGCAAGGCGTCAAAGGAACGGGAGGCCGCAGCAAAACGATGAGACACGTCCGTCCTGGGGTGTTCGCCCGCCAGAGCATGCCCAGCACGCTCCGCCGGTTCAGCCCGAAGGAAGCGCTCGAACGGCTGACAGACGTTGACTTGGACGCCTTGAAGCAGGCCGACAAACGCCTGATCCTGCTGGACGTAGACAACACCCTCATCCGGTGGCGCGAGACGCAGGCGTCCGAAGATGTCCTTGCCTGGCTCCAGAAGGCGAAGGCGCTGGGCTTTGACCTCTGCATCCTGAGCAACACGAACAACTGGGACCGGCTTGGCGCGCTCTCCAAAGCGATCGACGTGCCGTTCATCCGCGACAAGAACAAGCCCAGCCGGGCGATGTTCCAGCGGGCGCTGGAGAAGTTCGGGCGCAAGCCGGAGGAAGCGGTGATGATCGGGGACCAGCTCTTCACTGACGTCCTGGGCGCGAACCGCTCCGGGATCGACGCGATCTGGATTCGGCCGATGGCCTCGCACGAGTTCGCCGGAACCCGCTACATCAGTCGGAACCTCGAGCGGGTCGCGGCCCTCTTCCTTTACCAGTACTTCCAAGAACACCCTCCCAAAGAGGCGGTAGAGAAGGTCGAGCAGGGGCTTTACTCCGGTTCGACGCTCGTCCAGTTCGTCCGGTTCATCATCGTCGGGGCGAGCTCCACGATCATCGACATCGGCCTGCTCTTCGTCGTGATGTTCGCCGTCCCGATCAACGGCCAACCGCTCGGCACGGTGCTGGGCGAATGGCTCTTGGCCTGGCAGCCCGGTGTTT
The DNA here is from genome assembly GCA_019454125.1 of Fimbriimonadaceae bacterium. Lineage (NCBI taxonomy): Bacteria > Bacillati > Armatimonadota > Fimbriimonadia > Fimbriimonadales > Fimbriimonadaceae > Fimbriimonadaceae bacterium. The sequence continues at coordinate 142,053 of CP075365.1, forward strand.
TTGGCTTCGCCCAAGCCCGTCCCAGCGACGCAGCCGTCCCCGTGCTGACCGTGCCCGTGACCTCGCTCGCGATCCTCAACGGCTTCTATTGGAACCGCCTTTGGACCTTTGAGAGCCGCGATCCGAGCACGCGCCACCGGCAGTTCGTCCGCTATTGGATCATCGCGCTGCTTGCGATGCTCATCAATGCCGCGGTCAAGACCTTGGGCAACAACGTCTTGCCGGGTCACGCAAAGCTCAGCTTGCTCGCCGCGTCGGCGATCGCGACCGTCGTGGCGGGTGTGTTCAACTTCTACTTCCAGAGAAACTGGACCTTTAAGTCGTGAGCTGGAAGGAGTGGCGGGCCGTCGAACGTGGGGACTTGGCCGTCATCGGCGATCCCATCGCCCACTCCCTTTCACCCGTGATGCAGAACGCCGCTTTGCGGCACGCAGGTCTTTCGTGGGGCTATCAGGCCGTGCGAGTTCCCCTGGAAGAGTTTGACGAAGCGCTGGGGCACCTGGCCGCTTGCGGCCTTTGGGGCCTGAACGTGACCGTCCCTATCAAGGAAGCGGCCTTCGCCTGGTGCACCGACGTCGACCCGCGGTTAGGCGCCGCGAACACTTTAGACCTGCGGACACCGGGCCGGGGCACGAACACCGACGCTCCCGGGTTCATGGACACCCTGGCGGAACTTGGCGTCCAGCCGTGCCGGGCCGTGGTGCTCGGGGCGGGAGGGTCGGCCCGTGCTGTCGCCGTCGCCCTTTGCGACGCCGGATTCCAGGTCGCCCTGCACAACCGGACCTCAGACCGGGCGCGGGCCCTGAGGGGCGAAACCGGCCTTGCGATCGAGATCCTTGAGGAACCGGTCTTGACGGGGGGAGGGCTGGTGGTCAACGCCACTTCGGCCGGACTGGGAGGGGAGGCTCCATACGTGGCCTGGGAAACGGCCGAACCGGGCGCCCTCGCCTACGACCTGATGTACGGCCCAGCTCAGACCGCCTTCTGTGAGGCGGCCGAAGCGAGGGGGCTCCGTTCGACTGACGGCCTCGCGATGCTGGTCGCGCAGGGGGCTAGGTCGTTCACCTGGTGGCTCGACATCCCCGCTCCCCGTCAGGCTATGATGAGGGCGCTCGATGAGCATCGTCGCTCCAACCGCTGAGAATATTCGCTTCGCCGCACGGGTCGTCCGTGAAGGCGGGGCGGTTGTGATGCCGACCGAGACCGTCTATGGGCTGGCCTGCGACGCGACCAACGACGCGGCCGTCGCCAACGTCTTCTCCATCAAGGGGCGGCCGAGTGAGAACCCGCTCATCGTGCACATTGGAGGCCTGGACTGGCTCGAAAGGGTCGCCGCGTCCTGGCCGAAAGTGGTCGAAGAACTGGCCCTTCGCTATTGGCCTGGGCCACTGACCCTCGTCCTGCCGAAGTGCAAGGACTTGCCGGACCGGACCACGGCCGGGCTCGAGACTGTCGCCGTCCGCGTGCCGGACCATGACGTCGCCCTCGCCCTCATCGACGAGGCGGGCTGCCCGATCGCCGCTCCCAGCGCCAACGCGTTCAGCCGACTCTCACCCACCACCGCAGAAGCGGTCGCACCGGAGATCGCCGGCCAGGTGCCGATGATTCTGGACGGCGGACCTTGCTCGGTGGGACTCGAGAGCACCGTGCTCGACCTCTCGACAAAAACCCCGCAGATCCTGCGGCCGGGCGGCGTCTCGCGGGCCGACATAGAAGCGGCCCTGCGAATGCCGCTCGGCATCGTGCCTCCGCCAGCCGTCCGCCGCTCACCGGGCATGTACCAGCGGCACTATGCGCCTCGGGCGGCGATCCGGTTCGTCGACAGCCTTTCGAACGGCGAGAGCGGCTTGACCTTCCAGACCGCCACCGGCCCCGGACAGATCCACATGCCCCGCGAACCTCGGGCCTACGCGACCATCCTCTACGACGCTCTGCGGCGCGTCGATGAGTCCGGCGCGACCGAGATCGCGATCGAACTTCCACCCGAAGGGCCCGAGTGGGAAGCGGTCCACGACCGCTTGAAGAAGGCCTCCGCCACGCCCTAAGGCTTCCCGCCGGAGACCGGCCCCCGGACGATGACCAACGGGCGGCGGACCCGTTCGACCACGGCGGCCAACGTTTTCAGGCACGTCTCGTCGCCCTCGCGGAACTCGGGGAGGGCAAGCACCACGTGCGCCGCTTCAAACTCGTCCGCGACCTCGTTCAGGATCGCCGAGAGGTCACGCCCGCGCTCGATGCGCAGCACGGTGGGAGTGCCCCGGTCGTGCAGCCGCTTCCGGGCGGTTTCCAGCCCGATGGCGGCGGCTTCCTCCTTCTCCGGCATCGGGGCCGTGACGGGCTTTTCCCGCGGGACGATGATCGGGGCGACGACGACCGCCTTAGCCGGCATCGATTCGACCAGTTCCTCCAAAACGTCAAGGAGGTGGGCATCGTCGCGGGTCACGCTGAGGCAGGCGACGATGTGGCGGTCGAAAGCCTTGAGCGACTCTTTCTTCCTTCGGGGGCCGTGCTCCTCGTCCTCGACCAAGAGGTCGAGCGAACGGCGGGCGTCATCGACCGTCTTGACGACGGGGAGTTGGGACCGCACGTTCGGCACCTGGCGCAAGACCTCCATGACATGCTCGGGGACGGCCGCGACGATGATGCGGGCGTCCTCGAACTTGTTCACGAACTCTATGGCGTCGATGAAGGTCTCCGCTCCTTCCTGCGTGACCTCGGTGATGTCGCTGCAGTCGATGATGACGCCGGTGGGGTGGCGCTTCAGCGTCAGCGAGATCGCCGTGTGGATCGTCTCCCAAAAGTTCGAGCGAAGCGGCCCGGAGAGACGGATGACGTCTTCGTAAGACTCGACGATCATAAGAGCTAGCGGAGGAAGTAGCGGACGTTCGTGACGACCACGTTCTTGCGCGAGGCGAGGGCGGTCTTCAATTGGGCGGCCGCGTTATTGTGTAGGATGGCATGCCAGGGATATTTGGGCACGGCCTGGGGCACGATGACAGTCACGACCAAGTCCGGATCCTCTGCGATCATCTGGTCCACGTAGTCGGTGACGGGATCCACCAGTGACCGGTAGGGCGAGTCCAAGATCACCAGCGGGAGGTCTTCGCCGAACTCTTCCCAGGCTTTCTTGAGACTTTCGGCGCTGGAGCCGTCGAGGGTCACGTGCAACGCGCGGACGTCCGCCGTGCTGGCCCGAGCATAGGCGATCGCGCTCAGGATGCCTTTGTGCAACCTCGGCACCAACAGGAGAGCCGCCGTCTTGTACTTGGGAATCACGTCGTCCGGAGCCAAGTTCAGTTCGTTCGCCAGATACTTGTAGTGCTTGCTGATCGCCTGGAAAAGGAACAGCATCGCGGCCAGCGCGATCACGATCAGGTAAGCGCCCTCTTCCCACTTCGTGACAAGCAGGATGCCCGTCACGATGAACGTGACCAGGGCGCCGAACCCGCTGATCGACATTTGCCAGGCCTTCTTGCGGGCGGAGCCGGTCGCGCCCTCGGCCAGGGCCTGCTTCCGCTCGGTCCAGAGCTTCATCGCCATGCCTGCCTGGCTCAACGTGAAGGAGATGAAGACGCCCATCGCATAGAGCGGGATCAAACTGTGGGTGTCCGCGTTGTAGAAGACGATGAGCGCCACCGCGAACAGAGAAAGCAGGACGATGCCGTTCTGGAAAACGAGGCGGTCGCCCAGCGACATCAGCTGCCGGGGGAGGAAGTTGTCCCGGGCGACGAAGCTGGCCAAGCGGGGGAAATCGGCGTAAGCCGTGTTCGCAGCCAGGAACAGGATCGTGGCCGTCGCGACAAGAGTCAGGCGGAAGAGCCAGGAGCCGTCGCCAAAGTGCAGGCTCGCCAGCTGCGCGACCACCGTCTGGTATCCCGGGGCATCGGCGGCCATGGGGACGATGCCGTAGTGCATTGCGGACCAGCTGACGCCCAAGAACATGGTGAGCAACAAACCGACCATGAGGATCAGGGTCAGGCCGGCGTTCCGGGGCGCCGGGTCCTTGAAGGCAGGCACACCGTCCGCGATCGCCTCCGTCCCCGTGAGCGCCGTACACGAGGCGGCAAAGGCCCGCAGGAGGAGGAGCACGTTGATCGCGTGCCACCCTTCGGCCGGAGCGGTGAGCCCCTGGGGCGGGATGTGTGGCGACCCTGCCCCCCTCATCAAGCTCGTCCCGATGAGCGCCAGCATCATGACGACAAAGAAGTAAGTCGGTATGGCGAACAGCGCGCCGCTCTCTTTCGCGCCACGCAGGTTCGCCAGGCCCAAGAGGGCGATGGCCGCGACGCCGATAGGGACGGCGAAGGGTTGGACGCCCGGCGCCATCGAAACGATGGCGGCAATGCCAGAACTGACTGAGACCGCGACCGTGAGGACGTAATCGATCAACAAAGAGGCCCCAGCGATCTTGGCCGCCCCTTTCCCAAGGTTCTCGGACGAGACGATATAAGTGCCGCCACCTTTCGGATAGGCCTGGATCGTCTGGAAGTAGCTGAAGCCCACAATGAGCATCAGAACGCCGAGCCAGGCGCTCACCTTTAGCAGGTATTGGAGTCCGACCGGCCCCGCCAAGACGAGGACCAACATGATCTCCTCGCTCGCATAAGCGACCGAAGAGAGCGCGTCCGAGGCGAAGACGGCGAGCCCAAAAGGAACGATGAGCTTCTCGTGGTGGGCCCGCTTTGTAGCGATCGGCCGCCCCAGCAATATCCGCTTAAGCCGTGATATCCCCGTCATAGCTCGGCTGACCGCGCCGTCAACGCCTTGCTATCCTAGCACCCGACGCGTTTCCGTGATGCGCAGGTCGGGGTCTAACGTCAGCCAAACACGAGGGTCCAGGCTCAGGCCGGGGGCCGCCCTGCGGGGGTTGAGACAGCAAAGGCGGATCGCGGTCTCTGCGCCGAAGTCCTCCCACAAGAATCGGAAACTGTCATACAGCGTCGACGCGCTCCCCGCCAAAGTGCCGTCTTCCAAGCTGACGACGCCCTTGACCACGGACGCCTTGTGGCCCCACAGCTCGAACTCGCTCCGGTTGGGCAGCCCTGCGCCCGCGGCAGCGTCGCTGACCGCCACGATCTTCTCCAGCGGCTTGCACTTGAAGAGGAGCTCCGCCGCCTCCTTCGCGACGTGGACCCGGTCGTAGACCAGCTCGCAGGTCAGATCGGGGTTGGTGAGGGCGTAGCCGACGATGCCCGGGCTGCGATGGTGGAAGGGGCGCATCGCGTTGAACATATGGGTCACGTTCGAGGCTCCGAATTCGAAGCCGATCCGCGCCTCGTCGTAATCGGCGTCGGTGTGGCCCATCGAGACGGTGACGTTCCGGTCGCGCAACCGCGAGATGAGGGCCGTCGCATTGGGCAGTTCGGGAGCCAAGGTCACCAGCTTGAGCCGCGGGTCGTTCAAGACGTCGTCCCATTCGCCCGGGCCGCTCGGAGGGAGGGCGATCGCTTCCTTGGGCTGCGCACCGGCCCTCGCGGGGCTAATGAAAGGGCCTTCCATGTGAAAGCCCGCCACCATCGGATCTTCAGGCAAGAGGCTCAAGAACCGTTGGACACCCATCACCGAGCTTGCGACCGTCGTGGGAAGCAGCGACTCATATCCCTGCCGACACAGGGCGTCCAGCCACTTACGCCAGCCTTCCGAGTCGGCCGTCATGCCGTCGACTCCCACCCCGCCGTGAGCGTGGATGTCAACAAAGCCGGGGACCAGCGTCCCTTCGGGCTTCTTGGTCACCCTTTCGAGGATCGGCCCACCCTCGTCCCATTCGACAAGATAAGCCCCAAAACCCTGCGGACCAAGGGCATCAAGAACCTGGCTCACTGGGCGCGAGCGTACCCCTCGGTCGCCCGGACAATCGCGCCCTCAAGCTCCAAAATTGTCAGGGCGGAAAGCACGCGGCCGGGGGCGAGACCCGTCGATTCGGCAAGCTTTTCGACCGAAAGCGGCTGACCGACCAACGCTCCGAAAACGGCCGCCTCGTCGCCGCCGAAGGCGGACGGGTCGAACTCCTGCCCAGGGGAAGCCTGCAGCCCCAAGCTCCGCAGGACTTGCCCCGGGTCGTCCGCTAACACCGCCCCTCGGCGGATCAAGGCGTGCGAGCCGACGAAGCTCGGTTGGTTCGCGGGGCCGGGGACGACGAAGGTCGTTCGGCCCGCTTCCCGAGCGTGCTTGGCGGTGATGAGGGCGCCGCTCTCGGACGGCACCTCGACCAAGATCACGGCCCTGCAAAGCCCGGCGACGACGCTGTTCCGACCCGGGATCCAATGCTTCTTCGGCCCGACCCCGCACGGGTAACGGCTCATGAGCGCCCCCCTTTCGCGGATCTTCGCGTAGAGCTGGGCGTGGCGGCTGGGATAGACCACGTCCACGCCGCAGGGGAGGACCGCGAGGGTCGCGCCCCCCGCCTCCATCGCAGCCTCGTGGGCTGCGCGGTCAATGCCCACCGCCCCGCCGCTCACCACCGTCGCGCCGGCTTGGGCAAGCTCGCCCGCGAAGCGCCGCGCCATCGCAAGCCCATAGGTGCTCGCCGTCCGCGTTCCCACGATGGCCACCATCGGCCGATCGAGGCACCGAAGGTCTCCGTCGACGAAGACGGCAGGGGGAGGCGAAGGCGCCCGCAAAAGCAAGGACGGCAAGCGGTCGCCGAAGAGCACCTCGGCCCCGCCCAGGAGAGCGCGCTCGGCGGCAGTGGCGTCATGGGCCGCCATCGCCTGGCGCTGTCGCTCGCTGGCACCGGGCCAAGCGAGAAGGAACGCTTCAGGGTCGGGGGAGGAAGACGCTCCGGCCGCGGCCCGGGACGCCTGTTCGACGCCCAGTTCCGCGGCCAAGATCCGCGACCAGAAGGCCGCGGAAAGTTCGCTAGGTCTAGCCGCCTCCGGCTGCCCCGCCACGCCTTCTGCCACCTGCGCCGCCGGTTCCCTCGGTCGCCGACTTGCGGGGCGCGAGGCCGGTTGCGGCCAGAGTGTTGTCAACGCTTACATTCACGGTTTGAGTGGCCTCGTTGCCAAGCCAGTCCTTGGCGACCACCCGGATCTCGTGTCGCCCGTCGGTCAGGGGCTGGTTCCGGCCGCCCGCCGCGATCTTCACGCTGAGGTAGCCGTCCCGCGAGTAGACGCCTTCGTACTCCTTGTCGTCCACGTAGACCTTCAGGCTCGAAGAGTTCACGCCGGACGAGGCGTCATCGATCTGGAAGAGGAACTCCAGGGGCGCCGCGCCGGAGATCTGTTCGCCACGGCGGGGCCAGAGCATCGAGATCTCCGGCGGGGTGAGATCCACGCCGAGTCGGCTGTCGAAAGCGACCAGGCTGCCGTCGCGAAGCAGCACCAGCATCGTCGAGCCGCTCTCGGCGGCCGGGCCGGAAGCCGTCACGAACCGGGCAGGCGGGGTGTCGCCCCCACCGTCCGCAGCCACCTTAAAGAGCGGCGGGACGATGTAGTTGAAGACGATGTCGCCCGTGGTCGGGTCGAGCACGTTCACGGAACCGTTCGTCGTCGGGACGACGACCCACTTGCCGACGAACCCAGGTGAATTGACCGGCAGCGACTCCAAGTTGATCCCCGCGCGGAAGACCGGCTTCAGGTTCGCGTCGAACGTGAAGACGTACCCGTCGTCCGAGACCACCGCCACCCCGTTCGCGCTGACGGCCGGGCCGAAGGAAAGGGTCTTGTCCAGCCGCACCTCGCCTTTGCGGCCGCCGCTTGCCGCTCGGATCGCGGAGATATAGTTGCCGCTGGCGACATAGATGGAGTCGCCGTAGGCGACGAGCTGGGTCGCCGCGCTGAGGCTGCGCAGGCCGATGCGCCAATTCTCCTTCTTGGTGGCGACGTTCATCGAGATGATCTGCGGCTCGTTCGTCATGTAAATGACGCTGTCTTGCCAGGCGGCCAGGTTCGGATAGATCCCGTTGGCGGCCTTCACCGGCTGGGGCCAAAGGGGGCTGCCGCTGTCCAAGTTCAGCGCGACCAGGCTGCGGTCGGTGGTCGCATAGACCACGGCGTTGCCCGCGATGACCGGGGTGCCTGCGACGGGGGCTTCGGCCGGGTGCTGCCACTTCAGGGCGCCCGTCGCCTTGTCCACGGCATAGACGATTCTGGCATCGGTGGCGCCAACGATCAAGTTGCCGGCAAGGGCCGCACCAGTTCGGAAGTTGCCGTCCAGAGGCTCGGCGACCGGGAAGCGCCAGTTCTGGTTGCCGGTCTTGCGGTTCACGCTATAGATGCGGCCTCCGACGGCGACGAAGACTTGGTCGCCGTCGACAAGCGGCGCTCCAGCAGGCGGGGCCGAAGTTGTCTCGGCCCATCGCCAGGCCACGGGGGCGACCCCGTCGAACTGGGCGACGGCGGAAGCGGCGAGGCCCGCAAGGGCCAGCACGGCGGTTGGGATTCTCGAAGACATCGTTTCTGCGTCCTGTAACTCTTCTCGGCCGGCAAGGTCACCGGACTCCGGCGCAGTCTACCGAAGGACGACGGGGGCCGTGCCGAGGGGTTCGTCCCTTATTGGACGCTTTCCACCCCAATTCAGTACGCGGGCCTGAAAAAGGACGCACCGCGCCGATAATCGGAAGGTATCCTACGCGCCTGGTAAGGGCCTATAGCTCAGCTGGTTAGAGCGCACCCCTGATAAGGGTGAGGTCACTAGTTCGAATCTAGTTAGGCCCACCAATCCCCGAGCCACCGCTAACGCGCGAATCGCTATACTCACCGGGCAGATGGCAAGGAAAAAAGCCCCCGATGACGCAGGCGAGGCGAGGGAGACCCCCCGAGGGACGACCGGCCGAAGGCTCACCCCCGAAGACCTAAGTCGCCTCCCTTGGCGCTCGGTCGGACCCGCTGTCATGGGCGGCCGTGTCAGCGACCTCTGCTTCGAGCCCGGCAACCCTAAGACCTTTTACATGGGCTTCGCGACCGGCGGGCTCTGGGTCACGAAGAACCGTGGGACGACCTTCGAGCCCATTTTCGACAAGGTGCTTGAGACGTCCTCGATCGGTTCCGTCGCGGTGGTCCGGCTACCCGGGACCCCTGTCAGCACGGAGGCGGAGCCGCCCGCCGGAGCCCAGCCGAAGGCGGCCGCGAAGACGGCCTCGATGATGGACGAACCGCTCGGCGACGCCCCCGGGCAAGCGCCGTCGGGCGGAGACCAAGTCCCCATGCCCGAGCCGGTCGCGGCAAGCAAGGGCTTCCGCATCTGGGTCGGCACCGGCGAAGGCAACGGGCGGAACTCCAGCAGCTGGGGCAACGGCGTCTACCGCAGCGACGACGGCGGCAAGAATTGGGTGCACTGTGGGCTGGAGGACAGCCACGATATCCCGCGCCTCGTCGTGGACCCACGCGACCCTGACGTCTGCTATGTCGCTGCCCTCGGGCACCTTTGGGGCGCGAACCCCACCCGGGGCGTCTACAAGACCACCGACGCGGGCCGGACTTGGGAGCCCGTGCTCCAGATCGACGACCAGACCGGGTGCTGTGAGATCGCGATCGACCCAGAAAACCCCGACACGCTTTTCGCCGCGATGTACCACCGTCGCCGCACCCCTTACAGTTTCACCAGCGGTGGCCCGCAGGGCGGGCTCTTCAAGACGACCGACGGCGGCCGAACCTGGAGAAAGCTGGCGGGCGGGCTGCCCGAAAAGACGGGGCGCATCGGCCTCGACGTGTTTCCCGGCGACAGCCGCATCCTAGTGGCCGTGGTCGAAGCGACCGAGGGCGGGGCGAACTCGATCCGCGACGACCGCATGCGCGGGGGAGGAGTCTTCCGCAGCGAGGACGGCGGCGAGACCTGGGCCCGCTTCAGCGTGCGCAGCCCCCGCGCCTTCTACTTCAGCAAGGTCCGGTTCGACCCCAAGGACAGCCAGCGTGTCTACATGCTGGGCTGGACCTGCGAGGTCAGCGACGATGGAGGGCGGACGTTCCGCCAATTCCAGGCGAACCTGCTCCACGCCGACCACCACGCCATCATCATCGCGCCGGACGACCCCGAGCACATTGTGATCGGCACCGACGGAGGCACCTCCCAATCGTTCGACCGAGGCGCCACCTGGGATTTCCTGAACACGATCGCGACGGGGCAGTTCTACAACATCAGCCTTGACATGGGCGACCCATACCGCATCATCGGCGGCCTGCAGGACAACGGTACGTGGATCGGCCCCAGCGCCGGAGCCCGAGAGGTCGAGGCGGACAAGGCGGCCAAGACCCCCGCCACCGGGATCACGAACGCCGAGTGGCAGTATGTGAACTGGGGCGACGGCTTCCACGCCGACTTCGACCCGGAGGACCCGGACATCGTCTACGCCGAATGGCAGGGCGGCAACCTCGTCAGAGTCGATCTCGGCACAGGCGAGCGCCGCTACATCGCCCCCGAGGCCCGCGAAGGACAGCCGCGCCACCGCTTCAATTGGAACTCACCGTTCTTCGTCTCGCAGCACGACCCCTCCGTCATCTATCACGCGGGCAACTATGTGTTCAAGATCACGGACCGAGGCGAGAAGTGGGAGAAGATCAGCCCCGACCTCACCACGGCCGACCCGGCCAAGATCGAGACGGTCGGCTCCCACGCCGAGACCCATTGCACGGTCGTCACGATCGACGAATCGCCCCGAAAGGCGGGGGTGCTCTGGACGGGGAGCGACGACGGCCTGATCTACCTTTCAAAGGACGACGGCGGCTCGTGGAAGAACGTGACCCCGAAAGAGGTCGGCGGACGCTATGTCTCGCGCGTGGTGGCGAGCGCCCATGCCGATGGTCGCGCCTACGCCAGCATCGACGGCCACCGGTCGGACGATATGGACCCGCTGATCCTTGCCACCGAAGACTGGGGCAGGACCTGGACGGATGTGACCGGCGACTTGCCCAAAGGGCGGTCCGTCAAAGTCGTCCGTGAAGACCTCTTCAGCCCGGACGTGCTCTACTGTGGGACCGAGAACGCAGCCTACGTCACCTTGGATCGAGGGCGCACCTGGGTTCGCATGAACGGCAAGGCGCTGCCGCCCACGCCGGTGGACGACATCAAGCAACACCCTCGAGAGACGGACGTCGTCCTTGGCACCCACGGACGTTCCATTTACGTGCTCGATAGCGGCGCGTTCTTCAGCCAGCTGACTCCGGAAGTCCTCGCCTCGCCCTTGCACCTCTTCGACCTGCAGCCCCGCCGCCCCATCTACCGGCTGAACTATCAAGGGCTATGGAGCCACAAGATCTTCCGGGCCGCGAACCCTTCGATCGGGCCGAGGATCGATTATTGGATCGGGGAGTACACGGGCGAGGAGGTGAAGGTCAAGATCGAGGACGCAAAGGGCAACACGGTCCGGGAACTGAGCGGCTCGAACGCGGCCGGGTGGAACCGGGTCACCTGGGACCTCCAACCGGAGGACTGGCTGAAGCAACCGGACCAGAACCAGGACGTGCTCTTCAACCCCTTCCATGTGCAGCCCGGCGACTATCAAGTCACGGTAACCATGGGTGATCACAAGGCCACGAAAAAGCTGGTGGTCTTGGAAAGGCTCTAGCTGTTCTGCCGGCGGCCCTCGGCTGGAGTCGGGGTCACCAGAGGGCGGGACCGCGCCGGGCCTTCGGCGGGCGCTGGAACGCCAGAAGGTTACAATGCTGTCTCATGTCGGACCAGTGCCCGCTTAGCCAGGTCAAGTCCTCCGTTCCGAAGGACGCGGGGTTTGTCGCGATCAACTACATCGACTGCAAGGCACACTATCGAGACCGCTTTGAGTGCCTCTTCTGCACGCGCGCTCGCGCCATCGACCGCATGCCCGGCTTTATGGGGATGCAGGTCTTGAAAGACCAGAAGGAGAACGAGCCGTACTTGATCGTGAGCTACTGGAAAGACGAGGCCAGCTTCAACGCGTGGGTCGGCAGCCCCGAGTTCCTAGAGGGCCACAAGCGTGGGTTCGAGGACATCACGGAGGCCAAGAAGCGCGGCGAGGAGCCGCCCATGTCCTCGCGGTTCCACACCTATTCGATCTTGACGGACTGAGCGGTCAGGGCGCCGTAAGCTTGTAGCCGTAGCCCCGGACCGTGTGGAGGTACTGCGGCTTCGCCGGCCTCTCCTCGATCTTCTTGCGCAGTCGGTAGAGGATCACCTCGAGGCTGTTCGTATTGAACTCCATCTCGTAGCCCCAAGCCCGCTCGAAGATCGTGTCCCGATCCATCACCCGGCCCGCGTTTTGGGCCAGAAGCGCGATCACGTCGAACTCGCGGGAGGTCAGCGTGACAGGCTGTCCCGCCCGGCGCACCATCCGCTTGGCCAAATCGATCTCGAGGGCGCCGATCTGGATCGGCTTCGGCGCTTCGTCCTCGGTGGAGCCATATTCGTTCGCCCTGCGCAACTGGGCGCGGACCCGGGCGACCAACTCGATCGGCTCGAACGGCTTGGTCAAATAGTCGTCCGCACCGACCTCCAAGCCGACCACCTTGTCGATGGACTCCGAGCGGGCGGTGAGCATGATGATCGGCAGCTTCCAGCGAGAGCGGATCCGGCGGCACAACGTTAGGCCGTCCATGCCCGGGAGGCCAAGGTCCAAGATCAAGAGGTCCGGCTTCGCCTCGGTCACCAAAGCGAGGCCCTGCTCACCGGTGGAGGCGGTCGTCACCTCGAAACCTTGCCCGGTAAGCACCCGCTTGAGGTTGTCGAGCAGATAGCGGTCGTCTTCTACGACTAACAGTCTGTTTGGCATCGAATAGACTTCCTTTAGATGCTTCGGGAGGCCGCTAACGTTACGCGAAACGTGGTGCCGACGCCAATTTTGCTCTCGACCTCAAGCGTCCCGCCATGTTCTTGCGCGATACGGCGGCAACTGTAGAGGCCCAGACCGGTCCCGTCCGTCCTACCGGATAGGAACGGCTGGAACAGCGTGGACAGGTCTTCGGGCACGATCCCTTTGCCCGTATCGATCACCTCGACGACCACATTTGCTCCCACATGGTTGGCGCGGAGCTTGACCGAGCCGCCGGAATCAGCCATCGCCTGGATCGCGTTGATGACCAGGTTCACGATGAGGTGCTCCAACTGGTGGCGCTCGCCCATGACCCAAAGCCCCCGGCCCTCCACCTCGCGCTCCAGCTTGGTCCCGTGGATCCGGGCCAGCGCCCCCGTCAGTTCGACCACGTACTCCAGCACCTCCGCGACGTCCAGCATGCTGTGCGAGACCATCCGCGGCTTGGCATAGGAAAGCAGACGGTGCGAAAGGAGCGAGAACCGGTCCAACTGGTCGCGGACCGCGCTGAGCGCCCATTCGGGGTCGGCGTGGCGCTCGTTCAACAAGATGGAGAGCGTCGAGAGGATGTTGCGGATGTCGTGCGCCGTGCTCGCGGCGAGCGTGCCCGCCACTGAGAGCTTCTCGCTTTCGACAAGCTGGCGCGAGGTGGTCTCGAGTTCGTCCCCGGTTTCGACCAGCTCCCGCTTCAGCGACTGGGTGCGGAGCAGCAAGTTCACCTGCTCCACCAAGGCCTCGAGGTGGGCGCGATGGTGCTCGTCGTCGACGGGCGGCGCGGTCGGGTTGCCGAAGGCGACGACTCCCGAGACCCCCGTGCCGAGCGAGATCGGAGCGAGGACGATGTACGACGTCCCGAGCATTTTTGCAAGGACGCAGGCTTCCGGCGTGGCGACGACGAAGTCGCGTTGCCGGTCTTGGGCGGAGGCGATGCGAGAGAGGACCTGGCACCGCTCAGGTGCGACCTTGGCTGACCGCGGACGGTCGGCCCCGGCCGCATAGGCGAATCCCTCCCAATCCTTGCCGCCTTCGGCCACGAAGAGGCCGCACGCTTCATAGTCGAGCAGGCCGTGCAAGATGCGGACCTGGCTCTTCACAAGGGCCTTGCGGGAGTCCGATCCGAAAAGGTCGAACGCCTCGTTCATCGCGGAGAGCACGGTCCGGGTGGTCCCGAGGGCGCGCCTCTGGCGGGCGACCTCCCGCTCCTGCTGCTCGATCCGCTGGCGGATGTTCTCTTCACGCGCGAGTTCTGAACCGACCCGCAGCGCCAGCATGGAAAGGAACTGGACGTCCGCGTCGTCGAAGATGATCTCGGTGCGGTGGTCCAAGACGCAGATCGTCCCGACGGGGCTGCCCTGGGCGGACATCACCGGCGCACCCAAGTAACGGTTTTGGCCGAATCGGGCCGGCAACAGGCTCGCAAGGGCCGGGCTTTGGCGCGCGTCTTGCACCAGGAAGGGCCTCACCGATTCGATCGCATACTGGCAATAGCTGTCGGAGACCTCGTTCCCGGGCGGGAAGGGCACGCCGGGCGGGGCCCCTGCCACCTCACTGAACTCCAGCCAGTCCCCTTTTCGGACGGAAAGGATCGAGATCGCGCCATCGAAGAACCGGGAGGCCATCTCGATCCCCTTGCGCAGCACATCGCGGGGCTCCGGGCTGTAAAAGTCGCTGAGCTCCTGCAGCGCTTCGCGCATCCGCATCGCCCTCCTCTCGCGGGTGACGTCCTGGAACGTCCAGACCCGGCCAATCAGACGCCCCTCGGAGTCCACCACCGGCCCCGTGAAGCGGCGGACCACCGCCTCGCCCGTCCCCTTGTCCAAGACCAGGTCGTCCTCGAACTGGTCGAGGGGGTTCGCGTAGACCTCGTCTAAGTTCCGAAGCCATGCGTCCGCATCACGGATGATCGGCAAGACCCGGCTTCGCACACCCTCCACGTCGTCGCTCACGACCGCGGTCGGCTCGACCCCGAAGATCTCCCCGAAAACGCGGTTGCAGGCCAGGCTCTTGTGGTCCAGGTCGGTCAAGAGGACACCGTGGTCGATGGCGGCGAGGATCGCGCGAAGGGTCGCGGTGGGCTGGGGCTCCAAATTCGGGCGCAAGGCCACCCCGTCGTTCCCCGGTTCGAACCGGTCGTCCCGCACTTTGCTCCGATGCATGAGCCCTAGATCATTCTGTCGGCAAAACCTGGCCTATTCTGACGCTGAGCTGAACGAAACCTTACGTTGCCGCAAGTGGCCGATGAGCAAGGCGATGTCGGACGGGCGCACTCCCGGGATGCGACCCGCCTGGCCGATCGTCAAGGGGCGCACGGCCGTCAGCTTCTCGATCGTCTCGTAGCTCAGCCCCTGCAGGGAGGAAAAGACGAACGTGGAAGGGATCGGCAGGTCTTCCAGTCGCCGCGCCATCAAGACTTCCTCCTCTTGCCGGGCCAGGTAGCCGCTGTAGACCGCTTCGATCTCAAGCCGCTCCCGCGCCCCGCGCCGGACCGACCCGGCGGGTTCGTCTTCCTTAAGCGTCAGTGGACTCTCGCCCAGGCCCGTGGCCCCGGCTAAGGCTTCTATCGTGCGGAACGAGACGTCCGGACGGCGCATAAGTTCGAAAAGGGAGGCGCGACCCTTGACCGGGGCCAGCTCCAGCCTCTCCAACTTGGCGTTCTCGGCTTCGAAGACCCACGTGCCTTGAAGCCATTCCCGTGCCCTTTCGATCGTCGCGCACTTTTCCTCGAAGCGGCGGCGGCGGTCCTCGGATGCCAAGCCCAATTCGATCGCCAAGGGTGTCAAGCGCTCGTCCGCATTGTCGTGGCGCAGCACGAGCCGGTGCTCCGCCCGCGCCGTCAACATTCGATAGGGGTCTTCGACCCCTTTCGTGACGATGTCGTCCACCATGACGCCGATGAAGCTTTGCGTCCGGGGAAAGACGACGGGCCCCTCGCCCCGCGTTCGCCGGGCAGCGTTGATTCCGGCCACGATGCCTTGACCGGCCGCCTCTTCATATCCGCTCGTGCCGTTGATCTGTCCGGCCAGGAAAAGCCCCGGCAGCAGCTTGGACATCAAGGTCGCATCCAGCTGGAGGGGGTCGGCCATGTCGTATTCCACGGCGTAGCCGGGACGAAGCATCTCCACCTCCTCCAAACCCGGGATCGTGCGAAGCGCGGCCAGCTGGACCTCGCCCGGCATCGAGGACGAGAAGCCCTGGACGTACACGGATTCGTCGTCCCATTCCTCCTGCTCGAGGAAGACCGGGTGCGAGTCCTTCTCCGCGAAGCGCACGACCTTGTCCTCGATGCTCGGGCAATAGCGTGGCCCGACCCCCTCGATTTGTCCGCTGAACATGGCGCTTTCGTCGAGCCGCTCGCGGAGCACGTCGTGGGTGGCGGGCAGGGTCCTCGTCTGCCAGGTCGGCAGGAGCTCCCGCCTTGGAAACGTGCGGTCATGCAGGTAGCTCATCGGCGCGGCGTCCGGATCGCTCGGCATCACGTCCGTCCGGGCGAAGTTGATCGACCCAAGCCGGACGCGCGGGGTCGTGCCTGTCTTGAAGCGTCGCATCCGGATGCCGAGCTCGACCAAATCGTCCCCGAGCGTTCTCACCGCGTCGTCCCCGTGGCGTGCGGCCACGGTCTTGTTGCGGCCCTCGTGGCAGAGCCCGTTGAGGAACGTGCCGGTGGTCACGACCACGGCGCCCGCCTCGATCCGCGTGCCTTGGACCACCACCCCGCGCAACGCCCCTCCCTCGGTCCAGAGGCGCTCGACTTGCCCTTCACGCGCGCCCAGGTTCGGCTCATTGAGCAGGACACGCTGCATGAAGGCGGGATAGTCGCGCTTGCAGACCTGGGCGCGCGCGGTCTGGACGGCCGGCCCCTTGCCGGTGCCGACCCGCCGCAGGTGGGTCAGGGTGTGGTCGGTGGTGACCGCCATCTGTCCGCCCAGTGCGTCGACCTCGCGCGCGATGTGCCCCTTCGCCGGGCCCCCGATCGAGCAGTTGCAGGGCAGGTGCCCGATCCGGTCGAGCCGCAGGGTGACGCAGAGGGTGCGCCGCCCCATCCGGGCGGCGGCAAGCGCGGCCTCGATGCCCGCATGGCCCGCGCCGACGACGATCACGTCGTACCTCTCCTGCATCCGGACATGGTACCGCCCGGGCACAAACCATCTGAAAAGCGGGCAAAATCACGCGATGCCGCTCACGAGCGAAGAGATCGACGCCCTTTGGAACTTTGCCGACCCAAGCGAGAGCGAGGCCCGGTTCCGAAGGGCCCTTGAAGAAGGGGGAGGGACCGAGGTCCAGACCCAGCTGGCCCGCTCGCTGGGGCTGCAGCGGCGGTTCGATGAGGCGCAGGCCGTGCTGGACGGTCTCGAAGGCGAGATGGACACCCCTCTGCTCAAGGCGCGGTACGCGCTGGAGCAGGGCCGCGTGCTCAACAGTTCGCAGAAGAAGGAGGAAGCCGTGGCTTGGTTCGAGACCGCCCTTGCCCGTGCGATCGAGGCGGACGAGGACTTTTACGCGGTGGACGCGATGCACATGCTCGGTATCGCGTCTCCGCCGGAAGATGCCCTGGACTGGAACCTCAAGGCGATAGCCGCCGCCGAGGCCAGCGCCCAGCCGCGTGCTAAAAAGTGGCTCGGCAGCCTGCTGAACAACACGGCTTGGACCCTCCACGACATGGGTCGGTTGGACGAGGCGCTGGGGCTATTCGAGAAGGCGCTCGCCTTCCGGCGCGAGCACGGCACGTCCGAGACGCAGCGCATCGCGGAGTGGAGCGTCGCCCGCTGCCTCCGCTCGCTCGGCCGCACCGAAGAGGCCCTCTCCCGCCAACGCGCGCTCCTCGCCGAGGACCCCGATGGTGGCTACACCTACGAGGAGATCGCCGAGTGCCTCCTCGCGCTGGGCCAAGCCGAAGAAGCCAAGCCCCACTTCGCCCGCGCCCACGAGATCTTGAGCCGCGACGAGTGGTTGGTGGCGAACGAGCCAGCCAGGCTTGAGCGGCTTAAGTCGCTAAGCATGCAGGAAAGCTGAACCGCCTGTCGTATTGGCTAGATTATAGGTCGCGGCGTAGGAGCGTCCCTGTCTCTGCGTCGATGAAGTAACGAGACGGATGGCGGCCGGTGCCGGGGTCACCTTTATCGATGAGCCGCCACGCTAACTTGTACCGCCCATCATCGCCTTTGGCCCAACCAAGTTTCGGCGTTATCGTCGCCCATTGTTTGCCTTTGGCCACCTTGGCAATCGCGGTTTTGGCGGTTGCCTCGTCGAGGTTGCGGAAGCGTTACGACTTGTGCGCGGCCCAAAGCCTTTCGAACTCGGCCTGTAGCCCTTCGATCGCTGCGAAGCCGCCTTGCCAGAACTCGCGGGAGCGGAGGTCGATACCGAGGTGGGCCATGAGTTCGAACGGATTCTGAGAACCGCCGAGCCGGAGCACCTCGACGTACTTTTGCTCGAACCCGGCGCCTTCGGCTTTCGCCTTCTGGTAAACCGCCAGCGCCAGCAATTCCCCAAAGGAATAGGCGTAGACGTAAAACGGCGCGAAGACGAAGTGGCCGACATACTGCCACCACAGCTTGTGCTGCTCGCCTAGGCGGAGCGCGTCGCCGAACATCGACTGGATCTCCTCCTGCCAGATCGCCTCGAAGTCGTCGCTACTGAGCTCGCCCTTCGTGCGACGGTGCTCATGGCAGCGCTGCTCGAAGCGGAACATCGCGGCCTGGCGGTGCACGCTGGCGAAGATGCCTTCCAGCTTCTGCGCATAGAGCGCGAGCCGGTCACGGTCGTCAGCCTCGCCTACGAGCCGCTCGAAGGTGAGCATCTCGCCGAAGATCGAGGCGAGCTCGGCCAGCGGCAGCGAACCGTCGAAGTTGAGATAGCTTTGCGCCCGGCTGAGCGAGCCGTGCACGCCGTGGCCCATCTCGTGGGCGAGGGTCATCACGTCGTCCAGCGTGCCGAGGTAGCTCTGTAGAAGCACCGGGTGGGTGTCCGGCGTGTTGTAGCTGCAGAAAGCGCCGCCCGTCTTTCCCTCGCGGGGCTCGGCGTCGATCCAGCCCTTGTCGAAGAACTCTTGCGCGCGGTCGCGGAGGGTCGCAGAGAAACCACCGAAGGACTCCAGCACGATCTGCTTGCCAAGTTCCCAGGAGACCGTGCGCTTCGTCTCGAAGAGCGGCGCGTAGCGGTCGATGTGGGTGAGCTCGTCCAAGCCGAGGGCCTCGCGCTTGACCCGGTAGTAGCGCTCGACGATGTCGCTCCGCTCCTTGCAGAGTTGCATGACGAGGTCGACGGTGGGTTTGTCGAGCTCGTTCGCCATGTGGCGGGAGCTCTCCGGGTGCTCGTACTTCCGCAGCCGGTCCTCCAGCCGCTTGTCCGCGAGCAGGGTGTTGTAGAGGAACGTGCAGGTGCGGCGCAGGTTGACGAGGCCCGCGGAGAACGCGTCGGCGGCGGCCTGGCGCACGAGGCGGTTGGGGTCGCGAAGCTTGGTGAGGACCTCTTCCATCGTCAACTCGACCGCGGCGGCCACGTCCGGACCATGGTAGTGGTACTTCTGGTTCGCGGTGAGCTCGTCGTGCAGGCGCATCCAGGCGCGCACGCCCGTGTTGGCGGTCTCCTCCAACAAGACCTCCTCGGTCTCCGAGAGGGCGTGCGGCCGGTAAGCCTGGCGGACGCTGAGGAAGTGCGCATAGGGGCTGCATGCGGGGTCCTTGGCGCAGTCCGCGATGTAGACCGGGTCCGCCGCCTGGAGCTCCAGGTCGAAGAACATCAGCTTGATGCGCAACTCGCTCGCCTTCTCGGTCTGTTCTTGCATGAAGGCGCCGTGCTCCGGCTTGCCCGTGTCGGCCGCGAAGACGAGGTTCGCATAGTGCTGCGGCTTGGACATCTCGGTCAAGATGGCTTCGTACTCGCGAAGGGCGGTGCCCAGCTCTGCACCGGTCATCGCCTTGTTGCCGACCTTACTGCGGTAACGCGCGGCAAAATCGTCGGCCTTGCGGTGGCACTCTTCCCAGGTCGCGGCGATCTTCGGGTCGGCGAGCCCGGAGAAGAGGGCGGACAGGTCCCACCGCACGCCCTTGGCGGCGGCCGATTCGATAGTGGCGCTCATTCCACCCATTATTCCCTCAGTCCCTTAGCCGAGATCGGGCTCGGCATGGTGCTCACGCTGCTGGTGGCGGAGCTCTTCCTCATAGGGCTCGTAGTGCACGATCGTCTCCGCCCCGCCGAGGGCTTGGCTGAGCTCCGCCTCGATCTCCTCGGCGAGGTCGTGGGCCTGGATGAAGGTGAGGTGGTCGTCCAGCATGATGTGCAGTTGGACGATGCGCTTCGAGCCGGACTGCCGCGTCTTGAGGGCGTGGTGGCCGCGCACAGCGGGATGCTCTGCGAGCACCCGCTCGATGCGCTGGAGGTCGGCCCGGGGCAGGGCCCCGTCCATCAAAGGGTGCAAGGCGCGCAAAAGGTGGCGGATAGCGAGAAAGGCGGTGATCCCCGTAAAGGCGAGCGCCACGGCCGGATCCATCCAGTTCAGCCCCGTCACCCGCGTCGCGACCAGGCCCACGAGCACGCCGAGCGAGGCGAACGTGTCGCCGCGCAGGTGCTCCGCCTCACCGCGCAAGGCGGCCGAATCGGCCCTCTTCGCAGTCCGGATGAGGTAGCCGCGGACGGCCGTGTTCGCGAGAGCGGCATAGGCCATGGCGGCGATGCCCCAGCCCGCCTCGATCGGTTTGGGGTCGTGGAGCCGCAAGGCGGCCTGCCAGGCGATGACGCCCGCCGAGACCACGACCAGCACCATCTGGAACGCGCTGAGAAGATCCTCCGCCTTGCCGTGACCGAACGGGTGGTCGCGGTCTGGCGGCTCCGCCGCGATGCGGATCGTCCAGAGCGAGGCGGCCGAAACGGCGACGTCCAACATCGACTGGATCGCCTCGGCAAGCACGGCGATACTGCCCGAGAGCCCGCTCGCCACCCCCTTGAAGGCGACGACGAGGACGGTGGACAGGAGCGAGACGGCGGCCGCCCTTTGGGCCAGCACCGATTTTTCCGCCGCCGTCATAAGCGTGATTTTCGCTCGAAACTGTCGTTTGAGGCTCGGGCCTTGCGGCAAGGAGCCCGGAATCGTCCGTCGTCGGATTGACTCCTTTTGACTTGTAGTTCGCGTGCCGCTTTCCTAGGCACTTCTGCCCAAACGATTCTAAGGGGAGCTCGGAGAGCAACTTTTGAATAAAATAGACTTGTGAGCAAACTTCTTACCAAAAAATGGGCGTGCGCGGCTTCGTGCGTGGTAGCGGGATGGAGTTGGGTGGTCGCCGCTGCGGTTTCAACGCCGAACCCGGTCCGAGATAAGGGTTGCGGCATTGCCTCAGATCCAGCCTGCGTGAGCGCAACGCCTGCCCCAACGGTTGTCAGAACCATGCTGGGATGTCCCAGTTGAATTGGGCGTCCAGGTATAAAGATTGCGGCAGTCCCGGAAACTGTTACTCCGAGTCCTGCCGCTTCTGGGCATACACCGGCCAAAACTGTGTCACGGCAAATTACGTCGGTGAGTTCTTTAGCAACGCAGAAAGGTGCGGCCAGATATGGCAACCGGACAACTGAGCCAGAAAACCCGAAGCGGCTTCACCCTCGTGGAGCTCGCCACGGTCGCGGCGATCGTCGCGATCCTAGGCGCCGTCCTCTTTGCGGTGGTGGCAAGGGCCAAGTCGTCTGGCCACTATACGACCTGTCTTTCGAACCTCTCACAAATGGGTAAGGCCCATTCCCTTTACGCCTTAGACTATAGTGACACCTTGCCCGCTTGCCTTACGCCCATCTGCGTGGATTCTGACCTCAAGGGGGGTGACGTTAGGAAGCCTGCCCATCTCTGGCGCGGGATGATAAAACCGTATGGATTGGCCGACGGCCAGTTTTTCTGTCCGAAAGATCCCCACGCCCATAGGGAGTTCAAGGACGGATGGGCCGACCACACGGCGTCCAGTTACCTTCACTGGGTGGGGATCACCGCGAACGGCATGCCCGTCGTCGCCACCACGATTGGCGACCCGACCAAAACGCCCCTGATGCTTGAAGACGCGGTGGAGTTCCGCCGCAAGCCGGATTCGAACAACAGTTACGGTATTGGCCCGCACGATGGGCTGTCCAACATCGTCTATTTCGACGGCCACGTCAAAGCGTTCAAAAGTCCGTAGGGTCGCCCGGGTCTCGTTTAGGGGGTGCAGGCGCCCGCCGCGCTCCGTCATGATGTTCAGGCATGCTCCTTGAGCTGACCGTCGAGAACATCGCGATCATCGACCGGGCGTCCCTTTCCTTGGGGCCCGGGTTCACCGCGCTCACGGGCGAGACGGGGGCGGGCAAGTCGTTGTTGGTCGACGCGATCGGCCTGGCCCTCGGCGGGCGCGCCGATTCTGACTTGGTGCGGACGGGGGCGCGGAAGGGAACGGTCACGCTCCTGGCCGACCTCAGCCGCTCGCCCGCGATCCTGGCCCGTTGCGCCGAGTTCGGCGTGGACATGGAGGACGGGCAGCTCGCCGTGCAACGTGAGGTGAGCGTGGAGGGCCGTTCCAACGTCCGCCTGAACGGGCGCCCTGCGTCGGTCGGCGTCCTCCGCGAGATCGGCGCGATGCTGGTCGACCTGCACGGGCAGCACGACCACCAGGCGTTGCTCGCCCAAGAGAAGCAGGTGGACTTCTTCGACGCCTGGATCGGCGAGGCCGCCTGGAAGGCACTTGCCGAGGTCCAAGAGCGGCACCACGAGTGGGAAGCCCTCCGCCGCCGGCTCGAAGCCCTGCGTGGCGGAAGGCGCGAACGCGAGCAACGCCTTGATATGCTGCGTTTCCAGGTCGGAGAACTCGAGGCGCTTGCGCCGGTCGAAGGCGAGGTGGAGCAGCTCGAGGCGCGCGTCGAGCGGCTGCGGAACGCGGAACGGCTGGCGGTGGGGGTCGGCGCCGCCCTCGCCCTCATCGCCGACGAAGGCGGCGCCCAGGAGTCGCTCGGCCGGGCCTTACGGGAAGTGGAGGGCGCCGTCAACTACGACCCCGCATTAGGCGAAGCCCTCGAGACCCTGCGCGAGGCGACCCTCGCCGCGCGGGAGGCAGCGCCCCAGCTCCGCTCCTACCTGGACGAGCTCGAATCGGAACCGGATGCGCTCGAGCAGACCGCCGCCCGGCTCGACGCCCTGCGCCGTGCCATGCGAAAGTACGGCGACACCGAGGCCGCGCTGGTCGAATACCTGCGCGCCGCACGAGAGGAACTCGGGACATTGGAGACGGACGACCAAGACGAGGCCGGGCTCGTCCAGAGACTCGGCGCGGCGGAGGCCGACCTTCACGAAGCCGCCGCCCAGTTGACCGAAGTCCGGCGAGGCAGGGCCGAGGAGTTCGGCCGGCTCGTGACCGCGCAGATCCGCGAGCTTGCCATGGAGCGTGCCGAGTTCCGCGTGGTGGTCGATCCGAAGCCGATCGCCGCGGACGGTGCTGACTCGGTGGCCTTCTTCTTCACGGCGAACCCCGGAGACCCCCCACGTCCCCTCGCACGGGTCGCGAGCGGCGGCGAGATCAGCCGGGTGATGCTCGGAATCAAGGTCGCTTCCGCCGGGCGGGCCGGCGTGCCGACCCTCATCTTCGACGAAGTCGACACTGGCCTAAGCGGACGTGCGGCGGCGGTGACGGCGCGCAAGCTGGAGGAGTTGGCCCAGTTCTACCAGGTCATCGTCATCAGCCACCTGCCCCAGATCGCAGGGCGGGCGCACACCCAGTTCCGGATCGAGAAGTCGGTGGAGGGAGAGCGCGCGAGGACGGACGTGCGGCTGCTGGAAGGCGAGGAGCGGCTGGCCGAAGTCGCAAGGCTGCTCGCCGGCGAGAAGGTCGGGGAATCGGCCCTGGCCAACGCCCGGGAAATCTTGGCCCGAGGCTAGCTAGCGGCCGCCGAGGCCGCCCAGCCCGCCCAGAATGTTGCCCATCCCGCCGCCGATGTCGCCCGCGATCGAGAACCACTTGCGCTTGCGGTACTTGTCGCAGATCTCCTGGACAAGGTCGTCGGTCTGGCGGCCCGAGACGTCCACGCGGTTGCTGCTCGTCCCGCGCATCTTCATCAGGGATTTGACCGCTTGGTCCGGATCGCTGCCCGCCTGGGAGATCGCGTCCAAGACCTCGACCACCATCGTCTTGGTCTCGCCGAGGGCTTGCGCATAGGCGTTGCGGATTGGGACGCACTCGGGCGGCGGCGGCAGGCTGTCGAAGTCATCGATCAGCGTGTTCCACTCGGCCCGCTTCACCCCCGCCTGCTGGGCAATGTCCTCGGCCGGCGACTTGTCGAGGGCGTCCGGGTCGTTATTGAGGAGGCCGTCCATGACTCCCGGGGTCCCGCCGACCCCGGAAAGCATGGCGAGGTTCGTCAGGAGCCCGGCCATCTGCTCGGTGGACATGTCCTTGCGCTTCTTCTCGATGCGCTCCAGGTGCTTCAACCAGTCCAGGATTGCCTGCGGCATCTCGGGCGGAACTTCTTGCGACGCCTGCAAGGCGGGTTGGGGCTCGGCAGTGGCCTGCGTCACCGGTGCGACGGGCACCTCGCCCGCTTGGGTCGCCGGGCCGCTCACGCCCTGGCCCTTGAAAAGAATGCCTGAAAGACCGACTCCCAGCACGATCGCGAGCACAAGCATTCCCAAGCCGATGTAAAGGTAGTTCCGGCTCTGCTTCGCATGGGCGGCGTACGGGTCGATCGGGGTCTGCACGTCCTCCTTTTAGGGTCAGCCAATTGTGCCTGACTTTCGCCATTGGTTTTGACGCCCGAAACCAACGGCCCGTTCCTTGACGGGCCTGTCAGGGCGAACTCTTCAAATCTTTTTGAAGTCTGAGGAATAAGGAAGCTATGGCACGGATTGGAGACGGACACCCCTTGTTCGCCTATTTCCGCGGCCTCGTTCACGAGGCGGTGGCGGTGGAGCTGCGTGAGCCCCGGATCGACGACGTCGAACACTACGTCGCCCGGCTCCTCACCGATTTCGCCCTCTTGGACTCCGTCTTTGCGATCCAGGACGGCACCGGGCGTCGTCTTACCAGCATCCAGGAGATGCTTGCGGAAGGGGACGTGCTGCTCAATGCCGACTCCTTCGAACGGGAGCGGCAAGTCCACAAGCACATTGGCGACTACATCCTCTTCTGGTCTGGGGTCAACCCGGTCTATCTCACCCGGCTGAAGCTCACGGACGGTCGCGAAGTCGTCTGCGACTACACCCGCCAAGGCAAGGCGAGCTACCAGCTTGTGAGCCAGTTCGACTACTCGCCCTATGAGCGCGAGGCGGAGACGTTCGCGAAGCTAAGCGACCTTTTCGAAGGCGTCGCCTATGCGCTGGCCCGCGTCCGCCACCAGCTGCCCTTCGGACGAGCCTAGGCTTCTTCCTTGGGCGGCAGGGGTTCGGTCGCGGCCGGCATGGTCGCGGCCCGTACATGCCGGTCGCCCCAGACGGCAAGCGCGGCGGCGGTGATGCCACCTCCCATGACGAGGTACATGCGGACGAGCCCGACCGCCTTCAGCGAGAACCCCGTGAGGGCGGCTCCTACCGGTTGGACGCCAGCCGAGACCATCGAGGCCACGGAGTTCACGCGCCCGCGGTAGTGGTCTTCGACGACCAGGTTCATATAGGTCGAGAGCGGGATGAAGACGAAGGGCAGCGCGAGACCCGCCGCCACGTTCATCAGGACGTAGAAAACGTAGTTGGGAACGGCCATGCCGGCGACGGTCGCGCCGAGGACGACGCTGCCCGCGACAAAGCTCAGCCCCACCCGACGGACCTTCAACCGGTTCACGACCATGCTGCCGACGACCATCGAGAGCATGAACGCGAACTCGATGCCGGCCAAGGTCGCGAAAGAGCCCCCGAACCACTCCCGGTTCGTTGCGGTGTAGACCACCATGAACCCCGCGATGAAGAGGTTTGTCACGAGGTTCACGGCGAACAGCTTGCCCAAGACGGGGTGCCGGAAGATCACGTCGAACCCTTCGCGGGCCTGGGCGAGCACTTGGCTCTCGCCGCGCTCTCGCGCGTCGGCCTTGATCGCCGGGAGCATGCGGATGAACACCCAGGAGAGCAAGAACGTGGCCGCGTTCACGAGGATGGCGATCTGGAAGAACCGGATGGGGTCGAGCCGCTCGATCTGGGCCAGCAAGAGGACGCTCAGGGCGAGGCCCAATGTCTGCATCAAGCTCTGCGTCGCGGCGGAGAGAGAAGTCGCTTCCAGGAGCCGCTCCGGAGGCACGAGGCGCGGCACAGCGGCGCCCCGCGCCGGAAAGAAGAACACGTTCACGCAGGAGAGCAGGAACGGGACGAGCACAAGCGTCCACCGCGGCACCTCTGCGGAAACCATGAGGAACCCGGCAAAGGCCAGGAGGAGGACGGTGCTCGCCAAATCCGCGAAGAGCATGATGCGGCGCCGGTCCATCCGGTCGGCGGCCACGCCCGCCAACGGGCTGAGCAAGAGGAACGGTAGGGCGTTCGCGGAAGCCACGTACCCCACGAAGACCGAATCCCGCGTGATCCGGTCCGCCATAAAGATGAACGTCAGCCCATAGACGGCGTCGCCCAGTTGCGAAACCGTCTGCCCCAGCCACAGGTTGCGGAAATCGCGGATCTCTAGCGCGCCGAAGCTGGGTCGCAAGTGGACCTACTCTTTCATCGAGAGCACGATCTTGCCCGCGTCCCCGTGCTCCAAGATCTCCATGGCCCTGACGATGTCGGTATACGGCATTTCGTGGGTGACGATGGGGGAAACGTCCAAGCCCTTCTCGCTGAGAAGCCACGCCATCTGATCCCACGTCTCCCACATTTTTCGTCCGACGATGCCTTGCATGCGGAGCCCCTTGAAGACGATGCGGTTGAAGTCCACCGACTTCAACGTGTCCGCATAGACCCCGAGGAGGGAGACGCGCCCCCCGGGGCGGGTGGCCTCGATCGCCAGGTCCAGTGCGGCAGGCTTGCCGGACATCTCCAGAGTGCCGTCCACCCCACGGGGCTCGTGCCGCGCGAGGATGTCGTAGACGTCGGTCTTGCTCGGGTTCAGGACGATATCGGCGCCGAGCTTCTCGGCCAGCTCGATCCGGTACGGGGCGACCTCGGTCGCATAGACCTTTCGGGCGCCGAGACACTTGCAGATGGCTACCGCGAAGAGCCCGATCGGCCCCAAGCCGGTGATGAGGATCGCCTTGCCCTCGACTGGCCCGTCCATGACGGTGTGGACGGCGTTGCCGAGCGCGTCTTGCAGGCTCGCGATGTTCTTCGGCACGACGCTTGGCGTCTTGCGCGCGTTCAGCTCGGGCACGACCGCATACGGGGCGAAGCCACCGTCCACGTCCACACCAAGGATCGACGTGGTCGAGGCGACGTGCCCGTTGCCGATGAGGTAGTCCGGGTCGCACGGGTCGACGATGTGCGACTCGCTCGCGACAAAGTCGCCTATCTTCACGTTCTTGACCCCGTCGCCAAGCTCCACGACGGTGCCGCAGAACTCATGGCCGATGACCCGCGGCGGCTTGATTCGGCCCGCCGCCCAGGCGTCCCACTGGAAAATGTGGAGGTCCGTGCCGCAAACGCTGCCGTGCTCCACCCGAATCCTCACATGCCCTGGCCGGATGATGGGCTCCGGAACATCGACAATCTCCAGCCCCCGACCCGCTCGCGTCTTTGCGACCGCCTTCACAGCCCGGAGCATACCGACCAGGAGCCGCGCGAAAGTGCCAGGCAGAGACGCATGGCTCAGGCCCTCACCGATATGAACGGCGAAGCGTCGCCCACAAGTTCGCCTTCGAGCATGAGGCCCTCCTGCCGCTCCAGCCGGACCCACTGGCAGGTGCCCCGCACTTCGGGCGGACCCGCGAACTGGACGGAGAGATAGTTGTCCGAAAGCCCTTCGAGCAGGCCGTTGCGAGGCGTCTTGCCTTCCACCAGGACGCGCACCTTTTGGCCCAAGAACCGGGCGACGTGGGCGCGGCCGGATTCCGCCACCACTTCGGCCAACGCGAGCGAACGGCGGTGCTTCTCGTTCGGATCGACGGGGTCGCCCCAGGCGTCGGCCGGAGTCCCCGGTCGGGGGCTGAACCGGAAGACGTGCGCCTTGTAGTACCCCGCCCGGCGCACGGTCTCCAAACTGTTCGCAAAGCGCTCGGCGGTCTCGGTCGGGAAGCCCACCATGACGTCCGTCGTGAGCGTCACGCCAGGGACCGTGCGTCTCAGATCGTCGCAGAGCGCCAAATACTCGTCCTTGTCGTACCGCCGGTTCATGTCCCGCAGGACGTCGGAATCGCCGCACTGAAGCGGGATGTGAAAGTGGGGGCAGACCACGCCTGCCTTTGCCAGGTCGATGATCGGGGGCGTGACCTGGTGCATCTCGATGCTGCTGATGCGCAGGCGGTCCAGGCCGGAGCGCTCGGCTAGGATTTGGACAAGCTCGTCGAAGCACGGCCCGCCACTCCCCGATTCCGGGCCATAGGCGCCGATCAGGACCCCCGTGAGCACGGCCTCTCGATAGCCCAGGTCCACCAGCCGGCGCGCCTCGTCCAGCACCTCTCGCCAGGGCCGCGAGACCAATCCAGGCCGCGTGAAGGGGATGGAACAGTAACTGCAGAGCACGTCGCAGCCGTCCTGCACCTTCAACGTGGCGCGGGTCCGCCGCTTTGCGCGACCGTCCGCCGCGGGGGTCTCAGCCTGTCGGTTGGCCCGGGCCGCCTCGGCCAGGAGCGGGAACCGGGTGAGAACGTGCTCCACCGCCTGTAGCTTTTCGGGGTTGGGGACGACGAGGTCGGCGTCGAGCGTGGCCCGCCCCTCGTTCAAATCCATTTGCGCGGCGCAACCGGTGGCGACGACCTTCGCGTCCGGGTTCAGCCGGCGGGCGCGCCGCACGGTGTTGCGGCTCTTCGCTTCGGCCTGGCCGGTGACGCTGCAGGTATTGATCACATAGACGTCCGCCTCCTGGTCGAAGGCGACCACGTCAAAGCCCGCCTCCAAGAAGGAGTCAAGGATTCGTTGCGTCTCGTACTGGTTGACCTTGCAGCCCAGCGTCGTGAAAGCCGCGCGCGGCACACGGCTATTGTACGGCACGGGCCCGGCGAGTCTGGCCCGGCCCCGAAGGGCCACAATCCAGGCACGTGCGGATCGACATGGAGTCGACCTGGGCTCCTGGCAGCCCGGCCCCCTATTTACTCTCGCCCTTGGCGCTTCTCTACGCCCTGGGATGGTGGTCGTATGAAGGGCTCTACGCCCTTGGGCTGAAGAAGCCCTTCGAGCCTCACCGGCCCGTCGTCAGTGTCGGGAACCTCCTCGTCGGCGGTTCTGGCAAGACGCCGCTGACCCTCTTCGTGTCCAGCGTGCTGACCCGGTTGGGCAAGGCCCCCGTCCTTTCGCTCAGCGGCTATGGGGCGGCCCGGGCGAAATCGGCCTCGATCGCCCCGGAAGGCCCCCTCGACCCCGCCGAATGGGGGGACGAGCCCACGATGGTCAGGTGGCTCCGGCCCGAGCTGCCGCTGGTGGTGGGGCGCGACCGCGTGCAAGCCGCGCGGCTGGTCCATGAGCGATGGCCCGACCGGTCGATGCTCATGGACGACGGCTTCCAGCACCTGCGCCTGCGCCAGCACGTGCCCATCGTCATCGACGCCCGCGCCCCAAACCGGTTCTGCCTGCCCGCCGGGCCCTACCGTGAACCGCGCTGGACCGGCCTCAAACGGGCGCGGCTCGTCCTCCCTTCGAAGGATATGGCCTTGCGCCTGAGACCTGTTTGGCTGAGCCCGGAGGGAGAGGCGGTCGCGGGGCCGAAGGGCGACGCCCAGGCCGTCTGCGCTTTGGCCAGGCCCTATCGCCTTGTGAGCAACCTGGAGGCCCAGGGGATCAAGGTCAGGCGGGCGACCTTCCGCCCGGACCACGACCCCTTGACAGCACCGGGGCTACTCGAATCCTTCGACCCGAACCTTCCGACCGTGGTCACCGCGAAAGATTGGGTCAAACTTCGGGAGCGGCCCGATGTGGAACGGCTTGACGTGCGGGTGGCGCATTACGAACTCATGGTCGAGCCAGAGGCGGCATTCTTGGACTGGTTAGGTGGAACTCTCTAGCGAATTCAGGCGGCGACGGAAACGGCTCCGCAGGCGCGCGGTCGGGGTCGTGGCGAGCGGTTCGCTCTCGACCCTTCAGCGATGGCTCGCCGGGAAGCCACCGGAGAAGGTGGACGAGATCGGCGCCCGGTTTGGCCGCTTGATTCACCGTGTGGTTAAAAAGCGGCGGGAGCGGGCGCTCTCGAACCTGGAGCTCGTCTTCCCTGAGATGCCCGTCTCCGAGCGGGAAGCGCTTGCCCTGCGGGTCTTCGAGCACTTCGGCCGCGTCTCGGCCGAGTTCCTTGCGCACGCCTCGTTGGAGCCGGAGAGGGTGATCGCGACGACAGATGCCACAGGAATGGAGTATGTCGATGAGGCCCTTAAGCTTGGCCGTGGCGCCCTCCTGTTGACCGGCCACTTCGGCAACTGGGAGCGCGGGTCCGCATACCTTTCCAGCCTCGGGTACCGCATTAACGTCGTGATCCGGTCCGCGAACGACGACGGAGTCGACCAATTGGTGAACAGGCTCCGCGGAAAGGGCGGCGCGGGCATCATCCCTCGCGGAAACGCGGCGAAACTGATCTTCCAGAAGCTGCGTGCGAACGAGCTTGTCGCCATCCTCCCAGACCAAAACGCCGAGGACGCGTTCATCCCCTTCTTCGGCCATCCGGCCGGGACGAACCTGGGACCGGGGGTGATCCACGAGCGGACCGGCGCGCCCGTGATCCCGTCAAGCTGCCTCTATGTCGGCGCTGGCCGGTGCAGCCTCACCGTCGGCGCTCCGCTGGTCGCCCTTCCCGGCTACGAGACCAAAGGCGAGGGACTCATGCGGGCCTTTCACACGTTCTTAGAGTCAGTGATCTCGCAGAACCCCGAGCAATGGCTGTGGTTCCACGACCGGTGGCGCCGCGCGCGCGAGGCCGGGCTCCTATGAAGGTGCTCGTCGCTCGGTTCTCCGCCATAGGGGACTGCGTGATGACGGCTTGGGCCGTCACCGCCCTGCGCCAAGCCCTGCCCGAAGCGAGGATCGTCTGGGCGGCCCAACAGCGTTGCGCCCCCGTGATCGATACCGACCATTTGGTCGATTTCACCCACATCTTTCGGCGGGAAGCCTGGAAGAAGGAGCGGTGGTCGCTGCGAAACTGGCGCGAAGCGACCGCGACCTACTTAGGGTTGCGCAAGGAGAAGTTCGACGTCGGGCTCGATTTCCAGGGCCATAGTAAGACCGCGCTCTGTCTCGCCCTCAGCGGGGCGAAGCGGAAACTGGGCTCCCGCGCGACAGACGCCCTTGCCGAAAAGCTCCTTCAAATCGTCGTCCCCCCGGGCCGGCGCCACGAAGTGGAAACCGCCCACCTTTTGGTCAACCAAGTGGCAGAAACGACCCTTCCAGTGCGTCCCCTAATGCCAAAGCCGCAGCCCTTTCCCTGGACCGGGGATAGACCTCTGGTGACGGTGCAGACCGGCGCGGGCGAAGACCAGAAGCTTTACCCCGCCACGGCTTGGGAAGAGGTCGTGCGCACACTTGTTGCACGGCGATTCCATGTCGCGGTGATCGGTGCCCCGAGCGACCCGCGCCTGAACGTGGAGGGCGCGACCGACCTGGTCGGCCGCCTCAGCCTGAAGGAGGCCATGGGAGCGGTCGCCGCCAGCGACCTTCACCTTGCCGCAGACACGGGCACCGGGCACATCGCCGCTGCTTACGGGGTGCCCGTCGTGAGCGTCTTCGGACCCAACCCGGCCTGGCGGTTCCGGCCCTATTCCGACCGAGCGCGGGTGCTGGAAGAGGGAGGGAATCCTGCCGCCGTCGCCTCCTCGCGGGTCGTCGAGGCGGCGTGCGAGCTCTTGGAGGCGCGGCTTGCGCGTCCTCGTTAGCCGCCTGTCCGCGCTAGGCGACGTCGTCTGCACGCTCCCCGTGGCCCACACTCTAAAGGCGGGGAAGGAGCCCTGCGAGGTCGTGTGGGTCTGTGACCGGCGGTTCTCCGCGATCCCAAAGCTCTGCGGCAGCATTGACCAAGTGGTTGAAGTGTCGAAGGACGTCCGTGAGGTCTGGCGCAAGGTTCGGGCCCTTGGCCGGTTTGACTATGCCCTCGACGTCCAGGGCCTGCTTAAGTCGGCTGCGGTGGTGGCGTTCGCCCAGGCAAAGCACCGGCTCGGCTATCACTGGCAGCGTGAGGGGAGCAGCCTCTTCAGCAAGGCCGTCGCTCCCGACCCTTCCTCACACCACGTGGTGGACCAATACGTGGACGTGGCGCGCGCGGCAGGAGGTTATGCCGACCGTGCCGTCTTCGACCTCGCTCCGGATTCAGGGGACGTCGCCAACGTTCGGGAAAAACTTGACTCAGCGGGGCGCCGCGCCCGCACTCCCCTCGTCCTGGTGAATGCAGGGGCGGGTTGGGCCACCAAAAGGTGGGATCCCGCGAAGTTCGCGCAAGTCGCGGAGTCCTGCACAAGGGCCGGGTGCGACGTCGCCTTCCTCGGGGCCCCGGGCGACCGCCCCATCTTCGAAGAGGTTCGGGCCAGAACGTCAACTCCCGTCCTCGATATGGTGGGTAAGACGAACATTGCCGAGCTCGTCGCGCTCGTCTCACTCGCCGACGTCCACCTGGGGGGCGATACGGGAAGCACCCATATCGCGGCCGCGCTCGGGGTCAAGGCGGTCGGCATCTACTTGGTGACGGATCCCGTCCGGTCCTGCCCTTACGGGCAGATCCAAAGGTGCTTCGCGGGCAACCCCGAAGCAGACGAGGTCGTGCGAATGGTCCAGACTTGCCTGGAATTGGAGCCATGCCCCTCGCAACTTTAGAGCAGGTCGAGAGCCTCAGGGCGGGCCGCCGCCTGGTCTTTACAAACGGCGTCTTCGACATTCTCCACGCGGGACACGTGGACTACCTTGAGGCCGCACGGGCACTCGGAGACCTCCTTGTCGTGGCGATCAACAGCGACGACAGCGTGAGAAGACTGGGCAAGGGGGCAAACCGCCCGATCAACCCTTTGGTCGACCGCGCTCGAGTTGTCGCCGCCCTACGTGCGGTGGACGCGGTGGTCTCCTTCGACGACGACACTCCCGAACAGATCATCGCGCAAATCCAACCGGACGTCCACGTGAAGGGGGGCGACTACCGTGAAGAAGACCTGCCCGAGGCCCGCATCGTCCGCGCCTATGGCGGCGAGGTCGTCATCCTTCCGTTCCTTCCCAACCGCTCGACCACGGCGATCCTTGAGCGACTTAGCCAGAGCCGCGAAGCTGAGGACTGAAGACAGGGCTCGTATAGTCGCCTTCCTGCGAGAACCGCTTGGGCGGGCCGGATGCGTCGGACGGCACCGTAAAGATCACGCGCGACTTGCCCGGTTCCTGAACCGAGAAGACCAGTGTCTTGCCGTCCGGGCTCCAATTCGGACTGGAAATCTCGCCGATAGCCAGCTGCCGCGGGAGGCCGCCCGCTTCGGAAAGCGGGAAGACCACAAGCGCCTCGCCGATCAGGCGGCCTTCCGGGGCTTCGCGCCCGAGCACAAAGGCGACGGCTGAACCATCTGGCGAAACGCGCGGATAACCGAAGCTGAAGGTGCCGCTCGGGCGCTCGGTCTGGGGACGCGCGTCCTTCGAGGGAGGCCCCGTAAAGAGCGCGCGGTCCTTGCCGAAGGCCATGACCGCAGGCGGAGCCGTCATGGACGGGTCGAGGATGAAGAGTCCGTTCCGGATCGGCGGCACCGGGCGGCCGTCCACTAGGAACTCGGGCGGGGCCTGCGCGGGATCGAGGAACTGGTAGTCGCGGACGGCGATGATGGCCGTCCCGTTCGGAGCGACGTCAAAGTCGAGCTTCCTGCCCGCGAGGATCGGAGCCGGCGCGCCCTTGTTCAGCTCGCTCGAGAGAGGGCTGGCGACAAACACCTCGTCGAGTTCGCGGTGCATCCGGCTCCAAATGAGGGGATGGCCCGTCG
The DNA here is from genome assembly GCA_019454125.1 of Fimbriimonadaceae bacterium. Lineage (NCBI taxonomy): Bacteria > Bacillati > Armatimonadota > Fimbriimonadia > Fimbriimonadales > Fimbriimonadaceae > Fimbriimonadaceae bacterium. The sequence goes on from CP075365.1 coordinate 175,753, forward strand.
CCGCCTTAGACTCGATGAAGCTGTCCCCGATCTGCCGGTAGGCCGCTTCCATCTGGCTCACGCTGCCCTCGCCTTCTTGGGTGGACTGCGACCGCTGGAGCGAGGGCGGCAACACCTGGCGCATCGTGCCTGTCCGCTGGTCGTACTCGTATGTCCTGCCCCCAAGGGTCACCAGGGCGAGGGGCTGGCCCTCGGGAGAATCTTTGTGGAACCAGATCGCCGACTTGCCCCGGGAATCCGTGGACCGCTTCTCGACCGAGTCCGTACCGGGCGCCCAGCGATAGATCTGGACGTCCCCGTCGCGGTTGCTCACCCAAAGCAGCCGGTTGCCGTCGGGGCGCCAATTGAGGTCGTGCTCTTCGTAGCCCTGGCTCACGCCGGGCGCGGCAACTTTCTTTCCGTCCGGGCCGAACGTAACGATGCGCGTTCCCTCGGAGACGTGCTCGATCGCCGCGATCATGCCGGCCGTGTCCACCTTCGAGTCCCCTGTGGGGTCGACCGTCGCATTGCGAAGCCACTGGTATCCCGCCACAAGGGCCGCGATGCCGAAAAGCCCGATCGCAAGCCGCACGGCGACGCGTTGGCCAGGGGTGCCCGTATCCTTCGGGGCCGCTTCCGGGACGGCGGGCGCGGCCTCGCTTGCATTCGCCAGGCAGACCTCCAGCGCCTCGTCAAGTTTGCGACGGTGCTCAGGATAGGCCGGGTCGCTCCGTCCCTCGTCTTCCAGCTTGAAGAGCAACGCGCGGTAAGCACGACGGACTTCGCGCTCGGTCGCGGCTTCTCCGAGTCCGAGGATGGCGTAGGCTTCGCTCTGGTTCATGGGGTGGGCGGCTCCAGGGTCATTCGGTAAGACGGTCTCCAACGCTCAGGCGTGCCCCGTTTGCGTATTCGGGCCCGCTCATTCGTCGCTTTCCTTCCTGCTGGACCTCCAAAAGGTTGATCGCGCCATCGGTAAAGCCCACGACGAGGCCGCCCTTCACCATCGCGACGACGCCCGGCCCGGGGGAGGCGTCGGTGACAAGCCGCGCCTGCGTCACCTTTAGCGGCCCGTCCTTGGTGCGGAGGAACGCGCCCGGGAACGGGGTGAACGCCCGAAAGCGGTTGTACTCGAGCTTGGCCGGGCTCTGGGGCTGGAGCTCCGCCTCGGCCTTCGTGACCTTGGCCGCGTGGGTCGCGAAGGCGTCGTCCTGCTTCTGGCGGGGATAGTCGCCTGCGACGATCAGCGGGAGCCAGCTGCGGGCGAGCTCGGCGGCAAGGCCGGCAAGCCGAGCAAAGAGCTCGCCGGCCGTTTCGTCCGGCCCGATCGAGCAAGACTCCGTCACGATGATGTCGCCCGTGTCCATGCCCTTGTCCATCTGCATGAGCGTCACCCCGGTGTACGTCTCGCCCGCTTCGACCGCCCGCTGGATCGGGGCCGCGCCGCGGTACCTCGGAAGCAAGGAGCCGTGCAGGTTGATCCCCCCGCGCCGGGTCGCGCCCAACATCGCCTCGCTCAGGATCTGTCCATAGGCCGCGACCAGGAGGCAGTCCGCGTCCAACCGCCGTATGCTCTCGACGAACTCAGGGGCGCGGCTCTTGACGGGCGTCTCGACCGGAAGGCCGAGCTCGATCGCCGCCTTTTTGACAGGAGAGGGCTTCAGGTCTAGGCCTCGGCCGCTCGGTCGGTCCGGCTGGCTGACCACCAGGGCCACGTGCGGCGCCACGGCACGCAACGCGGGGACGGCAAAGTCCGCCGTCCCCATATAGACCACCTTCACTCGTCCCTCTCGTCCTGGTACGGATCCATCCAATGGAGCGTGGCGACATCGACCTTGTCGATGAACAGCACGCCGTCCAAGTGGTCGATCTCGTGCTGGACGATCCTTGCGGCGCTCCCTTCCATTTCGTACACCGCCTCGCGCCCGCGCCGGTCCAGCCCCTTCACCTCGACCATCTCGGCCCGCTTGACGTCGCCGTAGAGGCCAGGGATGCTGAGGCAGCCTTCCTCGCCGACCTGCTCGCCCTCCGCGGTCACGATCTCCGGGTTGAAGAGCACCATCGGTCGTCCGTCCGGGATCAGGACGATGAGCCGTTCCAACACGCCGACCTGTGGCGCGGCGAGACCGACGCCGCGCGCCTTGCGCATGATCCGCGTCATGTTCTCGGCCAGGGCCAGGTGGCGCTTCGTAATCTTCTCGATCGGCTTGGCGACCTTGCGCAGGACCTCGGCCGGAACCTTTACGACCGGATGCTCATCGTCCTGAGCGTAGAGGTGCTTGTACTCGTCGGGTACGACGATATTCATCGGGGTTAGGGCTCCATTGTACTCGGAAGGCACGTCAGGGGCCCCTGAACCGCCATCGGCTAGGCCCTTGCGAACGTCGCCGCCCTGGGCACACCACCCAGGTCGTCGGCCACGTCCTGCAAGACCCAGCCTCTTGGTTCGAACACCCCCCTGACGGCCTCCAGCATCCCGTCACCCAGCTCGACCAGCAACCGTCCCCAGGGCATCAGGTATGGCGCGGCCTCGTCCGCCAGGCGCCGATAGATGGCCAAGCCGTCCGGCCCAGCATAGAGCGCCACTTCCGGCTCATAGAGCGAAACGTCCGGGGGCAGCGCCGCCCCTTCCGCGATGTAGGGAGGATTGCTCACGATCAGCCCGAACTGCATCCCCGCGAAGGGCTCGAACAGGTCCCCGTGGCGAAAGAGGACGACCGCGTCATGCTCCCGCGCATTGGCCCGCGCGACCCGCAGCGCCGCCGCAGAGACGTCCACCGCCGCCACAAACCAGCTCGGCCGCTCCAGCTTCAGCGTGATCGCGAGGCAGCCTGACCCCGTGCCAACGTCCAGCACGCGGCCGCCAAGCCCGCCCAGGGCGGCCTCCACTAGGGTCTCGGTCTCTTGCCGCGGCACCAGCACGCCCGGCGCCACCCGGAACACGCGGCCATAGAAGTCGCGCGAACCCCGGATATAGGCCAGCGGCTCGTGGGCCATCCTCCGCTCCAAGAGCGCGTCGGCACCGGGGGGAGCCAGCGACTCCGGGTGCGCCAGCACCCACGCCCGCCCCCGGCCCGTCGCCTGGGCCGCGAGCACCTGCGCCTCGAGGTCCGGCCTCTCGATCCCGACACGGCGGAGCCGGCCCGCGGCCGCCACCACCCACTCGCCGAGCGTCATGCCACCGCAATTTACACCGAGCGCGCCTCTGGTCGACACAGGTGTGCCCCATGCCCAAACTTTTAGCTTGTTGAAAGAAGACCCCTTCATAGGACTTTAGATCTGCCGATGCCTCTTTTGGGGTGGGTACTATCGCTTAATGAGATCGGCCTTTACACTTACTGAAGTCCTGGTCGTGGCCGCGATCACCGGCGTGGTCGCTGCGATCTCATATCCCGTGGTGTCATCCGCAAGGCGCGAAGGGAGCAAATCCGCCTGCACCTCAAATCTCGCCCAGCTCAGTAAATCGACAGCCTTATACCGAGCGGATAATGGAGGCGACGGGACACTCGGTGGAATGTACGAGATGGGCCTCCCCCCAAGCGTGAACCTTCTGCCTGCATTGGCAGGCTATGGCCTGGGGGCGACCCTGAAATGCCGGGAGACCCCAAAACCTTGGATGCCAAGAGAGGCATTCCACTATCACTACATGCCGCTTGACGACAGGCCTTCTCACCGCAAGGGGGGAGTCGCTTGGCGCAAATACGTATCAGAAGTCGGCGAAGAGGCGGTGCTGTTCATCGATGTAAACCACAACGACGAGTCGCACCCCTTTTTGAACTACGAGTTCCCAACCTTCGCGCTGGGTGTCAAGCTAAACGGATCGGTGCAACGAAGATTCTCCAAAGGAAACCCAGAAGACTATGCCTTATGGCGTACGCGTGAATAAAACGAATAGCTTCAAGATATTGAGTATGGTCGCAATTATTCATGGCTTGGCGACTTCTGGTGCTGTTGCCGAAGTCTCGCCAACCTGCCATTCCTGCACGGACACCTGGTGCCCTCCTGCATCACCGGACTCTCTGGATTGCTCTCAAGACTTTACTGACTACGAGTGCAACATAAGGGGCAACGACTGTTGTTGGCGCAAGACGATCTACTACCATTGTCCGGAGCCGACCGGCTACACGTCCGTCACCTGGCAGAACCAGAAGCTTAACGCCTTCTGCTTGGGCAGCCCGATGACGAGGTGCCATTCGCAAGTCCCGTGGTAACCCCAAGAGAAACGACTGGACCGCGATGGAGACGCGTCAACATCGCAAAGGCGGCACTGGTCGCTATCCCGTTGATTTTTGCGCTTACTATCGTGGCGGCCTTGTTTAGTCGACGAATGGACGAGCGGAGCACGTCTCTGGCTGCCGTCGAACGGCTTGCGGATGGGGACCTGGTCTCAGTCTACAAGCTCTGTTCGGAAGAAGAGCGAAGGGCCCTGGGATTATCGGAAGATGCTGTCCGGAGAATCGAACAAAGATTGGTGACGCCTTATGTCCAAGCGATCAAGCACAGCGGCAAGGTGCAAACCGACTGGATGGCGCCAATGGCAAGCGCAATCTCGTCGCAGGAGTTTGTGACGCTCAACGGGCAAACCGGTCGAATCGCGTTTCAAGTAGACAGGAACCCTGAAGGCGCATTCGCATCGTTCACCGCAGCCATCTTCGAATGCTGGGAACTGCGTGAGGCAGTGGAGAGAGAGAACCCTTCGCTACAACCCTTGGGAGGGCCGTCTTTGCTCGTCGCCGCACTAGAACGAGACCGCCCGTTCTTTGAATCGATCGGCTTTACCGGTTTCTTTAACCAGAAGACGAAACGCATTTGGACATGGGACGAGGCGCGGATGTACTGGTTGGAGCTTGAGGAGCTCAGACGCGATAACGAAAGAGACTAAAGGGCCGGGCACTTGCCTGCATAGAGCCGGTGGACCAGCACGTTCCTGGCAAGGTGTCACCGCGAGCTTGACAAACCCCGCCCCGACCTGCCATAATAGCGCTCGTCTTCTCATGTGGCTGATCGACCTCTGAGTCGGCGCTCCTCGCCGACCGCCCCCAACTCACCGCCAACCCGCGCGGTCAGGTCGATTCCTCGTTCTGCACCCCAAAGCCAGACTTTCGGCTGTCCGCGCCCCGTCACAGGCCCCATCGGCCGTCGTAGGGACAGATAAGCATTGCCACAACCCAAAACCACCCAAGAAGCCCCGGAGCGCATCTTCCTCGTCTACGTCAATTCGGACGAGGCTGAGGACGCCTATTTCGAGATGGAGCTCGAGAGCCTCGTCGACGCGGCCGGAGGCGTCGTCGCAGGGAGCACCCGCCAGCGCCTCGACCGCCCCCACGCCAAAAACTACGTCGGAACGGGCAAGGCCGAGGAGATCAAGGGCTACGTCGCCGCCTCCGCCGCGGACACCGTTGTCGTCGATTCCGAGCTGAACGCCGTCCAGATCCGCAACCTGCAGGACAACGTCGGGTGCCGCGTCATCGACCGCACCACCCTCATCCTGGACATCTTCGCCAAACGCGCCCGCACCCGGGAAGGCCAGCTGCAGGTCGAGCTCGCCCAGTACAGCTACATGCTCCCGCGCCTGATGAGCGTCTACACCAAGTTCGAACGCCAGCGCGGCGGCATCGGCATGCGCGGCCCCGGTGAGACCAAGCTCGAGTCAGACAGACGCATGGTCAACAACCGGATCGCGAACCTGAAGGACGCGATCGAAGACGTCAAGCGCCAGCGGCAGCTCCAACGCGCCGCCCGCGGCGAGCAGCCCGTCCCCATCGTCTCGCTCGTCGGCTACACCAGCGCGGGCAAGAGCACGCTCATGAACCGCCTGGCCGGCACCCATGTCTACACCGACGCGATGCTCTTCGCCACGCTCGACCCCACCACCCGCCGCGTCGAACTGCAAGACGGCTTCCCCGTCTTCCTCACCGACACCGTCGGCTTCATCCGCAACTTGCCGACCCAGCTCGTCGCCGCCTTCCGCGCCACCCTGGAAGAGGTCGCCGAGGCCCACTTGCTGCTGCACGTCGTGGACGTCAGCCACCCAAACTGGGAAGAGCAGCGCGACGCCGTGATCGAGACCGTCGCCTCGCTCGGCGCCGGAGAGGTTCCGATGCTCACCGTCTTCAACAAGATCGACGCCCTGCCCGACGCGACTTTGACGCGCCGGCTCGTGGCCGAGTGGCCCGACTCCGTCGCCGTCTCCGCCAAGACGGGCGAGGGCACCGAGGAGCTTATCGCCCACATCGCCGGGATGCTCAAAGAGCGTTACTCCCTCGTCCGCGCCCTCGTGCCCTATGGCTCCAACGGCCTCATCGAGGCCGCCCACAAGTACGGCCGTGTGCTGAAGGAGGAGTATCGCGAGGACGGCGTCTACCTGGAGGCCGAGGTCGTCCCCGAATGGCGCGCCAAGCTCGCGGAGTACGCGGTCGGCCCCTCGTAACGCACGTTTGTTCGTGAACGGGCGCACCTTGGCGCATACTGTCAGGGTGCGACCCGTGAACGGCCTGCGGAACCTTGGGCCGCTCCTGACGGGCGCCTGGAGACAGCCTATGAACCGGACCGCACGAATATCGTTCCTCGCCGTCGGGGCCTTGGCCAGCCTCGGCATCGCCGCCCTCTTCTCCTTGCCAGCCGTCGCCCAGGTGGGCGGGACGTTGCCTGCCTACGTCGCCCTCCAGGCCCAGTCGCCCGGAACGCCGCAAGTCGGCAACTCGAACGTCGGCGGCACCGCCGCCGCCGAAAATGTCGTCGCCCGCGCCGGGGTGTCCACGCCCACGCTCACCATCGGAAGCGCCCAGCCTGGCTACCCGATCCAATTCCCCAGCACCCTGGGCAGCAAAGTCTCGCTCTACGGCGAAAGCGGTGCGCACTACGGCATGGGTGTGCAGGGCTTCCTCTACCAGATCTACACCGACTCGCCCGCGGCCAGCATCGCGTTCGGCCATGGCTCCAGCGAGTTCTTCACCGAGGTCGCACGTTTCACCGGCAACGGCCGGCTCGGCATCGGCACGACCAGTCCCGGTGTCGAGCTCGACGTCAACGGGAGGATCCGCATGCGGACGAACGCCATATCGAACGGCGTCATGATCGGTGACAACAACGGCTTCGCCTCCTGGAACCTGGTCGGGGCCAATTCGCTCCAGTTCGACCCCGGTTCGCTGGCTCGGGTCACGAACAACAGCTTCGGGATCGGTAGCTTCGGCCTCGCCGGCGCCGCCACAAAAGGCATCGAACTGTTCCGCACCGGCTCGAACGCGCCCATGATCAAGCTCAATCCCAACCCGGGGAACAGTGGCGAGGTCACCCTCTACGGCAACAACGACAGCATCAACATCCAGATGAACGGCCTCGGCGTGGACGCCCGTCGCGGGATCCTCTCCGCCTTTGACGAGACCTCTTTGCCGCGCGCCTCGATCTACGTCGACTCCAACCGACAGGGCCGAATCCAGGCCGAACTCAAGAACTTCCGCGTCCCCGATCCCACCGACCCCAGGAAGGATATCGTCTACGCCTGCATCGAGGGCCCCGAGGCTGCAATGTACACGCGCGGAACAGGCCAGCTCGCCTCCGGCGCCGCCCGCGTCAGCCTCCCCGACCACTTCCTCAAGCTCGCCAACCTCGGCACGATGACCGTCCACCTCACGCCCCGCGGCGACTGCGAGGGCCTCTACTACCAGCGCGACGGTGACGCCGTCATAGTCCGCGAGATGCGCAAAGGCACGTCCTCGGTCGAGTTCGACTGGGAGGTGAAGGCCGTCCGTCGCGGGTACGAGGACGAGAAGGTCTATGAAAACTGGGACGACAACCCCGCCCTCCCCAGGGGCAGCCGCGAGAATCAGTGGAAGGCCAGGCTGCAGGCTCTGGCTGAGGCCAAAGCCCGCCTCACCACCCCCTCCCGCCCCTGAGCGCGCCCAAAACCCCCGTCAACCCAACCTCCCCATCTCCCTTCCGAGGGAGAGGGGGCCAGGGGGGTGAGGGAATCGCGGCCCAGATGCGCGCGGCCAAGCACCTTTACCGGCCACGACCTAGCTGGAATCGCCTGACCGCGCCCGCGAAGAAACTGACGGCCTAAAATCCGCCTTCCCCTCCCCTGGCCCCTCCCCAAGCTTGGGGAGGGGGAGTGGGCTCCGGACTCCCACTCGCCCTTCCGAGGGAGAGGGGGTACCCAATCCGCGAAGGAGCGGACAGCCTAGGATCCGGCTTCCCCTCCCCTGGCCCCTCCCCAAGCTTGGGGAGGGGGAGTGGGCTCCGGACTCCCACGCGCCCTTCCGAGGGAGAGGGGGTGCCCCATCCGCGAAGGAGCGGACAGCCTAGGATCCGCCTTCCCCTCCCCTGGCCCCTCCCCAAGCGTGGGGAGGGGGAGGGGGTTCCGGGCTCCCACTCGCCCTTCCGAGGGAGAGGGGGTACCCCATCCGCGAAGAAACTGACGGCCCAAAATCCGCCTTCCCCTCCCCTGGCCCCTCCCCAAGCTTGGGGAGGGGGAGTGGGCTCCGGACTCTCCCTCTCCCTTCCAAGGGAGTCGCGGGCTGCGCACGATGGTCGGCCCTTTGTTGCACCGTTGTTTCCCCCTTGCTGCACCGCATTTGCACCGCTGGCCAGCGGGGGAGGGGTGGGGTTTGGAGGATCAGGCTTGGGGTTTCGGGTGGGGAATCGACCGGGTTATGCCGACGATTCCCTCGTATGGCCAAGCTCAAGACGGCTTGTTTCCTCCCCGGCCTCAGTGGGGCGACGGGGAGTGCGGTGTTCGTGCAGATGCCGGACGGGAGCGTCTATCTGCGTGGGCGGCCGGTCGTCGACGACCCGGACACCGAGGCGCAGCGACACGTGCGCGGGCTGATGCGGCGGGCGGCGCGGGCGTTCCGCGCGCTCAGCGCCCCGCAGCAGCGGGCTTGGCTGGACTATGCCGAGGAGGAGGCGCGGCGCAACCGCCGCGAGGGGCAAGCCACGACCCCGCGGGCGTACAACCTTTTCACCGGGCTCGCGTACCAGGTGCTGCGGATCGACCCAGGCGCGACGATCCCGGTCACCCCTCCCGCCAGCCCCTTTAGCGGCGACGCGCCCAGCCTCTCGGTCGAGTCGGTGCCGGGGGCGGTGCGGTTCACGGCGGACGCGCCGAACGGGCTGGACGTCGTGACCGAGCTCATGCTCGCACGGGTGCGGTCCTCGATCTCGTTGCCGAACCCGAGGGCGTACCGGCACCAGGCGTTCGTGCGGTTCGTGCCGGGCTCGCTGTCGGTGGACGTGCCGCTAGAAGACAACCCCTACGCCGGCCGCTATGTGGCGTGCGCGGCCCGCTACCTGCGCTCAAGCACGGGCCAGGCGGCCGGGCCGATGGTGCTCGGCGTGGTGGAAGTCCCCGGTTAAGTGTCGCCGATCTCCCTCCCCAACCCCTCCCTCATGGGGCCGGGCACGAGCCGACCCGGTCCACACGAGGGAGGGGAGGGAGTGTCAGTCAAACGCGGAAGGCAGCGTCGGGACGGGGGTCGAAGCGGCCTCGTACTGCGCGCGCGCCGCCCTATAGGATTCCGCCTCCCTCGGGCGTTTCGCAGCCCACTCGGCATCCTCCCGGAAGCTGTGGCGGGGAGGGGCGAACGGTTGCGACCCCTGGGGGTTTGGCACCCGCTTATAGACCACGAAGCTGAAGGCCGTTTGGTCTGCGACCGCCGAAGTGTTCGCCGTGACGACCAAGAACTTCCCGCCAACACTGCCTGTACGAGCGAAGCCTTGGCTGAGCCGGGTCACGACCGTCGCGTATTCGCTGAAGAAGAACGACTCTCCCGTTATCGTGATTTCGTACCGGTCCAACCCCGAGTTGTACGTGGACGTCCAGTTCTGGGTGCCGCTGGAAACCCCGCCTGAAAAATCGACTTGTCCATAGGCGACTGGCACCATGGCAGCGTCGCCGCCGGCGTAGCCATGTTTCGGCAGGGCCCCGCCCGTGCGGAGAGAGTCGGTGCCGGTCGCCGCAGTGAAGGAGTTGCCGCTGATGTTGTTCCGGCCTGCAACCGCGATTCCGTTCGCGCTATAGGCCTCGCCAAACACGCCCGTGCCCGCGCCGTCTTGCTTGCGCTGGATCCCCCAGATCGCCACACCATTGTTGGAACGGTTGTAGAAGAGGCCCCCGACCGTGGACCCCGTGGCGCTCATGGCGTCGGCGACGAGCGCGCGCCCGCCGACGGAGTTCGTCGTGAAGTAACCGCCGGCGCCCAAACCACTGGCGGCAGTGTTCTTTCCATAGACGCTCACACCGCTTGCGGTCTCCGCCCGCACCCCCTGCAGCGTGCCGCCTTCGTTGACTTGGACCCGGGCGAGGCTGGGGTCCGTCCCGAGGCCCACCCTACGGCCGAGGATGTTTCCCGTGACGTTGATGTGGCCGGTCTGGGGCGTGCCGGGCGTCGAGTCCTGCAGGTTGACGAAGCCAGCGGCGATCGCACCGCCGGCCACTGCGCCGGAGACCGTCGCCGAGAAGAAGCTGACCAAGAGATGAGTTTTCATGGTTGCACCAAAGCTCTCTAAACCGAGCTTGGCAAACCTTACCATTAAGTTTTAGACGCCACTGAACGTTGAATTCTGCGAGGGCGGGGGCGGCCAAGCTCCATCGGGCATAATGCCAGGGTTCGTGGCCGCGGGCAAACAACGGTTAGGGTTTTGGTTAGGCGCGCTCGTCTTGCTCGTCGTCGCCCAGGCCCACTTGTGCGCCTCCGCCTTCTATTTGCCGGACGGCGGTCTGTGCCAGGCTTGCGAGCAGTTGGCCTGTGGCGAAGGCGGCGCGGGCCCTCTCCGTCCTGCGGCGGACCACAACGACTGCCACGATTGCTGCGAGCTTAAAACTTGCCACGGTGAGGGGCACTCCGGCCAAAAGGCGCTTAAATCGGAGCCGCTCAGCCTCGATGAAGTCCTTCTGCCGCCGGGCGAACTCTTTGTAGAGACCTCTCCGGTGGCCGCTTCACAAATCGGGGCGGCCCTGGTCGGCCATCCGCCTACCGGCCCACCAAGCCCGACCGCATCCCGCGCCCCTCCCGCAACGCTTCAGACCGCTTAACCGACCTGCAGCCGGCGCAACGCCGGTTGCCCAGACCTAAGCCCTGAAGCTGACATGAATTCACAACGCCTCGCGGCCGCATGGCTGCTCCTGGCTCCGGCCCTTGCCGGGGCGCAATCGTTGACGTTGGACGACGCCCTGCGCGCCGCCCGCTCGAACCAGACGGCCCTTCAGGCCGCCGAGCTTGCGATCGAGAGGGCACGGGCCACGGCCCGCTCGCTTGGCGCGTATCCAGCGACCAGGGTCGGCCTTGGTCTCTCGAGCCCTAGCGACCTTGGCCCGACGGACGAAGACCTCTTCCTCGAACAGCCGATCGACGTCTTCGGTAGGGCTGCCGGGCAGAAACGTCTGGGCCAGGCCAGGGTCAAAGAGGCGGAAGCGGACTACCGGCATGCCCTTCTGAACCTGCAGGCCGAAGTGGTCGAGCTCTTCGCAAGGGCCAAGGCGGCGCGGGACTTGGCCACGGCGGCCCGCTCGCTGGAAGCCCTTGCCGAGCAGATCCTCGCCGCGACGGAGCGACGGGTCGAAGGAGGCGACCTCCCCCAAGTGCAAGCCACAAGGGCACGTATCGAGCATGGCCGGGCGCACCAGGAGGCGCGGGCCAGGACGTCGGAATACGAGGCGGCCCTGCGGCGCTTGGCGGCAGCGATCGGGGCGGCCCAAGTGGAAGCGGTGGAGGGGACGATCGAGCTTCCCTCGACGCGCGACGCGGACCTGGCTCAGCGGCCCGACCTCGAGAAGGTCCAGGCTCGAATCCAAGTTGCAGGGGCCGAGCGGCGCGCCGCCCAGCTTTCTCGACTGCCGGAGGTGAGTGCCCTTGCGTTCCGCTCTCCTTGGAGCGACGGCCGGGGCGAGGTCGGGGGACGGCTCCAGGCGACCTGGACGCTCTGGGACGACGGTCGCAGCCGCGCCCAGGAAGATTCGGCCAAAGCGGAGAGGGCAGCGCTGAAGTCCGAGTACGACGTGAACCTCCGGCGGGCGGAGGCGGAACACGCCGCAGTCGAGCTCGAAGCCACGACGGCGCGGGGGCAAGTGGAAGCCCTGGCCGGGCTGATCGACCAGAACCGGGCGCTGGTCGAGACGATCCAGCGCGGGCTCGACAACGGGATCGGGACGTTGACCGACGTTCTGGAGGCGACCCGTTCTCTGAGGGAACTCGAGCAAGCGGCGATCGAGGCCCGACTGCGGCTGGAGCTTGCGGAGGCGGCCCGGTTACGGACGACGGGTGTCGTGCTGGAGGCCCTGCGGTGAAAGGGGCTTGGGCACTGGGCCTGGTCGTGCTCCCCCTGGCGCTGGGGTGTGGCACGAGCCAGGGCAACGAGCCTCGAGAGGAACACGCCGCCCACGAAGACGGGACGGTAGCCCTGACCGCCGAACAACTTGAGGGCGCCGGCATCCGAACGGAAGAGGTGCGGGAGCGGGTGTTCGAGGGCAGCTTCATTGTCCCGGGCACAGTCTCGCCGACACCGGCGGGCCGGGCAGTGGTGACGCCGCCAGTCGCGGGACGGCTCGTGCGCCTGGACGTCAAGCCAGGCGACCGGGTTCGGCAGGGCCAGGTGCTGGGCATGGTGGAGTCCACCGAACTGGCCGAGGCATGGTCGAGGACGACAGACGCGGCCCGCGTCCGGGACGAAGCCCAGGCGAGGCTGCGTGAGGCGGAGGGGAACCTCGCCCTGGCCCGGTCGCGTGTAGAGGCCGCCAATCAGACTTTGGCCCGGCAACGGCAACTGGCAGAGGCGGGCGCCTTCAGCCAGGCGCCGCTCCAAGCGGCCCAAGGCGAGTGGAACGAAGCGCAGGCGGCCCTTCTCGCAGCCCGGAACGAGCAGGCTTCGCACCGTGAATTGCTCCTGCGGCTAGAACGGCTGTTTCGGGACGGGCTTGTTTCGCGGAACGACCTGGACGCCGCGAGACTGGAGCTTGAGCAAGACACCGGGCGGGTGGCTCTGGCCCAAGCGCGGTTCGACCTGGCGAAGGCGGCCTTTGAACGAGAACGCGGCATCGCCCAGCGAGGGCTGCTCAACGCACGCGAGGTGCAAGCGGCCGAGAGCGACGTGAGGACGGCGCGACTAGGCATGGAACAAGCCGAACTGGCTGTGCGATTCGCCCGAGGCTTTGTGGCCTCGGCGGAGAAGGGGGTTGGCAACGCCCGCGCGGCCTACCAGACCTACACAGGTGGAGCCAAGGCAAGCGGCGGCCGGACACCGCTCCTGGCCCCGATCTCCGGCACGGTGGCGGAAGTGGCCGTGACTCGCGGACAGGCGGTCGACAGGACGCAGGCGCTCTTCGAGATCACGGACCTCTCCGCGGTCTATGCAACGGCGCTCGTCCCGGAACGGAGTGTCGGGCTGGTGCAGCGGGGGGCAAAAGTGCAGGTGACCGCCCAGGCCCTCTCGGGCAGGGTCTTTGAGGGCACCGTGCAAAGCGTGCCGCCCAGCCTCGACGCCAAGACGCGGACGCTGGCGGTGCCTTGCCTTCTGGAGGACACCGGCGGGGTCTTGAAGCCGCACATGTTTGTGCAGGTCAGCCTCTCAAACGGGGCCCCGCGATCCCTGCCCTCTGTGCCGACGAAAGCGCTTGTAGAGGAGGGCGGCGAGCAGTCTGTCTTTGTGAAGGAGGGCGGGGGCTTTGTGCGGCGCAAGGTCCGCACAGTCGGCGGGACCGGCGGCTATCGCGCAGTGGAAAGCGGCGTGAAGCCTGGCGAGCTGGTGGTGACGGACGGAGCGTTCATCCTGAAGAGCCAGCAGAACAGCGACGAGCTGCGGGGACACGAGCACTGATGCTGGAACGCGTCTTGGCGTTCAGCCTGCGCCAGCGGCTTGTGGTGGTGGTCGGCTCGTTGTTGCTGGTGGCCCTGGGGATCTGGGCGTGGCCCCGGGTGACGCTGGACGCCGTGCCGGACATCACGACGAACCTCGTGACCGTCAACACCGAGACGGGCGGACTTGGGCCGGAAGAGGTCGAGAAGCTCGTGACGTTGCCGATCGAGACGGCGATGGGGGGCGTGCCGGGCGTTGTCCAGGTGCGGAGCTTGAGCCAGTTCGGGCTTTCGCAGGTGAACGTCACGTTTCGCGACGACGTGGACCTCTACTTTGCCCGGCAGCTGGTGGGAGAGAGGCTTGCGAGCGTGCGAGACAAGGTGCCGGAAGGAGTCAGCCAGCCGGAGATGGGGCCGGTTTCGACCGGGCTCGGCGACATCTACATGTACGCGCTGGAGAGCGAGCAGCGGTCGCCCATGGACCTGCGGGAGTTGCAGGACTGGGTGGTGGCGCCGCAACTGCGCACAGTGCCTGGCGTGGCCGAAGTGAACGTGGCCGACGGCACCGTGAAGCAGTACCAAGTCGTGGTCTCGCCGACCGGGATGCTGGCCTACGGCGTCTCGGTGGCGGAGGTCGTCGCCGCCCTGCGGGAGAACAACGAGAACGCGGGGGGCGGGGTCATCGAAAGGAACGGTGAGCGGATCCTCGTGCGCTCTGTCGGCCTGGCCCGATCGATTGCGGACCTAGAGCAGATTGTCGTGAGAGCCGAAGACGGGGTTCCGGTGCTGATACGCGACGTGGCGACGGTGCGGCTTGGGCGGCCCGTGCTCACGGGGGTCTCGACCAAGGACGGCAAGGAGAGCCTGGTCGTGACCGTGATGATGCTAAAGGGGGCCAACGGGCGGACGGTGGCCACGGCCGTGGACGAGCGCCTCGAACAGGTCCGGCGGCAGCTGCCCGCAGACGTGAGCCTCACCACGACCTACAACCGGGCCGAGTTCGTCGACCAGGTGCTTCATACGGTGCAGGAGAGCCTCACCCTGGGGGCGACGCTCGTGATCCTGGTCTTGGTCTTGCTGCTCGGCAACTTTCGCGGGGCGGTGATCGCGGCCGTGGCCATCCCGCTGGCAATGCTGTTCGCGATCCTGGGGATGGAGCGGTTCGGGATTAGCGGCAACTTGATGAGCCTGGGCGCGATCGACTTCGGGATCATCGTGGACGGGGCGGTGATCATGGTGGAGAACTGCGTGCGCCGGCTGGGGCAAGCGCGTGAACGTCTGGGCCGGGCCCTGACCCACAGCGAGCACCTTGAGATCGTCCAAAGGGCGACTTCGGAAGTGCGCAAGGTGACGCAGTTCGGCGAGATGATCATCATCGCCACCTTTGTCCCGATCCTGGCGCTGGAGGGCACAGAGGGGAAGATGTTCCGTCCCATGGCCCTAGTTTTCATCCTCGCCTTGGTCGGGGCCTTGGTGTTGTCGCTCACCCTCGTCCCGACTCTATGCTCACTCTTCCTGAGCCGTGACACCCAGGAGCGGCACAGCCCCGTCTTGCGGTTTGCTTCGCGGCTCTATCAGCCCACGCTGGGTTTCGCTTTGAAGCGGCAGGGACTTGTCATCGGGGTGGCCCTGGCCTTGCTTGCCTTGGCTGCGGGGTTCTTCACTCGCTTGGGCTCGGAGTTCATCCCCCAGCTGGACGAGGGAGCCTTGGTCATCCAGCCGGTCCGGTTGCGGTCCGTCGGTCTGGAGCAAACGCTGGACCTCGTGACGAAATACGAGCGCAAGGTGCGGGAAGTCCCCGAAGTCGAGACTGTGTTTTCCAGGACGGGGACTCCAGAGATCGCCACCGACCCCATGCCGATCAGCATCACAGACAGCTTTGTCATGCTCAAGCCGCGCAAAGAGTGGCGCCCGGGAATGACGAAGGAGCGGCTCCTGGCCGAGCTGCAAGAGAAGGCCGAGCAAGTGCCGGGGCAAGGCTACAGCTTCACCCAACCGATCGAGCTTCGCTTCTCTGAGATCGTGTCCGGGGTCAAGGCCGACGTTGGGATCAAGGTGTTCGGGGATGACCTCGCCGAACTCAAACGACAGGCAGACCGGATCGCGCAACTCATGCGCGAGACTCCTGGTGCGGCGGACGTTGAAGTCGAGCAAGTGGACGCGGTGCCCGTGTTCCAAATCGACTTGGATCGGGAAGCGATGGCGCGACTGGGAGTGAACGTCGGGGACGTCCAGCACCTCATCTCGGTTGCAATGGGGGGCGAGCCGGTGGGACAGGTCTTGGAAGGTGAACGAAGGTTCGCACTGACCGTCACTCTGCCGGACGAAGTGAGGGACGACATGGACGCGATCCGGGATTTGAGGATCGCGACGCCAACGGGGGCGACGGTGCCCCTCGCGAGCCTGGCGACGATCGGCGAGGTCGAGGCGCCGGCCCAGATCTCGAGGGAGAATGCCAAGCGGCGGGTCGTGGTCCAGTTGAACGTACGCGGCCGCGACCTAGGATCCTTTGTGGCCGAGGCGCAGCGGAAACTGGCGAAGGAGTTGACGCTTGGCGAGGGCTACTACGTGATCTGGGGCGGGCAGTTCGAGAACCTTCAACGGGCGTCGCAGCGGCTGGCCGTGGTCGTGCCGCTCGCTTTGGGCCTGATCTTCGTGCTGCTCTTCAGTACGTTCGGCTCCCTTCGCCAAGCATTGCTGGTCTTCTCGAGCGTCCCCTTGGCCGTCACGGGGGGCGTGGCCGCCCTCGCCTTGAGAGGGATGCCGTTCAGCATCACCGCGGGGGTCGGATTCGTCGCGCTCTCGGGCGTGGCCGTGTTGAACGGGGTGGTGATGGTCTCCGCGATCAACGCCCTGCGGGGCGAAGGACTGTCGCTTGCCGAAGCGGTGCGGCGGGGGGCAGAGGAGCGGCTGCGGCCCGTCCTGATGACGGCCCTCGTGGCGGCCCTGGGGTTTGTGCCGATGGCGTTGAGCACAGGCATCGGGGCAGAGGTCCAACGTCCGCTGGCGACCGTTGTCATCGGCGGCATCCTCTCCGCCACCTTCCTGACCTTGATCGTCCTGCCCGTGCTCTATATGCGGTTCGAGGAAGGCTGGCCCTCAGGTGCAGGAAGGAGCGTCCCGTAGCAACCCATAAGAAGTCGGTCTTTACAGGCCCCGCGGACTCGTTACTGCTCAGAAACATACCCGGCTATCGGCATCGGAATTGAAATAAACGTCCACAGTTCTTAGGACATTTTGTTCATGCAGAAACGACTGAATCAAGACGCCTAAGAAGTACAATCCTTTATATCAGCATGCTTATCCGCCGCCTTGCTCAGTTCGAGCACTCTTTGAGGTGGGCTGGCGGCAAGGGGCCCGCTGATCGGAGCGCGACTTGACTGGCGAAACCTTGGCCCGACCGGTCGCGACCAGGAGATAAAATGACCTATACGCGCGTGGCCCAGATGGCCACACTGTTAACGGCTTTCGCGGCGATCGCAGTCGCCCAGTCCCCTCTTTCTCCTTTGCCCGGCGACCTGCTGAACGAGTATGCGGCGGGCGACCAAGCGAACCCCCACATCTCCACCGGCACCGGGATCCGGTTGCTGGTCTGGTCTGACACGCGCAGCAACCCGTACGGGAGCTACGAATACGAGTCCTCCCGCGATATTTACGGGGTCCGGGTCGACGCCGATGGGCATATCCTCGATTCGTCCCCCATCCCGATCTGCACCGCGCCAGGCACGCAAGACCGCCCGCAAGCCGTCTGGAACGGGGAGAACTGGCTGGTGGCGTTCGACTCAGTCGTTCTCGGCGGGACGGGATATTACTACGACACCGGCCTCGCGGCCGTGCGCGTCGCGCCCTCCGGCAACGTCTTGGACAAGGATCCCATCAAGCTGACGGGCATGAGACGAGGGGGCGGCGGTTGGTCTATGACCTCCAACGGCTTGAACTGGCTCGTCGTCAACAACGGATCGGGCACCTCGAACGGCATCGTCGCGATGCGGATCGGGCCGGACGGCAAGATCCTCGACCCCCAGAACCGGATCGTCGTTCCGGAGTCGTACTATATCTACTTCAATCCCCAGGTGGCGTTTGCCGACGGGGTGAACATGGTGATGTGGTCGGACGTCAACCTTGGGGCGGGCTACGTGCTGCTCGATGCCGACTTAAAGCCGCTCACCCCGACCCCGCGACAGCTCCAGCCGGAGGGCGTCTTAGCGTTGACGTCAAACGGCGGCCAGTTCTTCGCGACCTGGAACGGCACGCGCCCGAACTTCTCGACCGGCTACTTCGGGCGGCGCGTCCTGCCGGACGGCACCAAGCTAGACGGTGAAGGCATTGACATCTCGGCGGGGAACGACCCGATCGGGAACACGAAGCCCGCCGCGACGTGGGACGGCTTCAACTGGCGCGTGACTTGGGGAACCTTGCCGGGAGTGCGGACAGCTCGGGTCTCGCCGAACGGCGTCTTGCTCGATCCGGGCGGCCGCTTGGTCGCCGAAGCGCAGACTGGCCCCATCGGCGGCACCGGCCAAGGCGACATCCAGATCGCATGGGTGCCCTACGTCGACGGTAACAACGACGTCGCGACCGCCGTCATCCGGACAGACGGTGCCAAGACCCCGACTGAGAAAGCGAGCTTCGCGACGACTTTGCAACACCGCCCTGACGCCGCAATCGGCGCGAACGGTTCCATGGTCGTTTACCTGAGCTCCACCGGCCGCGGCACCCGCGTGCTGGCCCAACCACTGGACCCGAACGGACAGGCGACGACGGCCGAACCGGTGTCCCTCGCAACGGGTCCGTCGCTCAACGGGCTCGGCTCGCCGAACGTCGCCTGGAACGGCACGTGCTACCTGGTCGCCTGGGGCGCGAGCAACGGGATCGTGGCGCAGCGCATAGACCAGACCGGCACGAAGCTCGATCCGCAACCCTTCCTGGTCGGCTTGCAGGCGTTCGGCCCGGCTGACGTCGCCGCGCTTGGCGGGATCTTCCTCGTGACGGGCCGCAAGTACGGCTCGACTCCCCAAATCATCACCGCCCTGGGATGGCGCGTCAACGGCTCGGGGCAGGTGCTCGACCCCAGCGCCATCCAACTCGGCGGCGGGTACTTGCGGTCCGCGCCTGCGGTGTGCCGCTTCGGCAGCGAGTGGCTGGTGGGCTACAGCAGCAACTGGACGCACAACAACTCGAACGCGGACACCGCGGCCGTGTTCGTCCGCTCGAACGGCACGGTCGCCTTTTCGACCAAAGTGGGCAACACGTTCTCGACCGCAGGGGGCAACGGCATTTTTGAGGTGGCGGTCGCCGCCAGCGAGGACGTCGCGTTCCTCTTCCAATCGGCCGAGCTCACATCCGGGGTCGAGACCGACCTCAAGTGCCACCGCATCTTGCCGTCCGGCGTGGTGGGGCCACAGATCAACCTGACGCCCTGGACCGAGGATCAGTACCGCCCCCGCGCCGCTTGGGACGGACGCTACTTCACGGTGGTCTTCCAAGACCAGCGCAACGCAGGGGCCGTCCAGTCGCTTGAGCAGCTCGACGCCCGTAGCGACCTTTTCGGCATGCGGATCCGCGAGAACGGCACCGTGGTCGACCCGGTCGGCTTCCTGATCTCGGCCAACCGGGTGGGGGACACCGACCCGAACATCGCGGCCCTGACGGGCCAGAACCTTCTCCTGGCCTCCACTATGGAGTTGGATTCGGTCCGGTCGTCCTACCGAGTGTCGGTCAAGCAAACCGTCACCGCAGATAACGAACCGCCAGTGGCCTATGCCGAAGCGACCCCGAACGCAGGCGTGACGCCTCTGACCGTGACCTTCAACTCGGCAGGAAGCTTCGACACCGACGGCACCCTTACCGGATACAGCTGGGACTTCGGCGACGGCAGCGCCTTCTCCGCCCAAGCCAACCCGGTCCACGTCTACACGCAGGGCGGACCGTTCGCAGCCAAGCTCACCGTGACCGACGACGGGGGCGGCCAGACCACCACGACCGTGCGCGTTTGGCCTCGCCTGCCGAACCAAAGGCCGGTAGCGATCGGCCGGGCCGTTCCCGAGGCGGGGCCAGTTGGGATGAACGGGACATTCTACAGCGACCGCTCGTTCGACCCAGACGGCCTGATCGGCAACGTCGAGTGGCTCTTCCCCGGCAACACGCTCTATTACGGCGCGACTGCGTACGAGCAGTTCAACTCCCGCGGGATCTGGCCGGTCGACCTGACCACGATCGACAGCGATAACGAGCGCGGCACCACTCGTCTGCACGTGGCCGTCGGAAACGCGGCGGCCCTGGCCCCGTCCTCCGCGCGCGTCTTGATCGGCCAGTTGCTGGGCGGGAACCTGGGCAGCCTCGAGAAATCGGACCAGGACGACTTCGTCCTGCGCGACTTCATCCGGCCAAACCCGGCGTCGCCGTGGATCCAGGTGGAGTGCGAGTTCGCGCTCGCGCAAGCCACAGTGGACAAACTGTTCTTCAGGATCGAGTCCACGTCCGACGCAGTTCCGACCTCCAGTGTGGGTTTGACCTTGTCCGCGTTCGACGTGGTCGCGAACGCCTGGGTCGACCTCGACACGCGCCCGAGCCTGGGCATCGACCAGCCCTACGAGGTGTTGCTCTCCAGCAACGTCTCGCGGTTCGTCGACCCGGCGACGAGGAAGGCGCTGGTGCGGCTGAGTTGGAGACCGACAGGCCCGCTGGCGCGGAAGTCGTTCAGCACGGCGACGGACCAGTTGCGGCTCGTCGTCCTCTACCCGTAACCCATCCGTAACATAACCTCACTGCCCGCGCAGGGATCGGCCCATTCGGTAGCAATGGACCGATCCCTGGGTGGGACGCCGCGCGGCAGCGACGGAGGATTGCCGGACTCAGGTTCCAGGTCGGCAAACGCCGCCCTGGAATAGCCTTCGGCTACGGCCGTTGCGTGTAACTCCTTGTGCATTCCTTAACGGTCTGTCGCCTCTCACCCGGAGGGGAGTACACCTGTTAGCTTCACCGGCAACTGCCAAAGTGTTCGCTTTACAGATAGATCCAGGGGTATGGTCTTCTTAGATGAGACCTTTCGCGACCCGTCTCGCGATGCTTGGCTTCGCCGCTTGCATCTTCAGTCCTGCATATGCGGACGAATTCCGCTTCCGCGCGGACATGTTTGACCTTGACCAGAGGCGGTCAGGCCTGCCCAATAACGGGAACATGTACTGCGTGCCGACCAGTTTCGTCAACTGCTGCGCTTACTTTCAGAAGTACGGCATGCCGAACATGCTGGCCGGGTATAGCCCGAGCAGCCATGGCGAAATGACAGCCCTCATCTTCCTCGTGGGCTTCCTGATGGGGACGCACCCGCAGGACGGGACTAAAAAGGCCTGGCCCGCCGAGTTCGCCTGGATCGATGCTCACACAAGCAAGCTGGTGATCATGGGCGCGTGGGGGCCGTCCAGCACCTGGGGCTATAACTCGATCATGAACCAGTTCCGGGCCGGAGCACTCGTCCGGATAGCCTATGGCCGCTATGCGAACGTGAACGGCACGTGGTTCCGCACAGGCGGGCACAGCGTGACCATTGGTGGCTTTGGGATCCAAGGTTCGCAACGTTACTTCTTGGTCACCGACCCGGCACAGGACGATGGCGACAACACCAAGCAGAGTCCCTTCATATTCCAGCAGAAGGACACGCAGAACTTCACCTTGAACACGAACGATCACGGACCTATCACCCACGCTCGCTATACGTTCTGGACAGGGGACAACGGGAACAACCGGGCGATGGTCGACAGCATGAGCGCCTTTATGCCGGTCTACGCGGGCTGGCCCGCCCCGAACCTGGACGGGACGAACATCAACATCCGCTTCCAGTACATGCCGCAAGACCCCACGCAGGGCCAGTTCCCCTCAACCTACACCGTGACCACGACGGACACCATCCAGGATTGGTGCTTCGACCCGAGCGAGTTTGGAATCTGCATGCTGAACTCGGCGGGGCAGGTGAAGATGATCGACATAGCGACCCAAGCCGCGACGACGGTGCTGACAAGCGCAGCCGCGAGGCAGGTGGCAGTCGGTGGTCCGGACCAGGACGTCTATGTCCTGCGCGCGGGCGCGTTTTTCGACTCGGTGACCCGAGTGCGGCGAAACGGCGACCGAACGACCTCGATCAACTTGCCGGGCAAGGCCGCCGCGATCGAGGTCGACGACCAGACAGGCGGCGTGGTCGCCCTCGATAGCGACCTCGAGGGCATAAGCACCTTCGACGCCGACTTCACCACGCTTCGCCGCGAGCCGTTGCTCCGCATCGCCCCGGCCAAGCCGGACGTCCGGGTCGCGACAGGCGAAGGCCTCTTTGCCATCGATTCGCAAAGCGGCAACTATATGGTCTCGGAGCCTGGACAGCAGGGATGGACGGTCTACGTCCGCCAGGGCAACAAGCGCATCGGCATTCCCGTCAAGGCCAAGGTGACGGGCGGTATCCAAAGGCTGATGGCAGGGCCACAGAACACGGTCTTCGTCCAGACCGGTGGGAACCGGATCATGACCTACAGCCCCAACGGAACCCTCAAGCTAACCGAGTTCACCAACATGGTGGTGGCTGGCACGGTGCGCATCCCGAAGACCTTTACGGCCGTGAGAGCGGGCGAGATGACCGGCCCTGGTTGGATCAACGTCTTGCCTGTAGGCGACAATCCGTAACCCGCCAAGGGACCGCGGAAGTCTAGGCTTGTGGGCAGGGTTCTGAGGTCGGCGAGAGCCGGCCTTAGAACCCTGCGGTTCCTTCCCTGTGCGGCTGTCCGCACTGGGAGAAGGATCGTTAGCGCACGGTCGCGCGCTTGCGCGGACGGTGGGCGTGGACGCCGGAGGCGTGTTGGGGCCTGCGGCTACGCTGAGCGAAGGGCGCGGCGCCCTTGTGGCCCGGGTCGCGCGGGGCCGAATGGTCCGCGTCGAAAGCCTTGCCGAGCAGGCGCTCGATGTCCCTGACCCCACCCTTCTGTTCGGGCGTGGCGAGCGTGATGGCCTTGCCCGTTGCGCCGGCGCGGCCCGTGCGGCCGATCCGGTGGATGTAGTCCTCGGGGTTGTCGGGGAGGTCGTAATTCACGACGAGGCCGATCTCGTGCACGTCGATGCCTCGGGCGGCAATGTCGGTGGCCACCAAGATACGGTGCTCACCCGACTTGAACCCTTCGAGCGCGGCCCGTCGTTGGGGCGGGGTGCGGTCGGAATGGATCTCGGCGGCGCTGTGCCCAAAGCCGCGCACGACCTTGGCGAGCTTGCGCGCGCCGTGGCGAGTCCGGGCGAAGACGAGGACGGTCCCGGTGTGGTCGTCCAGGATTTTTCCGAGCGCCGCCTGCTTCTCCGGGTGAAGCACCATCAGTAGCTTCTGGGAGACCAGTTCGGCAGCCGTTCCGGCAGGGGCGACCTCGACCCGGGCGGGATTGATAAGGAACTCCGCGGCCAATTCGGCGATGGCCCTCGGCATGGTCGCCGAGAAGAGCATCGTCTGGCGCTCGCGAGGCGTCATGCCCAGGATCCGCTTGATCGTCGGCGCGAAGCCCATGTCGAGCATTCGGTCGGCCTCGTCAAGCACGACGGCATGGACACGGCGCAGGTCGATCGTGCGCTGTTCGACGTGGTCGAGCAGTCGGCCCGGGGTGGCGACGACGATCTCGGGCCGTCCCCGCAAGGCAGAGACCTGGCGGTTCATCGACGCCCCGCCGACGAGCACGGCCGTGCGGATGTCGAGCTTGCGAAGGTTGGCCTCGATCTGTTCGGCCAGCTCCCGGGTGGGAGCGAGCACGAGCGCGAAGCAGCCCTTCTGAGACCGCATCGCGAGGGGGAGGCCGAAAGCGAAAGTTTTGCCGGTGCCCGTCTGGGCGAGTCCGACAACGTCCCGTCCCTCCAGCACCAGCGGGATCGCCGCGGCTTGGATCGGGGTCGGGGTGGTGATGCCTTGCCGCGAGAGCTTCGTGAGAAGCCCAGGCGCGAGGCCGAGGGCGGCAAATCCGCCCATGTTCTGAGGTTCAGGCATACAAATAGCCGAGCAGAGAGTCTCCACCCGGCTCCGGACATTATGACGCGTCCCGTAGACAAACGTTCGGCAAGACCCGGCCGACAGGCTCAGACCCTCCGGGCCAGGCCGCTTGGTGGACTCTGCCTCTGGGGCCACGGCCATTCACGCCATAATTGCCCTTGAGTCGGCCGGGCGGCGGCTCTTCGGCTCGCCGAAGGGAGGAAAGTCCGGACTTCACAGGGCACGGCGCCTGGCGCAAGCCAGGGCGGGGCGACCCGACGGAAAGTGCAACAGAAAGCAGACCGCCCGCAAGGGTAAGGGTGAAACGGTGGGGTAAGAGCCCACCAGCGTCCTGGGCGACCGGGGCGGCTAGGCAAACCCCGCCGGAAGCAAGGCCGAATAGGGGGGCGTTGACCCGGCCCGGAGAGCCCCCGGGTAGGCCGCATCAGAGAAATCGCCGCACAAAGACAGAATCCGGCTTATAGGCCGACTCGCCTCTCTCAAGGATTCTTGGCCTCCGTCCGAAGCAACAACCCTCCGTGCGACCCGCAGGGTCGCTGGGTCAGGCGGCGAGGTCGAGTGGCGGCGCGGTGGGCTGGCCCGACCCGGCGATTTTCAGCGCCTCCTCCAACGACGTCTCCCCTCGGGTGACGTGCAGCGCAAGGGTCTCGCGGAGCCGGTTGTAGCCGTAGTTCGAAGCCGTCTCGGCGATCTCTTCCACCGGTCTGCGACCGGAGACCAACCGCGCCACCGCCTCGGGCATGGGCAGAAGCTCGTGGACCGCGAAGCGGCCCGAATACCCCGTGCCAAAGCAGGAGGCGCACCCGCCCGGGCGAAGCACGCGGCTCGAACCAGGCGCCCCGAGCGCCGCGAGGACGGCCGATTCAGCGCGGTCCGGTTCGCCCGCGACCGCGCACTTCGGGCAAAGCCGCCGCGCAAGGCGCTGGGCCGTGACCCCGGTCAGACAGGTGCCGAGCAAGTACGGGTCGACCCCGATGTCCAGGAGGCGGGGCACGGCGGAGGGCGCGTCATTGGTGTGGAGCGTGCTCAGCACCAAGTGCCCGGTCATCGCCGCGCGAAGGGCCGTCTCGGCGGTCTCGGAGTCGCGGATCTCGCCGACCAGGATCACGTCGGGGTCTTGGCGCAAGACGGCGCGGAGTTGCGCGGCGAACGTCAGCCCGACCTTCTCGTTCACCTGGGACTGGTTCACCCCGTCAAGGTCGTATTCGATCGGGTCCTCACAGGTCATGATGTTCCGGCGGCCGTCGTTGAGCTCCTGCAGGGCGGCATAGAGCGTCGTCGTCTTGCCGCTGCCCGTTGGCCCGGTCACGAGGACGAGGCCGTGCGGCCGCTGGAAGAAACTTCTGAAGAGGTCGAGCTCTTGGATCGAGAAGCCGAGTTCCTCCAAGGGTCGAAGGCTGAGCCGCCTGTCCAGCACCCGCAGGACGATGCGTTGCCCGTACTTGGTCGGCAGGACGCTCACGCGCAAATCCACCTGCCGGCCCTGGTGCTCGACCGTGATCTGACCGTCCTGCGGCAAGCGGTACTCGACGATGTCGAGCTCTGACATGATCTTCACGCGGGTCGCGAGCGCGGGGCCGATGCCGACCGGCACCTCCATGGCCTCCACAAGCTCGCCGTCCAAGCGGAAGCGCACCTCGACCCGGTCGTAGCGCGGTTCGATGTGGACGTCGCTCGCGTGGCGGTCGATGGCCGTCGAGATGATCTGGTTCACCAGTTCCACGACAGGACGGCTGTCCGCCTCGCTCAGGTTCTCACGGACAGGGGCCGGACTGCCCCGCTCCGAATGCTGGTTGACCGCCTCAATGACGAGGTGGCCCACTTCGAGCGCGCGGTGCCGGTGGTTGGCACGCGCCGTGTCTTCGATCGCCTCCGCAAGGAGGGTCTCGTCGGCCAGCACGGGTTCGATCCTGAGCCGGGTCAGGTTCCGGGCAAGCTCGATCGCTTCGATGTCCGAAGGGTTCACCATCGCGAGGAGGAGCAAGTCTCCGCGACGACGGACGGGCAGGATGCGGTGCTCCCGGCAGGCTTCGACCGCCAGCAAGCGGGTCGCGGCGGGGTCGGGCTTATCGACTTCGAGGTGCCAGGCCGAAACCCCACGGTGGGCGGCCAGGGCCTGGAGCCACCTTTTCTTGCTGACCCACCCCTTCTCGACCAAGATTTCGCCGAGAGGCTGCAGGGTGCGATGCTGTTCCCCTTCTGCAAGCCGCAATTGCTCTTCCGTGAGCAACCGGTTCGCGACCAGGATCCAGCCAAGACTCGCGGCGTCCCGTCGCATGCGCACCCCTCCCGACACGTGGGAATCATCGGCAGAACCCGGGGGGCCGGGCACCGAAGAATTACGGGACAGAAGGCCCCGGAGTTCAGAACCACTCCGGGGCCGGGGCGGCTAACCTCCGCCGCCGATGCGGGGGAAGTCAGGCCGCTGCGGGTCTCGCCGCGGGTTCTTGGCGAGCTCGCTGTTCAGGTACTCGAGGGCCCGGTCCAGGATCGGATCCTTGCCCTGGGCGATGAGATCCGGCCTGGCGTCCACGGGGATGTCCGGGTCGACCCCGGTGTTCTCCGCGATCCAGCGGGTCTTATCGAGGTCATAGATGCCGAACGCGGGGGCCGTGACGCCGCCACCATCGACCAACTGCACCGAGCCCTGGATGCCGACCAGGCCGCCCCAAGTGCGGACGCCGATCAGCGGGCCCATGTTGTTCCGCTTGAAGAGCCAGGGCAACATGTCCCCGCCCGAACCGGCGAACTGGTTGATCAGCATCGCCATGGGCCCGTTCAGGGTCTGCGAGGGCAGCGGAGTCTGGGGCCCGTATCGGGGGGCGAAGACCGTCTGTGGCCTGCGCATCAGAAAGTCGATGAAGAAGGTCGGGATGAACCCGCCGCCGTTGTACCGCTCGTCGATGACGAACGCCTCGGCGCCAGAGTTCGAGTAGTACCCCTTCATGAACTCAATGATCCCTTGGAAGTTCGTGTCCGGCACGTGCATATAGCCGATGCGGCCGTTCGAGACCTTCTTGACGTAAGCCCGGTTGGTCTCCACCCAGTCGATATAGCGAAGCCCGGACTCGCTGGCGATCGGCCGGACCGTGACCTTCCTCGCCCCGCTTTCGCTGGGCGTGCTGCTCACGGTGAGCGTCACGGGGACGTCGACCTTGTTGATCAAGAGCTTGTGCAGGTCTTCGTTCGCGGCAACCGGCTGGCCGTCGATGGCAAGCAGGTAGTCGCCGTCCCTGACGTCAACCCCAGGGGCGCCCAGGGGCCCTCGGCGAGACGCCTCGAAGTTCTGGCCGCGATAGATCTTGGCGATGCGGACCTTGCCGCCGGTGGGTTCGTAGTCGGCGCCGAGAAGTCCCACGGGGACGTTCGGGGCGTCAAAGCCCAGTTCGCCGCCTTGGACATAGGCGTGGCCCGTGCCGAGCTCGCCGACCATCAACCCGAGCAGGTAGCTCAGGTCAGACCGGTTCGAGACGTAGGGAAGGAGGGCGGCGTACTTGTCGCCGATCGCCTTCCAATTCAGCCCCAGCATCTTCGGGTCGTAGAAGTTGTCGCGCTGGTGCCGCCACGCTTCCCAGAACATCTGGCGCCACTCGTCACGGGGCTGCCATTCGAAGGCGACGCCGTCCGTGCTCACCCGACCCTGGTTGGGGTCGGCGCCCGGCTTGACGTCCGCGATCGAAATGGCCCCGCCCACCCGGTACGCCATCTTATCGCGCTTCGGCGTGAAAGAGAACCCGGTCGCGCCCTGCACGATCGTCTGCGGCTGGCGCGAACCCATGTCGAACTTAACTAAGGCGCCGTTCGCAATGGTCAGCACGCCGTTGTCGACGCCGACTAGGAACTGGTAGGTGGCCGGAGGCCAGGGAAGCGGGATGATACGGTCTGCCAGGCCGTCAAGGTCTACCTTGATGGGCTTCGGGCCATCTTGCTTGGGCTCCTCCTTCTTGGGTTCGCCCTCCGGCTTGGCCGCTTCGACCTTCACCGGCTCCTCGTCGCTGTCGGCGATGAGCGGGTCGGTCGCGTCTTTTGCGAGGGTCAAGGCATAGACGCGTTGGACGTTTTGCTGGTGGAGACCGATCTCAAACTCGCCTATGTTCACGCCGTAAGTGCGGGCGGAGACGAGGTAAAGGTACTTCCCGTTCAGGTCGAAGGACACCGCGCTGTCGTTGTAGTAGCCCTCGGTCACCTGGGTGCTCGTCCCGGTCTGCACGTTGTACAAGTGCACCGCGGAGAAGAGGTTCGGGCCGTACTTCGTGTAGGCGATCCAGTTCCCGTCCGGAGACCAGTCGAACTGGACGCCGGCACCCGGGTTCTCGAAGATCATCTTGGTCTGTCTCGACGCCAGGTCGTAGATGTAGACCTTGGAACCCAGGGTCTGCACCGTGAGCTTTTTGCCGTCCGGAGACCAGTCGAAGCTCGTGATCGTGGCGTCGACGGCGGGATCCAGCATCGTGGCGTCGCCACCCATCTGCGGCCGGGTCCAGATCTTCCACTCGCCGGTCTGGTCACTCAGGAAGGCGATCGTCTGGCCGTCCGGCGCCCAGCTCGGGCTCTTCTCGCGCCAGGCCGGCGTGCTCGTCAGCTGCCGGGTCGGGCCGTTCTTCGCGGGGACCGTGAAGAGCTCTCCACGGGCCTCGACCGCCACGCGCTTCGCGCTCGGCGAGATCGAGAATTCCCCGACGCTGTTACCAAAGCGCCGGAAGCGCGACCGGGAGCTCCCTTCGTCGAAGACCAGCGAGACCTTGATGGGGGACGTCCGCTTCGACGCAATGTCGTAGCGGAACAGGTCGCCGTTCCGCTCGAAGACGATCGTCTTGTCGTCGGAGCTCGGGTTCTTGATGTCCCCGTCCGCGAACTTCGTGAGCTGCTCGAACTTCTTCGAAGCCGGCTCGAAGGACCACAGGTTCAGGTTTTTGTCCGCGCTCCGGTCCGAGAGGAAGTAGACCTTGCTGCCGATCCACATCGGCCAGTAGTTCTGCTCCCGGTCGGAGGGTGCCTCCCAGTACGCCTTCTTCTCGAAGTCCCAGAAGCTCAGACGGCCCTGGGTGCCGCCGCGATAGTAGCGCCAGTTGTAAAGGTACGAGTTGGCGCGGTTATAGACGACCTGCTTCCCGTCCGGGCTGAACGTGCCGTTCGTGTACTCGCTCAGGTCGGTGCGTTGGGGCATGCCGCCCTTCGGGTCGACGATCCAGAGCCGTTGGGTGAAGGGGGCGCCGTACGAGGAGGCGAAGGAGACACGGCCGTCGCGGGTCCAGGCCGTCGGCACGCTGCTCACGGGCTGATAGGTGAGCCTGCGGGGCGAACCGCCGTCGACCGGCATGACGTAGACCGAAGTCACGGCACTGTCGTACTGTCCGCCGAACGAGACCATCGAACCGTCCGGCGAGAACCGCGGCATCACTTCGGAGCCGTTACTTGTGGTCAGGCGGCGGGCCGGGGCGGAGCCGTCGAGCGGAGCCGTCCAGATGTCACCGGCGTACACGAAGGCGACCGTGTCGCCGTGGACGGCCGGGTAGCGAAGGAGCTTGCCTTCCATCGGCGCAAGGCCGAGAAGGGTCGCGACCAAAGAAGTGGCCAGCATAAAGAGTTCTATTCCTACGGAGCCCGCGCCAGGCACAGGGCCCTATGAACCTTACCTGTCCGTCAAAATGCCTACTTGGACTCGACCGTGACGGTCAGGCTGAAGACGCGCCCACCGACCCACGCTTGGACTTCCGCCCGGCCAGGCTTCAGCCCCCGCAAGCGGCCGCCCTGGTCGATCCAACCTTGCCCTTGGGCGGCCCAGACGACGTTCGAATTCGGTACGGCCCTTCCTGCGCTGTCCACGACCCGGTACTCGGCGGCGCCGCCCTCGGCCACCTTGGCCGAGCCCGCGATCACCATGTCCCCGGCGTACTGGGGCGAGGGCTTGGCAAAGAGCAGCAGGCAGTCCGCGATCGGCCTCTCGGCCCCGTCGCTCGGGCGGTTGAGGGTGAGGCCGCTCAGGGCAATCTGGCTGCTGCCGCCGCCGTCCAAGTTCACTGCTTCCTTGCACCCGAACCGCACCATGATATCGGCCAGCTCGACCAACGTGGCGCCTTCGCTCATGGCCTGGCGGCCCTCCACCACGACGAGCCAGACGTCGCCACCCTCTGTCACGCCCACCGCCGTGCGCGGGTGGCGCTTCGTCGCGAAGTCGTCTTGGAAGTCCTCAGACGACCAGGCTTGCAGGGGCTTGCCGCCGGAAACGATGGCGGGCCCACCGCTCACGACGTTCTTGACCTTCTCCCAATCGGCCCCTTCCGTGCGGACGCGGACCGTCACTTTGTCGCCTCTTGCCAGCTTCTCGAGCAGGGGGACCTTGTTTCCGCGTGCCGTCACGGCCACCTGGTCGCGGCCCACGGGCGCTTCCTTCGCGTCGTCGACGGTCGTGACGACCGTTCCGCTCCAAGTCGTGTCCGGAGTCAAGACGCCCTCGCCCTGGAGGTAAACCGTCTTGGACGGTTTCTCTGCCAGGACAAACCCGCCCGTCCCGGTCGTCAGCGAGACGGCGTTGTCGCCCACTTCCTCGTTCAGCCCGTCGACCGGGATCGGGTCGCCCTCGGCGGGCACCACCGTCGCAGACCACTTTAGCCGCGTGACGGTCGCGAAGTTCGGCCCCCAGGCAAAGACGGAGCGTCCCCGGAAGGGACGGCTCACCATCTCGCCGTCGCGGACCATGGCGCCCAAGGGATCGCCCGTCCAGGGAAAGAAGTCACCGTTGATGCCGACCAGCGCCTGGGTCTCCGCCATCGTCTTGGAAAGCGGCTCGCGACCCTTGTCGTCGCTGCCGGGCAGGAACACGCGCTCGCCCGTAAGTTCCGCCCTCGACGTCACGTTTGTGGCGGCCAGCGAGAAACGCACCGCGTGGATCATGCGAGGCACGTTCGCGGTGTACTCCATGCGGTAGACGACCCCGGGCGCGATCGGCTTTTCCCAGCGCTGCGCACTACTGCAACCTGCCAGTGAAAGCAGGGCGAGGACGAACGCGTTCGCGTTCCTTGGCATGGGTAAGAGGATAGCCCAGTCGGCCGTTCAGGCCCGTGGCTACGCGTACAAAAGCGTTCCCTTTTCGGCATCGAGAGTGGCGGGGACCCCGAGCGGCAGGGTCAGGATGTGCATCGCATGGCCGAAGGGGAAGTCGAAGACGGCGGGCACGCCGAGGTCCCCCACCCGGTCTTGCACGATCCGCCGCCAGTCCCAATGGCCGATGCCGTCTTTCGGCTGGTCGTCTGTACCCGTCATCTCCCCGACGACGATGCCGGCGGCGCGTTGCAGGAACCCCCCGTTGCGGAGCTGGGTCAGCATCGAATCGACGCGGTGGGCTGGCTCGTCGACGTCCTCCAACAGGAGGATCTTGCCCTCGGTCTCGATGGCCTCGGGCGTCGCCAGGCTCGAAGCGATGAGGCAGACACAGCCTCCTGTGACCACGCCTTGGGCGCGGCCGGGCACGAGCGTCTTGCCCGCCGGGGCCTCCGTCACGATCGAGTCTTCGCCGCGCATCGCTCGCAAGAGGCTCTGCGTGACCCATGGGGCGCGGTCGCTGCCCAGGGTCAGCAGCATCGGGCCATAGAGGGTCGGCAACCCTCGCCGGTTCAAAGCGGTGTGGAGCGCGGTGACGTCGCTGAAGCCGACCAGGAGCTTCCCGCTCGCCGCCATGCGGTCGAGATCCAGCAGAGGCAGCAGGCGCGCGCAACCATAGCCGCCGCGCGAGCAGAAGACGCAGTCCACCCCAGGGTCGGCGAAGGCGTCTTGGAGATCGGCCGCGCGCGCCCCGTCGGTGCCGGCCAAGTAGCCGTCCCGCTCGAAAACGTTGGCGCCGAGCGTGACCCGATAGCCCTCGGCCTCCAAGACCGCCACGCCCTTCTCGATCTTCGCGGGCTCGATCGAGGAGGCAGGCGAGACCACACGGATGTGGGCGCCAGGCTCGAGCCGAGGCAGCTTGGTCATTCAGCCGGCGCGATCACGACGCGGCGGTTGGGCTCTTCGCCTTCGCTGTAGGTCGTGACCCCGGCGAAGTCGGAAAGCGCCTGGTGGATCACGCGCCGCTCAAAAGCGGGGAGCGCGTCCAAGACGGCCTCCTCGCCCCGATCCCGAACCTGCTCCGCGATGTCCATCGCTTGGCGGGTGAGGACCTCGGCCCTCCGCTCTCGGAAGTCGTCGCCGTCCAGCACGACACGGACCCCGTTCCCAAGCTGGCGGGCGGAGATCACGTTCATGATGTACTGCAGAGCGTTGAGGACTTCACCTCGGCGACCGACCAGATAGCTTGTATCGCGTCCTTTCAGCTTGACGTGGATGTACTTCCCGTTGAGCTCGGCGACGGTGGCGTCCACGTCCAAGTTCGAGAGCTCGACGAGTTCGGCAAGGTAGCCCACGAGCTTGTCCGCGTCCTGCTGGCTCGCGACGACGTCTTCGGCCGCGTCCCCGGCCTCCTCGACTTCCTCGGGTTCGATCTCGGCGTCCTCAACCGCGGCGGGCGGTTCGGCCACGGCCACGGCGGCCGTGCTCGACTCTTCCTTCTTCGCGCGGGTGCTGGTCCGCTTACGCTTCGGCGCGGCCTCTTCCTCTTCCGCGACGGTCGCCCGGATCCGAACCTGGCCACGACCGAAAAGGCCCTTGGTTTCATCCAAGACCTCGGCCTTTACTTTCGCGCGGTCGACGCCTAGCTCGGCCGCTGCCTTCCCGACCGCGTCTTCAAGTGTCGATCCGGCGACTTCTATGCTGTTCATGTGTTGTCTCGCAAGCGCCCTTAGGGCGAAACTTTACTTCTTTTTCCTGGATTTGCGCGGCCCACCGGTCTTACCGAAAAAGCCGGCGTCCACGTGGCCGTTCGACTTGCCGTTCTTCGGCGTGGCCTGGACCGGGATCACGCCGCCCGTCGCCGTGGCGACCTTCTGCAGCGGTTCCAGCGGAATCCGGTAGATGACCAGCGACTGGATCATCGTCAAGATGTTCGTGAAGACCCAGTAGAGCACGAACGCGCTCGGAATCGGGAAGAAGAACATGCCGACGCCGACGATGATCGGCATCAGAATCCCGAGCATCCGCTGTTGCCTCTGCGTGGCTGGGTCGCTCACCGGCATCATCATCGTGCTGGCGAGCATCGTCAGCGCGTAGAGGATGATCATCGGGTGGTCCACTTGGCCGAGGTTCGGCGCCAGCTGCATGCCCAAGAAGTTGTGCGCGCCAGGTCGGATCCAAAGGAACGTGCCCGCTGTGAACTCGAACTTGTACAGCAGCATGCACTGGTAGATGCCAAGGAAGAAAGGGATTTGGACGGCGGCGGTGCCACACCCGGCGAGCGGGTTCAGGCCGTACTCCTTGTAGAGCGCCATCATTTCCGCCTGGGCCGCCTGCTGGCGCTCCATCGGGATCTGCCCCGTCTTCTTGTCCTTGAACTTCTCCTGGATCTCCTTCGTGTACGGCTGCAGCTGCATCATCTTGCGGCCGTGCATCATCTGCTTGTTCGAAAGGGGCAGGACGGCGGCGCGGACGACGATGGCCAAGAGGAGGGCCGCGAACCAGTAGCTGAAGCTCGGCACGGCACCGGTCAGCTGCACGAGAAAGTCGATCAGGTACCAGCCAGGGAAGAGATAGAAGACGAGCTGGCTCTTGTTGCGGACCTTTAGGTCGTCGACAAGCGTGCCGTAGAGCGCCCCTGGCGTGACCGAAGTCTCGGTCAAGGTGAGCTGTGGAGTGACGGGGACGGGCGATTCCCACAAGGGGCTATCGTGGAAAGCCGTGTACTTGGGCTGCAGCAGCGTATAGCCCGCCATGATCTTCTGCTGCGCGCCGGCTTGGTCGCCTTTGACTTTGTCCCAATAAAGACCGGCCTTGAGCTTGGTGTGCGCGGCCAGCGTGTGCGCCGCGAGCACGCGCTTATCGAGCTCTGCCTGGTCGATGGTGCCGTCGCTCTTCAGCTTCTCCACCGCGCGGGTATAGGCCGGCAGCTCCTTCGCCAGGGAGACGTCCTTGCCTTCTGCGGCCAGATCCTGCATCCGGCCCAGGATCTCGCCCGCCGACCGGGTGTCCGGTTGCTGCGGCGGGAAGAGGAGCTGCATGCCCAGGAACACGACGGCGAACAGAAGCAGCGTCGTCATGAGTTGCTGGCGCGGGTGTTGGGCTTGCGGAGCGGCCATAAGGTCGGTTTGTCTTGGTCTACGGAACGGGATCGTGGCCGCCAGGGTGGAACGGGTTACAGCGCATGATCCTGAGCGCCCCCATCCACGAACCCTTCAGCAGCCCGTATTTCTCGACCGCCTCCAGAGTGTACTGGGAACAGGAAGGCGTGAAGCGGCAAGTCGGGGGCACCCATCGCGTCGTCCTCTGGTAAAGCCGGATCAACGCGACCCCCGTTTTCCTTCCCAGCGATCGCGCGTCTCGTCTAAGAGTCGTCCCAGTTCCTCCTTCATTGTGCCCATGCCCGCCCGGTCGGCCTCGGAGCGGACGAAAACGGCGATGTCCAAGTCTACGTCCCTCCGGCCCGTGAGGATGAGGGCGGCCCGGGCCCTTCGTTTTGCTCGGTTCCGCCGAGCGTGAGAGCCGATCTTTCGGGCGGTCGCAAAGCCGACAAGGCCCGCTCCCGGAAGCGAAAAGACCCGGAAAAGACTCCCGCTGACCCTTTGGCCCTGGTTGAAGACCTCGTCGAAGCGCGCTGCGTTCGGGCCCTTTAAGCGCCCAGACGGCGCCGACCCCGGAGACGACGGCGCTTGAGCACGTTCTGGCCGTCCGTCGTGCGCATCCGGACACGGAAGCCGTGGGTCTTGCTTCGCTTCCGGTTGTTCGGCTGAAAAGTGCGTTTCATGGTTCACCTGCCTTCTGGACGTCGGGCGCAGATGGTACCCGGCTCCCGCCCACCTGATGGGACTGGCCTCAAACGACCTGCTCCGGGCGGGGGTGGAGGCGCGTCGCTCCGGGCAGATCGGCTTCGCGGATGACCCCGATCAACTCGTCGAAGCCCGGGGGGACCGTCATCTCGCCCGCCATCGTCTCGATGAACTCCAGGATGGGGTCGACCGGGGTCAAGTCGGGCAAAGTCACGTTCATAGAGACCTGCGAGGCCTCGCGCGAGGCGAGCGGAAAGCCGAGGGCCCGGACTCCGAGGAACCTCGGGTCCCCCTCGGAACGGAGACGCCGGATCGAAGCGGCGATCGTCTTGGCCGCGACCGGCTCCGAAGACTTCAGGTTCGCGTTCATTGCGATAAGGAAGTCGCGCCAACCCACGACCGTCGCGCCCAAGAGGGGGTGTGCCCTGCTCGGGCCATAGTCCGGGCGGAGCTCCCGCTCCAGCAACCCGCCAAAGCCGCCCTTCCTGAGCCCGGGGAGGTCGGCCTCGTGCCTCCCCTTCTCAGACTTCTCATAGAGGAAGACGGGCAGGTCGAACTTCTCGGCCAGGCCCGAGGCGACCGACTCTACCCACTGCAGGAACCTGCTCCGGCCGTCCTCGCCCCCGATCGGCTCCAAGGGCGTGAAGGGGCAGACGTCCAAACCCCCGATGCGGGGATGGACGCCGACGTGGCGGTTTAGGTCAATGGTCGGAAGGACGAGGTGGGCGAGGTCGTAGAGCACCGCCTCGACCACCTCCTGCTCGCCGGAAAAGGCGGTCACCGTGCGGTTGTGGTCGACGTCGCTCTCGCAATAGTGGACCTTCACCTGCCAGGAGTCGAGCGCCTCTCGGCAGGCCCATAGCAACCGCCGGTCTCGGCCGAACGACCAGTTCGGCACCGTGAGGACCCTCATGCGGGCGGCCCAAACCCCCATTGCGGATGGGACATCTAACCGATACCAACGACGTTGTAGCCGTTATCGATGAAGACGATTTGCCCGCTCACTCCCCGGCTCAGGTCGCTCATGAGCCAGACACAAGTGCCCGCCACCTCTTCTTGGCCAAAGGGTCGCTTGAGGGGGGCGTGGGTATGGACGTGGTCGATCATTTCGGTCAGACCCTTCACCCCGCGGGCGGCGACCGTATTGATCGGCCCAGGGCTCACCGTGTTCACCCGGATCCCCCGCCCACCCAGGTCGACCGCCAGGTACCGGACGCAGGACTCCAACGCCGCTTTCGCGACGCCCATGACGTTGTAGTTGCCGACCGCGCGGGTCGACCCCAGGTAGCTCATCGCCATGATGCTCGCGTCGTCGGCAAGGACCGGCTCGAGCGCGCTGCAAAGGCCGACAAAGGAGTAGGCGGAAATCTCGAGCGCGAGCTTGAAACCGTCACGGCTCGTCTCAATGAAGCGTCCGGCCAGGTCCTCCCGTTTGGCATAGGCAGCCGAGTGGACGAGGAAGTCGATCTTGCCATAGTGCTCGGCGACCTCGGTCGCCAGAGCGGCAAGCTGGTCGTCATAGGCGAAGTCGACCGTCAGGAGCTTCATCCGCTCGTGACCCTCGACGAGTTCGGCGACCTTCTCGCTCATCCGCGAGTCCTGCGCACCGACCCCGACCTGGGCCCCGTGTTCGTGCGCCATCCGAGCAACGGACCAGCCAATGCTGTTCTTATTGGTGACGTTGAGCACGAGCCCCTTCTTGCCTGCAAGAAGCATGGGGACGATTATGGGCGGTTAATTGCGTTCCACGCGGGGGGCGCCGTCTTCCAAGCGGCTTTTCAGACCACCGGCAACGGCTTGAAGTGCTCGCCGAGGACGATTCCCGAGTCTGAACCCATCCACTCGTCAAGCGCGGTCGCATAAACCTGGCGAAAGTCCGTCGAGAACGCCAAGTCGCCGTCGTCTAGGTTCACGAGGTCGGGCTTTTGCCCGTGGAAGCCGCCTTTGACGTTCTTGCCGATCAGCATCATCGGGCCCGCCTTTCCGTGGTCGGTGCCGAGGCTGCCGTTCTCATAGGAACGCCGTCCGAACTCGCTGAAGGCCATCACCATCACCCGGTCGGCGCGGCCACAAGCCTCCATCTCGCGCTGGAAGGCGAGCACGGCGTCGGAAAAATTCTTGAGGAGCCGCGCGTGGCTGTCGGGCTGCCGGGAGTGGGTGTCGAAGCCGCCCGCGCTGAAATAGACCACGCGGGTCACCGGAGAAGAGGCGACCAACTGGCTGATCTGCCTGAAGCCCCGGCCGAAAGGATCGTCGCCATAGGTCTCTTTCGTCGCGAAACCGTTGAGTCGCAGCTTGAGGTCGGCCATCGCGTCGAGGGCGGAGGTGTTCGCTTGCTGGATGGCGCGGGTCGCCGAGCCCGATTCGGCCGCTTGGCCCTGGATGGCGCGGAGCCTCCGCTCGGAGTCCAAATCGCCGACCATCGCCTGGATGTCCGCAAGGCTCGCAAAGCACGGGATGCTCGACTTCTCGGACGCCAGCGCCATCGGCTTCTCCACTGAAAGGCCGATCCCCGCGACGGAATCGAGCGGCCCTTGGGCCAGGGAAAGGTCGAAATAGCGGCCCAACCAGCCGTTCTTCAGCCTCCCGTCGGGAGAGGCCGAGTGCCAGATGTCCATGCTCTTGAAGTGCGAGCGGTTTGGGTTGGGATAGCCGACCCCGTTGACCACCGCGACCTTCCCTTCCTTGAAGAGCTGGTGGATGCCCTCCATTGAGGGATGGAAGCCCAACTCGGCGCTCACCTTGAGCACCGCGTCCTCTTTCACCGCGAGGGTGGGGCGAAGCCGGTAATAGGCCGACTCGGTGTACGGGATGACCGTGTTGAGACCATCGTTCCCGCCCGAGAGCTGGCAAACGACCAGGACGTTGTCCGGGTTCTTCCCGCCTCGCGCTGCCTTGACCAGGTCCGCCCGAGCGATCGCCGAGAGCCACGGCGGCGTCATCAACCCGACGGCGAGCACACCGCTCTGTCGGAAAAGTTCTCGTCTGGTGATGTCGTTCATCGGGTCAGCCCTGGGCGTTCGCCTTTCCCTTGGTAAGACGTCGGAAACCGACCGCCGTTCAACCAGAGGTAACCTTTGTCTCGGTGAGGAAGGTTACCACTAGCACTCTTTCCGTGGTCGCTTCGGTCGTCCTTGCCGTCCTGACCCTGGGCGTTTTCAGCATCGCCCGGGACAAGGGCCCCGCCAGCACAGTCGTCCGGTATCTGGAGGCGGTCGCCCGGCAAGATATCAACGCCCAGGCCGACCTGACCCTGCAGCCCGCCGACCACCCTTCGACCCAGAACTTGCGCCGCATGCTGACCGAGGCGCTCAGCGTCGGCGACGGCGCGGGCGTCCAGGTGAAGTCCCAACGCGGCCGCGAGGCGCTCGTGATGGTCACCATCAAATACCGCCAGGGATTCTTCTCGCTCGCCTTCCATCTGACCAAGCCGCGCTACTCCTGGAAGATCGATGCCCAGTCCATGATGGCCCCGACCCCGGCAAGCCCGTATTAGAGTCGGGCTAAAATCGTCGGGATGCTTCGAACGGGCCGTACGAACTGGATCGTCGTTGCCCTCACCGCCCTGATTGTCGTCATTGTTGGCCTCCTCTTCTTTGTGGGCGAATCTCCCACGACCACGACAAACCGATTTTTCATCGCCCTTGCCAAGGGCGATTCGGCCGAACTGGCGGAAGTGACCGTCTTTTCGCCGCCAAAGTCGAAGGAGGAAGCCAAGGCGGCTTGGGACAAAACCTTTGAATATTCGAGGCACTACCGCTTCGTCTGGAAGATCACCGGCCACACGAACCCCGCCCCAGACCGGGCGACCGTCCGGTTCAAGTTCGTGAAGAACGCGCTGCGCGGCAGCGCCTACGAGGAAAACTACGACATCGACCTGCTGAAGGTGGACGGCAAGTGGAAGGTCGCGGTGGACTCAGTGGACAGGGAGATCTTCCCGGCCCTGCCGCGATAGACCCCAGTATCCTATTGCAATGCTATGCACATTGCTTTCGCTTCTGGCCCTCGGCCAAGACCAACCGGTCGTGGTGGCAGTCGACCAACTCGCGGTCGTCCGTAGGGACGGCGAAGGATGGGAGCGCGTCGAACCCGAATGGGCCGAGAAGCACAAGGAACTCTCCTTCGCCCGCGTCACCGTCGGAGGAACCGGCGCCACCAGCGTGATCGCCCTCTGGAGCGGGGGGGAAGGCGAAGGCGGTGAAGGAAACGAGGGACTCGTCTTCTGCGGCGAGGGCCCGCGCGAGGAGACGGCAGAGGTCTACGTCTCCGGCGGCAAGGTCGGCGTCCCCCGACCGGTGGTCTCGGGCACGGGCAACCGCGACGGCGCGACGGCCGACGTCGTGCGGTACCTTGCCGCGAAGGGCCTGAAGCCCGCCAAAGTCGC
Organism: Fimbriimonadaceae bacterium; assembly: GCA_019454125.1. Classification (NCBI taxonomy): domain Bacteria; kingdom Bacillati; phylum Armatimonadota; class Fimbriimonadia; order Fimbriimonadales; family Fimbriimonadaceae; species Fimbriimonadaceae bacterium. Next base: position 214,753 of record CP075365.1, read on the forward strand.
CTCCCGGAAGGGGTGGCAGGCGGACTTGGACGGAGACGGCTTCATGGATAAGGTCGTCGTGCTCTCTACCCAGAAGAAAGGGGAGGACCGCCCTCCCACCGACGACGACTTCACGATCGCTTTGCTCGTCTGGGGGAAGTCCAACAAGATCGAGACCCTCGCCCTCGAGAACAAGTTTGAGGAAAGGCGAGGGATGCCCGTCCTTGATATCCCCGCGATCGCTGACTTCGACGGCGACGGCGTGATGGAGCTCGCGGTGAGCATCCGTGACCGCCAGATGAACCGCGCGACGGTCTGGGGCTGGGTGGACGGCAAGCCGGAGCAACTTGGCGAAGCCGGGGTCGGTGAATAAGCCGGGCTGATCGGACTCGAAGCGGCCGCCGGTACAATCACGCCTCCCATGGAAGACTCGGGCATTAGAAACCTTGGCATCATTGCCCACGTCGACCACGGAAAGACGACGCTGGTCGACGCGATCTTTCGGCAGTCCGGCCTGTTCCGGTCGAACGAGACCGTCACCGACCGCGTGATGGACTCAAGCGACTTGGAACGGGAACGGGGCATCACGATCCTTTCCAAGGTCGCGAGCTGCCGCTACCAAGGCACAAAGATCAACATCGTCGACACCCCCGGCCACGCCGATTTCGGGGGCGAAGTCGAGCGCGTGCTCAGTATGGTGGACGGCGTCCTGCTCGTCGTGGACGCCTTCGAGGGCCCGATGCCGCAGACGCGGTTCGTGCTGAAAAAGGCGTTTGACAACGGACTGCGGCCCATCGTCTGCATCAACAAAGTGGACCGGGAGAACGCCCGGCCGACCGAAGCCTACGACAAGACGCTGGACCTCTTCATCGACCTTGGCTGCAGCGAGGACGACCTCTTCTTCCCCCACCTGTACACGAGCGGTTCCGCCGGGTTTGCCCGGGCCGAACCGAACGGCACCGAGGACGACATGAAGCTCCTCTTCGAGGCCATCGTGAAGCACGTGCCCGCCCCGAGGGTCCAGGTGGAAGGGCCGGTGCGGCTGCAGATCAACAACCTCGACTACAGCGACTACCTTGGCCGAATGTTCGGGGGGAAGCTGCTGCGCGGCACCGTCTATGTCGGGGACCGGCTCACGCGCATCGGCGAGAGCAAACAGGACAGCTTCAACTGCACGAAGCTCTGGATCTACGAGGGCCTAAAACTTGTGGAAGTGGAGAGCGTGAAAGCCGGCGACATCGTGATGATGTCCGGCCTGGACGAGGTGCTGATCGGGGACAGCGTCTGCGACGCCCAGTTCGTCGAGCCCCTCCCGAGGATCGAAGTCGAGCCCTCCACCCTGACGATGAACTTCTACGCCAACAACAGTCCGATGGCGGGCAAGGACGGCGGCAAGTTCCTGACGATCCACAAGATCCGCGAGCGGCTTGAAAAAGAAGAGAAGGTGAGCGTCAGCCTGAAGATCGACCGGGAGGCGCCGGCCGACACGGTGAAAGTCGCCGCCCGCGGCGAGATGCAGCTCTCGGTCCTGATCGAGACCATGAGGCGCGAGGGATACGAACTCGCGATTGCGCGCCCGCAAGTCATCTTCAAAGAAAACGACCTTGGAAAGAAGCTTGAGCCCGTCGAGCAACTCACCCTGGAGTTCGAGGACGAGGCCATGGGCGGGGTCATGGAAGAGCTGGCCAGGCGCAAGGCCGAGATCCAAGACATGGCCAGCCTCGGAAACGGCCGGTCCAAGATCGTGGCCTCGATCCCGACGCGGGGCCTCATCGGTTTCCGCACCGTTTACCTCACCCTGACCCGCGGTTCCGGCCTCATGGGCTCGATCTTCGAGGGGTACGAGGTGCACCGGGGAGAGGTCCAGAGCCGCGTTCAAGGCTCGCTGATCGCCAAGGATCCAGGGAAAATGACGCGCTACGCCTACGAGCACGTCCAAGAACGCGGCACGTTCTTCTACCCGGTCGGAACCGAAGTCTATGGCGGCATGATCATTGGAGCGTGCAGCCGGGACGAGGACATGGTCGTCAACGCGACCCTGCAGAAGGCGGCCACCAACATGCGGTCCGCCACCTCGGACACGACGACCGTGCTCGACGCGCACCGCGAGTTCTCGCTCGAACAAGCGCTCTCCTGGCTGCGCGACGACGAGCTTCTCGAAGTGACGCCGAAGCAGCTCCGGTTCCGCAAGAAGATCCTCGACCACAGCGAGCGCCGGGTCGCCGAACGCCGGGCTACCACGGTCGGCTAATCACGGCGAATCGGGCGTGACCCGGTATAGGGTCACATCGCCCGTCGGAGTGGAACTTAGGGGCTCGACCCGGAAGCCGCCCGGTTCGATCTCCGGCCGCTTTTGGCCGGTGTGGACCAGCAACAAGTAAGCCTCCGAAAATCCTAGGCGCGGCTCGAAAAACTTGGTCAGCACGGAGTCCAACCCCGCTGTCGAGATGAAGATGAGCGGATCGTTCCCCTGCACGGGCTTGAGCCGGTCGTAGCCGGGAAGGAACTTCAGCGGTTGCTGCCGCTCCTTCAAGAACAGCTGCGGCACGAACTGAGCGGAGTCGATCGTTCCCCAATCCGCTGCATGGCGGTAGATGTCGCTCGAAGAGGGCACCGGCTCATAGAACCGCGCCGTGACCACCATTGCCTCTCGTCCCGCCGAACGCTGGAGCGCCCGGAAGTCGTCGACGGCCTTTGCGGCGGGGAACCAGTGCAGGCCCGCCACTAGGGCGAACCGGATCGCCACCGCCGTCACCACCGCTCGCGAAACCTGCCCCGCCCGGGACTCCCAGGTGAGCCCCGCCGCCAAGACCGCCACCAGGGCGAGCGAGACGCGCTCGGAGGTGTAGGCCGTGCCCGCAAAGAAGCCCGGGCCGACCAGCGTCAAGACCAGCGCGACCGCCGCCGGACACTGCGCGATGGGCGCCAGGCGCACCTGTCCCCGGAACACGAACACGGCGAGGGCGATCGCCAGGATCCACCCGATGACCAGGGCGCCGCCCGCGGCCGGGGCCCAAAGCTGCGCCCACGTCCAGAGCCGGGTCGGCCAGCTGAGCGGCTCGCGCCCCATGAGCGCCAGCGCCCCCAGGGCCAGCGCGCCAAGGGGGATGCCAGCGGCCAGGATCGTTTTCGCCACCCGGGCATGTCCCCAGCGACGCCCCGCCAACATCGAGACGCCCAGGGCAGTCGTGACGAGGAACGCCATGAGGTGCACGACCGCAAGCAGGGCGCCGACCGGGAGGAGCCAAAGCCATGGCGGCCGGAACGCCCCTTTCTCCGGCGGCGACGCCAACGCCAACACCCAGAGCCCGAGCCCTATCCCGAAGAGGAAGTTGACGAACCCCATCAAATACCACTGGTCGAAGACCACGAGCCCCGCCAGGGCCACGGACGGCACCCAGCCTCCGTGCCACTTCTTGGAAAGGGCGAGCGTCCCCGTCACGAGGAGCACCGTCACAAACGCGAGGAACAGGCGGGAGCCGACGTCCAAGGGCAGCACTCTCAAGAGGGAGGCCATCAACAGGTCCATTCCAAGGTTCGGAATGGGGATCCAATCGGGCGCATAGAAGCGGTTCGCCCCATGGGCCAGGATCTGCACCCGGGCGATGTGGAGCGGGTAGTCCACCATGGGAGGGCTACCGACCAACAATGCCGGAGCCGATGCAAGCGCCACCGCCGCCGCCATTGGCCAGCCGGGGACGCCAGCACGCCCACCCATTTCGGGAACCGGGGCCATCCGGCTCGGGATTCTACTCACCGGACTAAAAGAATTGGCGCGGGCATCTGCCCACGCCAGAGACTGCTTGTCGATTTGATCGCTGGAATACTTTTCGTACGGGGAGTGCGTCCCTCTGAGGAGACTATGGTTCGAGCTTGTTAAGAACAGGTAAAGGGGGCGCGACGTGCGGGACCCCCTCTATACGTTCGAGTCGTTAGTCCCAGCAAGAAGAGACAGGAGCAAGGCCAAACTGCACGTGGACCGTGGCCCCTTTCGTCTTCGTCGTCGACAACTACGACAGCTTCACCTATAACCTCGTGCAATACCTCGGCATGTGTGGCGCCCGGTTCGAGGTGCGGCGGAACGACGAGGTCGACGTGGAGACGATCGCCGCCGCCGAACCCGACGGGATTTTCATGTCGCCAGGGCCGTGCCGTCCAACCGAGTCCGGCGTCTGCCTGGACCTCTCGCGCGCGGCGGCCACACCAGGCTCGCCCGTCTTCGGGATCCCACTTTTCGGCGTCTGCCTCGGGATGCAGGCCATGGGGCACATGGGCGGCGGGAGGGTCAGCCGCTCCAAGACGATCCGCCACGGTAAGACCTCATTGATCCAGCACGACGGCGAGGGGGTCTTCACTGGGCTGCCAAGCCCGTTCCTTGGCGTCCGCTACCACTCCCTCTCGATCGAAAGCGGGGCCGTGCCGCCCGGCTACGTCGTCACGGCCAGGAGCCTCGACGACGACGAGATCATGGGCGTCCGGCACGAAAGCCTCCCTATCGAAGGGGTGCAGTTCCACCCCGAATCGGTGCTCTCCGAGCACGGGCTTCAACTGATCGACAACTACGTTTCTAGATTAAGACCTTAACTCGACGGCGGCTTTCTCGCTCACAGTTTCTTCAGACAGCTTCCCGTTCGCCCTTCCTAGCTGGCTTCGAAGGGAGTCGAGCTCGGCGCGTGCCTCGGCAAGCTCTCTCTCAAGCTTGTCGACGGTCTCGCTCAAGGAGCGCGACACTATAAACACCCGACTCGAGGATCCAAACCGGTCCCTCAACCGCTTCCAGTGGGACTCAACCGTCTGATGGCTGATCATCAGTTCGGACGCGATCTCTTTGTCGGTCTTCCCTTCGGCCGCCAAATGCAGGATTTGGCTGAGCCTGGGAGTCAAGACGTGCGTTGAGGGGTCGGTCTCGCTGCGGGCTCTTGGGACGTGGTCCCCGTCTTTAGAAACGGCCATAGGCTACCTCTCCCTACATTATTACCGCGAACTATGCCTTAACGTTAATATAGTGCCTTTACATATGACGGTATTTCTTGGAATTACCTGAAAACGGGTAGCGGCCTGGATTGAATCCATCTCTTCAAGTCCGTTCCGCAACCGTCCCAGGCGCCGGTGAACGTTCCTTCAGAACGACGCGTGCCATATGCCACACTCCAGGCCATGGTCGGAGTCGTCGGAGCAGGCAACTGGGGAAAGAACATCGTGCGGACTTTGCACGAGATGGGGCAGCTGGCGGGGGTCGCGGAGCCTGGCGACGCCCTTCGCGCTGGGCTTGCGGAAACCTATCCGGACGTGCCCGTTGCGGCCAGCCTGACCAAACTCCTGGAGACGGCCCGGCCCGGCGCGGTCGCGATCGCCACCCCGGCAGAGACGCACGCCCCGCTCGCAAGGGAGGCGCTAGAAGCCGGGTGCCACGTCTTCATCGAGAAACCGATGACGCTCTCCTCGGAAGACGCCGAGGAGTTGGTCGCCCGCGCCGACGCGGCCGGCAAGGTCTTGATGGTCGGCCACCTCCTGCTCTACCAACCCGCCGTCCAATTCATCAAGGAGGCGATCGATGGCGGAAAGATCGGCAAGGTCCACCTGCTCCATCATGAGCGGCTGAACCTTGGCCGCGCCCGAAACGTGGAGAACGTGCTCTGGTCGCTGGGGGTCCACGACGTCGCTGTCTGCCTCTATCTGGCAGGTGAGGCGCCGAGCGACGTGCAGTTCGTAGGGCACAAGATGCTCGGAACCGGGGTTGAAGACGACACCCGCCTCTTCCTCGACTTCCCTTCGGGGCAGCGCGGCTACGTCCACAACTCGTGGCTGTGGCCCGAGCTGCGCCGACGGCTTACGGTGGTCGGCGAGAAAGGGATGCTGGTCTACGACGAACTCGAGCAGAAGGTCTACTTCCACGACAAAGGCGTGACCGAAACCCTCCAGAACCGCGACGAGGGCGTGCACCTCGTCTATGAAGGCGCGGGCCAACCCCTGACGCTGGAGATGCAGCACTTCCTAGACTGCATTGAACAAGGCACCAACCCCCACAGTGACGGCCGGAGCGGGCTCGAAGTCGTCCGCGTCCTGGAGCGGGCGTGCGGGAAGGCCGGACCAGCAGCGGGCCTGCCAGAAACTCGAAAGGCCGTCGGATCGAAGAGCTGAGCCAACCGACCAAGAACCCATGAGCACTCTCCCCGACTCCCCGAGCGCCCAATCCGCCCAACGAGGCTTCTTCGCCCACGAGTCTGCCTACATCGACGAAGGGGCGCAGATCGGCGAAGGCTCGAAGATTTGGCACTTCAGCCACGTTCTTCCGAAGGCCGTTATCGGCAAGAACTGCGTTATCGGCCAGAACTGCGTGGTGATGAACAATGTTCGCGTGGGCGACTACTGCAAGGTTCAGAACAACGTCAGCCTTTACGAAGGAGTTGTCCTAGAGGACTACGTGTTCTGCGGCCCGAGCATGGTCTTCACGAACGTGCTGATTCCGCGGTGCGAATTCCCGAGGAACACCAGCGCGGACTATCACGAGACTTTGGTGAAGAGGGGCGCGAGCATCGGCGCCAATGCGACCATCGTTTGCGGGGTCACCCTGGGCGAACGCTGCCTCATCGGCGCGGGGGCCGTCGTGACCAAGGACGTCCCTGCCTATGCTCTCATGCTGGGCGTACCCGCGAGACAGGTGGGCTGGGCCTGCCGCGACGGGCAACCCGTATTTTTCCACGAACTCGAGACCCCGGAAAAAGTCCAAGAGATGCTAGAACGCACCGGAGATATGGGCCGCGAACTGCTCGCGCTTATCGAGAAGTGACAGTTGTCGTTTGCGCTCCTTCGACCGCGATAGGCGAAGGAATGGTTCTTTATCCGGCAGACCGCGGTAAGCCCTTTGGAGTTGTTGGAAACGGCAAGCGGCAAATCGGCAATCCTGGAATGTAGGTCGCAAATCCTTTCGCCCGTTTCGTCCGTCCCATCCTTTGCCAAGGGAATGGCGGGCGAACGGCTAGGGACGGCCGAAAACCCTCTCGGGGCCTAGCGTGCCGTGAAGACCATCCGGGGCAAGACCCCGCTCCGCAACCTCTTCCGAGAGCACAGCCGCCTGAACCCGCCCCGTCGCGAACTCGCTTTCTTGCTCCAGGATTGGGACGACGGCTACAACGTCGGCGGCCTTTTTCGCACCGCTGAGGCGCTCGGCGCGGTCGAGGTCGTCATGAGCGGCCACACCCCGACCCCGCCAGACCCGCTCATCGAGCGGACCAGCATGGGCCAGCACCGCCGCGTCCCCTGGCGCCACTTCGCTGGCCACGAGGAGGCCGCGCTCGCCCTCTTGGCATCGGGCTGGACCCTTGTCGCGGTCGAGATCGCAGAGGACGCCGTCAGTTACCGCGACTTCGCCTTCCCTCCCCGCACCGCCCTCGTCCTCGGCAATGAGGCGAACGGAGTCTACGGCAACGTGTTGAAGCACTGTGCGGGGGCGGTCTTCATCCCGATGTACGGCAAGGGCCGCAGCCTGAACGTTCAGGTCGCCGCCGCCGTGGTCGGATACCATGCGTTGCTCTCTGACTAGCCCCCCTAAGCCGCAGGCGGTTGCGCCCGGCAATCTTGTCGCGGCCGCACGGTGCCTGATGCCGCATGGCCCGACAGCCTGCGCCTACGGGGTCGGGGCGGGCTCGGAGATGGGGGTGACGACCGCGTGGCGCGGCGTCAAGGACGTCACCACCTCGTCGCTCCCAGGGGGCGGGGTGGGCAAGAGGGGCTGGCTGCGGGCGGCGACCTCGACGAGCGCCGCGTCAGCGCCCTTCTTGCGCAGCAGGCGTTGCACGCCGGCCCGGGCGGCGGGCTTGTTCAGCACCGCCATCGCCGTCAGCCAGATGACGCGGAAGTAGACGTCCACCGTGCGGTGGCGCAGGGTGAAGAGGGCGAGGCGGCTCTTCCAGGGACGGATGAGCTGGTTGTAGGCGAGGTCGGGGTCGGACTGGCCAGCCAGAATCTCGCCCTCGTCGCTAAACGTGATGCTGGCGAGGTCGGTGATGCCCGGCAGCACGGTGAGCATCTCCCGCTCGGCATCGGTGTAAAGGTCGACGTCCGCGCGGACTTGGGGGCGCGGCCCCACCAGGCTCATCTCGCCGACGAGCACGTTCCATAGCTGGGTCAGTTCGTCCAGCTTGAACTTGCGGATCAACTGGCCGATCGGCGTGATGCGCCGGTCACCGCTCGCGGTGGAATTCACCCCGGACTTGTCCGCGTTCACGACCATGCTGCGAAGCTTCACCATCGTGAACGTGCCCCCGCCCCGCGCCACCCGCGGCGCCAAGTAAAACGGCGACTTGCGGTCTTGTGCCCAGACCAGCACCATAAAAACGAGCAAGACCGGGCTGAGCAAGACCAACCCGATGGCGGCGAGGAGAAAGTCGATGAGGCGCAACATGGGCTGTTTACGAATGCTAGACGCTTGCCGCCTCCCTCTTGCCTCTCGCCAAGGCATGGCGGGCCGCCGCGACGATTGCCTCCGCGTCCATCTGATAGTACTTGCGCAGGTAGGTTTGGGAGCCGACCACGCTGCTATAGCCCGCCCGGAGGGCGACCCGGCCAAAGGCCCGGGGGGAGCAGCCTTCGTCCAAAAGGACTTCGGCGACAGCGCCGCCTAAGCCGCCCGCCAGGCCGTGCTCTTCGACCGTCACCACGCCGCCCGTCTCGCGCGCAGCCCGCACAAGGGCCTCGCGGTCGATCGGGACCAGTGTGTGGAGGCTCAAGACCCGGCATTGGACGCCCTGCCCGGCCAGCGTCTCCGCCGCGACTAAGACCTCCTCCATAATCCCCCCGCACGTCACAAGGGTCAGGTCCGCGCCCTCTCGGAAGACGCGCGCCTTGCCCAGTTCGAACGCCGGTGCGGCAGCAGGCTCGGGGGCGGCAGACTTGTCCAGTCGCAGGTAGCAGGTGCCGGGAGCGGCGACAATCGCCTTCGTAGCGGCGGCCGTCTCGTGAAGCGTGCAGGGGGCGACCACGGTGACGCCCGGAAGGGCGCGCATGATGGCGAGGTCCTCGGTCGCGTGGTGGCTCATCCCTAGCGAACCGTAACTGAAGCCGCCACCGATGCTCACGACCTTGACGTTCGCCTCGTGATAGGCGGCGTCGTTGCGGATCATCTCCAGGCAGCGCAGGATCGGAAAGTTGGCGATGGAGTAGGTGAAGACGACCCTGCCCTCAAGGGCGAGGCCCGCGGCCAGCATCGTCATGTTCTGTTCGGCCACGCCGGCGTTCAAGAACTGGCGCGGACGCTCCTCGGCGAACTTTGTCAGCACTCCGAAGCCGAGGTCGCCCGTGATCAGCATAATGCGGTCGTCCTGCTCGGCCGCAGCCGTGAGGGCGGCGATAAAGGTGTCACGCATGGGCGCCCAGCTCCTTGAGGGCTGCCTCGTATTCCTCGCCTTGGGGCGTGCGGTAATGCCAGAGAACCGTGTTCTCCATGAAGCTCACACCCTTGCCCTTTATGGTGTGGGCGATGACGACCTTCGGCCTTTCGCTCTCGACGGCGAACGCCCTCTTCAGGGCGTCGTGGTCGTGGCCGTCGCATTCCACGACTTCCCAGTGGAAGGCACGCCACTTGTCGGCGAACGGTTCGAGTTCGAGGGTCTCGCTCACCGGCTTCAGCGACTGGATCTTGTTGTAGTCGATGACGGCGACGAGGTTCGACAGGCGATGGTGGCCGGCAAAAAGGATCGCCTCCCAGTTAGACCCCTCGTCGCACTCACCGTCGCTCAGCAAGGCGAACGTCCGCCACGCCAGGGAGTCCAGCTTAGCGCCATAGGCCATGCCAGCCGCTACCCCGAGCCCGTGGCCAAGCGAGCCGGTCGAGAGCTCGACCCCCGGTATGCCTTTGTGGCTGACGTGGCCAGAAAGGATGCTCCCATCCTGGTAGTGGGTGGCGAGCGTCTCGAGAGGGAAGAAGCCGGTCTCGGCCAACGCGGCGTAAACGCAGGCGCCTGCGTGGCCTTTGCTGAGGATAAACCGGTCGCGGCCCGCCCACTTCGGCTCGTCCGGCTTGAGGCGAAGCACCTCGCCATAAAGCACCGCGACAATGTCCGCCATGGAAAGGCACGCCCCCACGTGGGACGACTTTCCCAGGTGGGTCATGCGCACGACATGACGCCGCAAGCGAAGGGCAAGCTCTTCGGTGGTGGCGGCACGGTCGGGTGCGGCGAAGCGGCTGCCGGGCACGATCAAGGATTATAACGGTCCAGCGCCCGGCAACGGGAGTCCCCAGGTCGCAAACTTCCCAGTCTGGGGTTCACTGGGCCCTCCCCCTGACCCCCTCCCCAAGCCTGGGGAGGGGGTTTGCTTTCGCCACGTGCAACTCACTTGGCGCAACTCCACACCTGTGGAGCGGAAGCCCCTCCCCCTGACCCCCTCCCCAAGCTTGGGGAGGGGATTGCTTTCGCCACGGAACGTACAAGTCACTTGGCGCACCGCCACACCTGGAGCCGGGGGCCCCTCCCCCTGACCCCCTCCCCAAGCTTGGGGAGGGGGGATTCGATGCGGCGCCCGGTGGCTAACTTTACCGACCGTAAAACTCGCGGACCTTCGCGACGACGTAACGCACATCGTCGTCGCTGACGAAGAGGTTGCAGGGAAGCAACAGGCAGCGCTCGAAAAGACGCTCGGTCCGAGGAAGGGAGACGTCGAAACCGAGGCCTTGGAACTGGTGCACGGGCTTGCCCCCCCATTGCACCAGGGTGCCGATGCCTTGCTCCTTCAGGAAGATGCGGAGATCGTCGCGCCGCTCCGCCTCGACCTCGTAGTTCTGGTACACGTCGAAGTGGTCGGGGTCGCTATCCGGTGCTGGCGGGAGAGCCACCTCGGCGAGGTCGCCAAGGCCCTCTTGGTAGAGCGCGGCGACCTCGCGCCGGCGGGCGACGGTCTTGTCGTAGTCGCGGAACTGAAGGTGCAGAATCGCGGCCTGGACGTTGTCCAAGCGAAAGTTGAAGCCCCACTGGACGACCTCGCCTGTCTTCTCGTCGCGGCCGTGGTCGCGGAAGAGGCGCGCCTTGCGGGCGACGGCGTCGTCGTCCGTCACGATCGCACCGCCGTCGCCAAAACAGCCGAGGATCTTCGCGGGATAAAAACTGAAGGTGCCGGCCACGCCGAACGTGCCCGCATGCTTGCCCTTATACTTCGAACCCAGCGCCTGGGCGCTGTCTTCGACGATGGCGAGGCCGTGCTCGGCCGCGATTTCCAGGATCGGGTCGAACGCGCAAGTCCGACCGTTCAGCGAGACAGGCATGATCGCCTTGGTGCGCTTGGTGACGGCCGCGCGGACCGCCTCGGCGTCGATCAAGTGGTCGACGCCACATTCGACCGGCACCGGCGTCGCCCCACACCAATGGATCGAAGAAGGCGAGGCCACGAAGGTGTGCGACGGGAAGATCACCTCGTCGCCGGGGCCGACGCCCGCGCACTTAAGCGCCACAATCAGCGCGTCGGTACAGTTCGACATACCGATCGCGTGCTTCACGCCGAGGTAGTCGGCCAGCGCCCGCTCAAACTCGGTGACGTCCTTTTGCAGGATGAACGCCCCGCGGCGCAGCACCTCCACGATCGCCTCCGTGTACTCCTGCTCGCGGTCCGTAAAGAAGCGGTTGTAGGCGAAGAAGGGGACGGTGCGCGTGGCGCTCAGCGTGCTCATAGCGGTCTTCCCAGGATACCTTTGGCCGGCTCGGCGCTCAGACGCCGTGCATGTCGTTCGTGACGCAGACCAGGCGCCACGCTCCATACTGGTCGCGCTTCCAGACCAGCACGAGAGTCCACCAGTCCAAGTTGCCGTACTGCTCGGACCCCGCGTAGTGGTACTCCACGAACTGGCGGCCCGGATAGACCGAGGCCCAGTTGCTCGTGTGGTGGGCGGTGCGCAAGCGGATGTTCTCGCCGACCGTGATGTCCGCCGCGCTGAAGTCCCGCTTCCAGACGAACTGCGGGAAGTAGTCCCGGAAGGTGCCCCGGATCGGGTCGCCCGTGCCGTCAAACCTGCCCCACGTCCTCACCGTTTGGTTAGCCAAGAGGCTGCGGGTCTGGTCTGGACTGAAGACATGATCCGCCGAAGTGAGATAGGGATAGGGCGCGAACCGCAGACCGAGCGACGGGTGGGCGAAGAACGCGACCGTCGCCATGTCCCTTTCGCGGAGCGCGCGAACGACGGCGTCCGAACAAGAACGGACGATGCTGGCCGGCACGGCGGGCCCCTCTTGGGCTTGCGCCATGCCACAGAAAGCGACCAATGACACCATAACCGCGATTCTGGCACGCCGACCACGGCCCCGGAGTAATCTCTCCCCTTAGTGAGGGGAAGGAACTGGGAGGCGGCGACCCTGGCCGCCCTGGGCGCGCTCATGGCCCTCGCCTATGCCTTCACCAACCCCCCGTTCGAGGCGCCCGACGAACCTGGCCACGTCGCCTATGTCAACTTTGTCGCACGGACGGGCCGCTGGCCCGATCTGAACAAAGAGTCGGGGAGGGTCGACATGGGGCACCACCATCCCCTTGCCTACTTCCTCTATGCGGGGGCGTTGCGACTGGTGGAACCCGACGGGCAGATCGACTTCCACCTCCTTCCCCGTCAGAACCCGCTTCCTCGACGGTTCGTGAACCCGGGCGAAAGCTTCGCCACTGCGAGCGACCTACGCGCGTTCCTCGTGCTTCGCGCCCTCGGCGCGGTGGCAATGGGACTAACCATTTGGTTGACATATTTGGCCGCGCGGCTCTGGTCGGGACGGCGGGCAGCCCTTCTTGCAGCGAGCCTGGTTGCGTTTCTGCCCCAGTTCGAGTTCGTCTGCGGGGCCGTCAGCAACGACCCGTGGGTCGCGCTCGCGGGGGCGGGGGCGACCTATGGCGCCCTGCGATGGTCGCGGGGCAAGCCCCACCACTGGGGCTGGTGGGCGGCCGCGGCCGTTCTCGTGAAAAAATCTGCCTTTGTCCTTCTGCCCGTAGGGCTCCTCGCCGCGTTGCTCGCGCCAAGTCGGGGCCGGAGCGGGGCATGGCGGGCGTTCGTGCCCGCGGGCCTCGCCGCCGCCCTCGTCCTCACCCGCAACGCCGTGCTCTATCGCGACCCCAGCGCCAACGCGGTGGAGGCTTCGCTTTACGCCGAGCTTGTCAAGCCGAAGACGCTCTTCGAACCCTACTTCCGCGAGGAGTTCCCACGCATCACCGCCAACTCGTTCTTCGGACACTTCGGCTGGATGTCGCTGGAACTGCCAGGGCGGCTGATCGCGCTCGTTGCCCTGCCCTGGATGGTGGGGCTGCTCGCCAGCCTCGTGACCGCGGTTCTCCCGAAGAGGCGGCGGATTCGCCGCGGGGTCTTGCTGCTCGCGGCGAGTTTCCTCTTCATGGTCGGCGGGGTGCTCTATTACAACCTCTCCTACACCCAGCCTCAGGGGAGGCTGCTTTTCCCCGCCCTCTCGGCCCTGGCCGTCCTCTCGGGAATCGGCTGGGCGAGCCTCGCCAGGTTCCTTCCAAAGTCGCTCGTGTGGCTCGTGCCCCTCGCCTCCGCGGCCACGGCATTGGCCGCGCTCTTCTTCAACCTCCGCGCGAGTTAAAGCCGGGAGGACTGGCACTCCCCCCTCCCCAGGCTTGGGGAGGGGGCAAGGGGGAGGGGGCGGCGAAGCCGCCGCGTCGGCGTCTCTCCCAATTCACGGGCCTAATCCAGGCCGAAGACGTAGACCCGGCTCGGGGTGCCCTTGTGGACCTCGATCGTGCGAGCCAGGATCGCGCCTCGCTTTTCATAGAACCGCTGGGCAGAGACTTGCGATTCGCCCGTGACGATGCGGATCTTCGTGACGTCGCGCCTCCGGAACTCCGCGCACAGTTCTTCGAAGAGCCGCCCGCCGACGCCCGTGCCCTGCGCGCTTGCGCGCACGCAGAAGTTGAGGATCTCCGGTTCCGGCAGGTCGTCGGACTGCTTCTTGCTGGGGTAGAGGAGGGTCTCGACCACGCGCTTCATCCGCTGAGGGGACAGCAGCTTTGGCGCCAGCGCGACGATCGCGGAAGGGCCCGCCCGACGCGCGAACTCCCTATAGACCGCGCCCGTGTCGATCGCCCCCGCGATGAACCCGGCCACCTGGCCCCCCGAAGTGGCCGCAACGACGAACGAACTCGCGGAAGCCGAGAGGGACCGGTACAGGGTGACGAGAAAGCGGTCGCCCAGCGTGCTCAAGAAGCCCTCGTGGATGGCCTCGCGGTGGATCTCCGCGAGCTGCAAGAAGGTCTCCTCGTTCTCAGAGCCGTCCAGCCGTACCAGCAGCAAGTCGGTCGAAGTCATAGCGAATTGAGCAGGCGAACGACGGCGTCGATGTCTCGGTCGGTGGTCTTCTTGTTCACGGGCAGCGACACGATCTGCCGCGAGAGTTCTTCCGCGCGCGGGCAGGAACCGGCCTCATAGTGGACCGCAGGCCACGACTCCGGGCCGGCCGGGTGGATCGGCGTCTTGTACCAATCGGCCACCTCGACCTTCGCCTCCTCAGCCTTGGCGAGCAGCGCTTCTTTGTCCTTCGCGAGCAACGGATAGCGGGCGAACGCGATCTCGCTTTGCTCCGGGAGGCACACCTGCCCGACCGCGCCGGACTGAATCTCCGCCCGGTAGCGGCCGGCGACGTGGTTGCTGTGGACCAAGACCTCGCCCGCCTCACGGATCTTGCCCAAGAGCCGCCTGCGGAGCGACCCCGCCATACGGAGGGAGAAGTCCTCCGCCACCTCGCCGGTCGGGTTGTAGTTTCCTTCGGCCGCGCCCGCCCGCGCCAGCTTTTGGAACGCGCGACGGACCTTCCAGTACGAGGACGGTCGGTAGAGCGCCTCGAACGCGAAGTACTGGAGCTGGATCTTCAGCAGCGACTTGAGAGACGCCTCCTTCAAGGTCTTATGGTGCTGCGTCAACTTCGCGCGAAGGTCCGCATCGTCAGTCGTGACCGCGCCGCCGATCCCCGCGACGAGCGGCTTGCCCCATTCGAACGAATAGAACGAGGCCACCCCGAAGTCTCCGACCGTGCGGCCTTCCAGACGGGAGGCAAACGTGTGGCAGCAATCTTCGATGAGGGGCAGGCCGCCCATGACTGCGGCGATCGCGGGAACCCGGGCAGGAATGCCGAAGGTGTGTTGGACGACGACCGCTTTCACTCCGGGGAGTCTCCGGGCGAGGTCTTCGGCGTCCATGTTCACCCCGCCAGGCTCGGTATCGATCCAGACCGGGACCGCGCCGGTGGCCATGATGCCTTCCGGCACGGCCAGACAGGTGAAGGCTTGGGTCGCGACCCGGTCGCCCGGCCCGATGTCGAGCGCCTTCAAGATCGCGGCGAGGCCCACCCGCCCCCGGTAGTACGTAAGTTCGGCAAGCGATTCGAGCCGGGTCACTGCGCCCTCTCCGCCGCGCGCTTCACGGCCGCTTCCAGCACCCGCCCGAGCTTCGCCAGGTCGTGGTGCTCTTCTACGTAGCGCCGACCGTTGAGGCCCATCTGCCTGCGCTCTTCGAATGGCGCCTCGCTCAGTCTCAGGACGCCCTCCGCCAGCGAGCGGGCGTCCTCCGGAACGACCGTGATTCCGGCCTCCGCGTCACGCACAGGGTTGTTCGAGGCTTCCACCGAATAGACCACCGGGCGGCCGGCGCCGAAGTAGTCGAACAGCTTGTTCGGGCTCACGCCCCAGCGAAACACCGGGGACGACTTCAGGATCATCAGGCCCGCGTCGGCCTCGGCGATCTCGTCCGACACCTTGGCCTTTGGCACCGACGGACGGAACTCGACGTTCGTCAACCCCATCTCGGTGGCTCGCTTAACGAGCCGGTCCTTCTCGCCGCCGTCTCCGACGAAGCGGAACCGGATCCGGTTCGCCATCCCCGCCTCGGTCAGGATCTGGGCCGCGTCGAGCACGGTATCAAGGCCGTTCGCGACCCCATGGATGCCTGCGAAGACGACGGTGAACTCATCGCGCTGAGGGAGCTCCCGAACGGGCGGAAGGTCGGGCAGGTAGACGCCGTTCGGCAGCCACATCACGCCATCGGGGTCGGCGCCCTTTTCGACGAAGTACTTCTTGGAATCGGGGAGCAGGGTCAAGACCGCGCCTGCGCGCCGCACCAGGTGCCGCTCGATGGCCGACATCACGAGGATGGCCGGATGGCTCGGGGAGAGACGGCCGTAGTCGATCAGCGATTGCGGCCAGATATCGCGGACTTCGAAGACGAAACCGGCTCCGTTGCGCTCTGCTTGCCGCTCCGCGGCGAGCGCGGCGAAGAGGTGCGGGTTCGAGCCGACCACAGCGTCGGGCGGCTCCAAGTTCGCGAGGATGGCCGAGGTCGCGACGCGCCGCGCGAACGCGACCATGCTGAAGAAGCGCCGCACGGTCGAGCCCGGGTAAGGCGGGACCCGGATCCAGACGAACCGGACGCCGTCGATGAACTCTTCGAGCTCGTCCTGGCCCTCTTTCAAGCGGGATTCCCTTCGGGTCCAGTGGTTGAAGCTGCCGAGGACGAGGGTCACGTCGTGGCCCGAGAGGGCCAGTTCTTTCGCCAGGGCAAAGGGGCGCAGCCCACCGGGTTGGTCCGGCGGCACCGCATATTGGTTGACGATCCAAACTCGCATCAGGGAGTCAAACCGAGCCGGACGTCGCGGAGCGCGCCAACAACCCTTCGACGATAAGTTCAGACGCGCGACCCTCGCCGTAGGGTGTGCCCTCCGCGCCTTTGCGGCCAATGGCCCCGAGCACGGCCTCCGCGACCGCCGCGGGAGAATTCGGCGGGCACAGGGTGTTCCATCCCATCTGCACGAGCTCGACCCACTCCGTCTCGTCCCGCAAGGTGACGCAAGGGCGCCCGTGGAAATACGCCTCCTTCTGGACCCCGCCGGAATCGGTCGCGACCACCGCCGCCTCGCTTTCGAGCGCGGCCATTTCGATATAGCCGACGGGCTCGGTCACGACGACGCCCGCGTGTGCGCCAAGGTCCAGACCGCTGGCTTCGGCCGAAGCGCGCGTGCGAGGATGTAGCGGCATCACCACCGGCAATTGGCGGGCGACGATGGCGAAGCCGTGCACCAGATTCCGCAGGCGTTCGGGGTCGTCCGTGTTCTCGGCCCGGTGGACCGTGGCGAGCACGAAACCGCCCGGCTTGACGCCGAACCGGTGCAGCGCGTCGCCCATGCGGGCCGCGTCCTCGCGCGATGCAAGGGCAACGTCGTACATCACGTCGCCGCAATTCACCACCTTCTCGCCCGTGAGGCCCTCATCGGCCAGGTTTTTCACCGCGGTCTCGGTCGGGGCGAAGAGCAGGTCGGCCGCGTGGTCGGTCAGGACGCGGTTGATCTCCTCCGGCATGCGCCGGTTGAAGGAGCGCAGGCCCGCTTCCACATGGGCGACCGGGATGTGGAGCTTGACCGAGGCGAGCGCGCCCGCCAAGGTCGAGTTCGTGTCGCCATAGACCAGCACCCAGTCCGGCCTCGCCTCCAGGAGCACGGCCTCGATCTGCTCAAGCATGCGCCCCGTTTGGGCGCCGTGGCTCGAACTGCCTACGCCCAGGTTCCAGCAGGGGGTCGGGATCTTGAGCTCGCGGAAGAATTGCTCGGACATCGCATCGTCGTAATGCTGCCCGGTGTGCAGGATCGATTCTTCGACCCCGGTCGCTTTGGCGAACGCGCGGGAGACCGCAGCCGCCTTTATGAACTGCGGCCGCGCTCCGACGACCGTCAGTACTCTTAGCACGATGGCGGAGTTTAGCAGAGCACGGTGCCTGGTACGATGACGCGGCCCGGCATGGCGAGGTGGCCCTTACCCCAGGAGATCTCTAAGCGGCTTTTTCTCGTCGCGCTTTGCGCCGGGTTCGTCTGGTCCCTCCAGTGGTCGTACGAGGTCATGGACTCTCGTCTCTTCAGCTTCCTCGGGCTTGTCTACAACCCGCCTCCGATGCCCTATCCGCTCTTGGGATGGGCGATGGCGCTGGCCCCACCCCTCTGGCTGCCGATCCGCCTGCGCAGGCCCTCCGAGGTGGGCATCTGGATCCTTTACCTCACGGTGATCGCGCCGGTCATGTGGATCCCGTACCACGTGCTGGACCGCGACCCGGCGGACCTGGCCGTGTTCCTCGGCGCGATGCTGCTCTGTTTCTTCGGGCTGTGCGCGGCCTTGCGCCTCAAGCGGTGGCGTTTTCGGAGGCCAGCCGTCCACCCCACCGAGTTTGAGTACGTCCTCGCGGGGTTGGTCGTCATGCTGTCGGTCGTAACCTGGTCCAGCGTCGGGTTCGCCCTCGATCTGAGCTTTCAGACCCTTTACGCAAGGCGCCACGCGGCGCGCGAGGTCATCAGCCAGCAGTCCTTCATGGCTTATCTGAAAGGCAACCTGGCGAGCGCCCTCCAGCCTTTCGCGTTCGCGCTCGGGATGGTGCGCCGCAACACGTTCCTGATCGGCGCCTCCATCTTCGCGGGTGTCGTGGTGTTCTCGGTAGAGGGGAGCAAGACCTCGGCCGCGATCCCCTTGTTCCTTGTCCTGCTGTACCCGATCATGACGTACTTCCGGCGCTCCTTTGGCCTCGTCCTCGCGGGGACCTCGTTTGCAGGCGTGGCGTCGGCCGTCCTTCTCTGGCAGAAGACGAACCTCGTGGTCATCCCCGTGCTCACCACGTGGCGGCTCTTTCAGGTGAAGGGGCTTCTGAGCGCCTACTACTGGGATTTCTTCAGCAAGAACCCGCTCACGCTCCTCGGCGACGGCATCCTCGCGCCTTTGGTCGGCAGGCAGTACGAGCTCGCCACCCCCCGGCTCATCGGGCTCCAGTATTTCAACAATGTCGAGACAAACTCGAACGCCAACGTCTTCGCGGCCGCTTTCGGCGATTTCGGATACCCGGGCATGGTCGTGGCGACGATCGTCCTTGCCGCCATCTTGCGCCTCGTCGACTCTCTCGCCGTAAACCGCGGGTTCCTCGTGGCCGCGTTCCTCGTCGCCTTCATGGCGATGAAGTGGAGCGACGTCGCGCTCGACACGTCGATCCTTTCCCATGGCGTCCTCGCGGGCCTCGCGCTGCTTTACGTCATGCCGCCCAAGCGCGGCGAGCTCGACCCGCTCCCTCAGACGAAGGCGGTGCCCGCGTGAAGAGGGTCTGCCACATCACCACCGTCCACCAGCCCTTCGACGTGCGCATCTTCCAGAAGATGGCCCGCGGCCTGGCGAAGGCAGGCTATGACGTCGTGCTCCTTGCCCCGCACACTCAGAACGAGACCGTGGACGGGGTCCGGATCGAAGCGCTGCCAAAGGCGCGCCACCGCATCGAGCGTTGGCTCTCCTCCCGCAAGCAGGCGCTCTACCAAGCCCTGGGCGTGGGGGCCGACCTTTACCATTTCCACGACCCAGAGTTGATCCCCGTCGGCCTCGCCCTCAAGGCGCAGGGCAAGACGGTCGTCTACGACGTCCACGAGAGCCACGCCGAATCGATCCTCGACCGTGCATACATCCCCGCACCCCTTCGCCGGTTCGTCTCCGCCAACGTGGCACGGCTGGAACGACAGGCCGATCGCAAGCTGGACGCGATCGTCGCGGCGACCCCGAAGATCGGCCGCGCCTTCACCAACCTCCGCACCGTGCTCGTCCAGAACTATCCGCTGGCGGGGGAGCTCGAGGCCCCGATCGAGGCGCCTTTCGCGGACCGCGAGCGCGCCGTGGTCTTCGTAGGCGGCGTCTCAGCAGCGCGTGGAGCGAGAGAAATGGTGCGCGCGATGGACCAGACAAGGGACGTGCGCCTGATCTTGGTCGGCCCCTTCACGCCCGCCGCGCTCGAAGCCGAGCTCCGCCAGGAGCCGGGCTGGCGGAACGTGGAAGCCCTCGGCTGGCAAGACCGGCCCGCGGTCGCCGCCGCCATGGCGCGCGCCCGCACCGGGCTCGTCCTCTTCCATCCCATGCGGAACCACGTCGAATCCCAGCCGAACAAGCTCTTCGAATACATGTCAGCCGGGCTCCCGGTGATCGGATCTGACTTCCCCTATTGGCGCGAACTGCTGACACCCGAAGGTGGCGAGCCAGTCGGCGTCCCTGTCGATCCCCTTGACCCGACCAAGGTGGCGGAGGCCGTGCAACGGCTCGTCGACGACCCGGGCTTCGCCGAGAGCCTTGGTCAAAACGGCCGCCGCGCGGTGGCGGAGAAGTTCAATTGGGCGACCCAGGAGCAAGTGCTCCTCAACCTCTATCGCGACCTTCTGCCGCGTTAGGCTGGTGCCGCGAGATGGCCTGGCGGCACGCATAGAGCAACGCGCCGTACATGAGCGTGATCGCGACCGAATAGAAGCCCACCGAGAACAGCGCAGGCCAACCGTAAGTCCGCGCCATCCAAAGCCCGGCCGCCATCACGGCAAGGCCCGCCCCGTCTATCCAGAGCTGCCACCTTTGCCGCTCGAGGATTGCGAGGGCGGGGAGCACCGGCCCCACCACAAACATGGCGAACCAGGAGGGCGCTTGCACCTGGACGTACTCGCCGGCCGTGCGCCATGGTTCGCCGAAGACCAGCGCGACCAGCGGGCCGCCTGCGAACGTCAAGATCGCGAAGGGCACGCTGCCGAGCACCATCAGGCGCCGGACGATCGAGCGGAACGCCGCCCGCAACCGGGCCGGGTCCTCGCGCGACAATCGGCTGGCCTCCCCGACGAAGACCTGCGCCATCGCCTGGCCCACGAGCGAGACAGGCGCCCACACGAAACGGATGCCGAAGAAATACGCCCCCCAGACCTGCGGCGTATAGACCACCGTCAGCAACAGGGGGATCGCGGTCGTCGCCGTATGGATCAAGGCGGCAGGGCCGCCGAACTTGGGGAAGGAGGAATAGCGGCGGGCCATTGCCAGCGCGCCCTCCCGCGTCACCGACCGGATCTTCTCCCCCGACCGCTTCCAAGCGAGGGTCGCGATGGTGCCGCTGCCCGCCACCCGCCCGAGGACCTCGCCAAAGACCAGGCCGGGCCCGCCCCAGTTCAGGACGCCCGCAACGATCTGGGCGGCCGTGCCGGTGAGGCCCTGGCTGAGCTTCGTGCGCGCCGTGACTTGGTAGAGCCGGTGCCGAACTGCCCAATAGTTGAACGCCTGGTAGACGCCGACCCCGGCAAGGCTCAAAGGGACGAACGGGAGCAGCCGGACGAGGCCCGGCTGTTTGAACGCGGCGGCGAGCAAGTCTCGCGAGAGCATCACGGCGACGAATGCGGCCAGTGAAACGAGTAGGGTCGAGACCAGGCAGACGACCAGCAGTTCGGACGCGTGCTGCTCGTCCTCGGGAAGGCTGAGGGCGGACTCATAGCGCAAGCACGCGATCGGGGCGAGGAAGGAGAGCAAGGTCGCAAAGGTCGCGAGCGCGGCCACGTCCGCTTGGTCGAAAAGGCGCGAGATGACGGGGCCGGTCAGGACCACCACCGCTTGCGCGGCTGCCGTGCCCCCCGCCAGCCACGCGGTCCCGCGCACGAACGCGCCCCGGTCAGAGTCGCCGGCGACGAGGTCCTTCAGTCGAGCCAGGCGCTTCATGGGGCAGGGGCCAGCGCGTCCGCCCCACGCGCCAGGCAGTACTCCGCGAGCCCCTGGCACAGCAAAGCCTGAGCCCAGCGCATCGAATCAATCCGCATTGCGTTCAACGGCCACCGGCGGTAGATAAAGCCCCCGTCACCGTACATCATATCCCGCACGATGTAGCCTACAAGACGGTGCAGCGTATCCACGGCCCGCGCCCGCAACTTTGCCTCGACCCACGGCGAGCGCACGGCGCGGACCAGAGTGAGGACGCTTTCTCCCGCGCTGTAGGCGTCGATCGGCCAGCGCGTGTGCGGACGCATCTTCGGGCACCCGTCCTTTTCGAAGTGGAACCCCAGGTGGAAAGAAAGGCCGAGGTTGAGCGCCCGCACGACGTTCTGGTCGTCGAGCGTCCCGACCGTTTCCAGCAATGCGGTGAGGATCATGCCCGTGTGGTAGTGGTCTATCACCTGCCGCCCCTCGCCCGCGTCTGGGGCCGAGTAGAACCAGCTGCCGCCCTCGTTCTGGGTCTCCAGCACGAACTGGGTCAGGCGCTGGGCCAGGTCGAAGTGGGCCGGATCCCCGTTCCGGAGCAACAGCGCCGCGATCTCGGCGTTGGTGTTCATCACCTGCGACCAATCCAGCGGCGTATAGCTCAGTGCGACCGACCCGGACGGGCGCTCCGTCTGGTTCAGGCCTTCGGTCAAGAAGCGGCACGCCTCTTCCGCCTCGGCCTTTGCCCACGCCTCTCCGGTCGCGTCGTGGAAATCCAGGAGGGCGTTCGCGACCGCCATCGTCGTGTGCCCGATGGCGGTGCCCGCGGGAACGACCACGAAGGCCTGCCACTCGAAGGGCAGTCCCCAGCCCTTGCCGACGCCCGCCGTCCCCGGGTTTTGGGCGAGCCACTGGAGCAACCCCCGCGCGGCGTCCAAATGCCGGCTCTCGCGCGTGAGGGCGTAGCGGGCTAAGTGGGCCTGGGAGAACCGCGCCACCCCTCCCGCGCTCCGACGCTTCTCGCAGCGCAGGAGCTGGCGGACTCCGATGGGGGCGAAGAGCTCCAGCCCGAAGACGGCCTTGCGCAGCAGGGTGTGGAGGGGGGTGCGGGACCGGTACGTCCACATCACGAACTGCGACCCCTTCGTGTCGAACGGGTCGTAGGTGTCCACGCCGATCTCCTCGGCGAACTCGAACGCGACGTCCGCCGCCGCCCGCGCCTCGTTCAGGGTCAAGCCGAGCCCTCGCGCCGGGCGATAATCGCCGCGGGGCTCCGGAGAAGTCACCTGCTGAGCGCCCACCGGTCGATTTCCTTGCCCGCCCCGTCGATCTGGCTGAACTCGACCCGGCCCTTGCCGACCTTGATCCAGCCAAAGCTGTTCCCGGCCAGGTAGTTCAGCGTGTAAGGCTTCCAGGCTGCCGGCTTTTGCGCCAAGTCTTGGTCGTAGAGCGCGGCCCCGCCGGCGCCCTGCACGACGTACACGACCCCGTCCGCCTTCGTCGCCTTCTTGCCGTCGAACGCGCGGTCGAAGGCGCCCCCTGCCTGCATCGGCGCGGACCGCTGATAGTTGTGCACGTGGCCGCAGAAGACGACGTCGACTTTGTGCTTCAAAAAGAGGTCGTGAACGGCCAGCATCCAGTCCTGGCCCGCGTTCTTCCGCGAGCTGTGGTAGGGCGGGTGGTGCATGGCGACGAAGCGCCACGCCTTCGATGCACCCCGCGCAAGCTCTTTGTCCAGCCAATCGCGCATTTGCGGGTCTTTCCAGTTCACGTAGACGTTCGAGTCGAGCACGGTCCAGTGCGAGTCGCCATAGTCAAATCCAAAATTGGCCGAGCGGGGATAGGTGGAACCCGCCGAGCGGATGAGGCGCGCCCCGCCTGCTCCGGCGGGGATCGGCGCGTTCTTCTCGCCCGTCCGGGTCGGCCCCTGGGGCGGCTGCCGCCAATAGACGAACCAAGCGAGACCGTCGGGATAGGCGTTCATGTCGCGATAGCCCGTGTCGTGGTTGCCGGCGGCGGAGACGGCAAGGCACTCGGTGAAGAGCGGAGAGCCGCGCCGCACGCCCGGGTCTTGGTTCAGGTACTGCGGGAAAAATCGCCGCGCGTACTCGCTCGCCCGACCCCGGTCGTAGACGACGTCCCCGACGATCATCGTCATGGACGGCTTCTTCAGCCAGGCTTGGTAGCCCACGGCGGCCTGGCCCGGCGTGGCCCCCCCGCAATCGCCGAAGACAGCCATTTCATAGCCCTGGCCCGGGGCTGGCGGCGTCGCGGCCAGGGCCGAGAACTGCACCCGCCCCTCAGCCGTCACCCGGTAAGGCACGCGCGCCCGGGAAGGAAGCCCCTCCGCGTCGAACGTGAGCACGTCATGGGGAGCGACCCCGCCCAAGTCCACATGGACACGCTCAGACTCTCTTGTCGCGCGCCACTCGCCCCCGACCTTGACTTCCAGTTTCGGCGTGGCCCTCGGTGGCGTCTGCAGCATGAAGCTGAGCTTCCCCGGCCCAGGGTCCGCGCCGAGCTCCACCATGGGCGGGTGCAACAAGACCCGCGAATCCGGGCGTGGCGCGGCCACCTCCAGGGCCCAGAGGATGGGAACCACGCAGACAACGGGGACCCGCCGCACGGAAGCCATTGTGGCCCAGCGCGCCGCCGCTGGCCCGTTAAGGCCTGAGGCGGCTGATCTCTTCGCCCGCAATGACCTGGTTCGGGTCGTGGGCGAGCGCGGTCTTGAATGCCTCGCGGGCTTCGTCGTCGCGGTTCAGGCGGCGCAAGGTCACGCCCAAGAGCGCGTGCGCCTCGGCATATCCCTCGTTGATGGCGATCGCCTGCCGGAATTCGTCTTCGGCCCGGTTCACCTGGTCGACCTCCAACAGCGCCTGGCCATAGCGCACGTGCAGGTCGGCGAAGCCCGGTTGCAGTTCGATCGCCGTCCGGTAGGCCTGCTCGGCGTCCGCGTAGCGGCCGTGGGCCATCATCCGGTCGCCCAACATGGCGAGCGCGTCGGGGTCTTGCTGTTCGGCGCGGACCTGTCGCAGCTTCAGGGCGGCCGCGTCCCACTCGTCCCGGTCTGCCATGGCAATGGCCTCTCGGAAGGTGTCGGTCTCCAGCCGGCGGTCGAGGGAGACCGCTTGGACCGCGCGGGCGAGCCCGTTGCCGTGGTCCCCGCTCGCGATCATGAGGCTCGCCTGCCAGAGCACGGCGAAGCCGTACTTGGGATTGATCCGCAGGGCCGCGTCCACTTCCTCGTTCCGCTTGCCGTGCTCGCCCAGGGCCTCGTGGGCCATTGCGAGGGCCATGTGCAAGTCGGCGTAGCGCGGGCGCATTGCGACCGCGTCGCCCAGGAGTTGGATCGCCCCGGTCACGTCGCCGCGCTCCATCGCCAGCCGCCCCAGCCGGCCCAGCGCCCCCGCCAGGTACGACTTTGCGCGCTGGCGCAGGGCGAGGTCCGTGGTGGCGCTCGCCGCTCGGAACTCCTCTACGGCCTCTTCGAAGCGGCCCGCCTCATAGGCGCGGACCCCTGCGTCGAACGAAGCGTTCCTCCCAAAGCCGAACCATTTGCCAACGTGCGCCATCGTAAAACCTCTCATTCTCGCCCGCGAGCCCCTTTCCGCTCGGGACCCCGGTATCTCTGTCACAGCCCGAGAGGGCGGCAGAAAGAGTCTGAGTGTTCCTACGAAGGCGCACCGTGAGGCCTGAGTCTTCCGGAAGGGGAGGCTGCCCGGGACGCCCTCCGCGCCTACCGGGAACCTTTTGGGGGCCGGTACCCTAGAGTCTGCAATGGCCGACCGAGAGTTCCTTCTCTATGACTCCCTCAGCCGACAGGTCAAGCCGCTGGAAACCCTCGAACAGGGGCACCTGAGGTTCTATACCTGCGGGCCGACGGTCTACAGTTACGCCCACATCGGCAACTTCCGCTCCTTTCTCGCGGCAGACCTTGTGGTGCGGACGGCACGGGCACTGGGTTGGCGCGTCACTTGGGTGAGCAACATCACCGACGTGGGGCACCTCACCCAAGACGACGTCGCGGACGCGGGCGGGGAAGACCGCATGGAGAAGGCGCTGCATTCAAAGGAAGGCGAGCAGTTCGCCAACGTCTGGCAGCTCGCGGAGTTCTACGCCGACAAGTACATCGAGGACTGGCGGCGGCTGAACCTCACCGAGCCGACCGTCCGGCCCAAAGCCACGCAACACGTGCGCGAACAGATCCTCATGACGGTCGGCCTGATCGAGAAGGGCAACGCGTACGAGACCCCCACCGGCGTCTACTTTGACGTGGAGAGCGACCCGAACTATGGCAAGCTCAGCGGCAACACGCGGGAGAAGCTGCAAGAGGCCGTGCGCGACGTGGTGCTGGACGGGAACAAGCGCCGTCAAGCCGATTTCGCGCTCTGGAAGAAGGACGACAAGCATCTGATGCAGTGGTATTCCCCCTGGGGATGGGGCTTCCCCGGCTGGCACATAGAATGCTCGGCGATGGCGCGGGCTTATCTGGGAGACACGATCGACCTGCACAGCGGCGGTGAGGACAACGCCTTCCCCCACCACGAATGCGAGATCGCCCAGAGCGAAGCCTACTCCGGCAAGACGTTCAGCAACCACTGGATGCACGTGCGGTTCTTGCAGGTCGAGGGCGAGAAAATGGCCAAGAGGGGGGGCAACTTTTACACCGTGCGCGACCTGGTCGAGGAAGGCTACGACCCGCTCGCCTTGCGGCTGGCCCTGATCAGCGTGCCCTATGGCAAGCCGATGAACTTCACCTTGCAGTCGCTGCGCGACGCCCAAGGGCACATCGAGCGCTTTCGCGAGTGCGAACGCCGCGTGGAAGCGTCCGGAGCCCCTCGCCCCTCCGCGGGAGAGGGGCCAGGGGGTGAGGGGGCGCCGGGCGCACGGCCCGGATCTCCCCCCCCAACCCCCCCCTCAGTTTCGCCGGGCACGAACCATCCCGGCAAAGCCGAGGGGGGGGCTCTCGGAGCCGACCTGGCGCGGCTCTACAACGAGGCCCTCGACGCCATGGCCAACGACCTCAACACCTCCGTCGCCATCGCCAAGGCCTTGGAAGGCACCCGCGTCATCTTGAGGGAGGCCTCGCTGACCTCGGAGCAAGGACAGGCGGCAAGGACTTTCCTGGACCAGGTGAACGCCCTGCTCGGCATTGTGCGCACCGACTATCCCAACGGCTGCCCGGAAGCCGCCGCCCAATCCACGCCGGAGATCGACGGCCGCCCAATCGACGACTGGGTGGCCGAGCGAGACGTCGCGAAGAAGGCCAAGGACTTTGCCCGCGCCGATGCGATCCGCAACCGGCTGAATGAGGAAGGCATCGAACTCCGCGACAGCCCAGAAGGCACGACCTGGGCAAAGAGAATCGGTGCCTGAGACGGTCGGAACTTGCTCTCAACACGGCAACCGGCACAATCACTTTGGTGATGGCGTGCAACGAACCTGGTCGTAGCATCTGGAACCCGTTCGAATCTCGTCGAGGTATCGGACTCCTGCTTTCCGGACAGCTCGTAAAGAAAGTGTCCAAGGGCAACTTTGCAGATCCAGCCTGGTGGGCAAACCCCGAATTGTAACTCAAGATCGTGACCGCATCGCTTCCAGAGGAAACACTCCATGAATAAACAGAGAAACCTTCGTGTTTCGACGATTGTCGCCACGGTCGCACTGAGCACGACACACTCCGCGATTGCTGACGAACCCTGGTGCATCGTCAAAAAACGTAACGAGGTTCAAATTCTTCTTCAGGAGGGTTGGGTCTGCCTTGTCGAAACCGACTGCTATTGAGGCAAGACCTGCGAAGTGGGTTCCTTACCTGGTCTTAACCGTTCTCGCTGCGGCTGGCGCCCTTTGGTTGTTCCGTCCGCAGGCGAGCTTGGAGGACGTCTGCTACACGGCCCTGGACTGCATCCGAAGGAGTGACCTTGAATGCGTCTTTTCACTTAGCCGGGTTGGAAGACCGTGTCGCCTATAACCTTACTCCGGACAGCGTGAGGGCCCTGATGCGGGATTACGCAGAGCCACGACTCGCAGGAAGCGTCTTCGGCGAGAAATCAAGCGAGATTCAACTCCAATTCGGCCGTGGTACTTGCACTCAGAGTATGGTGACCGCGCAAGGTAAACGCAGTGGTCTTGAGGTCCAAGTCGTACGGACTGACGAGGGGATTCGCGCCCTTCGCCTTGTCACCTCCATCTTGTTAACCGTCGCACACGCGCGGTACGAGAATGTCGGCGGCAATTCCACCGTGGACAAGCTAAAGGCTTGGCAAAAGCAGGCGACCGAAGATAGTAAGTTGCTGGAAAGGATCGGCATCAACGGGATCTTTCGATCCGACGAAGAAGGTTTAATAGCTTGGGATCGGTGGCGACTCCTGAACGAGGAACGTTTGGCGCGCGTCACGGCGCAATCTGTGGGGCAGTCCAGTTAGGGCCTAACCGCCGGGACTAGCGATTGACGGCTAACCGATCTCGAGTAGGGCCCGCTCTAGGTCGGCGTCCCAAGCGCCCGGCCGCGCGATCCGTGCCAGGTCGTCGCCGAACCGCGACTCGCGCAGGGCGCGGAGGGTGACCGACTTGTCGCGCTTCGCCAGCCGCTGGCCATCGCGGCCGAGTAGGAGACGATGGTGCCAGTATTCGGGCTCTGGACAGCCGAGCAACGCCTGCAGCAGACGCTGGTGGGGCGTGGATTCGGCGAGGTCGATCCCCCGCGTGACCAGCGTCACCCCTTGCAGCGCGTCGTCCACGACTACGCTGAGGTGGTAGCTGGTCGGGGTCTCCCGACGGGCCACGACGAAGTCGTCGCTTGCGGTCAGTGCGACCGGGTGGACCCCCGTCGCACGGTCGGACCAGGAAAGGCTTCCCGTCAGGCCCGTTGCCATGACGACATCGAGCCTCCACGCGAAGGGGGCCCCCGCTTCCGCCCTGCGCTCCGAATCCTCGGCGGGCAGGTCGCGGCAGGTGCCGGGATAGCCCGTGGCCGGCGTGCCGTGCGCGGCCGAAGCCGCTTCGGCGATGTCGCGCCGGGTACAGAAGCACCGGTAGACGGTTCCAAGCTCCTGGAGCCGCCCAAGCGCCGCACGATAGTCGTCAAGATGCTCGCTCTGGACCCGTGCCGGTGTCTCCCAGGTGAACCCTAGCCAGGCGAGGTCTTCGTAGATGGCGTCCGTGAACTCCGGTCGGCAGCGGGTCGGGTCAATGTCCTCGATCCGTAGGAGGAACTGGTCGCCATGCTCCCGGGCGAACCACGCGGAGTACGCGTGGCCCAGGTGGAGCAGGCCGGTCGGCGAAGGGGCGAAGCGAGACCTCAATGTGGCCCCATTAAAGGCTCCGAGCCGCCTTGCCTTAGAACCCCACGTTCAGCGACCAATAGGCGAACTCTCCGCGCATGACCCCTGCGAAGGCGTACACCCGCACGCCGCGGTCGCGCACCGTGCCGACCTGGCCAAAGTCATAGCCCAGCCCTGCGTTCCAGTTGTAGCCGTCGTGTTCGGCGACCGCCTTCAAGCGGGGCGTCAGGTTGTGCGAGGCGCTGGCGAAGCCGCGTCGGAAGCGCGTGTCGCCAAACCCGGCGGAGACGTGCGTCCCCGGGCGCACCTCGTAAGTCGCGGCAAGGAAATAGGAGCGGCTTTCGCCCGGGTCGGTTCCGTCCGGCTGCTCCCCGGCGGTGCCCCCCTGGCCGCTCACGTCCTGGACGCCGATCACGTAGCGCAACGCGCCCTTCTGCCCGGGGGGCGCCCAAACGAAGTTTTGCGCGTTGTCCAGCTTGTTGCTGAGGATCATGTGCGTCGCCGTCAGCGACCCGTACTTGCCAAGCGAAACGCCGAGAAGGATCTGGCCCGTGCCGTTGCCGCCAAGGTCGCGCTCGCGGCCCCGGAAGAAGGTGGGGGCCAAGTCGGCGCTGAGGTTCCCGAGCCCGAAGACCGCGTGCCAATCGCTCAAGGAGTAGCCGATGGGCGAGGAGATCGACATTGCGCCGTCCATGCCGATCGACCCGTCCGCGCGGACCCCATAACCCGAACCAGGGAGGCCGGACATCGAGCGGTATTGGGGGTATTGGCCCGGGCCGCCAAGCTGGGCGAGGCACAAGGCGGGGAACAGCGCGGTGGCAAGGGCGAACGGACGCACGGGCAGATTATGGGCCAGGCAGACGGCGCGCTTTGCCATGGGCCGCCTTGCGCGGCGCGGGACCCTGGTTCTAGGTCGCCGAGTACACTGCCGAAACTTCTGCTATGGCTGAGACCCTCGCCCCCGCCGCCGCCCTGCACCAGAGCCTGGTGCAAAAAATCCAGGACAAGACCGCGATCGTCGGCGTCGTCGGGTTGGGCTATGTCGGCTTGCCGTTCGCGGTCGAGAAGGCGAAAGTCGGGTTCCGCGTCGTCGGAATCGAGCAGAACCCCGCCCGCGCGGACAAGGTGAACCGCGGCGAGAACTACATCGGCGACGTGCACGACCACGAGCTGACCGAGTGCGTCGAAAAGGGGCTCATCACCGCGACGACCGACTTCAGCGGCGTCGCCGAGATGGACGTGGTGGTCGTCTGCGTCCCGACTCCGCTCAACAAGAACTTGGCACCGGACCTGCAGTACGTCGAGAGCGTCACGCGCGAGATCGCCAAGCACCTGCGCCCGGGCCAGCTCGTCAGCCTGGAGTCCACCACCTACCCCGGCACCTGCGAGGAGGTCATGCTCCCGATCCTCGAGCAAAGCGGGTTGAAGGTCGAGGAAGACTTCTACCTCGCCCACTCGCCCGAGCGCGTCGACCCCGGCAACAAGCGCTACACCACAAAGAACACGCACAAGGTGGTCGGTGGAGTCGGCCCGCGCTCGCTGGAGGTCGCGATGGCGTTCTACGGCATGACGATCCTCAACGTGATCCCGGTCAGCAGCGCGAAGGCGGCCGAGCTGACCAAGGTCTTCGAGAACACGTTCCGCGCCGTGAACATCGCGCTCGTGAACGAACTCACCCTCCTTTGCGACCGCATGGAGCTGAACGTCTGGGAGGTGTTGGACGCGGCCTTCACGAAGCCGTTCGGCATCATGCCGTTCTATCCCGGCCCCGGCGTCGGCGGACACTGCATCCCGCTCGACCCGCACTACCTGGAATGGAAGGCGAAGGAGCACAACTTCGCCACCCGCTTCATCGCACTCGCGGGCGAGATCAACCGCGCCATGCCCCGCTTCGTGCGGCACAAAGCGTGGAGGTGCCTGAACGAGATGGGCATCGCCCCCTCGCGATCCTCGATCCTCGTCATCGGCGCGGCCTATAAAAAGGACATCGACGACTGGCGCGAGTCGCCCGCCATCGAGGTGATGGCGCTGCTCGTCGAAGACGGCGCCAAGGTGAGCTACCACGATCCCCACGTGCCCGCCTTCCGCGACCACGGCCTTGACCTCGTCTCGGTTCCGCTGACTCCGGAAAGCCTTGCGGCTGCGGATCTCGTGATGATCCTAACCGACCACACCGCCGTCGACTACGACTTCGTCGTGAACCACGCCCGCCACGTCCTTGACACCCGCCATGCGACTCGTGGCCGTTCCGGTTCGGCTGTCGTGACGTTGCTGTAAGTTCCGGAGCCCCCTCCTCGTTTCTCGCCCGATGGTTCGTGCGGGTGGGAAATGAGGAGGGGGTTGGGGGTGGAGACTAGGGCGTTATGGTCAGCGAAGTTTCGGCTTCAAGCCTTCCCTTGAACGATCGGTCGAACATCTTCTTCGCCGTGGGCGTGAACTCGTAAGTGTCGTTCGGGCCGCCCATCCCGGTCGTCAGGGGTCGGTCGAACTGGTACCACCCTTTCACCGTGTAAGTCCCCGGCGGCAGCGGTTCCTGTATGACAACCCACTCTTCGAAGTCTTTCTTCAAGGAAGGTCTCGGCTTTCCACCCCCGACCATCATGCTAAAGGTTCCTTGCCAAAAATTGGCTTGGTACCCCTTATAGAGGTCTTGAAAGCGGTGGCTCGTCACCTGGTTGTCGACCATCACCTGATACATGCTGGGAGAGTCTCCCCCGCCAACTTCGATGGGCGTCCCGCCACGGAAAACGCGAAAGCCGGCCCCCGCCCCCATCCCGCCATCGTGCCTCGTGGTGCAGACGCTCACCAGCGAGTCCGTCTCGTTCCGAACCACAAGGTTAACCTCCACCATCTGGCCAGGGTGCGCGACTGCAGGAGTTAGAACGACCTCCAGAGTCAAGCTTGGAGCGGCCATCGCGATTGCGGCTAGTAGGGAGACCATCGAGTCTCTGTACGCCGCTCCCCGACCGTTTGCTTCCAGCTGGGAGATCTTTTCCAGGTGGGGTCGGCCGGGGCCAAAGTAGACTCCGCTCGTCATGGCTAGTCTGGACCTTGTGGTCGTCTATGGTTCTGTCCGCACAGAGCGGCTGGGGATTCGCCTCGCGCGAGGGGTCGTCAAGGCGTTGGAAGAGCGCGGGCACAAGGTAACGCTCATCGACCCCCTTGAATACCGCCTCCCGTTGCTGGACAAGATGTGGAAGCAGTACGGCGAGGGCGAGGCGCCCGAGGACTTGCAGCGGATGCACGACGTGATCGTCCCTGCCGACGGCTTTCTCATCGTCACCGGCGAGTACAACAAGGCGGTCCCGCCCGCGCTGAAGAACCTGCTCGACCACTTTCTTGAGACCTGGTTCTGGCGGCCCTCGGGCATCTGCAGCTACTCCTATGGCAGATTCGGAGGCGTGCGCGCGGCCTCGACGCTCCGCCAAATCCTAGCCGAACTGGGCATGCCCGCCGTCCCCTCGGAGATCAACGTGCCGGCAGTCCACAAGGCCTTCGACGAAGACGGAAACCCCACCGACCCCGACTTCGCCAAGTGGACCAAGCGCTTCTTCGAGGAGTTCGAGTGGTACGCGGAAGCGTTCAAGGCGCAGCGGGCAAAGGGTACGCCCTACTAACGTAGATGCGTGTCTTCCTCACCGGTGGGACGGGCTACATCGGCGGCCATCTCTTGAAGCAGTTGCTGGAATCCGGGCATCAAGTGGCGGTGCTCGCGCGGAGCGAAGTGGCGCTGCCGCCGGGAGCGGAGCTGGTGCAGGGCGACCTGGAATCGCCCGAGACTTACCGGACCGCCCTTGAGGGGCAAGATGCCCTGGTCCACAACGCGGTCGTGTGGCCGGAAGAGCCCGGGGAGTGGGGGGCTCCGGACGTCTGCGCAGGCGCGGCGCTCTTCCATGCCGCGGCCGAAGCCGGCGTCCGGCGGATGGTCTTCACCTCGTCCACCGCCGTCCACCGCCCCTTCCAAGAGCGGATGAGCGAGGCGGACGTGCTGCGACCCCAGGACGCCTACGGAGCGACCAAGGCGGCAGGCGAGGCGTTCCTCTGGGCGGTGGCCGCGACCTACGGCGTCTCCGCCACGGTCGTGCGACCTGGCCCCACGGTCGGACCTCCCGCGACCCCTGGCGCGCGCTTCCATTGCGACCGGCGGCTTGTCGCCATCGCCCAGGGCGCCCGCCAGGGAGACGAGATCGTGGTCGAACCGGGCGCGCGGCAATTCACGTGCGTCCAGCAACTCGCCTCGGTCTACGGCAAACTCCTCGAGGGCGAGCCCAGGCCGGGCACCTTCCTCGCGGTCGACCCCGAACCCGCCACCTGGGAGGAGGTCGCCCAGGAAGCCGCTTTTCTAGCGGGGACGCGGCCGACCGTGCGGGTCGACGGCGCCCCAGAGCCTGAACACCGCTTTGACGTCTCGCGGCTCGCGACGAAGTTGGGCGTCGAGATCGATTCCCGGCCCGCCCTGCGCGCGCACCTGGCCTACCTTCTGAAGGAAGCCTGCGCCTAGCGGCGCGCAAGTGAGGTCAGTAGCCGACCCGCTCAGAGACTGCTGGGCTAGGGGCGCCCGCTTTGAGGACGGCGGGTCTGGAATCGCCCCTACCCTCGCGCCCCTGCCGAGCGTGGCCGCAGGAACACCCCTCCGCCGGTCAAAGACTAGGTTAGACTTGGGGCGTGACTTTGGCCGGCGCCGAGAGTTGACGCCTCAGGTGTTCGCGACCCCGCCGATGATGCCGGAGAGGTCGGTCGGTAGCGTGTAGGTGTCGCACTCGCTTTGGCCGTTCGGGCAGTCCTTGATCGACTTGCCCTCGATCTTGCCTTTTCTCTGGTACCGCTTGGCGTGCCCATCGGCGAACGAAATGTTGAACCCGTCGGCGTGGCGCGGCGCACCCGGGAAGATTATGCCGCCGAAAAAGCCGTCCCGAAGCAGCTCTTGCAGGGTGGGGCGCTTGAAGCCTTCCATCATGTCGCCTTCGGGCGTGTACGGCAACAAGAGGAACGAGTCGTAGAACGCGGTGGTCTTCGACGGTTCTTCGAGCTGGCTGCTGTTTATGGTGGGGTCGTCCCCGCCGAGCGAGGCGATGCCGGGGTCTTGGAAGAGGGCCCAATTGAAGCCGTAAGAACTCCGCCGGGTGAACTCGGTGAAGCGGACGTTGGGCGGCGTGGGAATCTGGAACGTCCACGGGAAGAGGTTGTCCAAGTTCACCGTCGCCTGGCGAGACGTGCAGACCTGCACCTCTTTCGACTTCGTGTAAGGCTGATGCGCGTCGTAGACGGTGAAAAAGTCGTTGTCGGTCGTGATGATCAACGTCAGGACGTCGAGCCCGCTACCGCCCATCTCACGCTGTTTGCTATAAAGGCTCTGGGCGAAAAAGTCGTCGTTGTCGCCCAGGTAAAGCTGGATCGCCGTGGCCAACTGCTTGTTGTTGGAGAGGCAACTCGAGGCTTTTCCCGCCTCCTTGGCCTGCGAGAAGACAGGGAAGAGAATGGCGGCAAGGATGGCGATGATCGCGATAACGACCAGAAGCTCAATTAGAGTAAAGGCGGCGAGTCGACGCATTAGGTGATCCTCCGGTTCTAGGCCCGCTACGACCGGGTTAATTGTGACCCCTGGAGCCGGGTAAAGTCCACCGCGTCGTGTCTTGGCTCCGCGTGATCGCCTGTATCCTGATGCCGCCCCTGGCCGTGATCGACCGAGGGATCCGCCCCCTTATCCTCACCACCATCCTCACGTTCTTCGGCTGGATCCCGGGCGTCGTGAGCGCCCTGGTGCACTCTTCAATGGTGCGCCGGGCCTAGTCTCGCCGCAAAAACTCCCGCACCGTCTCAGCCTGCCGCAGGGTGAGGGTCGGCACCGCCGCGATCTCCTCCACCGTTGCCCGGCGGATCGCCTCGATCGAGCCGAACGTGCGCAACAAAAGCCGCCGCTTCTTCGGCCCGATGCCGGGGACCTCGTCCAACACCGAACCCTGGAACCGCTTGTCGCGGACCTTGCGGTGGTAGCCCAGCGCGAAGCGGTGCGCCTCGTCCCGGAGCCGCTTCAGCAACTCCAAACCCGGCGATCCCATCGGCAGAACGACCTCGCGGTACCCCTTGGCCGATTCGGCCTCCCCGTCCACCAACACGGAGCACGGCTGCTCCAGCGGCAGATAAAGGATCTCCTGCTTCTTCGCCAACCCCACCATCGGCACCGTCAACCCGAGCTCGTTGCGCGCCTTCAGGGCCGCGCCGAGCTGCCCCTTGCCGCCGTCGATCATGATCAGGTCGGGCAGGCGCGAGAACTTCTCGTCACCGTCGCGGTACGCCTTCAACCTTCGATAGAGCACTTCGTGCATCATCGCGAAGTCGTCCGGGCTCTCCGGGCTCCATTTCACCTTGAACCGCCGGTACTCGCCCTTGGCCGCCTCCCCCGCCTCCGCGACCACCATCGAGCCCACCGGCGCCGTGCCCTGCACGTTCGAGATGTCGTAGCCCTCGATCCTGACGGGCGGGGTCGGCAGGTCGAGCGCTTCCGCCAGTTCTTCCGCCGCCCGTTCGGCGGCAAGCTCTTTCTGCTCCAGCTCCAGCGCCATGACCTTCAAAGCCTGCTCCGCGTTCGACGCGGCCATGTCAATGAGCCGCATGCCCTCGCCCCCTTGGGGCACTTCCACCGAAACGGCGCCGCCCCTGCGCTGGCGCAGGAAGGACTCCACAATACGCCGCTCTTCGATCTCGACCGGTAACAACACTTCGCGCGGGATTTCGGCGGCGTCGCTGTAATACTGCTTGACAAATTCCTGCACGGCTTCGCCCGGGGCTACGTCCTTAGAGCCGTCCAAAACAAACTGTCTTTGCCCGATCAGCCGCCCGCCCCGGATGTAAAGCATTTGCACCGCGGCCCCGCGGTCATCCTTGACGACCGCGATCACGTCGCGGTCGCTTTCGTCCTCGGACATTACTTTTTGCTTGGTCAAAACTTTTTCCACCGCTTCGATGCGGTCTCGGACGGCGGCCGCTTGCTCGAACTCCAAATCCTCGACATAGGCGGCCATCTGGCTGCGAAGGTCGGCGAGCAGCCCGGACTCCCGTCCTTGCAGGAACTTATGCACTTGGGCGATGATCTTGTCGTACTCGTCCTTATCGCTTAAGCCCGCGCAGGGGCCCAGGCACTGCTTTAAGTGGTAATAGAGGCAGGGACGCTGGTCCGCCTTGCCGCTCCAGCTCTTTCCGCAAGGGATAAGGGGAAAGGTCTTGTGCAAGAGTTGCAGCGTATCGCGCACGGCCCAGGCGCTGGTGTAAGGCCCATAAGCCTTCGCCGCCCACCGCTTCGGGTTGCGCGTGAAGAGCACCCGCGGATAGGGCTCCTTGGTGACGATGATGTACGGATAGCTCTTATCGTCCCGCATCAGGACGTTGTAAGGCGGCCGGTGCTCTTTGATGAGGTTGCATTCCAGCACGAGGGCCTCAATCTCCGAGTCCACGACGATCCACTCCAGGTCGCAAACTTTGGCGACCATGCGGGCGATGCGGTTGCCTAACTTTGCACTCGGCTGGAAGTAGCTCCGGACGCGGTTCCGAAGGTTCAGGGCCTTACCGACGTAAAGGACCTCGCCTTTCGAATCGCGATAGATGTAGCAGCCGGGACGGGTCGGCAACCCGCGGAGCTTTTCGCTCACGGTCTCGGGGAGGGATTGTGCCCGTGGCACCCCTCGATTATTGCGTACCCGGGCCAAGGGGCAAAGCGAAAAGGCGGGCCGCTTGGGGCCCGCCTTCTTCGAATCGGTCGGCTGTCGAGCTTAGTTGGCGACCTTGGCGACCATCTTGTCGATGGTCTCGCTGACCTTCGCGCCTTCGACGTTGGTCATGTTCGCGGCGACCGTCCAGTCCTTGTAGGCGAGGACGGTGTTCTTGACCGACTTGTCGAGGTTGATCTTGTAAGCCTTGACCGACTCGTCGTTCTTGCCGATGACGGCGATGGCGACGTCCTTGACGCCGCTCTTCTCGGCGACCATCTTGGCCTCACCGGCGCAAGCCTGGCAGTCGGTGGACATGCCGACCATGACGATCATAGCCTTGAGCTCCTTGCCCTGGTGCTTGTCGATGTTGGCCTGCAGGCTCTTGGCGATGGCGACCACGTTCTCCTGGCTGTCGCCGTTGACCCAGACTTGGATCTGCGGGCGGGCCTGGTAGGTGCACGGGAAGCACTTGGTGCTGTCCGCCAGCGGGCCGCTGACGTGCTTGGGGTGGAAGGGGCTGACCTTCTCGCCAGGCTTGAGGCCGGAGTTGACCGGGCTGAGGGCCATAGCGGGGACGGCAAAGAGGGCGGCGGCGAGGCCGGCTAAGAGAACGGATTTCATGGTTGTATCCTCGTACTATCTTCGGCCGGTAACCCGAAAAGGCACCGTCCTATCGGGACGTAATGCCGGAGCGCCCCCTAAAGTTCCGCCTTTCGCCCGCGGTGGGTCTTTGGATGGGCTATCAACGTGCTTAGGCTACCGTGGAGCCGGTTGGACGGGGAAGCGCGAGCGAGTAGCCTGATGTTTGCGGCTGACTTAGGAACCTGCCCTCTTAGCTGGGTCCATCATTAGCCTGCTTCTGGCCGCCGACTGCGTACCAGCGTCTCAAGGGCCCGAGCGGGGCGAACACGCTCGGCACGAAGACGGAGCTGCTGCTGGCCAAGCTGCCGAGCGCCAATCGCAAGGCCTTTGCGGGCCAGTACCGGACCAAGGCTTACGTGGCCTTCACGGGAGGTTCTCTGAGCGCGGACGTGAATGTGCCGGCCGGCTATTGCGCAGCGGGTTATCGGTTCGTGAACACGGCGACGGGCCAGGCCACGGACATGGTGCCGATCGGCTTGCGGACGGTCGCGCTCTCGCTGGAGCTTGGCGGCGACCAGCCCCGAGAGACGACGCAGGGCCGCAAGAAAGCGGCTTGACGGCTCAGTGACACGGCTCTCCTCCTTTCGGGGAGGAGGGTTTGCTTAAGACTCGGGGGGCTAGTTGCCCGACTGGCCTTGTTGGAGGCGTTTCTCGAGGGCCTCGAGCTCGGCTTCGACGTCGCTGGACGTCGCGGGGACTTCGGTCGCCGCCGGTTGCTCCACCATGCCGAGCTTCTCTTCCAGCTTGCGGAGTTCCGCCTCGGCGGCGTGGTCCATGGCTTGGTCTTCCAGCGCCATGATCTTGCCCTGGATCGAGCCACCCAGCATCTCTTGGCGGGCGGCGGCCTCGGCCTGTTTCTCGTTGATCCTCTCGCGAGCGGCGGCGAAGCTGCCCTCGTACTGGTTCTCGAACGTTAGGCCCTCCAGGGCCTTGGTGATGCCCGTTTGAATCTGCGACTGCTTCCACTGCGCCTTCAGCGCGAGCGCCTCGGCAGCCTTTCGGCGGACTTCCTCCTCTTGGCGCTTGATCGCGACCTTCACTTGCTCGACCGTCTCGACGGCCTGGGCGTGGGAGGACTTCAGCGTCTCCAGCGTGGAATCGTTGGAAGCCTTCTCTCGCAGCAGGTTCAGGGCGAGCTCGCGGTTCCCTGCCTTCAGCGCCATCGCCGCCTGGTTCTCAAGCTGGGCAGACTTTTTCTGGTTTTCTTCCAGCATCTGCTGCAGCCGGTTCTTCTGGGTGATGGCCTGAACCGCCTTTTCCCGGTTCTGGACGAGGGCCGACTGCATGTCCCGGCGGGCCTGGTCGAGCATGACCTCGGGGTCTTCGAGGTTGTCCATTGTCCGGTGGAAGAGGGCGCGCAACCAGGCAAAGAATCGCTTCATTCGTTCCTCAGGTTAAGGGTCGGCAGTATACACGGCATGGCGGCTAGGTTCGTTTCAGGCCGTCACGGCCAATCCGGATCGTAGGACCGAAAAGGGGAATGGGCCCTAGCCACCCTTCGCGACCCGAAGGCGGGCCATAGCGCGGTCGAGCTCTTGCTGGGCCTGCTCCATCGTCATGTCCGACTGTTCGCCCCGCAGGGTGCGGCGGGCGCGCTCAAGGATCTGGTTTTCCTCGGCCACGTCGATCTCCTTGGCCCGGCGGGCGTCGTCGACCAGGATGATGCAGCTCCCGCCGCTCACTTCAAGGAAGCCGGGGCCGATGGCGATGTGCTCGCGCTGGTTGTCCGTTCCCAAGGCTTCCACCACGCCGGCCCGCAACGCCACGATCGATGCCTCGTGGTCAGCCATCACGCCGAGGTAGCCCTCGACCCCAGGCGCCACCACCGAGGTCACCTGGTCGTCCACAACCGTCCTGTCCGGTGCCACCACCGACAGTCGAAACGCCTTCGCCATTGCCTCAGGATTGTAGCCTCTCAGATTGGGGCCTTCGGGCCCCGGCCCAACCCTCAGGCCTCCGCATCCGTGGACAAACTAGATGGGGCGGTTTGTGGCGGAGTCTGGGCCGCCGTACGTCTGAACGAATAGAATCAAGGCGACTCCCATGAGAAAAATGTTCTTGCGCTGGGTGTTGCTCGCGGTGTCGCTCGTGGCGGCGTCGTGGCTGACGGGGTTGGTGCTGCCCGGGCAGTTCGTGGTGCGGCTCGAAAACGCGGGAGACGTCTTGATGATCTTCATCGGGGTGGCCGTGCTCTCGTTCGTGAACGCGACCATCGGCTCCTTGGTCAAACTTCTCACCCTACCGCTGAACTGCCTGACGCTCGGCTTGTTCTCGCTCGTCGTGAACGCGGCGATGCTGATGATCGTCGGGAACCTCGGGCTGGGCTTCCGCGTGGAGGGTTTTCTGGCCGCGCTCCTGGGCAGCGTGCTCCTCTCGGCGGTGAGCGCCGTCCTGGGGGCGTTCGTGAAGGAAGATGATTAGGTCAAGGGCGACGATCGGTCGCTTGCGGAGGTTCTTCGCGCCGGCCTACGGCCTTCGGCGCTATGCCTTCCTGTCCCTCTTCGGGCTGCTGGTCTTCCTCGGCGGGATGGCGCTGAGTTTCAAGGTCCTCTTCGGCCCCGTGGTGGAGGCCGTGGCTCGCGGTTGGAACGGCATGATCGGCGGGCTGTTCCCGGGTGACGGGCTCGACCAGACCAACCACCTGCTCGGCGGCACCACCATGCTGCTCGGCGCGGTCGCCCTCTATTTCGGCACGACCGGGGTCTGGCGGCGGCTGAACGAACCGCGCGACCCGCGCCAACCGACCGGGGTCGTCGACACCTACAAGCGACGGCAAAAGCTCGCCTTCGGCCCCCGCGTGGTCGCCATCGGCGGCGGCACCGGACTCTCCACCCTGCTGAGGGGCCTGAAGCAGCACACCTCGAACATCACCGCCATCGTGACGGTCACGGACGACGGCGGCTCCAGCGGCAAACTGGTCCAAGAACTCGGCATCATCCCGCCCGGCGACATCCGCAACTGCTTGGTCGCGCTGGCCGACGCGGAAAAGCTCATGACCGACCTTTTCCAGCACCGCTTCACCTCGCGAACGGGCTCGCTGAGCGGGCACTCCGTGGGCAACCTGCTCATCGCCGGGTTCCTGGAGCAGACCGGCGGTGACGTGGACCGCGCGCTCGAGATGGCGAGCGAGGTCCTCGCGATCCGGGGGCGGGTCGTGCCCTCCACCGTCGCCCACGTGCGGCTCCGCGCCCTGATGGAAGACGGCAGCGAGATCTGTGGAGAGACCGCCATCGTCGAGTCCACCAAGCGGATTCGCCGGATCTTCATCGATCCCGGCGACCCGCCCGCCCACCCCGCCGCCCTTGCCGCCATCGCCGACGCCGAGATCATTTGCATCGGGCCGGGGAGCGTTTACACTTCGGTCGTGCCGAACTTGCTCGTCGGAGGGATAACGGAGGCCGTGGCCGAGTCCAGGGTCCCCAAGGTCTACATCTGCAACGTGATGACCCAACCGGGGGAGAGCGACGCCTTCACCGCCGCGGAGCACCTCGTCGCGATCGAGGCGAACGTGCCTGGCAAGGTCTTCGAGAACGTGATCGTGAACACGGGCGTGCCGTCGCAAGCTACCCTCGACAAGTATAAGGACTACCGCCAAGAGTTCGTCGTGCCGGACATCGACCGCGTGGCCGCGATGGGTTACAAAGCGCTGACGGGAGACTTTATGAGCGAGACCGACTACGTGCGGCACGACCCCTCGCGGCTCGCCGCCCGCATCCTGGACCTGGTGTGACCGATGGCGGGGAAGCTTGTGATCTTGAGCGGGCCGAGCGGGGTCGGGAAGGACACCGTGATCGAGGCATGGCGGCAACGCGACCCTCGGGTCGAGCGCGTCGTCGCCACCTGCACCCGCGCCCCCCGGGAGGGCGAGGTTCAAGGGACCGACTACGACTTCGTCTCCCACGAGCACTTCCATCGCATGGCGGCGGAAGGCCGCTTCCTTGAATTCAAGGAGGTCCACGGCAACTGGTACGCCACGCCCCTTGCAGGGGTCGAGGCGCGCCTCGCCGCAGGGAAGGTCGCGGTGCTTAAAATCGACGTGCAGGGCGCTCTGGAGGTCATGCGAAAGCGGCCGGAGGCCCTCACCATCTTCTTGCTGCCGCCCTCGCT
This sequence comes from Fimbriimonadaceae bacterium, assembly GCA_019454125.1. Lineage (NCBI taxonomy): Bacteria > Bacillati > Armatimonadota > Fimbriimonadia > Fimbriimonadales > Fimbriimonadaceae > Fimbriimonadaceae bacterium. Next base: position 255,941 of record CP075365.1, read on the forward strand.
CGAAGAGTTGGAGCGGCGCATCCGCAGTCGGGGGCAGGACGACGAGGCGACCATCCAGCGCCGTCTCGAAGGCGCCCGGCGCGAACTCGCCTGCGTGGACAAGTACCGGCACCAAGTGGTGAACGACGACTTGGCGACGGCCGTCACCAAGATCATGGAGGCGGTCGGTGCCTAAGCTCGTCCTCGGCGTGAGCGGTTCCATCTCCTGCTACCGGGCCTGCGACCTGGCGCGGGACTTCATGCGCGCTGGGTACGAAGTGCGGGTCGCGCTTACGGACAGCGCCCAGAAGTTCGTCTCCCCCGTGCTCTTCGAGACCCTCACGGGGCAGGCGTGCCTGGTGGACGTCTTCGACGAACCCGAGCGTGGGCGCATGGCCCACATCGATTGGGCGCGGCAGGCCGACGTCCTGGTGCTCGCCCCCGCGACCGCCTCGCTCCTGAACCGGGTGGCGGCGGGGATCGGAGACGACATGCTCGCCGCCATCGCCATAGCCTATGAAGGCCGCATCGTCGTCGCCCCCGCGATGAACCCGTCGATGCTGGCCAGCGAACCGACCCAAGAGGCGCTGCGGCTGCTCGAAGCTCGCGGGGCCGTCATCGTGGAAGGACAGGAAGGCGACGTGGCCTCGGGCGAGCTCGGCCAAGGGAAGCTCGCCCCGAACGCCCAGATCGTCGAGGCGACGCTCGCGCTGGCCAGGGCGTCCCGGTCCCTCGCCGGACTCCGCGTGCTCGTCACGAGCGGACCGACCCGGGAGCCGATCGACGACGTCCGCTTCCTCTCCAACCGCTCAAGTGGCAAGATGGGGGTCGCCATCGCCAAGGCGGCGTGGACGATGGGCGCGGAGGTCGCCTTCGTCACCGGGCCGACGGCCCTGCCCGACCCGCGCTATGCCAAGGTGCACCGCGTCCAAACCGCGGACGAGATGTTGCGCGCGGCGCTTTCCGAGATCGGCAACGCAGACCTCGTTGTCGCGGCCGCGGCCGTCGCGGACTACCGCCCGGCCCAGAGGGTCGAGGGCAAGCTCCGTCGGGGCGACGAGCCCATGGCGCTCGAGCTCCTTCCAAACCCCGACGTCATCGCGAACCTCGCCCAACGGGCGCTGCCCCAGGCGACCCTTTGCGCCTTCGCGGCCGAGCCGGGAGAGGGCCTCGAAGAGGCCCGGGCGAAGCTCCGCCGCAAGGGGGTGCACGCGATCGCCGTCAACGACGTCAGCCGTGCGGACATCGGGCTGGAATCGGACGAGAACGACCTGGCCCTCGTCACCGAGGCAAGCGAGGCGCGATCAGGAAAGATGAGCAAGCTGCGATGCGCCCTGTGGCTCCTGGAGAACCTAGCGGCGCTGCATCGCGAGCGTGGCGCTGGCGCCTCGCTGGCCGAGAAAGTCGGCGAAGCGGGCGTCTAGTCGCACCAAGGATCCGGACGCGTCCAAGACCCACGTGGCCTTCATGGCCATTGGCACGGGCACTCCTGTCTCCACCGCCTCGCCCCCCACGGTCGCCTGTCCGTCTTGCAGCGCGACCAGCGTGAACGTGGTGCGGCATGCAGGCCAGCCCTCACGGGCCGGGCTTTCGTAGGCCCACGTTCCGCCCACTTCGACGGGCGCCTCGGGGGAGACGAACGCGGCCATCGCCGCCTGCCGCCCTTCCTGGGCGCCGCCGCTCACAGACCGTACGTCCCCGCGCGGGCCATAGGCGATGGTCTTCGTCGTCGTCCGCTCGTCCCGGGCGGAGTCGGTGCCCACCGTCACGAAGCCGCCTTGGCTTTTCGCGACCACGGTGTAGCCGTCGGGCCGCGATTTCGACACCTTGCGCTCGACAAGGCCCGTCACCGCGACCGTGTCCCCCGCTCCCTTGATTTCGAGCGACGCCTCGTAAAGCGCCTTCTCGCCCGCCTTAGGCGTCCATCGCAGGCCCACCCTTTCACCACCTCCGGCGAAGCTTGAAAGGAAAACGAACCAAATCGCAGTTGCGCCCGACATACTGTTGTTATGATCGGGTTGCTCGCCGTTCTCTTGACTGCCCCGCAGGACTCTCAAGCCGCAGTCGCCCTGAACCCGGCCTGCCGCTATATGTTCTGGGAGGACAAAGGATATGCGGTGCTCCCCCCGAAAAAGGTCGGCGGACCGCTCGTTTCCAGGATCGCGGCTTCGAACGACCGTTACGTGGTCTTCTGGGAGACCCCTCTTGCAAGTCTTGAAAAGGTCGCCACGATTGACCAAGCGACCGCGTCCAAGGCGAAGACCCGCCTAGGGGTCTGGGACTCGACCACCGACAAGGTCTCGTATCTTGGCGCGGACCTTTCGGTTCCAATGGGACAGCTCGAACTGGCGACAAACGGGCCCGTCCTGCTTCAGGGCCTGCCGGTCGAACAGGAGCCGGGCGGCCGAAGCCGGGTTCGTCTGGTCTGGCTTGACCATATGACCTCCAAGACGCTGGACGTCGGCCCGGCAGGGGGCAGCTCCATTCTTTCGCCCAGCGGCAAGTTCCTGCTCCAAATGACCTTCGAACAAGACGGCGGCAACCCTCCGGTTCAGAAGATGTCCCTTTACGAGACCGCGCGGGGAACCACGATTCCGATCGAACTCCCAAAGACGAGTTCGTTCCGTGTGAGCGGCTGGGCGCCGAACGTGGACGCCCTGGTCCTCACCCGCCCCGCGACCTCCGGCTCGATGGCCAGCGAATTCGTGCGGTACGACCTCGCCTCCGGGACGGTCACTCCGGTCGACCGCGAAGACCTCTTTCCCCAGCCGCTGCTCATGCTGGCGAACCTGAAGCGGGACGTGCGCACGCTTTGGCTGCAAACCAGCGAGAGCAAGCGGCCGGGGGAACGGGCGTTCATCGACGCGGAGGCGGAAGAGGAGCGGCTCCTCGGCCAATCCTGGGCGGTCTATCTCCGGCAAGGGTCGCTCTATGCGGCCGCGATCAAGGTCGTCGATAAGGCGCTGATCCTCGAGGCCCTGGCCCGGGAAGCCCGGACGGAGGCCCTGCTGAAAGCCAAACAGATCGGCACGGGGCTCATCATCTACGGACTCGACAACGGCGAGATGCTCCCGGACAAGTCCACGTTCCGCCAGGACCTGCTGCCATACCTCAAGTCGGAATCGATCCTGGACGGCTTCGTCTACACCACCCAAGAGCGCAACCTTTCGAAGATCAAAGAACCGAGCACGTTCGTGCTGGGCTATATCGAAGCGGGGGGAATGCGTGCGGTGCTCTACGCCGACGGCCACGTAAAGCTTGAGAAATAGGCCCCTTCTAGTAGACAGACGGCGCCATGCCGCGGGATTCCGGGTAGCTTAACCTCGTGGCAGAGCCCGAAGGAAAAGCGAACGACAGAGCCCTGCTCCGCCGCATTATCGGGCTGTTCGCCCCGTACCGTTCCGAGGTCTTAGGGATCGCGCTGGCCGTGCTGGTCGGCGTCACCCTCGGCATCCTGCCGCCATTCCTCCTGCAGCGGGTCATCGATTTCGGCATCCAGGCAGGGGACCTTGGCGTGGTCGCCCAGTTCTCGGTCTTCACCGTGCTGGCCGTGCTTGCCGGCGCCGGGGTCACCTTGCTCTATGGCTATTGGAGCGTCGTGGTCGGGCAGAAGATCATGTGCGACCTTCGCGAGCGGCTCTTCACCCACCTCCAGGGGATGTCGCTGCGATTCTTCACCGCGACCCGCACGGGCGACATCCAGACCCGACTGATCAACGACGTCGCAGGCGTGCAGACCGTGGTCAGCAATACGATCACGGACCAGCTGAGCAACGTCGCGATCGTGGCCACGACGGTGGTCGCCATGTTCGTGCTGGACTGGCGACTGAGCCTGCTCAGCATCGCGATGGTGCCGTTCTTCGCGTTCTTCGGCCGCTACGTCGGCGAGTTCTCCCGCAAGGTGCGGCAAGGGATGCAGGAGCAAACGAGCGAGCTCAACTCGATGATGCAGGAGCAGCTCAGCGTGAGCGGCATCCTCCTCAGCAAGACCATCGCCGACCAGGGCCTCCTTCACGATAAGTTCGACAAGGAGAACAAGGAGCTCGCCCGGTGGCAGATCAAGTCGAGCGTCGTCCAATACCTCTTCTTCGCCTTGATCCGGCTCATCACCCAGCTCGCGCCGGCCCTTGTCTTCTGGCTCGCGGGCTGGCTGCTGATCGCCCAGGGCGACAGCAACATCACGGTCGGCAAGCTGGTGGCGTTCACAGGGCTCCAGGCCCGGCTCTTCTTCCCCCTGACGGGACTGCTGAGCGCCCAGGTGGAGATCATCAGCTCGTTCGCGCTCTTCCAGCGCATCTTCGAGTACCTGGACATGCCCCACGACGTGCAGGACGCGCCGGACGCAATCCCCCTCACGGTGACCTGCGCCCACGCCAAGACGAACGGCGAGCTGGGCGTCCGCGGTCGGGTCGAGTTCCGCGACGTCGAGTTCCGGTACGAGCCCACCCAAGCCGAACCGACCCTGTCAGGCATCAACTTCGTGGCCGAACCGGGCCAACTCGTCGCCCTGGTGGGGCCGAGCGGCGCCGGGAAGACGACGCTGACCTACCTGATCCCCCGGCTCTACGACCCCGACCAGGGCCAAGTCCTGATCGATGGGCACGACCTACGCAAGGTCAAACTCGAATCGGTGCACCGGCTCGTGGGGACCGTCACCCAGGAGACGTACCTTGTCCACACGACCATCCGCGAGAACCTGCGCATGGCCCGGCCCCAAGCCACCGACGAAGAACTCGTCGACGCCTGCAAGAGCGCGGCCATCCATGAGCACATCGCCTCGCTCCCAGAAGGCTACGACACCGTCGTCGGGGAGCGCGGCTACAAACTGAGCGGCGGCGAAAAACAGCGCCTGGCCATCGCCCGCGCAATTCTCAAAGACCCTCGGGTCCTGATCCTGGACGAGGCGACCTCGGCCCTCGACACCGCGAGCGAGCGGGTCGTCCAAGCCTCCCTGGCCGAGCTGATGAAAGGCCGCACGACCTTCGCCATCGCCCACCGGCTCTCCACCATCCTTGCCGCCGACCAGATCCTGGCGCTGCAGGACGGACGCATCGTGGAACGGGGGACACACGCCGAACTCTTGGCCAAGGGCGGCCTCTACCGCAAACTGTACGACGAACAGTTCCGCGGCGAGGCGACGGAAGCCCACGTCTAAGCCCCGCTTCTGAGTGGGTGGCATGGTTATGGCCCGCCGCGAGCCGCCGGGTGACGCCCACCGACACCTAAGGGCCATAGCCATGGGCTCCCGCCCCGTGCTAACCGCGGAGACAACCACGACGACAGCTTAGCCCGCACGCGCCAAGAAAACAAGCGTGGCAGTGCACCTCTCGCAGGGCCCCGCAGAGACAAGCGTGTCCCATGGCTATGACCCTTGACCAGCGCCCAGCAACGAGGAAGCGTGAAGACGGGTCATAACCATGCCACCCACCCAAAGGAGCAAGTCACCCGTCGTCGAAGGGATCGCACGGGAAGACGGGCTGGACTTAGACTTGTCGCTCGCGATGTTCAGCGTGGCCGAGCAGGAGTTGTCGGTCGAGAATAGCCCCGGCACGGGGCGTGCCGAGGCATGAAAAGATCAATAGCACTCTGATCTTTGCTGTTGAAGAAGTCGTCTGCAGTTACATTGCTCCCAGGCGGGGTAAGGACAACGCTGTCTCCGATCGTCACGAAGTTACCAGGCACAGGAGACTCGCCCTCGATGACTGTGACCCCGGATTCCCAGTCATAGTGGACGTTATCACGGTCAATCCACCTTCCTAGCATTTGGAGGCCCCTCGGCCAGCGCCCTCGGCCGCATCTTTGCCATAGCTTGGTTACTGGCCCTCAGCCGGCTTTTCCCAAGGGCTCCCCGACGGTTCCCCGAGCGTTCCCCACGGCACCGGTGCCGTGGGGAACCCTCGGGGAGCGCGGGGGGAGTTGGCGGGGCTGTGGTCGAGGACGCGCTTTGTCTCGACGGGTGGCACGGCCCTCCGAGTGGGTGGCATGGTTATGGCCCTCACCAGTCGCTCCTGCCAACTCTCTGCCCACATGCGGGCCGGAGGCCCGCTAGCCGGGTTGCGGACGGGGACGTCCGCGCTCCGGGCGCCGCCATTGGTACGGGCTAGCCGCGCTGTCGCAGGCGTTCCAGCACGAACCCCAGGGCCGTGGCAAGCGTCTCCTCCGGGGGGCGGCTCGCGTCGATCACGACCCAGCGCCCCGGCTCCGCCTTCGCCTCGGCGTGGAACCCTTCGCGCACCCTCTTGTGAAACTCGATCCCCTCGTTGTCGATCCGGTCCTTGTCCTTGATCCGGTCCAGACCGCTCTCCGGCGGGAGGTCCAGCAGCAGCGTGAGCTCCGGCTTCAAGCCCCCGCTCGCGATCTCGTTCATGCGGCGGAGCTCGTCCAGGTCCAAGCCCCGACCGTAGCCTTGATAGACCACGGTGGAATCGGTGAAGCGGTCGCACAAGACGACGGTCCCCTCCTCGAGCGCTGGGCGCAATGTAGTCGCGACGTGCTGGGCACGGTCGGCCAGGAACAGGAAGAGCTCGGTCGTCGGGAGGATGTCCTCGCCGTGCAGCAGCAGTCCGCGCACGGCCGCGCCGAACTTGCCCGAACCCGGTTCGCGCGTCGCCAGGACTTTGTAGCCGCACGCCCCCAGCTCTTGGGCCAGGCCGCGGACGAGAGTGGTCTTGCCCGACCCTTCCGGCCCCTCGAGGGTCACAAACATGAGGCCCTATTATGCCGACCCTCGCGCCCTCTAGGCTGAAGGTAGCCTTCGGCCATGCATCCCGTGGTGGAAGAGGCGGTCGCATTCTTGAAGGCGGAAGTCGCGCCAAAGGCGAACGAGATCGACCGCGACCCGGAAGCGCTTCGCCAAGCCCTGCAAGGCCTCTGCGAGCGCGGGCTGATGGCCCTGCGCCGCCCGGCCCAGTTTGGGGGCCCCGGCCTCGCCGAGAGCGAATTCCGGACCTACCAAGAAGCGGTCGCGCGGGCTAGCGGCACCCTCGCCTTTCTCCAGACCCAGCACCAGAGCGCAGGCTCGATGATCGCCAAGAGCGAAAACGCGCCGCTGAAGGAGGAGGCGCTGCCGAAGATGGGGAACGGGGAGCGGCTCATCGGCATCGGCTTCAGCCAGCTCCGCCGCCATGGGGAGCCGGTCTTGCGGGCCGAGCCGGTGGAGGGCGGCTACCGCCTGGACGGACACGTGCCCTGGATCACGGGCTATGGCTTTTACCCGGAGTTCCTCATCGGCGCGACCTTGCCGGACGGCCGCGCCGTCTTCGGCATCGTGCCGTTCACCGCGTCGCCCGGGATCAGCTTCAGCGAGCCGATGCGGCTCGCCGCCATGGAGGCCGCGATGACGGTGACGGCCGAACTCAACGGGCTCCACCTGCCCGCCTCCCACGTGGTCTTCAAGAAACCGGCCGGCTGGATCCACGAGAACGACCAGATCAATGTGACCTTGCAGGGCTTCTTCGCCATCGGCTGCGCACAAGCCGGGATCGACGTCACCCAGCGCAACTTCGAGAAGAAGGGCATGGCCGCGATCGGGGAGGCGGCCGCGGCGCTCCAGCTGGAACTGGAGGAATGCCGCCGGGCCACCAACGAAGCGCTCGGCGAAGGGGACGAAGGGGTGACCAACGAGGAAAAGCTGCGGTTGCGCGCCTGGGCGATCGACCTGGCCGTGCGCTGCGCCCACGCCGCCGTCACCAGCAGCAGCGGGGCCGCCAACAGCATCCACCACGACGCCCAGCGCATCTACCGGGAGGCGCTCGTCTTCACCGTTTCCGCCCAGACCGGCCCCATCATGGCGGCCACCCTCGACCGCCTTGCCGCCCGCTCCCGGGAGTGGCCGAGCCCATAGGCGCACGCGGTCCGCGCAGGCTCCGAGAAGGCCCCTGGCCAAAGCCCGGACGCCGGCCGTCGAGGAACCCCATAGGTAAGATTGAGGCGATGGACAGCTTCGGGACGCGCAGACAGTTAGACCTCGCCGGGAAGGAGCGGACGATCTTCTCTCTGAGGGCCCTGGAGCAAAAGGGGCACGACCTCACCCGCCTGCCCTATTCGCTGAAGGTGTTCCTGGAGAACCTCCTGCGGAACGAGGACGGCGCACGGGTCGAGCGCAAAGACGTCGAGGCCCTTCTCGCTTGGGACCCGAAGGCGCAGCCCACGGCGGAGATCAGCTTCTCCCCCGCCCGCGTCCTCTTACAGGACTTCACGGGCGTGCCCTGCGTCGTGGACCTCGCGAGCATGCGTGACGCGATGGCGGCGCTCGGTGGCGACCCGAACAAGATCAACCCGCTGCAGCCCGTCGAGCTTGTGATCGACCACAGTGTACAGGTCGACGCCTACGGCAGCGAAGCCGCCCTGCTGATCAACCTGGACCACGAGTACGAGCGCAACAACGAGCGCTACCAGTTCCTCAAATGGGGGCAAGGGGCGTTCGAGAACTTCAAGGTGGTGCCCCCGAACACCGGCATCTGCCACCAGGTGAACTTGGAATACCTGGCCCGGGTCGTCTTCGACAGCGAAGGCGTCTGCTATCCCGACACGCTCGTCGGCACGGACAGCCACACGACCATGGTGAACGGCCTCGGCGTCCTGGGCTGGGGCGTGGGGGGCATCGAGGCGGAGGCGGCGATGCTCGGCCAGCCGGTCAGCATGCTCTTGCCGCAGGTGGTCGGGTTCCGCCTGACGGGGCAGCTGCGGGAGGGGGCGACCGCCACCGACCTCGTGCTCACCGTCACCGAGATGCTGCGCAAACACGGCGTGGTCGGCAAGTTCGTCGAGTTCTACGGCCCGGGCGTCAGCACCCTGCCCCTGGCCGACCGCGCGACCATCGCGAACATGGCGCCGGAATACGGCGCGACCTGCGGCCTCTTCATGATCGACGAGGAGACCTTGCGCTACCTCCGCACCAGCGGCCGCCCAGAAAGCCAGGTCGACCTTGTCGAGGCCTATGCCCGCGAACAGGGCATTTTCCACCAGCCCGGGGGGGCGGAGGCGGAGTACTCCAGCACCCTCGAACTCGACCTCGGCGACGTGGAGCCGAGCGTGGCGGGGCCGAAGCGGCCTCAAGACCGCTCCCCGCTCGCCAAGGCGCGCGACAGCTTCTTCCAGGCCTTTCCGAACGCGGTCCCCGGCTCTGACCGGCCCCGCGAGAAGGGCGGCGCGGCCGTCATGGACCGGGCCAAGACCGAGACTCTCACCCACGCCAGCGTCGTCATCGCGGCCATCACGAGCTGCACCAACACGAGCAACCCGAGCGTGATGATGGCGGCCGGGCTGGTGGCGAAGAAGGCGAACGCGCTCGGCCTCAAGCCGAAACCCTGGGTGAAGACGAGCCTCGCGCCAGGTTCCAAGGTCGTCACCGAGTACCTGCAGGCAGCCGGGCTGCTCGCGGAGCTCGACGCAATCGGCTTCAACCTCGTGGGTTACGGCTGCACGACGTGCATCGGCAATTCCGGCCCCCTGCCCGAAGATGTGAGCCGGGAGGTGAACCAGCGCGACCTCACAGTGGTGAGCGTGCTCTCTGGGAACCGGAACTTCGAAGGCCGGGTCAACCAGGAGGTCAAGGCGAACTACCTGATGTCGCCGCCGCTGGTGGTGGCCTATTCCTTGGCCGGCACCATAGACATCGACCTTGCCAATGAGCCCATCGCCCAGACCCCGAGCGGGCACGACGTGTACCTTCGCGACCTCTGGCCGAGCCAGGCCGAGATCGCGGTGACGGTGGAGCGCCACATCACGCGCGAAATGTTCACCCAGAGCTACGCCACCGTCTTCGACGGGGACGCAAAGTGGCAGGGGATCTCGACCGCCGCAAGCGACCGGTACGACTGGGACGGGTCTTCGACCTACGTGAAGGGCGCGCCCTACTTCGAAGGCATGCGGCCGGATCCCGCGGACCACATCGAAGACCTGAACGGCATGAAGTGCCTCGCCCTGCTCGGCGACTCCATCACAACGGACCACATCTCCCCGGCGGGCTCGATCAAGCCGAACTCGCCGGCAGGCGAGTACCTGGTGCAGAACAACGTGCGCCCCCACCTCTTCAACAGCTATGGCAGCCGGAGGGGTAACCACGAGGTGATGATCCGGGGCACCTTTGCGAACGTCCGGTTGCGCAACTTGCTCGCCCCGGGCACGGAAGGCGGGTTCACCACGCACCTGCCCACCGGCCAGGTCACGACGATCTACGAGGCCTCCCGCCGCTACGCGGAAAGGGCCACCCCGCTTATCGTTGTCGCAGGCAAGGAGTACGGGACCGGATCGAGCCGCGACTGGGCGGCGAAGGGAACCTTGCTACTCGGCGTGAAGGCCGTCCTGGCCGAGAGCTTCGAGCGCATCCACCGCTCGAACCTGATCGGGATGGGCGTGCTGCCGCTACAGTTCGCCGCGGGCGAGGGCGCCGCGAGCCTCTGCCTGACCGGCCACGAAGAGTTCGCCCTCGTCGGCCTCTCCGAGGCCTACGACGCGGGGACGCTCGTCGGCAGCACCCTCACCATGCGGGCTACCGACGATGGCGGCATGACCCGGCAGTTCCAAGTCCTGGTCCGGATCGATACGCCCATGGAGGCGCAGTACTACCGCCACGGCGGCATCCTCCAGTACGTCCTTCGCCAGTTGTTGAACGCCTGAGGCCACCTTCCGGGCGGCTTCGGGCTCAGACCAGGGGCTGGGCCCCGAGGTATCATGCCCAGCCGCGAAGAGAGACCCATGAGAGTTCGAAACAAGGAAATGCGAGCCCGGCGCCACCGCAAGGAACAGCGCATCCGGGAGCTGATCAAGGAAGCCATCGAACAGGCGAAGGCCGCCGGCAAGACCAAGGGCGGGGCCAAGGCCAAGCGCACTGCTGCCCCCAAGGCCGCCCCGGCTGAGAAGGCCGCCACGCCCGCCGCCGAGAAGCCCAAGAAGGCCGCCAAGCCGAAGAAGGCCGCAGAGCCGAAAGCTGCGGAAGAGTCCCAAACCGAAACGCCCGCCCCGGTCGCCGACGAAGCCGGGCAGGCTCCCAGCGAAGGCTGAGCCCAGGTCAATCAACGTGTGACGCGGCGGCGACTGGAGCGAGCGAAAGCATCCGCTCCAGCGCCACCAGCGCCCATTTCTTCACGTCGTCCGGCACCACGACCTGGTTGACGACCTCGCCCGCGGCAAGCCGCTCGAGCGCCCAGCAGAGGAAGCTGGGGTGGATGCGGTACATGGTCGAGCACGGGCAAATCTGGGGATCCAGACAAAAGACGGTCTTGTCCGGGTTCTCCTTCTGAAGCCGGCTGACCAAGTTGATCTCCGTCCCGACCGCCCACACCGTCCCTGGAGCCGCTTCGGTCACCATCCGGATGATGTACTCGGTGGATCCGTTATAGTCTGCTTCGCGGACGAGGGAAATGTCGCACTCCGGGTGGACCAGCACCTTGACTCCGGGGTGCGCCTCACGCGCGGCCAGAGCCTGCTCAAGCGTGAACCGTGCGTGGACCGAGCAGTGGCCTTTCCACAGAATGAACTTGGCTTGCTTCAGGCGGTCGGCCGTGTTGCCGCCGAGCGGCTTGAAGGGGTCCCACACCACCATGTCCCGCTCGGGATCGTAGCCCAGGGTCGCCCCCGTGTTGCGACCGAGGTGCTGGTCCGGGAAGAACAGCACCTTATCGCCGCGGTCGAGCGCCCACTTCACGGCGACCGGGGCATTGGTCGAGGTGCAGACGGTGCCGCCGTGCTCCCCGACGAAGGCTTTCAAGTTCGCGGCCGAATTGATATAGGTGACGGGGATTACGGACGCGCCCTTCTCGGCCACGACCGGACGGTTTGTGCCGTTCGCGGGGGTCGGCCAGCCGAGGACCTCGCCGAGCTGGCGCCAAGCCGCGCGGACTTGGAAGATGTTCGCCATGTCCGCCATGGAACATCCCGCCGCCAGGTTCGGCAAGACCACCTTTTGGTGGTCCGGGGTCAGGATGTCGGCGCTCTCCGCCATGAAGTGGACGCCGCAGAAGACGATGAACTCGGCCTCAGGATGCTTTCGTGCGTCCTGGGCAAGTTTGTAGCTGTCGCCGCGGTAGTCGGCGTGCTGGATGATCTCGTCGCGCTGGTAGTGGTGGCCGAGGACGACGAGCCGGCTTCCCAGAGCCGCCTTTGCCGCCGAGATCCGGCGGGAGGTCTCCGCCTCGTCAAGGGTGGTGTACTCCTCCGGGAGGGGAAGCTGTCTCATCTCACGTCCGTCCTTAATCGAGTCTACGGGTCCGCCGCTCCGCCGCTGTCCAGGGGCCCTAACCGGAGCGCGCCTTTCTATAGGCCACGGCGCGCCTCGCCGCCTCGGCGATGCCTTCGGGGCTCAGCCCCTGCTCGGCACGGATGATGGGCTGGGCGCCGTGCTCGACGAACGCGTCGGGCAACGCCACGATCTCGATCGGGACCGTCGCCAGCCCCCTGCCCGCGAGGCCGTCGCGAACCTGCTGGCCGAAGCCGCCGATCCGGGCGTTCTCCTCCGCTGTGACCACCGCGCCGCATTCCCGGGCGACCTGGGCGATCGTCTCGAGGTCGAGCGGCTTTGCCCAGCGGGCATTGACCACGACCGCGCGGAGCCCTTCCTGGGCGAGGGCTTCCGCCGCTCGCCAAGCCTCCGCGACCATCGAACCGAGCGCCACGATCGCGACCGAGGAGGAGGCGATCGGGCGGGCCGATTCTGGCGAGCCGAGCACTTCGGCCTGGCCGAGCCGGATCGGGGTGCGGGACTCGGGAAGGACGTCTTCCGCCGAGCCTCGCGGGTAGCGCATCGCCACCGGCCCTTCGTCGTACCGCGCCATGAAGCGCAGCATCTCGCGAAGCTCGGTGGCGTCGCGCGGGGCGCAGATCGTCATGTTCGGCATGAACGAGAGGTAGGAAACGTCGAAGACGCCGTGGTGGGTCGGCCCGTCGTCGCCGACCAGGCCGGCTCGGTCCATCACGAACCGCACGGGCAGGTTCTGGATGCAAACGTCGTGCAGGACTTGGTCGAAACCGCGCTGCAGGAACGTGGAATAGACCGTGCAGAAGGGCTTCATGCCGCCCGCCGCGAGCCCGGCGGCGAAGGTGACCGCGTGCTGCTCGGCGATGCCGACGTCGTAGTAGCGGTCCGGCAGGGTCTTCGCGAAGAGGTTCAGCCCGGTGCCGTCCGGCATGGCCGCCGTGATCGCGACCACCCGCTCGTCATCCTGGGCGACTTCGACCATGGCCTCGCCGAAGACTTGGGTGTAGGCCGGGGCCCCGCCCTTCTTTGGGAACTCGCAGGCGACCTTGTCGAACGGCACCACGCCGTGCCACTTACGCGAGTCGTCCTCGGCGACCTCGAACCCCTTGCCCTTAACCGTGATCGCATGGACGAACACGGGGTAGTCGACCGTCCGCACGTTGCGGAAGATCTGGAGCAGGGTGGCAAGGTCGTGGCCGTCGACGGGGCCGATGTATTCGAAGCCCATCTCCTCGAAGATCGTGCCCGTCTCTTCCGGCGCGAGCGAGTGGGTGATGCCGTGGCGCAGGCCCGCGGCGAACCTCGGGGCCGGCTCTGGCAGGTGCTCGATCACCGACTTGGCCATGCGGGCGAGGCCCTGCACTTCCGGCCGCGAGCGGAGCCGTGCCAGGTAGTTGTGGAGTGCGCCGACGTTGGGCGCGATGGACATGCGGTTGTCGTTCAGCACGACGCAGAGGTCCGTTCCCATCTCGCCCGCATGGTTCAGGGCCTCCCAGCTCATGCCGCTGGCGATGGCCGCGTCCCCCGCCACCGCGATGACCTTCTCCTTCGTGCCCAAGCGGTCTCGGGCGGCAGCGAAGCCGAGCGCGGCCGAGATCGCCGTGCCCGCATGGCCCGCTCCAAAGGAGTCAAGCTCGTGCTCGTCGCGCTTCAAAAAGCCGCTGATGCCTTTGTGCTTGCGAAGCGTGTCGAAGCGGGGAAGGCGGCCCGTGAGCAACTTGTGGGGATAGGCTTGGTGCCCCGTGTCCCACACGACCTTGTCCGGCGGCAAGGAGTACGTGGCATAGAGGGCCACGGTGAGTTCGACCGTGCCGAGGTTCGAACTGAAGTGACCGCCCGTCTGGCTCACCTTGTCGATGATCGCCTTGCGCACTTCCTTCGCCACTTGGTGGAGCTCCTTATCGCTAAAGCGGTGGAGGTCGGTCGGGTTGACGATCTGCTCTAGGAGCTCGTATGTTCCGCTCATTCCCTGCCTGATAGTCCAATACGTTGCCCGCGCGTCAGACGTTGAAAGGATGGTAGCACGTAGGCCGGATTCTCCGGAGACGTTAGGCCAGGGTGGCCACGACTTCGTTGTGGAGAAGTCGGCCCTTCGGCGTCAGCCGGAGCCTGCCTTCGGAAAGCTCGCCCCAACCCGCGGCCAAAACCCTTTCCAGCGCCTTCGGTCGCAGGCCGAGCGGCGCGGTCTCCAGCCCCGAATTGAGCCGCAAACCCAGCATCAAGCGTTCGAGCCGCAGGGTAGGGTCGTCCACCGACTCCTCTTCGCAGGCGAGGGGCTGCCGCGTCTCGACCCGCTCGCAGTAAGCGGCCGGGTGCTTCGTGTTCGTTTGGCGCAGGGAGCCCACACGGCCGACCGCCCCTGGGCCATAGCCGACGTACTCCTCCGCCCGCCAATAGGCCAGGTTGTGGCGGCACTCCCGCCCGGGCCGAGCGAAGTTCGAGATCTCGTACTGGGCGAGGCCCGCCTCCTCGCAGGCGGCTACGGCCTCCTCGTACATGGCGACCTGGCGGTCCTCGTCCGGCAAGTCCAGCATGCCACGGAGCTGGTAGCGGTAGAACCGGGTGTTCGGCTCGATCGTAAGGCAGTAGAGGCTCAAGTGCTCAGGCGCCATCGCCAGCGCAAGCTCCAAGTTGCGACGCCAACCCCGGAGGCTCTGGCCGGGCAACGCGAACATCAGGTCCAGGTTCAAGTTCTCAAACCCGGCCTGGCGGGCCGCGTGGACGGCACGCCCCACATGCCCAGGCTCGTGCACCCGGCCTAGTTGGACCAGGTCTGAGGTGTCAAATGATTGAGCGCCGAGGCTGATCCGGTTGAACCCGGCCTGGCGCATCGCGGCGAACTTGCCCGCGTCCACCGTGCCGGGGTTGGCCTCGCTCGTGATTTCGCAGTCCGGGGCGAAGGGGTGGGCCTCGCGAACCGCATCCAGGATCCGCGCCAACTGGGAAGCTTCGATGAAGGTCGGCGTGCCGCCGCCGAAGAAGACGGTCTTCGCCGGGCGGCCCCGGTGGGGGCTCCCCGCGACCTCCGCCACGATCGCGTCGACCGTCCTCGGCACGATCTCCCCCGAGAGGGCAAAGGAATTAAAGTCGCAGTACCCGCACTTTGACGGGCAGAAGGGGATGTGCACGTAGATGGCGACGGGCTCACTCATGGCGAGCCGAGAGCACCGCGACCAGGCCGAGGACGGCCCCAAAGATAACCGGCACCGCCGGTTGGCGCGAAGAGATTCACCCCGTCTTGCAAGACATCATCCAGAGCGAGTACAGCCAGCCCGCGCCGCCTCCCAGCGCCATGCCGACAAGAGCTTTCAAAACCATCTCTATCTCTCATAAGGTTGGGAAGCGGACCGCCGTTCCCTACATTCGGGACGGTGCGCTCACCCCGAGCAGTTCCAGCGCGGCCCGCAGCGCCGTCCGCGCGGCCACACAATAGGCCAGTCTCCGCTGGGTGGTCTGGAGGTCGTCTGCATTGATGACCCGGCACGTGTCATAGAAGCCGTGGTAGGCCCTCGCGAGTTCGATCGCGTAGGTCGCGAGGCGGTTCACGGCATAGTCCTCGGCGCTTCGCTCGATCTCATAGGGCAGGTCGAAAGCCTTCAAGAGCAGGGCCCGCTCCTTCGGGTGGAGTTCCGGAGCCCCTTCGATATCGGTCGGCTGCGGCCCTTGCCCCGAAGGTGGGGAGGCGGCTGGGGGCGGGGCGATGCCAGCCTCCGCCGCCTTGTCGATCACTCCCGTGATCCTCGCGTGGGCGTATTGCACGTAGAAGACCGGGTTCTCGTCGCTCTGCTTCTCAGCCAGGTCAAGGTCGAAATCGAACGTGGTGTCGTGGTGGCGCATCAGGTAGAAGAACCGGGCGACGTCCTTCCCGGCCTCGAGCTGCTCGGCCTCGGGCGCATCGGGACGCACCTTCTGGCCGATCTCTTTCACCAGGTCGATGAGGGCATAAATGTTGCCGTCGCGCTTGCGCATGGGGGCGGGCTTTCCTTCCTTCAGGAATCGGACGAGTTGGAAGATCACGACCTCCAGGCGCTCGTCGCTGAGGGAGCGGGCGGCGCGGCATTGGTCGCGGCGCGCAGCTGTGCCATAGAGCTGCGCCTCCCAGTCGGCCAGCCCCTGCTCGGCCAAGGTGTCCCCTCCCCCCGACCCCCTCCCCAAGCTTGGGGAGGGGGAGAGGCCTGCCATCAGGTTGGCCGCGACCACGGCGTGGAGCCGGTTGACATAGCCGTGGTGGTCCGGGCCTAGCACGGTGATGAGCTTGTCCGCGTCGGAGGGACGGTTGAACTTGTCCTTGTGATAGGCGACGTCGCTGGCGATATAGGTCAAGCGGCCGTCGGCCCTCCGCAGCACGCGGTCCATGTCGTCCCCAAAGAGGGTCGATCGCAACCACAGCGTCTCCCTGAGCCCCTCCATTTCGGCCTGGACAGGATCGTGCCCCGCAGGGCTCAGGGGCGGAGCCTCGCCTTCGTCGTCGAGCACCGCCGTCGTCTGGACCTCGAACTCGACCTCCTCGACTTTGCCCCCCTTGCCAAGCTTCAGCTTCGTGCGGACGGGACGCTCGTCGGCGACCCCCGAGGCTTCCAACCCCGCCACACACCGCGCCACCTCGCCGCTCTCGTGCAGCGACTGCTCGCTGAACCAGGTGTCGAACTCAACGCCGAAGGTGGTCAGGTCGGCGTGCTGGCGCTTGAGCATCATATCTTGGGAGATGGTCTGCCAGGCCCCGTCGGGAACCGGTACATCTTTCAGCCGGTCCGCGACTTCTTGGACATAGTCGCCGCGATACCCTTTCTGGGGAAACGGCGTGCCCGTCGCCAATGACCGCACCGACTCGGCGAAGAGCCGCATCTGCTCGCTGTTCACGCCGTCGTTGATGTAGTACTCCCGGTGCACCTCGTTCCCGCTCGCCTGCAACACGTTGCAGAGGGCCGATCCATAGGCCGCCCCGCGTCCCGAGCCGATCGTGATCGGGCCGTTGGGGTTGACCGAGACGAACTCGACGTTGATCCTCTGGCGGGTGGCGGCCGGGCGGGCGAAGTGGGAGGGGTCGGCCAAGACCTGGCGGTCCTGCGAGGCGAGCACGGACTGAATCTGGCCCGCGAAGACCAGGTCGGCCAAGAAAAGGTTCACGAACCCAGGCCCCGCGACCTCGACCTTCGCGAACTCCGGGAGCTCGGCCAGGGCCTCGACGAGGAGGGCGGCCAGCTCTCGAGGGTTGGCAGGGGCGGCCGTCCCTGCCGCGTTCTCCTTCACCTGCTTCACCGCGACCATCGCCCAGTTCGTGGCAAAGTCGCCGTGGGCCGGGTCCTTTGTGTCCTGGACCTCAGGGTCCGGATAGTCCTCCGAAGGAAGCTTGCCCCCGGAAACCAGGCGGTCCAAGGCGGTGCGGAGCAGACGGGCGACTAGAGAACGAAGCACGAGAACCCCACGGATACCTGAAACTTGGGCCCAGTCCTGAACGAACCGCCTACCGGCGTACGTCTTTCAGGTCACGCCCGCTAACAATGTCCTGGGATGATGGGCTAGAATCGTTCCACGGTCGATGGGATCGGTGCCCAAATTGGTGCGCCTCCGTCCTCGGCCCGAGGAGCGGCTAGGCCGCAGGCGAAACAAGGATCCATGGCACTACCTCGTCTACCGATGGCTGAGTTCCTCGTGCAGCGTGGCTACGTCACGCCCGAGCAAATGGAGGAGGCCAAACAGGTCTCAAAGCAGACGAACAACCCGGACCTCGGCCGGGTCGTGATCAACCTCGGCTTCGCCGGTGAGCGCGAAGTGCTGCACGCCCAGGCGCAGGAGGCCGGCCACCCGTTCGTCGACCTGGACCGGGTGCAGGTCGACAAGGCCGCGATCGCCGCTGTGCCCGAGCGCATCGCCAAGATGCACAACGTCATCCCGGTCAAGAAGGAGGGCACCGTCCTCTGGATCGCGATGTCGAACCCGAACAACCTGCAGGCCCTTGACGACGTGCGCCTCGCCAGCGGGCTCCTCGTCCGCCCGGCCGTGGCCGTCAACGGCGCCATCGAGGACGCGGTCCGCAAGTATTACCAGGGCGCGACGGAAGGATCCGCTCCCGCTCCCGCCGAAGCGCCCAGCCCCGCCCCTACCGCCGGTGGCACCGGCAGCAAGATGACGAGCGACCTTCGCGCGGTGATGGCCCAGGCCCAGGCGACCCGCGACGTCGCCGACCGCGACCTCAAGGGCGGCGGAAAGGAAGAGTCCGACGAGGAGATGGCCGAGCAGGCGCCGATCATCCGCCTCGCCAACGCCGTCATCCAGCAGGCCATCAACGACCGCGCTTCGGACATCCACGTGGAGCCGGGCGAGCGGGCCGTCCGCGTGCGCTACCGCATCGACGGCGTCCTCATGGAAGCCATGACGGTGCCGAAGAACCTCCAGGCCCCGCTCATCTCGCGCTTCAAGATCATGTCCGAGATGAACATCGCCGAGCGCCGCATCCCCCAGGACGGCCGCATCGAGGTGCGCAGCACGGGCAAAGACTACGACCTGCGCGTGAGCAGCATCCCCACCCCGTTCGGGGAAAAGATCGTCATGCGCATCCTTGACAAGGGCAACGCGATGGTCGGACTCGGCCGGCTCGGCTTCACCGCCGAGAACCAGGCGAAGATCGAAGAGCTCGTCAGCCAGCCGAACGGCATGTTCCTCTGCACGGGCCCGACGGGTTCGGGCAAGACGACGACCCAGTACTCCGTCTTGCACAAGCTGAACACGACCGAGGTCAACTGCATCACGGTCGAAGACCCCGTCGAATACCAGCTCGGCGGCATCGCACAGGTCCAGGTCAACCGAAAGGCCGGCCTGACCTTCGCCACCGCCCTCCGCGCCTTCCTCCGCCAAGACCCGGACATCATCATGGTCGGCGAGATGCGCGACTTGGAAACGGCCGAGATCGCGATCGAAGCGTCCCTCACGGGACACTTGGTGCTCTCCACGCTCCACACGAACGACGCCCCCTCCGCCACGATCCGTATGATCGACATGGGCGTCGAGCCGTACCTCATCTCCGCCACCGTCATCGGCGTCCTCGCCCAGCGTCTCGGCCGACAGGTCGATAAGGACAACAAGGAGCCCTACACCGTCAAGGAGATCGACTTGAGGCGCTTCGGCTTCACCGTCACCGACCCTGACGCGGAGGTCACGCTCTACCGCGGTATCCCCGCCGAAAGCAACCGCATGACCGGCTACCGAGGCCGGACCGGCTTCCACGAGCTGATGGTCATGAACGAAGAGATCGCCGAGATGGTCGTGCGCCGCGCCCCCCTCGGCGACCTAAAGGCGGCCGCCAAAGCGGGCGGCATGAAGGAGCTTCGCGAAGACGGCCTTGAGAAGGTCTTGATGGGCGTGACGACGCCCGAAGAAGTCATGCGCGTGGTCTTCACCGCCGGCTTCTAGGCTCGCCGCTTGAGGGTCGTCGTTCTACCGAAAAATCGGTAAGACCAAACGAAACACTTCGGGGCAGGCGTCTAAAACGGTGTCATGAAGACAACTTTGACCCGAAGCCTTTTCGCCCTCTCGCTTTTTGCGGGGGGGGGGGGCAGCTTTCGCCCAAGACCCGAGCGCAATCCTCTCAAATGGCATTTTCGAGGTGGTGGGATCTAACCCCACTGGCACCGTGACCCCGCAGGGCATGAGCGAGACTGGCTCGGGGGCCATCTTCAACGTCTTGTCCGGCGGCGTGAGCCGGAGCTACATCTTCGACGGCACGACGCTTGGCGACCCCCTCCCCATCCCGCCCGACTCCTCCGCGACCGTCGCCATGCGCGGCGCGACCGGAGACTCGGCGGTAGGCTGGTTCCGGAGGAACGGCCAAACCTTCGACCGACCGATCTACTGGCCAAACAGGACGACCTACGTTGATCAGGACCTCTTGCCCGAAGGCGCGACCGAGGGAAAGATCCATGGGATCAGCCAGGAGAACGGCTTGCTGGTCGAGCGGCAGATGGTGGGGGAATACAGAAATGCATTTGGTCAGACTCTTCCATTTCGATCCCTCCACGGTATCGCCTTTACTTTGCCTTTTGATACAACCCACAACCAAGGCCGGGCGCTGGCGACCAGCTTCGACAACGCCTACATCGCGGGCCAGGCGCGGCACACGACCCTGGGCATCTGGGTGCCGGTCTACTGGACCTTAACGAACGATCAGTACCAGATGAACGTGGTCGGCGGCTTCCCGACCAACCGGGAGGGCCGGATCGTGGGAGTCCGCGAGGACGGGGTCATGGTCGGCTACATGGAGCCAGCCGCAGTCCCCGAGGAGGAAGGCGCAGGCGCTCAAGGACAGACCTTTGTCTTCAAGCCTGGGCAAGCCATCAAGTGGCTGCCTTCAATCTACGGGCCGCCTTCGCAGTTGCTCAGGGCTAACCCAGGCAGTCCTGACGACAGCGACGTGCAATTCGTCGGCAACAGCCCGGTGCCCTACGTCTGGATCGGCTCGAAGACGCTGTCGGGCTTCGGTGAGGCCTTAGACCTCGGCGCGTTCACCGTGCCCTACTACAACGATATCGATTCGGCCACGGTCACCGGCATCGGCCAACCGGCCGGGCCGGCAGCCCCCGCGATCTCCGGCGCCAACTTGAACGGGCTCAAGGCCTGGGCGGCCAAATCAAGCGCGAGCTACTTCAGAGTCGCGACCGGGGAAATGTCGTTGTACGAAGTGACGACTGTGGTCGGCACCACGCTGCCGGGAAGCGACAGCAGCTTCGCGATGCTGCCAGACGGGCGCGTCTATACGGTAGAGCGCAGTTTGACCGCCTCGCCGTGGAAAGTCCACCTGGAGGCGAGTTTGCCCCTCAACCTGAACGTAAACGTCATCGACGAGTTATCCATAAGGGCTTCGACCAGGTTCAGCACTACATCGCTGTACCTCATCGAGCTTTCCCTCTGGGACTATACGGTGGGGGTCTAGGCGTCCGTGACCGAGCTTGACGCAAGGCCCTACATGTACACCTACGACGTGCCCGTGGCCGGGGGGAACTTCATAAACCGCTTCTTCCCAAGTTCCCACGGCCGCATAGGCAAGGTCCGCCTCCGCCTGCGGATAAACCCGGCCCAGCCCATCCAGCCGGCGTACTGGTCGGTGGCGACCGACCAGATCAACTGCGTCGTCAAGGGGTCGAAGTTGTGAACCGCGCCTTAACGCTCCTGGCCCTCGCCGCCGCCGCCCTTGGGGCGGAGGCGGGCCCCTTGCAGTACCGCGTCGTCTTTCCCCTCCCAGCCTGGAAAGACAGGGACGCCGTCATCACGCTATACGGAAACCGGGGGTACTGCGTCCTTGGCGACCGGCGATCGAACCGAATTTTTCTCGTGCACCGAGGCAAGATCGTCGACCGCTTTATCCTGCCAAACGGGCTAAACCCGCAACTCTCCATTCTAAGCATGAACGATTACGGCGAGGCGGTCGGCGTGGCGGTCACCGGGAGAAACTTGCCTTGTTACTGGCGCGCTGCTGGGGCAGCGGTCTTTCTCCCATTGCCCGCTGGGCGCCTTGACGGCTGGGCATCCGATATCGACAATTCAAGGATTATCGTTGGCGCGTCGGCCGACAAGAGGCCGAATTGGGGCCCGACGTTGTGGGATTCCAACTTCAACGCGCATGTCCTTCCTTCCCCCGTCGAAGACTTCTGCCATGCCAAGGCCCGCGACCCGGAGGGCCGGATCGTGCTAGGGCGACAGGGCGGCAGCTACCGGTACGACCCGGGCGAAGGGTTCGTGGAGATCCTGCCGCCCCCCGGGGCGAGCAACGCCGGCGCCAAAGACATCTCGAAGTCGGGCCTGGTCGTAGGATCCTCTTTCTATGTCCCTGCGCTCATCGCTAAGCCGTTCATTTTCACCCTGGACAACCGCTACATCGAGATCGAGCCGCGGGAGGACGGCGAGTTCGGCGACGTGAACGCGCTCGACCATGCGACGGGCCTGAGCGGGACCGTCCAATACAAAGACTGGCCCAACTTCTGGAGCGAGGACACGGGGTGGTTGATCTTGGCCGAGCACATGGAGCCCGGGAGCCGCCAGTACACCCTCAGCGGCGACGCAAAGGTCAACGACAAGGGCCAGGTCTCATGCTGGGTCAAGCTTGACGGCGAGTTCCGCCCGGGCATCGCCGAGCCTGTCACCACAGACGCCCCGGCCACGTCGTTCCGGCTCGAGACGGGCAGACTTGAGGCGGGGGGGCTCGGGAGCCTGGCCGCGAGGGACGGCGACGCCCTGCGCGCCGCCCGCTTCATCGTCCCGAACCGCAAGGCCCCCCCGGTCTCGCTCGTGGTCGAGGCCGCCCTGCCCGAGAGGGCCCTCTACCTCTGGCTCCGCACGAGCCTCCGCTCTGCCAACGCCGGAGTGAGGGCCACAGCCGAGCTCTACGACTGGCAGGCCGCCGGCTACGACGACGCCTGGACCGAGGCCCTCACCGCCGAGTACCAGCCCCTCGAGGCGATTGGCACGCTCAAGCTCGACCGCTACCGAGGCCCCGAGGGCAAGGTCCGCGCCCGAATCACGTGCCAAGCCCCGGAAAACCCCGGCCCCTGGTCCGTCGAGTTCGACGAGGCCGTGCTCGAATGGGTGCCGGTGCCGCCGAAAGGATGAGCCCGAACTCGGACAGCCACACCCGCCGTCTTCACCGCCCGGCCCAAATGGTCTCACGCCTCGGGGTTGGGCTTATCGCCCGACCCTTGCAGGAATTTCGGCAGGGTCTCGTCCTTGACGTGCAGAGTCTGGGTCGGAAAGGCGAACTCCACGCCCACCTCGTCCGCGATCCTCACGATGCGGAGCAAGAGGTCGTCGCGGATGACGAGCTCCTCCTGGTAGGTCGCGGCGGTCAAGAAGCAGTAGAGCAGGATGGTGAGCGAGCTCGGGCCGAAGTCGTTGAAGTAGACGTAGCGCTTTTCGTCCCAGACCTGGGGGTGCTCGCGCAGCATCTCGCGGATCCGCTTGGTGAATTCGGCCAGCTTCTCGGGCGGCGTGTCGTAAGTGACGCCGATCGTCGTGCGGAGCCGTCGGAACCGCCTCATCCCGAAGTTCTCGACACTGTCCGTGACCAGCGTCCGGTTCGGCAGGATGATCACCGAGTCCTCGAAGGTGCGGATGCGCGTGGACCGCAATTGGATGTCCTCCACCTCGCCGTCGATCGAGCCCAGCCGGACCCAGTCGCCGATGCGGAACGGCCGCTCGATCAAGACCATGAGCGAGCCGAAGAGGTTTTCCACACTGTCTTTCGCGGCCAGCGCGAGGACGACGCCGCCCAGTCCCAAAGTCGCGACCAGGCCGGTGATGTTCACGCCGAGATACCCAAGGACGACCAGCGCGGCGACGAGCCCCATGACCGCCTTGCCCAGGCGCGAAAGGACAGGCGCCACCAGCTTTTCGCCGCTCCCAGTCCGATCCTGCAGGCGCCGGGTGAGGTGAAAGACCGCCGCGTCCCAAGCGGCAAACGCAATCAGCGTGAAACCGACCACCTCGGCCAGCCGCGCGATGAAGCCCACCGCCCCTGCGACCGGCCCCGGCAAGTTCAGAAAGGGAAGGCTCGCGCGCAGGAGCCCGCCCGCGATGAGCACGTTCGCGGCCATGCTGGCCTTGGCCAGTTCGCGGTAGGCCCGGCTTGATTTTTCAAGCCGCAGGACCCGCTTTCCCAGAACCCGCGCAAGAATCTGCACCAGGGCCCCCATGGCAACGGCCACGACGACGAGGGCGCCGAGCATTCCGAGCTTCCACACCGCGATCCCAAGGACGGGCCTGCGCGCCTCTTCGGGGAGCTGGCCCTCTGCCCAGGCGTCCGTGTCGAACCTCAGGGCGTTGGGGTCTTCGAGGCCGGTGATGACCGGCTTTGACCTGACCAGTTCCCAGATTCGGGGCAAGTCCTCCAACGTGTCCGAGGTGAACCTGAAGGCCTTGTCGTCCTGCTTGGCGATGGTGACCTGGCCGACCGTCGAACCGCGCCTTGTCGTAATCGCAAGAGTGTATGGCTTCGCCTCCGGGCTGGAGGAGAGCTTGTCGAGCACGATGTATTCCTGCCGATTCAGGACCGCCCAGAGTTGAAAGGCGAGCTTGGGGCCCCGGTCCGGTCGTTCTAGCAGGCTCACCCAGCTCAGGTCCAGCGCCTTCACCGCTTGCCCGAGGTCGCCGTCGTTCATCCCGCGCAGGAAGGTGTCCATGGTCGCGCGCGGGGACTCCAGCCCGACGGGGACTGCCTGCGGCGGGGCTTGCTGCTGGCCTGGAACGATCTGCGCGAGACCAGTCGCGAACCAAAGGGAAAGGGCGCAAACCCAGACAAGTCGCATAGCCGACCCGGAAAGTACCTGACCGCCGGCCCACGTGGTCTTTCGGGAGGCCGCAGGCCGTGCCGAACCTTTTTCCACGGCGGTGTCTTGTAGGAGGCATGGACACGAATCCTCGCCCGGCACAACCGGTACTGGACCGTTCTGCCCCGTTGTTCCTCGTCGCGCTCTTACTGGCCGTGCTGTGGTTCCAGATGATCCTCCCGAAGTGGACAGGCGGAGGAGTGCCTCCCCAGTTCCACGAAATGTTTGCAAACACCTTCTTGGCCCAGTTCCCCGGCACCACCGTGGCGTTCTATATGATCGCGGTAATGGAGACCGTCGCCTTCCTGCTCGCGGCCCTCTCCCTGGTCCGCGGCGAGTTCCTGGGGCAGCGCTCGCCCGTGCTCCTCAAGTGGGCCCTGGCCGTCTCCAGCCTCACGTTCATCAAGCTGGGCTTTGGCCTGCGGCTCGTGATGGATTCGCAAGGAGGCTTCCAGCAGTACGTCTACGCGGTGGGCGCGCTCACACTCTGGTTCCTGGTGGATTACTGGGATAGTCGTGGTGGCCGCGCCGTCACAGGGCCAGCATAAGCGTCACGATCTCGAATGGCTTAAACCGAACTTCGACCACCCCGTCAATCACGTCCAACTCCTGCTCCCGGTTCTCGTTCAGGTCGCAGAGCCAGGCGTGGCGGACGGGGGTGGCGCAATGCACCTGGGCCGAGCCGCGCGTGTTGTGGCACTCATAGAGCCGCACCACGATGTCGTCGGAGTCTTCCGCCAATTTCACGGACTCGACCACGACGTTGCGGTTGTCGCAGGAGACGAAGCGCGGCAGCGTCGTCGCGGCCCCTTGCGCGGGCCGCAGGGGCACGACGTGGACGGGCGCATTGACCGCATAGGAGGCGGCCACGACGTCCGAGTGCTGCACCTGGTCATAGTGGGGGAAGAGCGCGTACGTGAAGCGGTGCATCCCCATGTCGCAGACCGGGTCGGGCGCCTTCGGCGAGCGGAGCAAGGTGAGCCGCAGGGTGTTGCCGAGCACGTCGTGCCCGTACTTCCCCTGGTTCAAGATGGCGGCGCCGTAGCCTCCTTCTGAGAGGTCGGCCCACTTCTGGGCGCAGACCTCGAACTGGGCGAGATCCCAGCTCGTGTTGCGATGGGTCGGGCGCTCGACGTGGCCGAACTGGATCTCGAACTTCGCCCGGGCCGCGTTGACGTTGAGCGGGAACGCGACCTTGAGCATCTTGTTGTCCTCCTGCCAGTCCACCCATGTGTCGAAGCGGATGCCGGGGGTGGGGCCAAGGCTGATCCGTTGACGGATCGTGCTCCCGCCGAACCGCTTGACGAGTTCGACCGCGACCCGGACCGGGCCGCGCTCGACCACCTCGAACACTTCACTGCGGACGAGATCGGTCGTGGTCTCCAGGGCAAAGACGTCCACGTCCCAGGCGCTCCAGAAGAGCGGTTGGTCGTCAAAGACCTGGAAGAGGTTCGCCAGCTTGCCCGGGGCGATGAACTCGATGGGGTCGTCGTCCAGCGTCTGGAGGCTGACGATGTTGCCGTTGTTGTCGAAGCGGACGGCCCAATCGTCGTTCTCGATGCGGCGGGCCGAGGCCTTGATGCGTGGGAAGACGTGGGGCGGGGTCTCGACCAAGTCTCCCACCGCGACCGCGCCGAGCGCGTCCGAAGGGGTCCGGAAGATGAGGCGCCTTCCGTCCGCGTCTTCGACAAGCTGGACCGGGAGCTTTTCGTCGCCGGACCGCAAGGCGGCGGGGGCGGCGCCCTCCTCCCACGGCAGCTCCGCCTGGGTCGCCACCGTCGCGTTGTGGAAAACGGCCACGGGGCGGGCCATTTCGGCCGTGTCCAGGCTCTGGCCGAATGCGGCGACGCACGATTCGATGAGGGGTTGCAGGGCAGCCCGGACTTCGTCATAGTCGCGGGCGCTGTCCTCGTAGACCTCGCGCACGCTGCTCCCCGGAATGATGTCGTGGAACTGGTTCAAGAGCACCGTCTTCCAGGCCCGCTCCAACTCGGCCGCGCGGCCGCGCCGGTCGCCGTGCGGGCAGAAGGCGGAGAGCAGGTCGGCGTCGCGCAGGAGGAACTCGCACTCACGGTTCGAACGCTTGTTCGCGGCCTGGCTCGTATAGGTGCCACGGTGCATCTCGAAGTAGAGCTCGCCGGACCAGGTGCAGAGGTCCTCGCTCTCCGCGATGGCGGTGGTGAAGAAGTCGCGCGCGCTGGATCGCTGGGCGAGGGCAGGCATGCCCGGCGCCTCCTGGGCGCGTCGCAGGAACTCGATCTGGAACTCGGTGGAGCCCCCGCCCCCGTCGCCGAACCCGTAGAGGTAGAGCGACTGGTCGGACCGCCCCGCGTCCTTGAATTTTCGGACGGACTCGGCGAGCTGGGCCGGGCTGCAGTCGCCGATGTAGGTGTCCGCAGGGGGGAAGTGCGTCCAGATCCGGCTGCCGTCGATCCCCTGCCACCAGAACGTGTGGTGCGGGATCTTGTTGAACTGGTTCCAGCTCAGCTTCTGGGTCAGGAACGCGCGGATGCCGAACTTTGTGAGGATCTGGGGAAGGGCGGCCGAATAGCCGAAGACGTCCGGCAGCCACATATCCACCGTCTCCGTGCCGAGGCGCGCCTTGAAATAGCGGCGGCCATAGAGGAACTGCCGCACGAGCGACTCGCCGCCCGGCAGGTTGCAGTCGGCCTCCACCCACATCGAGCCGACCGCCTCCCACTGGCCCTTGCGCATGGCGCGTTGGACCCGCTTGAAAAGGTCGGGGCGGTCCCTTTCCAGCCACTCGTACTGGGAGGCCTGGGAATGGACGAAGACGTGCTCCGGGAAGCGGTCGCAGAGGGCGAGCTGCACGGCAGTCGTGTGGATCATCTTCAAGTGGGTGACGCTCAGCGGCCAAAGCCACGCCGTATCCAGGTGGGCGTGCCCGAGCGGGGTGACGCGATGGGCGGTCTCGGCCTGGAGCCGCTCGAACGTGTGGCGGAGCTGGCGTCGCGCCTGGCTCCAGGTGCGGCGCCTTTCCGGGTCGTAGCCGTTGCAGACGTCGTTCAACGCCCTCAGGACGATCTCGCGCTCGGGGGCCCCTTCCGACAGGGCGTCGACAAGCCCGAGCCCGAACGCGAAATCGCAGGCGAGTTGGATCGCCTCGCCGTCGAGGACCATCAAGAGGAAGCCGCGGTACTCCTCCGGCTCTGGCGAGCGCGGATTCTCCCGGCCGTGCACCGTCGTCTCAGAGTTGTGGGCAAAAGTCTGCACGGTGAGTTCGAACTTCTCGCCGCCGGCCACGCGGTCCGCCAGCCGGCAGTGCCGGTGGGCGTGGTCAAGGCCGCCGAGCGCCTCGCCGTCCCGGTAGACCGTGCCCTCGACCTCCTTGCCGCGCGGCCGCGGGGGGACGCTGGGCTCCATGCCGACCCAGATGTCCGTGTCGCCATAGCCGAGGGCGACGTCCATGCCCGCCCACTCCTTGGGGATGCGCACGGGCACCCGGTACCAGGCCTCGCGGTAAGCCGGGCCCCAGTGGTCGCCCCGCTCGATCGGCGCCCAGGATTTGCCGTCGCCGAGCGCCACCCCCTCGCACGGTCGGGAGTCGGCGACGATGCGGCCCCGCAGTTCCCGGTCGAAGAACTGGCGGGCGCGAGAATGCGTGATCGTGAAGTGCTTCAGCATGGCCCGGGCCCAGGGATTGTACACGGGCTAGGATTGCGCAAGTGGTGAGCGGAGAGAGGTTGGGGGCGGAGGCCGTGCTCGCGGCGCTCTACCTGCGGGGGGCTCCGCACAGCCAGCCGCGGGCCCGTCGGCGTTGGCCGCTCGTCCGGGCGGTGCTGCTCGGCGCGCCGGGGCCGCTCGGCTCCGTCGGCGCCTCCTTGCGGGGGGCGGGCCTCTTCGAGGAGGCGTGGTGCCTCGCGCAGTCCGGAGCGCTCGGCTGGGGCGTCGCCCAAGTCGAATCGCGGCGCTGCCTGACGGCCGCTTCGCTCGCATTCCCCTCCCGCTGGGAGTCGGTGCTCGGCGATGCCGCCCCGCCCTGCTTCTGGGTGCGCGGGGCCTGGCCCGCCGCCCCCTCCGTCAGCGTGGCGGGCTCGCGCACCCCTTCGCCGCGGTTGCGCGCCCTCTGCCGGGGGCTCGGCGCGGCGCTGTTGGCCGAGGGCCGGGCGCTCGTGAGCGGCGGGGCGGCCGGGGTCGACTCCCTTGTCGCGGGGGCCACCCTGCTCGCGGGGGGCGAGGGGCGCGTGGTGGAGATCCTGCCCTGCGGGCTCGACTCGGCCCCTGGGCGCGAGGGCGCGTGCCAGGTCTCCCTTTGCGCGCCTGGGGCGGGATTCAGCACGGGGCAGGCGATGGAGCGCAACCTGTTGCTCTACGCCGCCTCTTCCGTCTCGCTCGTGCTCGGGCCCCGGTTCCGGGCGGGGGGCTCTTGGGCGGGCGCGACGGAGTGCCTGCGGCGGCGCGCCTCTCGGCTCGCGGTGGGGGCGGGGGCAGGGGCCGACGGCCGCCGCGCGGCCCAGGCGCTCGTCGCCTTGGGGGCGGCGCCCTTCGCGTCCCTGGCCGACCTCCCCTCCCTGCTCGCCCTGCCGGATCCCCGGTGGGGGCTCTTCAGCGACGCCGAGTTTGGGGTTTCGGAGCCGCGACGGCCTTATCGGGCGTATCGGCAGCCCCAGCAGGGCCGAGCGGCCTGAGCGCCAGGCAGATCGCCACGGCGAGGGCATCGGCGACGTCGTCCGGCCGCGGGGGCTCGGCCAAGCCCAAGAGCCGCTGCACCATGAACTGCACCTGGGCCTTCTCCGCCCCCCCGTGCCCCACCACGGCGAGCTTCACCTCCGGCGGCGTGATCTCCAAGCAGCCCAGTCCCGCGCGGGCACAGACCAGTTGGGCCACGCCCAGCGCCTTCGCCACGTCGAAGACCGTGGTCTGGTTCTTCGCGAAGAAGAGCCGCTCGCAGGCGACGGCGTCGGGACGGTGCGCCTCCAGCACCTTGCAGAGCTGTTGCTCCAGCATCACAAGCCGCTCGGGAGTGGAGACGCGGGGGGTGGAGAGGAGGCCGTAGGCCACCGAGGTCAGGCGCGACCCGCTGCGTCGGACGAGCCCGAAGCCCATCCGCTCAAGACCGGGGTCCAGCCCAAGGACAAGCACCGCTCAGAAGCTTAGCCCGCGAGGAGCCCTTCGTCCACGACGCCGACGTACCAAGGGTCCCCGGTGTCGTCCGGGCCCTGGTGCCAGTCGTAAAGGTAGCCGTCGACGAGCGGCAACTGGGTCAGCCGGGCGTCGAGCCCGATCGTGGGGACCCAGACCTCCCGCAGCACCGGGTACCACTCGTTGGGCAAGGGCTGCCGCATAAAGCGGTAGTCGTCCGTGACATCCACCACCACCACTTTCGCCAGGTTGAAGGCGTGCAGGTTCCTATCCATAAGGGCCATGCTTCGGATCCGTCCGAGCTTTGGGACGGAACAACCCCGCAATTCGCCGCCCCCAGCGTGCTCAAGGCGCGAACGAATGGGCTAAACTTGGCGTCAATAGAGGGCCGAGCGGTTGATTTCGGCCGCTGCTTCCCCCAGGCGCCCGCGCGACGCCGAGAGACCTGCGATGAACGAGAACCAGCCGACGTCAAACCCGATTCCGCCCAGTGTCGTGAACCCTACAGGCCCGGCACCGTCGGCCGCCCCGCCTGCGGACGCAGCGAACGGCGCCCCCGGCGCCGAAGTGCCCCGCATCGGCGCCACGGGCCAGCCCAAGACCCTTGAAGACCTCCACATCGACGAGCTGCTGCACGTGGTGGTCGATCGCAACTGCTCGGACCTCCACATTTCCGCCAACGTCGAGCCGGTCATCCGCGAGGACGGCGCCCTCAAGCGGCTGAACTATGAGAAGTTCTCCCCGCAACAGACCCAGCGCATGCTCTTCGAGATCCTCTCGGACGAGCAGGTCACCCGCTTCGAGCAGAGCCTCGAGCTCGACTTCTCCTACCAGCTCCCGCGCCGCGCCCGCTTCCGCGTCAACCTTTACCGTGACCGGGGCGCCGTCGCCGCCGCCTTCCGCTTGATCAGTAGCCGCATCCCCACCACGCGCGACCTGAACTTGCCGCCCATCCTCGACCAGCTGACCGAGAAGCCCCGCGGCCTGATCCTGGTCACGGGTCCGACCGGTTCCGGCAAGTCGACCTCCCTGGCGGCGATGATCAACTACATCAACACCTCGAAGTCGGTCCACATCATCACGATCGAGGACCCAATCGAGTACCTCCACCCGCACAAGCTCTCCGTCATCAACCAGCGTGAACTTGGCAGCGACACAAGGAGCTTCTCCAACGCGCTCCGAGCCTGCCTCCGCGAAGACCCCGACGTGCTCCTCGTCGGCGAGATGCGCGACACGGAGACGATCGCCCTTGCGATCACGGCCGCGGAAACGGGCCACTTGGTCTTCGCCACGCTCCACACGAACAACGCGGCCGAATCTATCGACCGCATCATCGACGTCTTCCCCCCAGGACAGCAGGAGCAGATCCGCGTCCAGCTCTCGAACAACATCGTCGCGATCATCGCCCAGCAGCTACTGCCCCGCGCAAACGGCCCGGGCCGCATCCCTGCGAACGAGATCATGATCGCCTCGCCGGCCATTCGCAACCTCATCCGCGAAGGCAAGACGCACCAGATCCCTTCGATGATCCAGACCAGCGCCGCGATGGGCATGCTCAGCATGGACCAGTGCCTCCGCGACCTCTACATGAAGGGCATCATCACGATGGAAGAGGCGCTCACACGGTGCCAGAACGTCGACGAGTTGAAAAAGATGATCAACCTCGGCGGACAGCAGGGCGGACCCCCGCAGCGCGGCCGCTAAGCGCACCGCCGCCACGAAAGAAGGCCGAGCCGCAATAAAGGCGACTCGGCCGGCTCCCTTTTCTCTGCCGCCCCGAAGGGCAACGCTTAGCTTGCCGAAATCTCGCGCCCGTCGGCGGCCTTGCGAGCGAGTTGCTCCGCTCGCGTTTCGACCGTGCTGACGGCGCCCTTGACGTGTTCGCGCGTCATGTCGATCTTATCCTTGGCCCGTTCGGCGACCTGGTCGACCACCGCTTGGCCCTTGGAGGCGATCTCCCGGACCCGGTCGGCCCCGCGCTCCGTCATCTCTTGGGCACGGTCCACGGCTTGCTCGAATTCCTGCCGGCGGTAAGTCGCGTACATCATCGTGGCAGCGACGCCGACAGCGGCCCCGAATAAAAACGTCATGAGGTCGAATCCCCTTTCGTGTCGGTCGTACATGTCCATCACTTCCTTTCTACGCCGGAGACCATAGGGGCGGCATAAGAAATCGTCGGCCCTTCGCAAAGAATGCCGCACGGAAGCGGGCCTAGACCGGCTTCAATACCGGAAGATCGCGGCCGCCTCGCGCTCGCCCGGCACCTGATCGCCCTCGGCCACGACAACGAGGCCGTTCGTCCGCAAGGTCTGGCGGACGGCGACCTCCACGAGGTCTTCGCTGGCCTTGCCACCTTCGCGGGCGAGGTTCTCCCCTTCGTCGTACTCGCCCCAGACCGCGACCGTTGGCGAGACGACCAGTGTCTCCACCCGGCCCTCCGAGGCGGCCCGCAGAATCTCCACTACGTCCGAAGAGGCGATGCCGTGGGCTTGGGCGGTACCGAAGCGCTCACCCAGTTCTGCAAACTCCAGCTGCCAGATAGGCTCCATGATCTCGAGCGCCTTCTCGCGCAAGGTCTCATCCGGCACATGCTCCGGATTGCCCGGTATGGCGTGGGGGACGACGTTCTTGCGCTTGGTGGCGTGCATGAAATCCGGCCAAGTCGAATCGGCCCCCGCGACGATCAGAGGGGTCTCGTCGCCGATCACCCGGGTCACGCCTTCGTCGAGCTGTCGCATGAAGAAGGCGGTGTTCTCGCGCAACTCGGGCTCCTGGTCCGGGCCGTGGCCGTGGGCCTGGGTGACCTGCGTTTGAGCCGACGTGCCTCCACCGTGCCGCCACAGGCCGCGGTCGATGTGGTGGTCCTTGCTCCCGATGGCCGCGCTGTACCGCGTCGCCACGTCGTCGGGCAGTTTCACGCGCTCGACCGAGTGACGCCGACACTCCAACAGCCGCACGTCGTTCAGGCTGACCGCGAGAACGTGGAACGGGCGGCTCGCCAGGATCGGCAGCAGCGGCTTCAGCTGGAACCGGTCGTTCACGACCATGAGCTCCTCCGTCTGCAATGGCAGGCGGTACGCGCGGAAGAACCCCTCGGCGATGAAGACCGCGAGCGCATCGCTCGAATAGAGCCAGAAGGTGGGCTCCTCCAGGAGCTCGCGGGCGGGTTGCAGGAGGTCTCGGGCCAAGGTCGGGCGCATCGGCCGTTCGGTCAACTGCTCCTCTGCGTGGCTCAGAAGGTTCTTCAGCCGTGTCGGGTCACCCTGAGTCTCGCGGCCGGACCGGTGCGTCGGCAGGTAGATCGAGATGCAAGGCGGGTTTGCCGCTTCGGCGAGCGCTTGATAGTCCTCAAAGTTCAGTCGGTCCATGATGGTTCCTTAGCTCAGATAAACGTCGTGGACGCCAAAGCGCAAAGGGCGCGGCTCGGCACGAATCGAGCCCGGCCCGTCCCCATTGGGCCAGACCGGGCGAACCGCTGTCCTAGGCGCCTTTTCGGCGACGCCCAAGGAGACCGACGGCGGCGGCGAGCGTGAGGAGCGTCGCCGGCTCTGGAACCGGGTCCCCAAAGCTGCCGTCGCGCCAACCGACGACCTTGGTGTCCCCAATGTACGTCGCCTTGGCCGTATCCAGGTCCAGTGAGTAGAGCCCGCCATTGACGTCGAGCCCATAGAAGGCCGAGCCGCTCCAAGCAACGCCGTCGATGTCCGCCTTCGCGCCCGAGAGCGCGCCGATCTCGGTGGCGTTGCCCGAGGTCGAGGTCTTGAACACTTTCTGGCCGCCGCTGGTGGAGTCGAGCGTGTAGTAGCTCGTCCCGTTATAGCCAAAGGCCATCGCGCGCCCGATCGAGGAGTCAGGCTTCAGCTTCTTGATCGGCCCCTTCGCGGGCGGGCTGATCACAAAGCCGGTCTCGGCCTCGTCGGTGGCCGCGACGAGCGCGTCGCCTTCCGCCGGGTCGTTCCCGAAATCCAAATCCGGCGTGCCGGTGCCGCCGCCGAGCGTGTAAAGGACGTCGCTGAGCTGGCCCGTCTGCAGGTTCAGGACGCTCTTGAGCTCCCCGGCTCCGTTCGTGACGTAGACGGTCCCCGCATAGGGCGAGCCGTCTCCCGCCCAGATGTGCAGGCCGAAGGCCTCTTCCGAAAGGGTGGCGAGCTTGGTCGCGGCCGCGTTGGACACGTCGATGGAGTACAGGCCACGGTCTTGGGCGACCGCGTAGAGGGTCTGCGCCTGGGAGATGCCGCCCAGAGCGAGTACGACGAGGCTTGTTTTGGTTTTATGCATGATTTCCTCCCGACATGGGTGGGGACCTGCTCAAAGACAGTTGCGCGCGGCGCCTGTCTTTGTGACGTTTCTTGCCATGGGGTTCGCGCCCGGCCCCGAAATCCGCGGTGGCGGTCCGCGACACGACCGGCGCACGAACCCGACGACACCCCCTCAAACGCGCTTTGCGGGGGTGTCGTCGGGAGCGATGCGGGGGTCAGAGGCTTAGTCGCGCTTGCGTCGGAGCCGCAGGACGGGCCCGGCCAGGAGCGCGGCGACGGCGAGCATGGTGCCCGGTTCCGGGACGACCTTGGTATCGACCCAAGCCTGGTTGTCGCGAAGCGCCGTGAAGAAGGGCACCGCTCCATAGACGGACGAGTCTGCGCTCTCCGCGACTCCCGCGATGTGCCACTCCTTGCCGACCTTGATGAAGAAGCCTCCCCCGCTGTCACCCGAAGCCGTGCAGCCTTCGAGCGTTGTCGGTGCCGCGACCGACTCGTTCGCGCCCAGTGGGGAGAACTTCTTCATGGTGTTGTTGGCCTCTTCGCCGTTGTCGAAGTCCACCATGAAAGTGTTCTGGATGATCTTTTCGTTGTTCGTCGGGTTAACGAGGTCGATGGCGTCGATCGCGTTGGTGGCCGCCCGTCGCTTGTCGTCTTTGTCGTCCTTGCCCGTCTTGCCGTCGCCGTAATAGCCAAAGCCGGCGAAGGCGGCCTCCGCTGCGTAAAGGGTCTTCGTGTCCCACTTGCCGCCATAGAACTTAGCCGGGTCGGTGCCGGCGACCTTGTCCTTCAGCTTCAGGACAGCGACGTCGTTGCCCTTGCCCTTCGATTCGCCCTCCTTCCAAGGGTTCTTGTCGTTCAGGCAGATCTCTTCGACTTCGTAGTCCTTGCCGTTCAGCGAAAACGTCAGGTCTCGCGCCTTGAGGCCGTCCACTACGTGGGCGGCGGTGAGCACGTACTGCTCGGCGACGAGGGTGCCGCTGCCCCAGCCGCCTTTGTCAGAGACCTTGCCGACGAACTTGAACTCGTCGCCGAACTTGATGTAGTCGGCGTCGGGCTTCGTGTCCAGCCGGATGATGGCGAAGCTGGCGGTGGTTGCGGTGACGAGAGCCGCGAGGGCGATGTTTCGAATCGTGCTGTTCATGGTCCTTTTCCTTGTTCCCCGCCTTGCCCGGCGGGCATGCCGCAGTTATAGGGCAGGGCGGGGCAACCGACGGCGGTTCTGCGGAAAGTGGAACGGCGTATGCTAAAAACCAGGGAGAGAGGCTGATGGAGGGGGTCGCAACGGTCACCACCAAGCTGACGGCGGGCGAATTCGTCCGTGAAAGGCGGCTTGCCGCCGGTCTCTCGCTCTCAGAGCTGGCCCGCCGGTCCGAGGTCGCCAAGTCCACCCTTTCGCGGTGGGAGGCGGGGAAGGTCGAGCCGGATGTGGCCCCGCTCGAACTGGTCCTCGACGCCCTCGGGACTGGGCCGGCCGAGAAGCTCCGGGTCTTCGGGGCCCTGCGGGCGCCGCGCGGCACCCGCGCCGTGAAGGAGTTCGACCAGGAGGACGGCAAGTTCTTCGACCAGATCGGGGTCTCTGCCCCGGCCTTCGGGAGCGCGTTGCGCGCGCTCCGCGGGCGGAGCGGGCTCTCCGCCCAAGAACTGGCTGACCGGCTCGGCGTGGCGCGCTCGACCTTCGGCCTCTGGGAGACGGGGGACCGGGTGCCGAGCCAGGAGAGCTTGGACCGCCTGGCCACACTCTGCGGCGCGACCCCGGAAGAAAGGGCCTCCCTGCGCGGGCGGAGCCTCACCGTCACATCGGCCGAACCGGGTCGGGACGGCCTGGCCGAATGGCTCCAGGCCTTGGTCGAGACGCTCGCCCGCAACCGCACCGTCAACGAGGTCGAAGCGGCCGGCTTCGAGGCCGAGGCGTGGCGACTGGCCCAGCACGACGACTTCGCCGCGGCCCTCCTCGGCCAGTACTACAACGTGCGGGCGGGCGACCTTTGCGAATCGTTCCGGGTCGAGGAGGTGCGGCGGTACGCGCTCAAGGCGCGGGACTTGCCGTTTTGGGAGGCGCCGAAGCTTGTGAGCCACCTCCCCGAAGCCTGCCTCGCCTGGGTTCAGTACGGCACCGGGGGGATCGACCGCATGGCCCGCGCGATCAGGCGGCTGGAAGAGTGCTTCGCCCGTCCCATGACCTGGTACGAGACGTGGTCTCTACACCTCTTCCTGGCCAAGTTCTACGCGGAACAAGGGAGGGTCGCGGAGATGGAGGCCGCCCTCGGGGCGGCGACCGACCTGGCGGCGGCCAAAGGGGCGCCGGAGATGCAGGAACTGACCGATTCTTACCTGGCGGACTGCTGGGACGCGGCCGGTTTCCCAGAAAGGGCGCTTCGATTGCTTCCCGGCGAGCTCCCCGACGTCTGGGCGGTCCCCGCCCACTTGGAGACGACCCGCGCCAGCGCCCTCGTCCGGCTCGGCGACGAGGATGGGGCCAGGAGATCACTGGAAAGGGTCGGATCCTGGATCGAGCGAAACGGCATCGTCACGGTCGAAATGCGGCAAGTCGCCGCCCGGTTCGAGGCTCAGTTCGCCGCTCCATGCAGCGTTCCCCCAGGCAAAGAACCACCCGCCAACGCCGCAATTAGACCAGCCGATATCGTGGACACGCAAAGGGGAACCGAAACTGAACTTGTCGAGTAAACTCGCCGTCTTCTAAGAGAAGCGCGGGCGACACGCAGATGCCAGTCTATTCCTACACCTTTAAAGACCTGAGCGGGGGCCTTCAGAAAGGCACGGCCGAGGCTGAGGACGAGCAGTCCTTAAGGAACCGGTTCAGCGAGCAGGGCCTCGAAGTGGTCGAGGTCAGCATGATCAAGAAGTCTGGAAAGACTTCGACCAAGCGGACCGGCAGGGTCAAGCTGAAGGACTTGGCCGTCTTCTGCCGCCAGTTCAGCACCATGGTGGACGCGGGCGTCTCCCTGGTCCGCTGCCTCGACGTGCTCAGCCGCCAGACCCAGAACCCCAAGCTCAAAAGGATCTTGCTGGACATCGGCGAGAGGGTCGAGGGCGGCGAAAGCTTGAGCCGCGCCATGCAACGCCACCCTCGGGCCTTCAACAACCTCTTCGTCGGCTTGATCCGCGCCGGTGAGGTCGGCGGCGTCTTGGAAGAGACCCTTCAGCGCCTTTCCATGTTCTTGGAAGCGGACGTCGCGCTGCGCCGCAAGGTGCAGTCCGCCCTCACCTATCCGGTGCTCGTCATGGTCGCCGCGATCGGCATCGTCATCTTCCTCGTCAGTTGGGTCGTCCCGCAGTTCGCCCAGCTCTTCAAGGACATCGGCCTGAAGGACGACGAGTTCCCCGCTATGACGAAGTTCTTGATCGACCTCAGCGCGAACTTCAAGAACAACTGGCTGATCATCCTGATCACCATCGCGGTCGTCTGGGGCGGCTGGAAGCTCTTCGTCTCCACCCGCTTTGGCCGGAGGACGGCGGACCGCATCCGCTTGATGCTGCCCGTCTTCGGCAAGCTGCACCACAAGATCTGCATGGCCCGGTTCAGCCGCACGATGGGCACCCTG
Organism: Fimbriimonadaceae bacterium; assembly: GCA_019454125.1. NCBI lineage: Bacteria > Bacillati > Armatimonadota > Fimbriimonadia > Fimbriimonadales > Fimbriimonadaceae > Fimbriimonadaceae bacterium. The sequence goes on from CP075365.1 coordinate 293,355, forward strand.
CTCACCTCGGGCGTCCCCATACTGCAAGCCATGGAGACGGTGAGCGGCACGGTCGGCAACTCGATCATGGCGGACGCCGTGCTCGACGCCCGCGCCCGCATCCGCGAAGGAGACCGGATCGGCGACCCGCTCGAGGCCAGCAAGATGTTCCCGCCGATGGTCGTGCACATGATCGGCGTCGGGGAGGAATCGGGCTCGCTCGACTACATGCTGCAGAAGATCGCCGACTTCTACGAGGCCGAGGTGGAAGCCCAGCTCGCCTCGCTCACGGCGGCCCTGGAGCCGATCCTGATCATCTTCCTCGGCTTCATCGTCGGCTTCATCGTCATCGCGATGTTCCTCCCGCTCATCAAGGTCATCGAGGGCCTCTCAAGCGGCGAAGCGGAATAGCGCGACCGCACAATTCGCGAAAACGTCGTCGGAGGGCGGGCAGAAATGTCCGCCCTCCGGGTGTAATCCGACCTAGATGTCAGACCGTCCTTCGCGGCGCCAAGTGGTGAAAGGGGGGATCGCCCTGATGGGCGCCCCGCTCCTGAACCTGGCCGCCAGGGCGGAAAGGACGCCCCCGCCTATGGAACCGATGCCCTTCTCGCTGAAATATGCCCCCCACTTCGGGATGTTCTCGAACCACGCCGGGGACGACAAGATCGCCCAGCTCCAGTTCGCCGCAGACGAGGGCTTCAAAGCCTGGGAGTGCAACGAGATGAAGAGCTTCCCGGTCGACGAACAGGAAAGGATCGCCAAAAAGATGGACCAGCTCGGCATGACCATGGGCGTGTTCGTCGTGAACCTCGGCACCGCCTGGTCGGCCACCCTCACCACCGGCAAGCAGGACTCGCTCGACAAATTCTTGGACGAGTGCCGCACCTCGGTGGACGTCGCCAAGCGGGTGAACGCCAAGTGGATGACCGTCGTGCCAGGCACCTGCGCCCACTGGCTGGAAATGGGCTACCAGACCGCGAACGTCGTCGAGGCGCTGCGGCGCGGCGCCGAGATCTTTGAGCCGCACGGGCTCGTGATGGTGCTCGAGCCGCTCAATTACCGAGACCACCCCGAACTGTTCCTCACCAAGGTCGCGCAAGGCTTTCAAATCTGCCGCGCGGTCGATAGCCCCTCCTGCAAGCTTCTGATGGACCTCTACCACCAGCAGATCGAGGAAGGCAACCTCATCCCGAACATGGACCTCGCCTGGAGCGAGATCGCCTACTTCCAGATCGGGGACAACCCGGGTCGGAACGAACCGACCACGGGCGAAGTGAACTATAAGAACGTTTTCGGCCACATTCGGGCCAAGGGCTTTACCGGGGTGATGGGCATGGAGCACGGCATCGCCCAAGCGGGGAAGGAGGGCGAGCGCGCCCTGATCCAAGCCTATCGCAGCTGCGATTCTTAAGCTCGCTGCTTTAAAATCCTTCCGGATCGGAGCCCTGGCGAGAAAAGACCTGCCCTCCCCCCGATAGCGTGGAGGGGAGGGCAGGTGCGCGGCCTTAGTTGACCCGGCCTTCGCCGGGCTCGAGCGGCTCGTTCTTGATGAACTCGTCGTTGTACTGCTTCTGGGCGTTGAATTCTTCCTGGATGGCTTGGTCCGAGCGGCCCATCCGGTCCTCGCACCCGACCAAGGCGAAGCCGGCCGCAACGACCACTATCAAGAGTAGGGACCTCATCATTCCAGCGCCCACATCGGCCACGATTTAGTCCAGACCGGAGCGTTGTTGAGCGAGAACCCGCCGGAGTCGATACCGCATCCCCAGCCGATGCTCGAGACCGTGTACTCGGCGCGAGACGGCGTGTTCTCCAGGAACTTGCGGATGTGCATCGTCCGCGCGCTGCCATCGGCCGTTCCTATGGTGATCTGGTCCATGAACGGGTACTTCGTCTTGTCGATCTCGTTGTTATAGACGCAGCCGAATCTGCCGACCTTAGTCATGAACGAAGGGATCCAGAGGTCCTTGATCGCGACCGGATAAGCAGTCTGGCGGACTTGGAAGGACGGCGTGAGATAGACAGAAGAAAACGTGACGTTCGGATTGAACAGCTCCATCAGCATCATCGCAGCGGAAAGGTCGGGGACGGCCGTCTGGCTCCCGCCCAGGAAGCTGTCGCGGAACTGGCCGCTGTCGTTCGGGCCCTTTCCGTAGGTGTTCAACGAGCCGGTCAAGGCCGTGTTGATGGCCATCGTGCCCCCCATCTGGCCGCAGCCCGACCAAACTCCGCCCGGGCAACTTGGAGTGTCCAGATCCATCGGGGGCCGGGCCGAGTGCTTGAAGATGTCCACACTCTTCGTGTAAGGCCGCACCCACTTCTGCCAGGAGTAGTGGTTCACGCGGTAGAAGTACGGAGCGCCGAGGCAACCGACGCCGAACCGGCTATACGTTTTCTTGTTAAGATCGGGGTTCAGCGACGACTGGTCGACACAGTCGTCCTGGCGCGGATAGATGTCGTTGCTGTCCGTCGCGTACATCAAGATCGCAAGCCCGAGCTGCTTCGTGTTGCTGATCATGGTCGTCTTTTTGGCGGCGACCTTGGCCTGGGCAAATGTGGGGAAAAGGATCGCTGCAAGGATCGCGATGATCGCGATGACCACGAGCAACTCGATAAGGGTAAAGGCCTTACGCTTCATAGAAGAGCTCCTTCGGAGGATAGCGGCCCAAGAACCACTACCCCCCGCAGATTGCCCTGTAGCTTGAATAGGCTATGTTAATAACCTGTTAACAGTCGGGACCGACATACCCGGCACGCGCCAAAACCACCCCAAAATCCCTAAGCGGGTGGGGCCTTAGAACCGGACGAGGCCGTACTGCAGCTGGACGCTGAAGCCGCTGAAGTTCAGCCCGTCATAGCTCGGCATGACGTCGTAGCGGGCGCTGACCGTGAACCGCTCGCCGACATTGATGCCGACCTCGGCGTTGGCGTTGAAACCGATCCGCTTGGCCGATTCGCGCCGGACGCCGGTGACGTCCACCGCGTAGTCGATATAGCTCAAGCCGCCGCGCACGGCGAAGTAGGGCCTCGTCATGTTGCCCGCCATGCCGATGGGTTGCACGAGGCCGATCGAGCCGGCCAGCATGAACACCTTGTTGCCGTCCCGCTCCTTGCTGAAGCCGTTCCAGTCGAAGCCGATATTGCGCTTCTTATAGCCGTCGACCTTGATCCGCGACGCGCCGAAGCTGAACCAAGACGCGCCCAGGCGGTCGCGAAGCGTGGAGTCCGAGGGGAGGAAGAAGCCGACCGAGACCCCGCCGTAATTGTCCTGGGCGAGGGCCGAGACTGCCATGGCGAGCGCGAGTGTGCCGGCGACGAAACGTCCGTGCGTCATCCCCGCTAGCGTACCGGATTCGGCGGCAGGCTCTGGAGGGAAACTCCCTCGGCCATGGCCTTAAGTTGCGCGGTCAGGCCCTCTACGGCGGCCTCCAGGATCGCGCGGCCCGTCTCCGGATCGGCCAAGGTCGCATAACCATACGAGCCCTCCTCGCTGACCTCGTCGAAGTTCCAGGCCAGGCCTTTGAGGCTGGGGTCCGCCAAGCCGTCGTCCCGCAGGCGCCCGGTGCGCACTAGGTCGGGGGCGACGTGCATCACCATGCTGGTCTCCGCCTCGCAAGCGTGCCGGATCGAGCGGACCGGCCCCCGCATCGCCTGCTCGAAGACCTCGGGGCCCACAAAGTCCGAGTACATCGCGTGGCCGACCACGACCTCTTCCCGCCCAGCCTTCAGGCGGCGGCAGGCGATGTCGTTCGGCGCGGCGTTGCCGCCGTGGCCGTTGACGACGAAGAACTTCCAGAACCCTTCGCGCGCCAAGGAGTCGAAGACCGCGGCGAGAGCGAGGTCGTATCCCTCGAAGCTCGCCGAGAGGGTGCCCGCGAAGGCGAGGTGGTGCGCGCTCGCGCCGAGCCAGACGGCAGGGGTCAGCAGCACCTGGCCCGGCAGGGCCTGCTCGGCCCGCGCGGCCACGTGGCTGGCGAGGAGGGTGTCCGTGCAAAGCGGCAGGTGCGGCCCGTGCTGCTCGATCGAGCCGGTCGGGACGAGCACCACGACGTCGCGGGAGAGGTCCCGCACTTCCTGCCAAGTCATCCGCTCAAGAACCATCGCTACGGTGAGTTTAGAGCGAACGGACGCGCCTAGATTTCGGGGAAGAGGTTGTTGATGAGCAACTGGACCGAGGCGTTCAGCTCCTTGTCCCGGTTCATCATCTCGCGGATCTTTCGATAGCCGTGCATCACGGAGGTGTGGTCGCGGTTGCCGAAGAGCGCACCGATGTGCTTCCACGAGTCGCCCGTGATCTCACGGGTGACGTAGACCGCCACGTGGCGGGCATGGGCGATGGGCGCCTTGCGACTGGAGCCCTTGATGTCCGAAGGGGGGATTTTGTAGTGCTTGGAGACGCTGTCCAGGATCTGGTCGAAGCTCGGCTTGGCCGCGCCGATGTTGCGGTAATACTTTTCGACCACTGCTTCGGCCAGGCCCAGCGTGATCCGCCCGCCGTCGAGGCTCGCCTCGGTGGCGATCTTGATGAGCGCGCCCTCCAGGATGCGGACGTTCGAGTGGACGGACTCGGCCAGGTACATCGCGACCTCGTGGTCCAGCTGGATGCGGTCCTGCTTGGCCTTGCTCTGGAGGATCGCGCAACGGCACTCCGTGTCCGGCATCTGCACGTCCGCCACGAGACCCATCTCGAAGCGCGACCGAAGGCGCTCGTCCATCAGGAGCAAGTCGCGCGGAGGGCGGTCCGAGCAAAGGACGATCTGCTTGCCCAGCGAGTGCAGGTAGTTGAAGGTGTGGAAGACCTCCTCCTGGGTGCGTTCCTTGCCCGCGATGAACTGGACGTCGTCCAGAAGCCAGACCTGCACGCCGCGCTGCGCCTTGCGGAACGCCTCGATCCGGTTCGACTGGAGCGCGTGGACGAACTCCTCGGCGAACTGCTGGCCGGTCATGTAGACCACGTGCGCCTGCGCGTTGTGGCGGTGGATCTCGTGCGCGATCGAGTGCAGGAGGTGGGTCTTGCCCAGCCCGCACGACCCGTAGATGAAGAACGGGTTGTAGCGGACCCCTGGCGCCGAGGCCACGGCCTTGGCCCCCGCGTGGGCGAGCCGGTTGCTCTGGCCGACCACGAAGGTGTCGAACCGGTAGCGCTCCGACGGTTTGAACGCGGGTTTGGGCTCGACCGTGATCGGTTGCCGACTGATGACGCCGACCTCGGCCTTGGTCGGCTCGGGCTTGCCGCGCTGCTGGATGCGGATGTTGAGCTTGATGGAGCGGCCCAACTGCTCGGAGAGCTTCGCCTCCAAGAGCTCCGCGTACTTCTGGCGCACCCACTCTGCGACGAAGCTGCCGGGAGCGTCGAGGATCACGGTCGTCCCCTCGGTCTCGGCGGGCGTCAGCGGAGAAAGGAACTTCTCGAAGGCGGTGTCGGGCAACTCGGGACGCACTTCTGAAAGCACCTGCTCCCAAGCGTCACGCAAGGTGACGGCGTCCTCCCGGTCCATCAAAGAATATTGGTCAGACATCGATCGGCAAGTCCAGGAAGAGGCCCCTGGGGTGGGCGAGTATACACACGGGATGCCGCCACAAATGGCAGGGGACTTGTGGAAAATTCCGAGGGATGAACCTGCAGTCGTAAGACAGCCGCACGATCTTAGGCCAGGACGCGATAAAAAACCTTTTGACGAAAGGCGGTGTGCCCGGGACGGATAAACTTATGAGGTGCAGCGACGGGTCCTCGGGGTTCTGGGGGGAGGGGAGACCCCAGAGCCGATGCTCCGCGCCTGGACCGAGTCCGCGGACGTGGTCTACGCCGCGGATTCCGGTGCGAACCGCCTGATCCGCATGGGCTTCACGCCGCACGTCATCGGCGACCTTGACTCCTTCGACCCTTCCTTACACAGCCCGGACATCCGCGTCGTGCAGGACGGCGACCAGCATCGCACCGACTGCGACAAGCTCCTTGACCTCGCCATGGCCGAAGGTGCCACCGCCCTCACCCTGATCGAAGCCGAGGGCGACCTGCTGGACCACGTCATGGCGACCCTCTCCAGCCTGGGTCGGTCCGCCCTGCGGGGCCGCATCGTCTTGCGACGGGCGATCGCTTGGAAGTTGGCCCCGGGCGACCAGGTTGCGGTCCCCGCCGTGCCGGGGGGCCGGGTCTCGCTCATCCCGCTCGTCGCCTCCACCGGCATCTCCCTGAGCGGCGTGCGGTGGCCGGTCGAGGACGCGGCGATGGAGCCGGCCGGCTTCCTCAGCATCTCCAACGAGGCCACCGCGGACCGGGTGGTCGCTTCGCTGGGAGCGGGCCTCGCCTACCTGTTCGTCGAAGCGCCGACCCCGGCCGAACCGGCCTGGTGAGTCAAACCAGCGACAAAAAGCGTCAATCCTCCTACGGATTAGGCCCGGGGTAACCTGGTGGGGCCCCCAATCTTTACCGAGGAAGATTTAAGCGATGACGAACGACGCTCAAGAACTCGAGCCGATGGTGGAAGAGATGGAGCCGATGGCCGAGGAGACCTCCGAGGCCGCGGCCGAGCCGGGGCAAGCCCGGGGGCGGCTGACCGTGGTCCGCGCAGGCGTGGAGACCGAAGAAGTCTTCGAGTTCGCGCCGCCGGCCCTCATCGGCCGTTTCGACCCCGAAGTGGGGCCGATCGACGTCGACCTCGGGCCCTTGCCGGAAGGCTCCTACGTCTCCCGCAAGCACGCCCGAATCGAGTGCGCCGACGGGGTCTGGACGATCACCGACCTCGGCTCGTCGAACGGCACCTACATCCGCCGCGACGACTTCGAACGAGTCGAATCGGGCGAGATCGAGGACGGGAGCGAGATCGCCCTCGGCAACGCGCGCCTGCTCTTCCACGTCCTCGGCTGAGCGCCTAGACGAACTGGACGTCCTGCGACCCGGTGCGGAGCTGGCCGATCTCCGCCGCCGCCTCGCCCATTTCGTTTAGACGTCGGACCAGTTCGGACGCGGCGTCCGCGGAGACGACCGCGACCATGCCGATGCCCATGTTGAAGACGCGGTACATCTCGTCCTCGGGCACGTTGCCTTGGCGCTGGATGAAGCGGAAGATCGGCAGCGGCTCCCAAGCGCGCTTTGAGATCTCCGCGCGCATGTTGGCCGGGATCACCCGCGAGAGGTTGCCCGCGATGCCGCCCCCGGTCACGTGGGCGAGCGAATAGAGCCCGGGCAAGTCGTCAATGATCGGCAAAAGCGGCTTGGCGTAGCACCGGTGCGGCTTCAGCACTTCCTCGCCGATCGTGACCTCCGAATCCGGCATGGGGTCGCGGACGGAGAGGCCCCCCTGCTCGAACAGGACCTTGCGGGCGAGGCTGTACCCATTGGTGTGGAGGCCGTCGCTCGCGATGCCGATGATCCGGTCGCCCGCCTGCGGCCGGATGCGGGGAAGCCGCTTGTCCGCCTCCACAACGCCTGTGATCGCGCCGACGATGTCAATCTCACCGTCGTGGTAGACGCCGGGCATCTCCGCCGTCTCACCCCCCACCAAGGCGCAGTCCACCTGGAGACACGCTTCGACGGCGCCCGCGAGCACCTGCTCGAAGATTGGCCCGCTCAGGCGCGAGCAGCCGAAATAGTCAAGGAAATAGAGGGGCCGCGCCCCTTGGCAGAGGATGTCGTTGACGCAGTGGTTGACGATGTCGAACCCGATGTTCGAGAAATCGCCCGCCATCGCCGCGACCTTGGTCTTGGTGCCGACCCCGTCGATACTCGTGACCAGCACGGGCTGGCGCATCTCGGAGAAGACGGCCGAGAACATAGCCCCGAAACCCCCGATGCCGCCCAGCACGCGCTCGTTGTGGGTCTCGCGAATACGGGGCGCGACGATCCGCAGGACGCGTTCCGCTTCGCCGACGTCGACTCCCGCACTGGCGTAGGTCATGCCAAGGTCGCTCACAGGGGCGTTTTACCCCCGGGCCTGCAAGGCTCAAGAATGAGGACTCGGGTAGATTCCTTCTTCGCAACGAGCCGGTAGCTCAGTTGGTAGAGCAGCGCCCTTTTAAGGCGCGGGTCCTGGGTTCGAGTCCCAGCCGGCTCACATTACGGGTCGATCGGGTGTCGAGACCGGTCAGAGGGCGCCTTCTTCTTCGGCCCAAACTGCTTCGCCAGGTCGAACCCGATCAGCGGCTTAAAGACGAGGGTCGCGCAGCCCCCTTTCTCAAGGTCGATCTCAGCGGTGGCAGCGGAGGCGATAGACCCTTCCGCGCCGGCCCTCAGCCTCGCCGTGGCTTTGTTGGCCAGGCTCGCCAACAGACCGTTGGCCGCGAACGAGACTTCGACCCGACGCTTGGCCGGGGCCAGGTTCAGCACCGTCACCGCACTCTCGTCCCGGCCCCGCCGCTCGAAGGCGAAGAGCCCGGTCCGGTCGTCGGCCGCGAGCAGGCGGTACTGCCCCTCCTGCAAGGCCCTGACCCCGAGACGGAGCTTCACGAGGTCTTGGTAGAACGTGAAGAGGCGGACGTCCCACGTCCTTTTCGTCCAATCCATGGTGCGGCGACAGTCCGGGTCCGCGCCGCCTTCCATGCCGACCTCGTCGCCATAGTAAATGCTCGGCACCCCGGGATACGTGAACTGGAGCATGGCAAGTTGCCTCACCTTGTCCATGTCCCCTTTCGCCACAGTCTTGATGCGCGGGGTGTCGTGGCTCCCTAAGAGGTTGAACATCGCATGCTCCACCCCCTTGGGATAGGAATCTCGGAGAGAGGCGAGACGGAGGCCCATCTCTTTGGGAGTGATCCGGTCCTCGACGACGCCGTCCAGGACGATGCGACGCCAGCGATAGTTCATCACGCTGTCGAACTCGTCGCCGCGCAGGAACCGGCGCGCGTCCCCCCACACCTCCCCAAGGAGGAAGGCGTCCGGATTCGCCCCGCGGACGGCCGCGCGGAAGCGCCGCCAGAAGCCCTCGTCGACTTCGTCGGCGACGTCCAGACGCCACCCGTCGGCCCCCATGTCCTTGATCCAGTAGACCCCGACCTTGGCGAAATATTCCTGGACTTCGGGATTGTCCCCGCGTAGTTTCGGCATGCTGCTCACGCCCGCGAACGTGGCATAGGTTTGCTGCCCTTCTTTCACTTCGACCGGGAACCGGTGGACCGTGTACCAATCGCGATAGGCCGAGCCTTCCCCTTTCTCGCGCAAGTCCTTAAACGCAAAGAAGTCGGGGGATGAATGGTTGAAGACCCCGTCGAGGACGAGCCTTATGCCGATCGCCTTTAGCCTCGCGGTCAAGGCCTTAAAGTCGTCCTCGTCGCCGAACCTTTCCGTGATCTTGTAGTAGTCGACGGTGTCGTATGCGTGGTAGGAACCGGCCTCGAAGACCGGGTTCAGATAGAGCGCGTTCACGCCCAGCTCGTGCAGGTGGCCCAGGCGCCTGGCCACCCCTGCGAGGTCGCCGCCAAAGTCTCCGCGCAGGTTCTTCGTACTGCCCCAGGGCTCAAGCCTTTCTGGGTCGTTGTCGGAGCGGCCGTTCTCGAAGCGCTCCGGGAAGATCTGGTAGAAGACGGTCCGGCCCACCCACTTGGGAACGTTCGGCAACGGCCACCCCTTGGCGTCGATCTTGAAGCCCTCGCCTTCGGGCCAAAGCGTCTCGCTCGGGCCGTCGGTCACTTGGAACCGGTAGCCGACCGTCTCGGCACTGGTGGCGGCGTCCCCCTCCCAATAGTCGTAGAGCTGGTCGCTTTCGGTCACCTGGAGCTTCGCGGTGCCGCCGCCGTCCAGCACGACGGAGACCGACTGGACGTCGGCGTGCCGTGTGCGCAGCCGGAAGCGCCATAGGGCCGCGTCCCGACGGACGACGTCGCGCGCATCTGGCGAGTGGGCAAGGGCCTCCATCGTGACGAACCCGTCCCCGACCACGCCGGGTTGCCCGTCGAAGAACGGCGGCACGACCACGAGCATAGAGTTCGTGTTGCCGTTCGAATCCAGCACGGCGGGCGCGCTCGGGTCGGGGACCCATCTCTTTCCGTCCTCCACGAAGCGGTACTGATAGACGCCCGGCGCGATCTCGACCGTGCCGCGCCAGACTCCGTCCGCGCCCTTCGCGAGCGGGTTTCGACCCCGGTCCCAGTTGTTGAACTCCCCGGCCACCGCGACGGAGACGAGCTCGGTCTTCGGCTTATAGGAGAACGAGACCTCGCGCATCGAGGACATAAGCAGGGCCGACGCGATGATCAGCACGGTCAATTCTGACGACTGGTGGCGGGGCCGGTTCGTGGACCCTTTGGGCCTTTCGCCTAGCTCGGGGTTCCTCAAACCAGCGGCCTGCGCCACCGGCCCCGAGTGCCGGACGCCCGCTTTGAAGGCGGCCAAATGTGAACTCTCTGGGCCTTCCGCCTCGTCACTCTTTATCTAATGGAGAAGCTGGTCAGCTTTCTCGGCGTCCTCGCCCTGGTCCCCATCACGGGGGCGGGCGTGGTCTGGATGGTCCACCGAATGGTGGCCGGCGACGTCGGCGCTCTCCAGGGGCTGGTCGGGATCGGTTGCCTCCTCTCTTGCCTCGGCCTTGCTGCCGTCTCCGGGAGCTTGGTCGTGACCGCGACGGTGGCGCTCGTCCTGCTCGCCGTCATGGTCACACTCCCCTTTGCCGAAGAAAAGCTCGCCTTTGCCGACGTGGACGCAGTGGAGGTCGACCGGTTGGAACGCATGCAGGAGGCCCTGCGAGAGCGGCCCGACAACGCCGCCGCCTGGCTCGCCCTGGCGAAGGGGATGCACGATTTCGGCCTCCGCGGCCAGGCCGTCGCCGTGGCCGACCGCGTCTTAAGCGGCATGTCCACCAGCTACGACCCGTTCTCCAACCGCAACCAGAGCGACATCTTCGCGAACGAGGCGCGGCTCTTGGCGCGGTGGAAGGCCGAACTGCGGCCCCGAGACCTCGCCCCCGTGCCCTGCCCCCGGTGCGGGAGCGCGAACGAGCCCGGCTCCATCGCCTGCAACCAGTGCCAGGGGCCCTATGTTCTGGACGTCGTCCGGCTTCGCACGAGCCGGTCCCGCGTCTTGGGGCGGATCGTGGTCTCGTTCGGCGTGGTGGCCGTGACCCTCGGGTCGGCCGCCCTCATCGGGCTCAGCGTGCCCTCGCCACTAAATATCTTTACGTTGTTCGGGGCGCTCGTTCTGGCGGGCGGGATCTTGGCTTGGCTCTTCCGTCCCCAGTGGTGACCTCGCGGCCATAGCCCACGAAGTAGGCGCCATAGGCCAGCATCGAGAGGGCCGCGACCCCGACCTTGGCTTCCTGGGGGACGGCCGGGCTAAAGCTGAAGAAGCCTTCGATAGGGGCAGCGATCACGATCATGACGAGGCCCACCACGAGCAGACCAAAGGCGTCCTTGCCCGCTTCGGCCAGGGCCTGGCCCCTCGTGCGACGCCCCGGACGGACGACGGCCCAACCCAAGACCAAGCCCCCGCTACCCGCAATGAAGAGCCCCCCGATCTCCGAGACGCCATGCGGCGCGACCGAGGACAGGAGGAAGCCGAGCTTGCCCACCGAGTCCATCTCGGCCGCGAGCGCGCCAATGATGGTGCCGTTCGACCACGAGATGTACACTGTGCCGAGCCCCAGGGTCAAGAGGGAAACCGCGTTCATGAGGATACCGACCCGCGGGTTGTTCCCCGCATAGAGCGCGGTCATCGCGATGGACTGGCCCCCTTCGCGCTCCTTGAACTGGCCCTTCTTCCACTCCGTGAAAAGCTCCTCCATTTGCGAGGGCACGAAGTGTTCGCGGTAGGCGGGCGCGCCCTTCACGACGCCGAAGGCGAAGAACGACCCCGCGAAGAAGATCGAGGCACAAAGGGCCACGGCCCACCACTGGCGGCGGACCACCCGCGCCCCTTCCTCCACCAACCCCGGCAGAGACCGCCAAAACGACCGGCGGGGCCGCAAATACAGCTGGCCGTAGGCGCGGCTCACTATGGCGTTCAGGTAGTCGATCACCTCGACGTTGCTGGTGTGGCTTGTGAGGTAGGCGAGGTCGGCCGACGCCTGGCGGTATAGCCGGACGAACTCGAGGACTTCTGCGCCCGAAAGCCGGTCCCAACCGACGTCCACACGGTCGCCTAGCTGCTTCAATCGAATCCAGCCCGCAGACCTCCGGTGAAGGATCGCCTCCTCGTTCATCGAACTCTCTGCATTGTCGCACGTCCGAAGGGGAAGAGGAGCCGCTACGTCGCGCAACCGGGCGGCGTAGTAACTTGTATCCGGTACGGCACGGAACTTGCCGTACTGGAGGAGGAGGAGTTTAGGCCATGGTGTCTCGCGAGGCCTTTGGATACGATGACCAGCTGCCAAGTTATCTTGGTCGGCTGACTCAAACACCCCTCCTGACGGCCGCGGAAGAGATGACCCTCACCCGGGCCGCCCAAGCGGGCTGCTCCGACTCTCGGAAGCGGATCGTCGAGGCGAACATGCGCCTGGTGGTGAACATTGCCAAGGGCTACCGCCACCGGAGCATCTCGCTGGAGGACCTCGTGCAGGAGGGGGCGATCGGGCTGCTGCAAGCCATCGACCGCTTCGACCCGGAGAAGGGCTTCCGATTCTCCACCTATGCCACCCACTGGATCAAGCAAGCGATCGCCCGAGCGATCACGGGCAAGACGAGCGCGATCCGCTTGCCCGCCCACGTGAGCCAAGCCCTCCGCAGGGTCGAAAGAGAGCGGCAGATCGCGGTACAGCAACTCGGCACGGAACCTTCGTGCGAGCAGCTGGCCGAGCGCCTCGGCATCAGTTCGAGCCGCCTGCGAACGCTCCTGCAGTGTTCGCAGGACCTCGTGAGTCTGGACATCCGGGTCGGCGAGAACGATTCCGCCACCCTGGGCAGCCTCATTAGCGACGACAACGCGATCGACCCCGAGGCGGAGGCCCTCAACTCGGAGGCGATCGAAGAGATCCTCCATGCGCTGAGCGAGCTCACCGAACGCGAACAGAAGGTGATGGCCCACCGGCTCCGGATCGAGGAAGGGGGCGGGGACGCCGGACGCGACGAACTCTGTGACGAATTGAAGCTGAGCCGAGAACGGATCCGCCAGATCGAAGTCTCGGCCGTGAAGAAACTGCGCCGCTTGGCCCAGCGGCGTCGGACCCTTGGCTTTGGCACCGATTGACGGTCCAAACATAATCGCCTGAAGCATGGACAACCCTTCCCTGATCGAGGTTCTTTTGCACCTGGACAAGCACCTTGGATCGGTGATCAACCAGTACCAGGGATGGACTTACGCGATCCTTTTCGGGCTGATCTTCTGCGAGACCGGCTTCGTGATCATGCCCTTCCTCCCGGGCGACACGTTGTTGCTGGCCGCGGGGCTCTTCGCAAACCCGATTCATGCCCAGCTGAACATTTTCACGCTGCTTTTCCTGCTGACCGCCGCCTCGATCCTGGGCGACAACACGAACTTTTGGATCGGCCGCTTCCTCGGGCGCAGCCTCTATAGCAACCCGAACTCCAAAATTTTCAAACGCTCGCACCTGGAACACGCAGAGCAGTTCTTCGAGAAGCACGGCGCCAAGGCGATCATCCTCGGCAAGTTCTTGGCGGTCGTTCGCACGGTCGTCCCGTTCGTGGCCGGCATGGACGCCATGCCGTACCGAAAGTTCTTCACGTTGAGCGTCATCAGCGCCTTCGTCTGGGTGTGGACGTGCACCCTGGCGGGCTATTTCCTGGGGCAGATCGCGTTCGTGCGCGATAACTTCGAGTTAGTGATCCTGGGCATTCTCGGGCTCACCGTGCTGCTCGTGGCTAAAGAAGCCTACTTCTCGCGCCGGGAGAAGCACCGAAAGGCGGTGGCTTTGGACGCGCGTGATAAACTCGGGCAGACCGAAGCACCCTGAAACGGTCTGCGACATGGACGTTAACGAAATCATGCGGCTGTTGCCGCACCGCTATCCCATGCTCCTAGTCGACCGAGTGGTCGACATCGAGCCTGGCAAAAAGTGCCGCGGCATCAAGAACGTGACCATCAACGAGGCGTTCTTCAGCGGCCACTACCCTGGACTGCCCATCATGCCCGGAGTCCTCATCGTGGAGGCGATGGCCCAAGCCGGCGCGGTCATCTTGCTCTCCGAACCCCGGTTCGAAGGCATGGTCCCCCTCATCGGCGCGATCGGCGAAGTGAAGTTTCGACGCCAGGTCGTTCCCGGCGACGTGCTAGTCTCAGACGTCGAACTCTTGTGGCTGAAAAGCGCTGTTGGGCGGATCAAAGCGGTGGGACGGGTGGAGGACGAGATCGCAGCCGAAATGGAACTCACCTTCAAGTTAGTGCCGCGAGATTGACCCCCTTGACCCGAATCCACCCTACCGCCGTCGTCGATCCTGCAGCCGAGCTGGCTGAAGGCGTCGACATTGGGCCCTACTGCTTCGTCGAGGCGGGCGTCGTCATCGGCCGGGAGACCCGGCTGGAATCGCACGTGACCGTGCGGGGCGGAACCACCATCGGCGAAAGGAACGTCTTCGCCCAAGGGTCCGTGATCGGCGGCGATCCCCAGGACCGCAAATGGGCGGGCGAGCCGACCTACCTGAACATCGGCCACGACAACGTCTTCCGCGAGTACGTGACCATCCACCGGGCCACGGGCGAGGGCAACGCCACCGTCGTGGGAGACCGCAACTATCTGATGGCCTTCGTCCACCTGGGCCACAACGTCACGATCCACAACGACGTGACCATGGCCAACTCGGTGGGAGTCTCGGGGCACGTCACGGTCGAAGACCTCGTGAACATCGGGGGGATGACGGGCGTCCACCAGTTCGTCCGCATCGGGCGGGTCGCGATGGTCGGCGGGATGTCGCGAATCGTCCGCGACGTGCCCCCCTTCATGCTGGTCGAAGGGCTGGAACAGACCGTCCACGACATCAATGCGGTCGGCCTGCGCCGGATCGGCGTCACCCAGGAGGCGCGCCTCGCCCTGCACAAGGCGTGCAAGCTCCTCTTCAAGTCGAAGCTGGGGCTCTCGGACGCCATGGAAGTCGTCCGGCGGGAAGTCCGGCCGACGCCGGAGATCGACTACCTCCTCTGGTTCCTTGAACGGCTCTTCCGGGGCAAGAACGGACGCGGCGACCAAAACCTGGAGCCCCACCCCCCACCGCCCCTGGCGGGCAGGGCAAGCCAGTTGCAGTGAAGGCAGCTTTTAGGTGTTCCCGAGTCATGCACTTTTCCTATCAATTGGATCGGCATCGCGCTCGAAAAGATGCCCCGGTCCGCGCCGACGACGGCAAGGTCCTGCGCATCCAGACCGAATACGCCTACTCGCGGCGAAGGTCGACTGCGTCCGGCCCCGCCGGCTTGGGAACCCGGAACACGCCCTCGACCGATTCGCGTGAGACGTCAGCCGGGAGCCCGGCGATCGTCGCCTGCTTGAACGAGTATGGGATCAGGATCGAGACGCGTCGGTTGCTGAAGTGATTGGGGTCCTCAGGCCGGCGGGGCTGCCGCGCCGCGAACCCTCGTACTGCCAAGAACTGCTCCTCCGGCACCCCCCCAGAGCGGAGGAGCCGACGCACCGCGTTCGCCCGGTCGTGGCTCAAGTCAAAGTTGTCGTAGTTCGCGGTGGGTAGCGGGCGGGCGTCGGTGTGGCCGTCCACAACCATCTCTCGGCCCGTCTTCGCGAGGATCGGTGCGATCTTCGCCAGGATCTCGCGGGCGGCCGGCCGCACTTCGGCTCTCCCCAGCTTGAAGAACACCTCGCTGTTCTGTTCGTTCTCGGTGAGCTCGACTATGACCCCGTCGGGGGTCAGCTTCACTTCGACGCCCTTCGACTCCAGAAGTTTCCTCGAAGCAGGGTCCGACTCGGCCGCCTGTTCGATCTGGTCGCGAATGGCCCGCATCACGGCGACTTCCTCTTTCTCCTTGTCCGCGGCGCCGGCCTGACCCATCGGGCTGCGAAGGGTGCCGCCCTCGGGGCCCACGTTCACCGACAGCTTGGGCGGGTTCTTCATGAACCCGGCGGGGTCGCGAAAGTAACCCTGGATCACGTCGCGGGTCTCCTGCGACATCCCCATGATCCACATCACCATGAAGAAGGCCATCATCGCCGTGACGAAGTCGGCGTAAGCCACCTTCCAGGCACCGCCATGGTGACCGTGGCCCTGGACCTTCTTCTTCTTGATAATGATCGGGGTTGCTTCTTGCATGGGGATTGTTCGGGTTAGTTCGGGTTGGTTCGGCTGAATTCCTATTGCGCACTCGGGTTACGCCGCATCCTTTTCCTTGACCGCTTTCTCGAGCTCTTGGAAGCCGGGGCGGATGCTGGGGTCGATGTTGCGGCGAGCGAACTCGACACACGTGATCGGGCTCTCGCCCCGGGCAAAGCTGAAGAGGGCGTACCGGATGCAGTTCATGTACGAGCTAAGCGCCTTGTTCTTCGTGGAGATCGCCTTCGACATCGGGGCAAAGATGACGTAGCCCGCGAAGATGCCCATGAACGTTCCGACCAGGGCCACGCCGACGGAGTGGCCGATCCCGGCGGGGTCGCCGCCGATCTTGCCCATCGTGATGATGATGCCGAGGACGGCCGCGACGATGCCGACGGCGGGCATGGCGTCGGCGATGCTCTGGAGCGCTTCGACCGGGCCTTCTTCCTCGTGGTGGGCGACCTCAAGGTCGAGCTCCATCATCTCGGCGAGGTCGTGGGGGCCGACCGCGCCCGTCAAGATCACCTTCATTGTGTCGCAGAAGAAGTGCTCCGCATGGTGGTTCGCGAGGAAGCTGGGGTACTTCTTGATCACATCGCTCTCGTGCGGGTTCTCGACGTGCTTCTCAAGGCCGAGGAGCCCCTCCTTTCTGGCGATCGTGAAGAGCTGGTACATCATCTTCAGCAGGTCGACATAGGCCTGCTTGCCTGGCGGCGGCTTCAAGAGGCCAAGGACCGCCTTGATCGTCGATGTCAGCATCGGCATGCCGTAGCTGGCAAGGAAGATGCCCACGGCCGCCCCCCCCAGGATGATGATCTCGGTGGGCTGGATCAAAATCCCGACGTTGCCGCCGTGCATGGTATAGCCCAGCAGCGTCGCAACGATGCCGACGACGATCCCGATGAAGGCGAACATGGAGAGACTTAGGAGAATTGTCGGGACGCCAGCCCTGGCTTTCCAGTGGGGACACTCCGGTTTGGGCCCAACCCCCGCAGTAGACTCCGGATGGGGAAAACCAGGGGCGGCGAAAGGTTTTTGGGGCCCGTCTAGACTGCTACACTAATTGGCTTTTTGGCCACAACCGCTGTTGGCGGCCCTGACCCAATCTCCCTGTCGCTTATGCCCGAGCCGATCCGCCTCCTTGATCCCCACACGATCAACCAGATCGCGGCGGGCGAGGTCGTGGAGCGCCCGGCCAGCGTCGTGAAGGAACTGGTCGAGAACGCCCTGGACGCGGGCGCCACCCGGATCCAGATCGAGATCGAGGAGGCGGGGCGCAACCTGATCGAGGTCTCGGACGACGGTCACGGGATCCCTTCCGAGGCCATCCCGCTCGCCATGGAGCGGCATGCGACCTCGAAGATCCGTCGGGCCGCCGACCTCTTGCGGGTGGAAAGCTACGGCTTCCGGGGAGAGGCCCTGCCCTCGATCGCCTCGGTCGCCCGGTTGACCCTGGCCTCCGGCACCACGGACGGGTTGCGCTACGAAGTCGTGGCGGAAGACGGCAAGCTGGCCGGCCCCGACCCGGTTTCTGGCCCCAGGGGGACGACCGTCCGGGTCGAGCGGCTGTTCGGTTCGACGCCGGCCCGGCTCAAGTTCCTGAAGACCGACGGCACCGAGTTGGGCGCCTGCGTCGAGGCGGTCGGCAAAGCGGCCGTCTCCCGGCCGGACGTGCGGTTCGTCCTGAAGCACGGCGCGCAGACCCTGGTGGCGACCTCCGGCTCTGGCGACCCCGCCACCGCTCTCGGCGAGGTCTGGGGCCGGGAAGTGGCCAAGGCCCTGGTGCCGGTGGACGCGATGGCCTCCGGCGTGCGCGTGCGCGGCCTTGTCGCCCCGCCCCACTTCACACGGCCCACACGCTCCCAGCAATGGTTCTTCGTGAACGGGCGGCCCGTCCGGTCGCGGACGCTGCAAGCGGCGCTCGACCAGGCCTTCCGCTCCTTGACGCCGGAGAAGCGGTTCCCCGTCGCCGCGATCTTCGTGGACGCCGACCCGGCCCGGCTGGACATCAACGTTTCCCCGACGAAGAGCGAGGTGCGCTTCCAGCAAGAGGGGGCGGTCTTTGACGCCGTCCGGCGGGCGGTCACGTCCGCCTTGCTCGAGCACGGCATGGTCCCGACCCTGGGGCAGGTCGCTGAAGTGAACCAGGCCCTGACCGCGGCCCGGCCGCTCCCCTTTGGCGCGGACCCCGGTTTGCGCATCGAGGCGGGAGGGGCGCCTGCCCTGGGTGCGCTCTCTTTGCTCGCCCAGCAGCCGCTTTTGCCCGTGAACGGGACGGCCGCCCTGGACTACGCGGCAGCCCCGGCCACGCTGCCGGGCCTGCTGGAAGGTCTGCGCGTCTTCGGCCAAGTCGACGCCACCTTCATCCTTGCCGAGAACGCGACGGGCGTGCTGATCATCGACCAGCACGTGGCCCACGAGCGCATCCTCTTCGAGCGGTTGCGCAACACGCGCGGCGGCGGTGCCGTAGAGACCCAAGCCTTGGTCGCGCCGGAAACGCTCCACGTCGGCGCGGCCGGCGCAAAATGTCTGGCGGAAAGGCTGGACGAGCTTCGCGCGGTCGGCTACGAGCTAGAGCCGTTCGGCGGAGAGAGCTTCGTCGTACGCGCCGTCCCGGCGCTTTGGCGTGGGCGCTCGCCCTTGGCCGCGCTGCGGGACATGGCGGAAGAGCTCGTCGACGGCGCGGGGCAAGGCTGCCTTTCGCAACTGCGCGACGACGTCTTTGCGATGGCCTCGTGCAAGATGGCGGTGAAAGCGGGCGACCCGCTCGCGATCCCGGAGATGGAGCGCCTCCTGCACCAACTCGCAGAGACGGAGAACCCCTATTTCTGCCCTCACGGCCGCCCGATCACCTACGTGCTCCCGAAAGGCGAGCTGTACCGAAGGTTCAAGAGGTGTTGAGGGGCGTTCAGGTTAGTTCGGGTTGGTTCGGGTTAGCGGGCTCGCGCACGCCCACCCGAACCAACCCCGCCTCACCGGATCCGGTCAGCCTTGCCGCGCCGGATCATCGCGTCCACGATGTCGTCGCCCGACACGTTGTACGTGCCGGCTTCGATGCGCGCCTTCAGTTCGGCGACCATGTCATCACGGTCGGGCGTTTCCGCCACTCTTCGCGTGACGGCGGCGATGAGGTCCGCGTCCGTTAGTTTGATCACTGCCGTGTCCACCTCGTTCTCGGTGGGGGTGACTCGCGGCCCGTTGGCCGCGACTTTTTCCAGTTGTTCCAGCGAAATTTTCATAAGCCTCCTTCAATCTATCCTTTGCGAGGCAACCCGGCTGTCTGCGTGAGACCCGTGGCTTTGCGTGATCGGGGTCGCCCCCGTCTTGCCCTTAAACTGCCAAGGCTTATTGTTGCTAGTAGGTATGACGGGACGTCCCGGCGACCTCTTTAGGGTGCGCCCGTAAGAAAAATGTAAGAAAAGAGGACACCCCGTTTTTCTGAGTCACCTTCCGGCCAAGATCACGTCCGCGACCGCGAACGCCCGGCGGATGTCTTGCAACACCACCTTCACGCGCCCGCCGACATGGCTCGCGCCGTCGAGCAGCTCGACGTAGTAGCCCGTGTCGGTCCAGCCGATGACCTTGCCCGCTTGGTCCAGCGCAGAACGGCGCACGTTGCACTCCAAAACCTGGGCGCGGCGGAACCCCATGTGCCGCCGGTCCATCTCCTCCATGTTGCCCGTCTCGATCTCGAAGTCTTCGAAGTCGTAGTCCGGGTTGGCGCGGATGTAAAGCCCCCGCTTGAGTTCGTGCTCGAGTTCCTCGATCGCCTCGCCGTCCGCCCCGATCAGGCTCTCGACCACGGCCGGGTGGCATTCGACGTAGAACGCGTTGCCGCTCTCGTTGAGCTTGCGCCGCATCTCGCGCTCGATCCAAAGCGCGACGGTGTCGCTGCTCGCGATGCGCCCGCGCCCTTCGCACGTCGGGCAGATGTTCGTGATGGCCTCGGTGACGCTCTCGCCGGTCCGCTTGCGCGTGATCTCGATCAGCCCGAGCGAGCTGATCTTCCCGACCCGGGTGCGCGCCCGGTCGCGGGCAAGGATCTTCTCAAAGTAATCGCCCAGCTTCTTGCGGTCGGCCGCCTCGTCCAAATCGATGAAGTCGATGACGATGATGCCGCCCATGTCCCGCAACCGAAGCTGGCGGCAGACCTCGTCCGCCGCTTCCAAGTTCGTCTTAAGGATCGTCTCGTTCAAGCTCGTGGTGCCGACCGCCTTGCCCGTGTTGATGTCGATCGCGGTGAGCGCCTCCGTCTCGTCGACGACCAAGTAGCCGCCGCTCTTGAGCCAGACCTTGTGCTCCAGCAAGCGGTCCAGTTCCTTCTCTATGCCGTAGTGGTCGAAGATCGGCTCCTCGCGGTCGTAGAGGAAAATGCGGTCGCGCAGCTTCGGCGCGACGATGCTTGCGACAAGCGAGACCTTCTCGTACTCCTCGGGGTCGTCGATCACGAGCTTGTCGATCTCGTCGCCGAAAACGTCGCGGATCGTGCGGTAGAGAAGGGTTTGGTCGCGGTGGACGACGGCGGGGGCGCGGAGGCGCTTGGCCGCTTCGAGCACCTGGCCCCAAAGCTGCTGCAGGAAGGCGACGTCGTTCTTGAGCTCGGTCTCGGTGCGGCCCTCGCACTCCGTGCGGAGGATGAGCCCAAAGCCCTCGGGCAGGATCTTCTCGCCGATCTTTCTCAGGCGCTCACGTTCCTTGCGGTCCTCGATCTTGCGGCTGACGCCCACGTGGTTGCCTTCCGGCATCACGACCACGTAGCGGCCAGGCAGGCTGATGCGGGTGGTGACGCGGGCGCCCTTGGTGCCGCGCGGCCCTTTGGTCACCTGCACCATGAGTTCCTGACCGGGCTTGATGAGTTCCTTGATCTTGCGGCGCCGAAGCTCGCTTCGGCGAACGCTGGCCGGGCTGTTGTCGCCCATGTCGTCCGGAATGATGTCTGCGACGTAAAGAAAGGCGTTGCGCTCGAGCCCGATGTCGACGAACGCGGCGTCCATGCCGGGGAGCACGTTCTGGACGATGCCCTTGAAGATGCTGCCGACGACGCGCTCTTCCCGCTCGACGCGGTACTCCATAAGCTGGCCGTCTTCCAGCACGGCGATGCGGGTCTCGCGGCTGGCGCAGTTGACGACGATTTCGATGCGCTCTGGCGGGGCGGCCAGGTTGACGGCGCGTTTCTGGGGTTTTGCTCTTCGGCTCAAGGCTGTTCCTTATGGCCTCCACGCGGGCCAGGCGGACCGGGCCGGCATCCTCAGGCGGGACGACACGTCCGCAACGCCTTTGGGTGGCCACACGATCGTAAGGAAGGATACCGCCGGTTCCCCAAAGATTGTCTCCACGTTGGGACGGCGAAGAGAACGCGTTCGAGCCTTAGGGCAATGGGTATTTAGTCCCGTTTAGGGGGCCACGGCTGTACTATTCGCTTGTGGGTCGAACCCCGTGCGCCCGGTACGGTTTCACGCTCGTCGAAATCCTGACGAGCATCGCGATCATAGCGATCCTTGCGGCGCTGACGTTCTCCATGGGGCAACGCGGGGCGCTATAAGCAAGGCTTCGCCTCTTGGGACCAGCAACGCCAGTACTGGGCCGGCCTGCTCCTTTGGCTGGACGGCAAGGGCCCCAAGCCCACAATGAACCCCTAGGCCGGTCAGTCCTTTAACTTGAGGACCATGGTGAGGCCGTCGCCGATCGGCACCAAAGTCGCAAGCGCCTTGGGGTCGGCGAAGGCTATTCGGTTCGTCTCCCGGATCGCGACCACGTTAGGCTCCGAGTTCTTCGGGTCGGCCACGCGCCCGTCTGCGATCGCGTTGTCGAAGCAGAGCACGCCCCCCACGCGCAAGAGCCGCATGCAGCGATCGTAGTAGCCGGGGTAGCCCTCCTTCTCCGAGTCGATGAAGGCGAAGTCGTAGTGGCCGCTCGCCCCGCTCGCGATCATCCGGTCCAGCGTGTCGAGCCCGGGGCCAAGGCGCAGGGTGACCTTGCCCGCGACCCCTGCCTCCTCCCAATAGCGCTTGGCCACGGATGTGAACTCTTCGCTCAGGTCGCAGCAGTCGATGTGGCCGTCCTCGGGAAGCGCCATCGCCACCGCCAGCGAGGAGTATCCGGTGAACGTCCCCACCTCGAGCGCCTTCTTCACGCCAAGGGCCTGCACCAGGAACCGGAAGAACTGGCCTTGCTCGGGCGCGATTTGCATGTCCGCGTCGAAACCGCCAGCCCTCGTCTCCTCGCGGAGGCGGCGCTGAAGGTCGGTCTCCTCGACCGTGTGCTGGACCAGGTAGTCATGGAGCTCCGGGCTCAGACCGTGCGAGCGGGTGGACATTGCGTCATTCTGACAGGAAGGGCCCCTCCCTCACAAATTCCTCACGAGCCCTCGGTAACATCCCGGCACTGAGCCGTTTGGCCCAGGAAGGGAGGAAATGTTCAGATGAATATCGTCCAGCGGACTCTCGTCCTCGCTGCCGCTGCGGTGCCGTGGATCGTGGCCTCGACCCAAGTGCAGTCGATCGCCTATCCGCGCCTGCCTCAAACGCCCTATGTCTATAGCGACGCAGGCGTGCGCTACCCAGCCCACATCCTCGGCCCCGGGGTGCCGGGCAGCCTTCTGATCGACGACAACACTCCGGCCAACAACCCCATCACCGATGCGGGCGCGACCCTCGGCCGCGTGCTCTTCTATGAGACCCAGCTTTCGCGCAACGGCAAGGTCTCGTGCGGGAGCGGCCACCAGCAGAAGAGCGGCTTCAGCGACCCCGAGCGGTTCAGCCGTGGCCTGAACGGCGGCCTTACGAACCGCCACTCGATGGGCTTGGCCGACGCCAGGTTCTATCGCAACGGGAGGTTCTTCTGGGACGAGCGCGCGGCCTCCCTGGAGATCCAGGTGCTGATGCCCATCCAGAACGAGGTCGAGATGGATCTGACCGTTCCGGAAGCAGTGTCCCGCGTCCAGGCCCTGCCCTACTACAAGCCGCTCTTCCAAGCCGCCTTCGGCTCGCCGGAAGTCACCAGCGGCAAGATGTCCCTGGCGATGGCCCAGTTCGTCCGCTCCCTCGTCTCCTATCGCTCGAAGTTCGACACCGCCTTCAACGCGAACGGCCAGCCGAACTTCCAGGGCGTCTTCACGGCCCAAGAGCTCAACGGCCTCAACATCTTCCAAGGCCCCGGCCAGTGCAACCGCTGCCATGTCGCGAACGGGCAGATCGCGACCCAAGCGCGCAACAACGGGCTGGACGCGGTCACACCGGACGGCGGCCGGTTCAAGGTGCCGTCGCTGCGAAGCGTCGAGCTCCGCGGCGCCTTCATGCACGACGGCCGGTTCTCGACTCTCCAACAGGTGGTCGAGTTCTATAACAGCGGCGTTCAGAACAACCCGAACCTCGACCCCATCATGCGGGGAGGGAACGGCCAACCGCGAAGGCTCAACCTCACCCAGCAGCAAAAGGATGCGCTGGTGGCGTTCCTCAAGACGCTCACCGACCAAGGCCTGCTGACGGACCCCCGGTTCTCGGACCCGTTCGTCCGGCCCGCCGGCGAGCGCCTGGTCACCCCCTAGCCTCTCTTCCTCAAGACCTGGCCGAAGGCAATGTCGTGCCCCTCCAGGTCTTGGACCCCGAACTCCCTCGTGCCCCAAGGGGTGTCGTAAAGCGTGAAGTCGATCGGCGCCCCTTTCTTTTGCACCTCCGCGTACATCGCGCGGGCGTCGTCCACCCAGATATAGGCGTTGTTGGTCTTTCCCGCGATCTTCCAGTTGGGGGTGATGGCCGCGCCGTGCGGCACCTGGGCCAGCATCACGGTAGCGCCTCCCCTCCTCACCATCCCAAAGGTCGGCGGCTCGTTGAAAAGCTCCGCGGCAAAGCCGAGCTTTTCTTCCCAGAACTTTGCCGCCTCGACCACGTTGCGAACGAGCAGGACGGGGGCGACGCTGGTCACGAAGGGAGGGAAGCCGTCCGGGCGCAACGGGTCTGCGCTCTCCGTGCCGACCGTGGTCTTCCACACGCGCACCCGCCACTCCTTGACGAGGCCACCCGTGACATAGGGGTCGCCTTGGGCGAACTCTTCGACGACGGCGGCGGACTCCGCCCGGAAGAAGAGGACGGCCTGGTCGGCCGGGTCTGCGAGCGCCCCGCCCATCTGCAGCGTGCCGGCCAGGTGCGCACGCCAGGCATAGTCCAGGTGCGACTCGCGGAACTCGCCCCGGCGCTCCAGATAGTCGTCGGAGACGTCGTAGAACAGCAGAAAATCCATCGCGGCCCGTATACCCGGATTCGTTATGAAGTGCGAACCTGAACAGTTTTCATGCGGGGCGGGGACGCGTAACGTAAGGCCCCGTCTCCTGCATCGAAGCTAGCGACCCTGAGGTCGTCTGCTATGAAAATTGTCAAGGTTTCAACTCTAGCCACCCTTCTCGCCCTCGCCGGATCGGCGTCGGCCATCACCGACCCGGTCGGGGACTTCATCCCCACCTACACCGGCCCGCAGGCGGGCGACGTCGACGTGACAAGCGCCAGCGTCCAATACGACGGCACGAGCTTCATCTTCCACGCGGAGATGGCGGCCAACATCGGTTTGACCCAAGGCGCGCTCTACATCTGGGGGCTGGACCGCGGCCAAGGGACCGCCCGGTTCTTCCCGGACCTGCCGCAGACCGAGCAGATCAAGTTCGACAGCGTCCTCTTGATGCGGCCGGACGGGTCTGCCACGGTCAACCGTATCGTCGGTGGCGGACAGACCAACTTCGACCCGGGCTCGGTGCTCATCTCGGGCAACCGCCTGAGCTTCACCGTGGCCGCGAGCGAGTTCCCCACGCTCGGGCTTTCCCCCGACAAGTACACCTGGAACCTCTGGCCCCGCGTCGGCACCGGCCAGAACAGCCAGATCAGCGACTTTGCCCCGGACACCACGAACGCCAGCGTCGAGGTCGTGCCCGAGCCGGCCACACTCACGTTCGTGGGTGCGGCGGCTTTGGCGCTGCTCCGAAGAAAGCGGAAGTAAGCGGACGCCACGGCGTCGAAAGACTGTCCTCTTGCATGGCGGGGCTCCCAAAGCCCCGCCTTTTTTGGTAAACACCCAAGCCGTGCAAAAGAGCCGTATGGAGGCGTTCAGCGATGGGGTGCTCGCCATCATCATCACGATCATGGTGCTGGAGCTGAAGATCCCGCCCCAGAGCGACTTTTCTGCCCTGCGGGAGATCGCCCCGTTCTTCTTCAGCTACATCCTCAGCTTCGTGTTCCTCGCGATCTACTGGAACAACCACCACCACATGCTCCAGGCCGTGCATAGAGTGGACGGGCGCGTGCTTTGGGCGAACATGCACCTTTTGTTCTGGCTCTCGCTCGTGCCCTTCGCCACCGCATGGATGGGGCACAGCACCTATTCACCGGAAAGTGTGGCGGTTTACGCCACCTTGTTGCTCCTTTGCGGGATTGCCTACTCGATCTTGCAGAACACCCTCGTCCGGAGCCACGGGCGCGAGTCCGCCTTTGCCCGGGCGCTCGGCAACGACTTCAAGGGCCGCGTCTCGCTGCTCTGCTATGCGCTGGCCATCGCCTGCTCGCTGGTCCAGACGTGGGTGAGCGTCGGTCTCATCATCGTGCCGGCCCTGCTCTGGCTCGTGCCAGACACTCGCATGGAGCGCGCCGTCGTCGAAGAGCGCGCAAAACGCGAATCCTAGACCTTCATAATAACGGCATGGTCGCATGGCTTGCCGCCCTCGCCCTCGGCACCGCGCAGGAAGCCCCTGACCGGGACAGTTTCAGGCGCTGGCTCGCCTTCATCCAGCCGAGCGAGAAGGAGCAGGCCTACAAGCTGGTCGGCTGGCGTAACAAGTTCTGGCCCGCAGTCGAAGAGGCGAGGAAACTCGGGCGGCCTATCCTCTTCTGGACGATGAACGGCCACCCGCTCGGCTGCACGTGAAACAACGGCGTCCGTGGACGCCAAGAGGTCTGGTCAGACCCCGAGATCCAAAAACTTAGCCGAGAGTTCGTCACCGTCGCGGACGAGGTCTACATGCTCTATCCGGAGGACTCCGGCAACCTGGCGCGGGTGCAGAACGACCCCGCCCACCTGTTCTTCAAGAAGTTCGGCGAGTCCATGCCCAAGGGCGACTGGAACCATCCCGGGACGAAGCAGGGCGTCTACATGATCGGGCCGAACGCAGAGTATCTGGAGGGGAGGTTCGCCGCTTCTTCGGACCCGGCCGACATGCAAGCCCGCCTTCGCAGGGCCCTCGCCCGCTGGGAAAAGCTGCGCGAGGAGAAGGGATATGCCGGGAAACCGGTGCCTGCGGTGAAAACCACCATGCCACCGGAGGTGGAAGGCGGGTTCGTCCTGCGGGTCAACATGCGCGACCTGCCGCGAGGCGACGGCGACGACAGCGGAGCGAGGCACGAAGACAGGGACAGGAGCGGCGACCCCTGGATCGGGTTCACCCAGTGGGCGTGGAACGAGAAGTGGATCGGTCTGGAGACGGGCTACCCGTTCGTGCCCGAGGGCTCCGAAGTCGAAGTGGTGGACGAGGCGGTCGTCGGCAGGATCTGGCGCGAGATGCTGGTCGACAATGTCCGGGGCCAAGCGCCGGAGTGGCGGCCGCAGGACGTGAAGAAAGCCG
The DNA here is from genome assembly GCA_019454125.1 of Fimbriimonadaceae bacterium. NCBI lineage: Bacteria > Bacillati > Armatimonadota > Fimbriimonadia > Fimbriimonadales > Fimbriimonadaceae > Fimbriimonadaceae bacterium. Next base: position 320,071 of record CP075365.1, read on the forward strand.
TGCTCACGAAGGGCCGCATCGCCGAGGCAGACGGCACCGTCACCATCGAGTTCCGCGGGGAAGCGATGATGAACGACGGAAGCCGAGGCTATGAGGCGACGGTCTACGGCCAGGGCACCTGGAGCAAGGACGCCTGGGAGTTCACGTCGTTCGACCTTGTGGCGGTCGGGATGCGTAAGGGGGCGTCCCGGTTTAACCAGCGCGAGAACGACCTCGGCCCCGCTCCGATGGGCGTGACCCTCAGCCTTTACCGCTAGACCGGTCCGGCGACCTGCCCGTGCTCGACCAGCCGCTCGTAAGCCCCGGAGAGGTACCACTTCTCCAGTTCCTTCGTTCGGTGGACCGGCATGGGGTGGGTCATCCGCGAGCCGTAGAAGAAGAACACGATGGCCTTGCCGATCGAGTCCAGAGCGCTCATGTCTTGGTAAGCCCTCGATTGGTCCAGGAAGCTTTCGACGCTGGCCTCGTTGTTCAACCGCGAGGGCCCGGCCGTGAGCAAAAGGTTGGCCGATGCGCTGAGGTTGAAGTCCTGGGCGCAGAGCAGCCCGGCGCGGTCCGCAGAAAGCTCGGCCTGGCGCGACCACTCCAGGAACGCGAGGGCCAGCCCGATGCCGAGCGTGTCCCCCAAGCCCAGCGTCCGCCGCCCGATCGCTTCCAGCAACGGGAAGATCACGGCCGCGATCGAGTGGAACAGGAGGTGGCCGCTCTTGATGTGGCCGAGCTCATGGCCCATCAAGTGGAACAGCTGTTCGTCGCTCAGGGCGTCGACGATCGAACTACGGACCGTGATGTAAGGGCGCTCGACCCCGCCCGCGAAGGCGTTCGTGAACGGATTGTTGGAAATGTAGAGCTCAGGTTCCGGCACGTCCAAGATCGCGCAGCACTCGCGCATGATCTCGTACAAAGTCCCGTACTGGGTGGGGCCGCACCGAACCGAAACGGCCATGTTGTAGCAGTACATCCAGCGGTCCCAACCCAGCTCGTGGAACTTGCCCAGCACCTGCGGCAGCAGGGGCAGCCGTTCCAAGGCTGCCATCGCCTTCCTGTCCGTGTCGGCGGTGTACTCGTCCGCGTTGAGGCCGGGGAATCGCTTTCGCTGCATCTTTCTGAAATAGTCTACGCCCGCAGGTTTCGGATCGACCGAAGTCTTGCGTCTCGGGCAGTAAGGCCACCTGTATAATCATCGGGTGGCTCACGCGATTTATTTGGTGGACGCCTTTGCCGAGGACAAGTTCCGGGGGAACCCGGCCGGGGTCTGCATCCTAGACTCCCCCGCCAGCGAGGATTGGATGCAGGCGGTCGCGGCCGAGCTGAACCAGGCTGAGACCGCATTCGTGAACCCGGAGAACGACTCCTGGAACCTCAGGTGGTTCACCCCCCGCACAGAAGTCGACCTCTGCGGCCACGCCACCCTGGCCTCCGCCCACGCCCTCTGGGAAGCGGGGGCTGAGACGGCGGCGACCCCGATCGTCTTCAACACCAAAAGCGGCCGCCTGGTCTGCGAGCTCCGCGAGGGCCAGATCGAGATGGACTTTCCTGCGGAGCCGCCGGTCGAGGCCGACCCCCCGTTCGACCTCGCACCGATGCTCGGCGCGAACCCGGTCTGGTTTGGGAAAACGCCGCGAATGTGGTTCGCCATGCTCTCAAACGAAGAGCGCGTCCGGCACATCAAGCCGGATCCTCCGACGGTCTCCGGCATGGGGCTGCTCGGACTGGTCGTCACGGCGCGGTCCGAGACGCCTGGCGTTGACTTCGTCAGCCGCGTCTTCGCGCCCCGGGTCGGCATCAACGAAGACGCGGTCACGGGTTCGGCGCACTGCGCCTTGGCCCCGTTCTGGTCCCCGATCCTCAAGAGGAACGAGATGACGGGCTACCAGGCATCGGGCCGTGGGGGCCGGGTCGGAGTTCGGCTGGCGGGCGACCGCGTCACCCTCGTGGGAGCGGCCACCACCGTGCTTTCGGGGCGGATCCGGGTTTGAGCCGCTAGGCGGCCGCTTCCAGGATCCGCTCCTTCAGCGAGACATTGATCTCGATCTCGCCCACGTCGCCGACCTTGATCGGGATGACGAGCGCGGGGATGTCTAGCGTCGAAATGTTGACGTTCGTGCCTTTGACGATGGTCGGCGGCGTGATGTCACAGGTGAAGCCCTGCGCGGCGAGGAGCGTCATCGCGTTGCCGCTGATCATGTTGCCGAGCTCGGCGATGGCGGACGCGGCAAGCTGGTCGAACGTGACGACGGGCGCCCCTAGCATCAGCGACGCGATCTTGTCCGCGCAGACGATCGTCATGCCATAGATCACCTGGCCCTCGATATCGCCCGTGATGCCACAGACGATGTTCACCTGTTGGGTCGTGAAGACCTGCGGGCGTGCCTTAAGCTGCCCCCTCTCGGGAGCAACCTGGAGCAGCGTCTGGACGACGCTGATGCCCGCCTGGACGAATGGAAGGACGTATTCGACTTTCATCGCCCTAAGCGGCCAGCTGCTTCGTGATCGCCTCTACGACCCTTTCCGCCTGGAACGGCTTGACGATGAAGTCTTTCGCCCCGGACTGGATGGCTTCGACGACCATGTTCTTCTGGCCCATGGCGGTGCACATCACGACCTTCGCGCCGGGATCCTTGGCGCGGATCTGGCGCAACGCCTCTAGACCGTCCATTTCCGGCATCGTAATGTCCATGGTGACAAGGTCGGGCTTCAACTCGTCGTAGAGCTTGACGGCCTCGTTTCCGTTCGCCGCCTCTCCAACCACCTCAAACCCGTTTTGGGTGAGGATGTTTTTGAGCGTCACCCTCATAAAAAGGGCGTCATCAGTGATCAAGATGCGTTTCGCCATTCGCTTACTCCATTATCGGGTTTCTGGTAGAAAAACGGCAGGTTGTTCTGGAAGCCAATTTCCTCTGAGCGGAAAATGCGTTCCGTACTGCCTACAAACAGGTAACCACCTGGCCGCAAAGCGTTGAAGAAGCGCTCGTAGAGCGCAGATTTCGCCTCGTCCGTGAAATAGATGACGACGTTTCGGCAAAGGATTAAGTCGTAGTTCCTTTCGAAGGGATCGGCTAAGAGGTTGTGCTTCTTGAACTTTAGATAGCGCTTAAGGTCTCCGCAAGCCTTCCACCCTCCGTCCCATTCGGCCAGGTACTTGTCCCGGTACTGTTTCGGGACGCCCTTCACGTCCGCGTGGGTGAAGAAGCCTTCGGCCGCTTGGGCCAGCACCGATTGGTCGATGTCCGTGCCAATGATCTGGTGGACACCGGCGAACTCAAGGTCGAGCGTCATCGCGAGCGAATAGGCTTCCGCGCCATAGCTGCACCCCGCGCTCCAACACTTCAGCCGCAAGTTCGACTCAAGCAGTTTCGGGATCACTTTCGTACGGAGGACTTCCCACTTTTCAGGATTGCGGAACATCTCCGAAACGTTGATGGCGAGTTTGTCCAAGAACCAGGCGACGTTCTCCTTTTTCGAAACGACCCATTCGCCAAACTCTTCAAGGTTTGTGCAACCTTGGTTCTCCGCCATCGAGAGCGTCCGCCGCTGTAGCTGGTTGGCCTTGTACTGGTGCAGGTCCAAGCCCGTCGCCTTCTTGATCCTGGAGTAGAAACTGGACCAGTCGGTTTCCTTAGGATGCACGCCGCACGCTCCCGCTGAACTCAGCGACGACTTCCGCGGCCATCCCGTCGAGGTGCACCTCGCGGTCGATGCCGCCGATCTCCTTGGCAGCCCGCGGCATGCCATAGACCACACAGCTCTCTTCGCACTCGCCGAACATCTTTCCGCCCGCTTGTCGGACGGCGAGAGCGCCCTGGGCGCCGTCGCGGCCCATGCCGGTGAAGACAACGCCGAAGCACCGCTTGCCAAAAGCCTTCGCCGCAGACTCAAACATGATGTCGGCGGCCGGTCGCACGCCGTGGATCGGCGCGCGATCGTCGAGCGACACGCGGCCGGCGGCGTCCACCGTCATATGTTTGCCGCCCGGCGCCAGCAAGGCGAGCCCGGGGGCGAGGCGGTCGCCGTCCTCGGCTTCTTTACAGGCCATGCCGCCCAGTGCGTCGATCCGCCTGGCGAGGCTCGCCGTGAAACCGACCGGCATGTGCTGCACGATGAGGCACGGGGCCGGAAAATTCGAGGGTATGCCCTGGAAGAACGCGACGAGCGCCTTCGGGCCGCCGGTGGAACTCGCGACCAGAAGCACGCGGTCGTCGTTGCCGCTGAAACTGGGAGCCACCCCGGGGCGCGTCGTACGCACGGTCTTCTGGAGGCGGACGTACTTCGCCGCCTTCAGCTTCTGGACCAGTTCTGCCTTGCTCTGGACAAACTTGAGGCTCGACCCGCCGCCCGGTTTGGCCAGCAAGTCGATCGCGCCGACCTCCAGCGCAGTGACGCTGGCATCGGCCCCATCCGTGGTGAGGCTGCTCACCATGATCACAGGCGTCGGACACTCTTGCATGATCCGCCTCAGGGCGGCGATGCCGTCCATCTTGGGCATCTCGACGTCCATGGTGACGACGTCAGGCTTTAGCCTCTTGACCGCTTCGACCGCTTCGGCCCCGTCGTTGGCCGTGCCGACCAGCTCAAAGTCGTCTTCCGCCTTGATCCAGTCGGTCAGGATGCGGCGGATGAAGGGGGAATCGTCGACGACGAGGACTCTAAGCTTCATATCCTCGCCAGCTCCGCGAACAGCTTCTCGTACTCCTCGTAGCCCACCACAAAAGTATCGGCCAGCGCATCGAGATCGTCAGGCTTCAGGCCGAGCCGCTCGAAGCTGCCCTCGCAGACTCGGTACAGAAGTCCGTCGCCGCCGAGTCCGAAGCCCATCGTAAGTGTAAGGAAGTTGCCGACGTGGACGCAGTCCACCAAGGCCGAAGGCTCGGGGCACTCGTCGGGCTCGTGGTGGTAGCGGATCGCCGAGACGATCTCGTCAGGAAGGTTCCATTGGCGGCCCAGATGCTCGCCGACCTCGGTGTGGTCATATCCCAGGATCTTGCGCTCCGCCTCGTCAAAGGGGACGTTGGCCTTCGCGCTGTACTCCGCGATCAAATTGCTCTTGTTCTCGAGCCACACGCTGAGCGCGACCTTTCCGATGTCGTGCAACAGGCCGGCGGTAAAGGCGAGGTCCGGGTCGCACTTCTTGCACTCTTGGGCGGCGAGCTGTGCGCCGAGGGCCGTCCCGAACGAGTGCGTCCACAGCTCCTTCGGCCCGAGGTTGTAGCCGTCGAGTTTACGGCTCATCCAGGGGTAGGTCGCCGCGACCATGCAGAGGTTGCGGACGCACCGCATACCGAGCACGACCACCGACTCCTGGAGGTTCGAGACCTTGCGCTGCAGACCGTAGTAGGCAGAGTTCGCAAGGCGCAGCACCCGTGCCGTCAGCGCCTGGTCTTGAGCCAGGATGTTCGCGATGCTCCGAGCGTTGCTGGTGCTGCTGTCCGCTTCGCGCATGACCTTCATGGCGGCGGCGGGCAGGCTCGGCAAGTCGGGTGTCCGCTTGACGATGTCTTCGAGCGTGATGGTAGATGACATGCGTGCCCTCCCTAAACCCTCAGCGAACAAAGCTGCTGTTCGCCCTTATGGATAGTCTTGACCTTTACGACCCCCGTCGTCAGGTCTGCGATCATAGTTCGGCCCGTTCCGCCCCCCACGTCGAAGGCGACGACCCGCCAGCGAGCCTCGCGCAGCCACTTTTCGACGGCCACAGAGTTCCGTGCGCCGACGTCCAAGCGGCTGGTCGAACTGGGGTCGGCGTTCCCGGCCCGGAAGACTTGGGCGCCTCCCGCATAGGCGACGACGACTTTGCTCATGTCCGCACCGAGCTTTGCCATCCCCTCGGCCAAAGCGGGCAAGCCGGTGTCCGCGAACTTGCCCGGCTTGTCCACCGGCTTGTCCTTGAACGCCTCCGGGAGCATGATGTGCACCATCGCGGAGACGCGGCTCGTCGGGTCATAGGCCAGCAACCCGATGCAACTTCCCAAACCTAGGCAGGAGTAGATGATCGGCCGATCGGATACCTGGAGGTCGGCCATTCCCACCATGACGCTCGCTGCCACCGCCACTAGGCGGCCTCCGGGATCCCCAGGCGCCGCATGATGACGGCAAGGCCGGACTGGGAAGGGAAGCAGAGGAACGTGCCCTTCACGAGCGGCACGTCCGTGCTGAAAAGACTGGTCTCGATCGCGAGCGCGGTCAGACACTCAGACTCGGCCTGGGCCAGCATGCTCGAACTGATCGCGCCGAGCGTCTCGACGGAGACCAGCGGGGGCTCTGCGTGAAGCTCGACCTGGGTCATATCAGAGATGGCTCTTAAGAAGCTCCCGCAGAGGATGTTGCCGATCTCCAAGGCGGTGGAGGCGTAAAATTCGTCGATCTCGGCCGGGCTCGCCGGGCTTTGCCCCAGGAGCATCTCCCAGAGAGCGCAAGAACTCTCCCAGGGGAAGATGAAGGCGGTCGTACCAGTTATCTCGCCCCCGAAAGGCACATAGGTCGCCATCGCGACCGCATCGGGGTCATCGCCCAGCTTCGAGGTGTCGGTCCCGTCCAGGGTGAAGACCTCGGGAATGTCCATGTTGAACGGACGCCCGGTCAGGTCGGCGAGCGATGTCGTCGCGTGTCCGAGCCCGACATTGGCCATTTCTTTGACCGCGGAAGTTTCGAGTAACCCAAGTCCGATCGCCATGTTCCCACCCTGTCACGAGGCGTACGCCTCCAAGCCGTTATCACAGGTGTTCCACGGATGCTTTACCGGGAACCCCGTATTCCCGCGAGGTTGGCGACCGGCATTTGATCTGGACGGTAAAATGGTCGGATGCCCGGCTTGGACGAAGAGGCGATCCGAGGGCTTCTTCGGACGGCCCAGAAGCATGGCCTTCGCCAGGTTCGCCTGAAGATCGGATCGAGCGACTTTTCCGCCGTCTTGCCCCGCTCGGCGCCGAAGAAGCGGTCCCCCGACGCGGTGGCCGCCGTGACCGTCCCGACAGGTCCGGAGGAGGTCGATGTGACGGCCCCGGTCGTGGGCTATTTCGACTGGCGCAAGGAGCCGGTGGCGGTCGGGCAGAAGGTCGAGAAGGGCCAGGTGATCGCCGAGATCGTCGCGCTCGGCCTCGCAAACGATGTCGTTTCGCCCGTGGAAGGCGAGGTCGTCGAGGTCTTCGCCGAGAAGGGCCAAGCGGTCGAGTTCGGCAAGCCGCTCCTCAAGGTGAGACCTTCCTGATGCGGCGCGGCTCCAGCATGGTCGGCGTCTTGGTGGCGGGCCTGATCGTCGTCGTCCTGGCCGTCGTCTTCGCGGTGGGAAGCGGATCCTTGACGAGCCTCTTCGGCGGAACCCCGGAGAACAAACGGCCGGACGGCAAGGGCGCGACCCTGGTCGGCCAGAGCCGGTACGCGGCGAAGGACGCCGTCTGCCGCACCCAGCTGAGCCAATGCCGCCAGGCCGTGCAAGTCAATACCGACCCGGTCGAGAACAGCGCGCCGGCGAGCCTGGAAGACCTTCGCTTGGGCTCCGACCTCGTCCATTGCCCGGTCGGCGGCGAGCGCTACGACTACGACCCCGCGACAGGAAGGGTCGGCTGTCCCCATAAAGGTCACGAGAGCTACTGATGTTCAAGAAAGTACTGGTCGCCAACCGCGGCGAGATCGCCTGCCGAGTTATCCGCGCCTGCCATATGCTGGGGGTCAAGGCCGTGTCGATCTACTCCCAGGCGGACGCGGACAGTCGCCATGTCTCGATGGCCGACGAGAGCGTCTGCATCGGTCCTGGCACCAACGTCGAGAGCTACCTGAACGCCCCGAACGTGCTCATGGCCGCCGAGATCACGGGTTGCGACGCCGTCCACCCCGGCTTCGGATACTTCAGCGAGAACGACCGTTTCGCGGAGGAGGTCGCGGTTATGGGCCTCAAGTTCATCGGCCCTTCGGTCGAGGCGATCCGCGCCATGGGCGACAAAGCCTCGGCCAAGGAGGCCGCGGTCCGGGCGGACTGCCCGGTCGTCCCGGGCTCTGACGGCGTGGTGGAAGGAGAGTCGGAGGCGGCCCGCATCGCCGCCGAGATCGGCTACCCCGTCGTGATGAAGGCGTGCGCGGGGGGCGGTGGCCGTGGCATCCGCCGCGTGAACTCGGCCGACGAGCTCGTGCGCAACTGGGACATGGCGCGGCAGGAAGCCCAGGCGAGCTTCGGCGACGCCGGGATGATCATCGAGAAGTGCGTGGTGCAGCCCCGTCACGTGGAGATCCAGGTCCTCGGCGACGAGCACGGGCGGCTGGTCTACCTGGGCGAGCGCGAGTGCTCGATCCAGAACCGCCGGCACCAGAAGATTGTGGAAGAGGCGCCCTGCGCCTTCATCACGGAAAGCCAGCGTAGGGAGATGGGTGAAGCGGCGGTGCGAGTGGCGCGGACGGTCGGCTACTCGAACGCGGGCACCATGGAGTTCCTGCTCGACCAAGACGGAAAGTTCTACTTCCTTGAGATGAACACGCGGATCCAGGTGGAGCACGGAGTCACCGAAGAGGTGACCGGGTTCGACCTCGTCCAGTGGCAGATCCGCATCGCCGCAGGGGAGCCCCTCGACTTCACCCAAGGCGACGTCGCCATCCGGGGCCACGCCATCGAAGCGCGGATCACTGCCCAAGACCCCGACAAAGACTTTGCCCCGTCCACCGGGAAGATCACGAAGTGGAACCCGCCCGGCTTCGGCGGCGTCCGCCTCGATACCCACGTCAGCACGGGCTTCATCGTCGCGCCGTTCTACGACCCCATGATCGCCAAGCTCATCGTGAAGGGGAAAGACAGGGCGGAAGCGGTGCGGCTGCTCGCGGTCGCGCTGCAAGAGTTCGAGGTCGAGGGCATCCAGACCAACATCCCCTTCCTTCGCAGGCTGGTGGCGGACGCGGACTACCGGTCCGGGAACGTGGACACGGGGTTCGTCGACCGCTTCCTCACCGAGGCTCCGGTTGAAGTCTGAGGCCGCTCCCATACGCTCCCGAAGGTTCGCGCGGCGCGCGGCCTTCCAAGCCCTCTATGCGGTCACGATCGGCATGGCCGAACCGGAAGACGCCCTCGCCACCGCCCTGGACGGGGCCGAGCTGGCGCCAGAGACGAGCGAGTTCTGCCGGGACGTCTTTCTGCGCGCGGCGACCGCCCCTGACGAGTTCACCGACCTCTTCAAGCCGCACCTGGCGGCGGGCTGGGCGCTAGACCGGCTCGCCGTGACCGACAAGCTCCTCTGCCTGCTGGCCTGCGTCGAGCTTTGGCACCGGCCCGAGGTCCCGCCCAAGGTCACGCTTGACGAATACGTCGAACTGGCGAAGCGCTTCGGGTCGGAGACCAGCCACCGCTTTGTGAACGGCGTCCTGGCCAACGTCCTGCGCGATTCGCCGAAGGCGGACTGGTCGGGGCCGCCCGTCGAGCCTGAGGTCGAGGAACCGGGGCCGGCCGAAGAGGCCGAACCGGGTCCAGAACAGGAGGCCGAGCAAGAGGAGTTGCACCAGGTGGGGCAGTGGATCATCCGCCAGCCCCAGCCCCTGGCTGAGGCTGACGAGCCGGCCGAGCCGTCTTAGGTAGCATCAAGGCAATGAGTATCGCAGAGGGATCGCGCGTCAGGGTCAAGGACCGGCCGATGAACGCAGAGGACGCCAAGGCGGGCCTTTACCCCCACATGTGCGGTCTGACCGGCGTCGTCGAGAACTACTACAACGACGAAGAGATCGCGGTGAAGGTCGACTTCGCCTCTATGCCGGACGTCTATCGCGACGTCCACACCGAGGCCACCGACCGGATGCGCAAGAAGTTCCGGGAGAACGAGAGCGAGGTCCGCAAGAGCGCCCTCACCAAGGACGAGCTCGACTTTGTGCCGAACTTCGTCGTCCTCGTCCGGAAGTCCGATATCGAGGCGATCTAAGCCGCGGGGAAAGAACCCGCCAATCTCGCTAGCCCCGTGCGGAGAGGACGGGACGGCAAGCTCTGCCAAAATAGAGATGGTTATGGCGGGGCATAGCAAATGGAAGAACATTCGCCTGCGGAAAGGCAAGCAGGACGCGATCCGCGGCAAGCTGTTCACGAAGCTGGCGCGGGAGATCATCGTGGCAGCGAAGTCCGGTGGGGGCGACCCCGCGATCAACGCCACATTGCGCGTCGCGATTGACAAGGCGAAGGCGGCCTCTGTGCCGAAGGACAACATCGACCGCGCCATCGCCAAGGGCGCAGGCGGCGGCGAAGGCACCAACTACGAAGAGATCCTCTATGAAGGCACCGGCCCTGGCGGGGTCGCGTTCATGGTCGAGGTCTTTTCGGACAACCGGAACCGCACGGTCGGGGAGCTCCGCCACGCTTTCACCAAGCACGGTGGCGCGCTCGGTGAGAACGGGTCCGTCGCATGGCAGTTCAAGCAGGTGGGGCAGATCAGCGTGAAGAAGTCGGCCGTGGACGAGGAGACCCTCACGCTTGCCGCGATCGACGCCGGGGCGGACGAGGTCACCGGTGATGACGACGAGTACTGGACCATCGAGACGCCAGTCAGCGCCCTCCACGCCTGCAACGACGCCCTTAACGCGGCCGGCATCCCCACCGAGGACGTCGAGGTCACAAGGCTCCCGACCAACATGGCGACCCCGGACGCTTCCGTGTTGCCGAAGGTCGTCCGACTCCTCGACGCCCTGGAAGAGCTCGACGACGTCAAAGAGACTTACATCAATGTCGAGATTCCCGAAGACGTCTACGAGAACGCGTAACCGTAATTCGTAGACCGTAAATCGTCAATGACCAGCCCTCGCCTCGCCGTCCCCTGGGCGACCATCGCCTTGGTCTTTGCCTGCCTTGCTGTGGCGTTCTTGGGCGTCTTCGACCCGGGGTCGACCGAGCGGCTCGCCTACCTGCCCGCGCGCCCCAGCCTGGCTGCCGCCCTCACGTGCCTCTTCGTTCATGCGAACCTGGTCCACCTGCTCGGCAACATGGTGTTCCTGGCGGCGGTCGGCCCTCGGGTGGAGTCCGCGGCGGGCCACTGGGGCTTGCTCGCGATCTTCTTGGGCGGCGGGGCGGCCGGGGTCCTGGCCCACCAAGGCATCATGGCGAGCCTGGGAGCGAACACCCCCCTGGTCGGCGCGAGCGGCGCCATCGCGGGGATCGCCGGCTATGCGGCGATCCGCTACATGCACCGCCGCGTTCCGCTCGCCCCCCGGGTCACGGTGACGGTCGGCGCGGTGACCCTCGCTTGGGTGGTGCTGCAGGCGGTGGGCGCGTTCGTGGCCATCGGCGGCTTCCCCGTCACCGCGTTCTGGTCGCACCTGGCCGGGTTTTTCTTCGGGCTGGTGGCCAGCCTCGTGATGCGCGCCCCGGAGCAGGCGCGGCTCCAATTCGGCTATGAGACGCTCGACCGCATGGGCGACCGGGGCCCCGGCGCCGTCCTGCGCGCGGCCGAAGCCCACCTCGCCGAGCACCCCGACGACCCACGCGCCCTGCGCGAACTCGCGGAAGCGCTCCACTCCATGGGCGAGACCGCCCACGAAGCCCAGATCCGGGCGCGCCTGGTCGAAGCCGTCCCGGAAGCAGAACGCGCGGCGGCGCTCGCCGACCTCGCGAGGGCGCAGGGGCTGCGGTTCCTCTCCCCCATCCGCCGCATGCGGCTCGCCTCCGAGCTTAGCGACCCGATTCTGCGCCGCTCTCTCTACGAGAGCGTGCTGGCCGAGCCGGAAGGCGAGAGCCAGCGGCCCTTCGCCCTGCTTAACCTGGTGGAGATGGGCGCGGACGAGGCGGGGGCCCACGTCCGCGAGCTGCGAGAGCAATTCGAGTTCCACCCAGCCAGCGACGCCGCCCGCGCGAAGGGGCTGCTGCGTTGAAGCAGCACTGGCGCAACGTGCGGCCCTACGTCCTGGGGCCGCTCATCCTGCGCTTGGCCCGGCTCCTGGGATCCACCTGGAAGATCCGCACGGTGGGGTACGAGGACGTCGAGGCCTTGCCGGGCGGCAAGATCTTTTCCGGCTGGCACGGGACGACCTTCACGGCGGCGGTGCTTTTCCGGGGCAAGGGAGTCTGGACGATCATCAGCCAGAGCAAGGACGGGGACATGCAGAACATCATCTTCTCCGGCTTTGGATTCCGCACCATCCGCGGCTCGACCGGGCGCGGAGGGGCCAGGGCGGCGGCGGAGAGCATCCGCGTCCTGAAGCAAGGCGCGACGATGGCGTTCACCCCGGACGGCCCCCGGGGGCCGACCCACGTCGTCCAGCCCGGCATCATCGTCATGGCGAAGAAGGCGGGGGTGCCGATCGTGCCGGTCGGCGTCTCGGCCGAGCGCCGGTGGCTCGCGCCGACTTGGGACCGCTACATGGTGCCGAAGCCCTTCGCCCGTTGCGTGATGGTCTTCGGAGAGCCGCACCGCATTCCGCGGGACGCCGACGAAGCCGCGCTAGAAGAGGCGAGGCTCGCCTTCGAAAAGGCCATGCTCGAGGTCGAGGCGGAAGCCGAGCGGCTCGCGGGTCACGAGACGGCGACGCCTTCCTGAACAGAACCCTCTTCCACGGGCTCGAGCCGGATTGCCAGGATGCGGCGTCCGTCCGTGTCTTCGACCGTGAACCGGTATCCGCTCTCCTCGATGGCCTCGCCCTTGGCCGGCTGACGCCCGAACAGTCCGAAGACATAACCGCCGATCGTGTCGAACTCCTCGCTGAGGAAGGCGGTGCCGATCTCGTCGTTCAGGTCGAAGAGGTTAAGTTTGCCGCCCACCACGTAGCCGATGCCGTTCTGGACGATGGGCAGCTCCTCGGGGTCGTACTCGTCGATGATCTCGCCGACGACCTCCTCGACGATGTCTTCGATTGTGACCACGCCCGCCGTGCCGCCGAACTCGTCCTGGACGATCACCATCTGCGACCGGGCGGCCCGCAGCTCCTGGAGAAGGTCGTGGAGGTTCTTGTTCTCGGGAACGTGGACGGCCGGGCGCATGATGTGCCGCAACTCTTGCTTGCCGTTGTGCACCAGAGCCTTTAAGATGTCTTTCGCATGCACGATGCCGACGATCTGGTCGTCTGTGCCTTCGTAGACGGGGATGCGCGAGTGGCCAGACTCGTCGATCAGGATCGCGACCTCGCTCAGCGGGGTCTCGACCGGCACCGCGTCCAGGTCCACACGAGGGGTCATGATCTCCCGGGCGACGGTGTCGCCGAACTCGAAGACGGAGTGCAGCATCTCCTTCTCGGTGCCCTCGATCTCGCCCGTCTCCTCCGCGGTGACGAGGATCTCCTTGATCTCCTCCTCCGCCTGGTTCACGGTCGAGAACGACGCCTTCGCCCCGAAGCGGCGAGTGAGGAGCGAGCCGATCGCGGTCGCCAGCCCGCCCGGGACAGAGAAGATCCACGCGAAGACGCCGACCATGCGGCGCAAGCGCATCGAGGTCATGACCGGGTTGGTCACGGCATAAGTGCGGGCGACAAGTTCCACGACCACGTTCAGGGCGATCGCCACAATGCCGATCGCCATGCAGGCGACGACCACCGAGGGCCAGCCTGTCTCCAAACCCGTCCGCGCCGCGACCCAGGGCTCGAAAGCCAGGGCCGGGACGATGCAGACCACATAGACCCAGAAGCGCATCGTCTGCGAGCCCAAGAAGCAGGTCGCGATGTACTGCGGCTTGTTCTCCAAGAGGTCGGTGAGGGACCGCGTTACCGCCTCGTCGCCGGCAAACGACTTGAGGTGCGAAGCCCGAAGGAGGTCGATGGCCGTCTCCGCCGCGACAAAGGCACCGTTCAGCGCCACAACGATCACCAAGGCAAGGAAGACTTCCAGTCCCAAGAGGGCTGACTGGCCCGGGTCGGAAAGACCCGCTTGGGCCAACAGGGCAAAGGGTGCCGTCAACACCGCAAACCCGAGGACGGTGTACATCGCCGAGCCGGTGCTTTCCCGCGCTCGACGACGCCGGATACTATGGCTTGGGTCGCTCATACAGTGGGCGGAAAATAATTGTACATTGATTTTGGCTATTTAGGCGTGATTCCAAAGAGCAGAATGCCCAAAATCACGCCGACTGTCGCTCCCAGGCTTAGTTCGAATAGGGAGTGGAACTTCGCTTCCCACCGGCTCTGGGCGATCACCGCCGCCAACAAAATGGCGATTGCGGAGACGGCCAAATTGTCCGTCAGGAAAAACACGCAAGTCGCGAAGAAGAACCCGAGGGCGCTGTGGCCGCTCACCAAACCGCCCTGTAAGACCTGGCCGTGCTTGCCAAGGCCCTTTCCGATCACCACGATGATGAAGACGAGGAAGACGCCCGCGATCAACCGCCAAATGATCGGGGCGCCGATGCTCTCCGCCGTCAAGCTGATGCGGATGCGTTCCCATTGGTCGTCGCCGACCGCGATCATCGAGCCCACGATGATCGCCATGATGGTGGTCACGAGCACCGCCCCCGCCGCGATGTCCTTGGCGAACTTGGCCAGCGGGTGGTAGTTCGGGCTCACCAAGTCCACCGTGGCCTCGATCGCGCTGTTGAACATCTCCGCTACCAAAACGAAGGTGATCATGAACATGAGCACCAGGATTTCGCGGATGCGCAGGTTCAAGATGAGGGCACCGAGCACCGTGATCAAGGTCACGAACAGATGGATCCGCATGTGCTTCTGCGTGCGGAAGGTGTGGACGATGCCGCTGAACGCCACTCGGAACGGCCCGGTTATGTCTCGCGTCGCCATGCGCCGCCCCTATTCAACCCGTTTTTCCGTATCCCCCCGAGCCCAAGGGGCGCGTATGGAGGATTTCCCCTCCCCCTTTCCCCCTCCCCAAGCCTGGGGAGGGGTGCCTCAATCCTCTCCTAACCGGTTTCGCCCAGTCAATGCTTGGCGCCGTGCCCGCGATCAGTGCGGAGCCGAGTGCCAATGGGGGTCGGTAGGGAGCCCGCATGCGGCGAGGGTCTCGTTCATGAGGGACACCATTTCGCCGCGCCCAGTGTCCGTCTCGTCGTCATAGCCGAGCAAGTGGAGGCCGCCGTGCACGGCGAGGTGGGCGAGTTCGACATGGACGGGCCAGCCGCGCTCGCGGGCCCCGCGCTCGGCGAAGTCCAGGGAAATGGCGATGTCGCCCAGGGGCGTGCCGGGCGCCCCCGGCCCCGGCCAAGAGAGCACGTCGGTCGATTCGTCCAGCCCTCGATGGTCTCGGTTCAGGGCACGGATGCCTTCGTCGTCGGTCAAGAGCACGTCGATGGTCGCATTTGGGACGCGGTGGCGCTCGCAGAGCGTGGCCAGGGCCCCCCGCAGGGTCGATTGCCGGAGCCTTCGGGCCGTTTCGTTCCGGACAGTGATCTTCGGGCTCGGCACGGGAGGCTCAGTAGGTCGTGTGCGACGGGAGGTTCGCCACGCCGGGCGAGGCCGGCGGCTCCAGGATCTCTTGCTGGCCGGGATAGACCACCCGTTCGTGGCGCAGGGCCTGGAGGGTCTTGGCGAAAGACTCCTCGATCTCGCGGAGCTCGCGGAACGTCAGCTCGCATTCGTCTAATTGGCCGTCGGCTCGGGCAGCCTCGACGATCGCGTGAACGACCGCACCGACGTCCTCGTTCCTGGTGAGGGTGCGGCTCCTGGCCTCGATCTGGTCCGCCAGGAGCAGGATCGCGGCCTCCTTGGTCTGCGGCTTGGGCCCCGGATAGCGGAACATGCGTTCGAGCTCGTCAGGCTCGTCGCTGTCCACGCCCCTCTGGGCGCGGTGGTAGAAAAAGCTGATGAGCGAGGTCCCGTGGTGCTGGCAAATGCCGTCGATCAGCACGCTCGGCAGGCGGTTTTCTTGGGCCAGCTTCACGCCGTCGGTCACATGGCTGGCGATGATCTCTCCGCTCAGGATCGGGGATAGGTCGTCGTGCGGATTCTCCCCCGCCTGGTTCTCGATGAAATAGAGGGGGCGGTTGATCTTGCCGATGTCGTGGAAATAGGCCATCGCCCGCACGAGGACAGGGTTGGCGCCGATGCGGCGCGCCGCGTTTTCACCAAGGTGGGCCACCCCCAGGCTGTGCACGTGGGTGCCGGGCGCCCGCAAGACGAGTTCCTTGAGGAGCGGGGTCTCGGGCGAGCAGAACTCTAACAGGGTCCAATCGCTCACCACGCCGAACGCCTTTTCCATCAAGACTACGCCGAGCCAGAAGATCGAAACGGCCGCGACCGCGGCCACACCCGACCACCCCGCGCTCTGAAAAATGTAGAGGAAGGGGGCGCCTTTCGCGATCTGCAAGGCGGCGGCGATGAGGATCTGGGCAAGACCTTGCGTCCAGACGGCGCGGAGCAAGTCGTTCCGACGCTTCATCGGGTTGACGACGTGCGCCCCGACCGCGCCCGCGACCCAGCCGACCGAGACCAAGTCCGGCGGAAGGGCACCCGTGAAGCCGGCCAACAGGCTCGTCACAGAGAGCGCGACGAGGGCCACAGAAGGGCCGAAAAGGCCGCTCACAAGCATCGCCATCGCCACCAGGGGCGCGATGAGCAGGTATTGCGAGGGAAGGTTGGCCCCGCCGCCGAGCGAGAGCCCGCCAAGCTGGACGCCGACGATGGCGAGCAGCGCCGCGACCCAGCTGGCCCGCTCCGCCCTGTCCGCCATCAGCGGCGAGTAATTCACGTGCTGCAGGTGATAGCGCACGAAAAGCAAGGCCGCGACGCTCATCGCGGCGGAGGCCGCGAAGACTCGAGGATCGACCGGCCACGAGCGGTGCACCACGAGCAAAGCGCCCATGACAAAGGCCCCGAACACTCGGGCGACAAGGATCCCCGCCTCGCTCTCCGCGATCTTAGAAAGGGAAGTGGCCCAGTCCTTCTTAGGCTGGCTCATGGGGTGCTACCTGGACGTGCCAGTCGCCGGCTGACCCTGAGATCAGGGTCGGGAGGAACGGCGTCGTTTAGCCCGGCGGCGCTTCTCGCTCGGCTTCTCGTAGTGCGAATGCTCTTTCAGTTCCCTCAAGAGGCCGCTCTGCTGAAGCTTAAGGTTGAAGCGCTTCAAGGCGGCGTCGATCGATTCGTTCGGGTGGACGTTTACGTAGACCAAGGGGACTCTTCCTCTAACCTACCACTATACCTTATCGGCTTGGACGGCGGTTCCCGCTAGGCCAAGCTTCTCCGCCTGGGACTTCATGGCCTCGAGCATGTTGCCGATGTGCTCTTCCGCCGTGAGCCCGATGGCCTCAGTGGCCTTCTGGATGTGGCCACGGTCCACCGGCGCGGCGAAGGAGGGCTCCTTTAGCTTCTTGGTGACGCTCTTCACCTCGACGTCCAGGACGCTCTTGCTAGGGCGGACGTAGGCCACGGCGGCGATGAAGCCGGTGAGCTCGTCGCAGGCGACCAGGTGCCGCTCCAGGCTCGACTCGGGCTGAACGCCCGTCTTCTCCGCATAGTGGCTCGCGATAGCGCGGACGATGACCGGATCGGTCCCTAGGCGCTCCAATTCGGCCATGCCCCAAAGCGGGTGCTCCTCGGGATGGGCTTCGTAGTCGAAATCGTGCAGGAGTCCCGTCACCCCCCAAAGGTCGGGGTCTTCGCCGAGCTTGGCCGCATAGTGGCGGAGGCACGCCTCCACCCCCAGCATGTGGCGGCGGAGCGAATCGCCCTTCGTGTGCAGGCACACCAAGTCCCAGGCCCGTTCGCGGTTCATCGGGACGATTTTGGCCCGGTTTGCGGCCGGTCGCGCAGGCTGAGGACGAGGCCGACGACTTGGTCAAGGCTCTTCTGCAGCTGGCATTCCCAGACCGTGACCACTGCATAGCCCAGGTCGGAGAGGCTGCTCACGGCCCGTGCGTGCCGGGCCTGGTTGTTCGCCACCTTGGCCTGCCAGAAGGCCCGGTTCTGTGCGGGCGAGCGGTCGCGCTGGCAAGAGGGGCAGCCGTGCCAGAAACAGCCGTGAAGGAAGACGGCCACTTTCTGGCGGCCGAAGACCACGTCCGGCGTGCCCGGAAGCTTGCGCACATTCTTGCGATAGCCGCGGGCGCCGGCGGCCCAGAGGGCGCGACGCAAGGTCCGTTCCGGCTTGGTCTCCGTGCCCCGGTTCCCCTGCATGCTGCGCCGCGTCTCTTCGCGCACGACGAGGGTCTCCCGGAGCCGGTTTATCCCATAAAGCCGGACGGTTTCCGACACGTTATGTAGCGAGCCACTTGCCCCACCACGAGACGATCTCGTTCAGGCGGTGAAGGCGCAGGTCTGGCGGGCCGTTGCGCGATAGACCGTGGCTGGTCGAAGCGGGATAACGCACATAGCGCGACTCGACCCCAAGGGATTGCAGCACGAAGAAGACTTGCTCGCTTTGCTCCACGTTGCAGCGCAAGTCTCCTTCACTATGGATGATAAGCATCGGGGTCTTGACGTTGTCAAAATAGGCGATAGGCGACTGTTGCCACAGGGTCTTGATCTTGTCGTGCTCTCCCCAGGCCTGTCCCCCAAAATAACCGTCTTTGTTGGCGGGAAAGTCGCAGTTCCCGGCCATCGAAAGCCAGTTAAAGACGCACCTGTCCGTGATCGCGGCCCGAAAGTCGTTCGTGTGCCCCACGACCCAGTTGGTCATGTACCCGCCATAGGAGCCCCCCATCACGCCCATCCGTCCGGGATGGATGTTCGGATGGTGTTGCATCCAGTGCATCACGGTTTGCACGTCCTGCCAGTCTTCTTCTCCCCAGTTTCCGCGTATCGCAGCGCAGAACTCTTCGCCATAACCTTTGGAACCCCTAGGATTGCTGTAGACCACAAAGTATCCTTCTGCGGCCAGCAACTGGAACTCGTGGAACAAGGCCCAGCCGTATTGCGCGTGCGGTCCGCCGTGGATCTCCAGAACAGCCGGGTACTTTTGCTTTGCGGTGAACCCGATAGGCTTCATACACCACGCGTGGACCTTCACGCCGTCCGTCGAATCCAGCCACATTTCCTCTGGCTCCGAGAGCGTGATCCCTGCCATAAACTCATCGTTCTGGCGGGTGGTCCGGGTGACCTTGTTGCTTTGGTCAAGGCGCAAGACGCCGACTTCTAACAGCTTCGTGGCGTCGCCGACCAGCATCGCCATGGTCGTGCCGTCTTGCGTCACATTAGAGCCTAACGCGAGGTGCTTCCCTTGGGTCACCCATGTCAGTTTGCCGTCCGCGACGTTTACGGCCGCAACGTTCACGGCGCCGTGGAAACCGATGCTCACGAAAATGCGCGACCCGTCCGGAGACCATTGGACCAGCCCGCTCCCGCCTCCGTCCGCGACGAAGCCGAAGGTCGTGTCGCTCAAAGCCAGGACGTCAAGGCAATAATCTTCCTTTTCAGTAAGGCATTTCGGCGCGCCACCTTTCAAGGGTTGCAGCCAAAGGCGTGTGTTGTGGACGCCCCAAGGGTCGTCCGGATTATCACTGCCCAGAAAGGCGACCCATTCGCCGTCCGGCGAGACCTTCGGGGTCGACTTCGCCCCCTTCGTCGTCGATTTAATCTGATGGGGCTTACCCTTCAGAGGCACGACAAAAAGTTGGTCGTTCGGCTCTTCTAAGAGAGGGCTGGCATTGGCGGAATGGGCCACGACCAACCCGCTCGAATCTTTCAACCAGTCGAAACTGTAGGAGCCTAGAGGGTCTCCCTCATAAAGCAACGTGTGCTTGCCCGATGCCACGTCGCAAACATAAACTTTGTACCTTTGGGCGCCGAAGAAGCCGTCGCCGTCGAGGCGGTACCAGATGTCCTCGACGACCCACGGTGGGGTGCTGCCGCCCTTTTCCTCCCGCTCCTTCTTCGCTTTCTCGGTGCGGTCCGGAGCGGTCTCGCGGAACGTGAAGGCGATCTTCTTGCCATCCGGCGACCAGGCGATCGCGCCGACCGAACCCTCCGGCAGGTCCGTAACCTTGGCCGCCTCGCCGCCCTCGGCCGATAGCAGGAAGATCTGGGGGGAAGGCTTTTCGCGCCCACTGACAAAGGCGATCCGCTTGCCGTCCGGCGACCAGCGGCCGAATCCTGCGCCGCCCTCCCCCTGCGTCCACTGGCGCACCTGGTGCGGCTCCGCGACGTCGACCGTGAACAGGTTCGTCACATACTTGTTCTTGTCGTTGATGTGACGCTTGGCGAAGAGGACCTGCCGCCCGTCCGGGCTCACCTGGGCATCGCCCAAGAACTGCATTTTTAGGAGGTCGTCGGCGCGGATCGGACGTTTCGGCATCACGGGGAGATTACCGAAGACCGGCCCCATCAACCGGGCGGCCAGGCCATGGGGCGGCCGCCAAGGAGGTGCGCGTGCAGGTGGGGCACGGTCTGCCCTGCATGCTCGCCTTGGTTGATCACCAGCCGGTACCCGTTCTCGATCTCCAGAATCTCCGCCACCTTCCTAGCCGCGTTCAACAGGTAAAGGTGGTCGCCCTCTTCGGGAACCTCGGCGAGGCCCGCGATCTCCTGCCGTGGGACGATAAGCACGTGGACCGGGGCCTTCGGGTCGATGTCTCGGAAGGCGACCACGTGGTCGTCCTCGTAGACGATGTCCGCCGGGATCTCCCGCGCAATGATCTTCGTGAACAGGGTTGCCATTCCTTTGAAACTCCGCCTGGCCAAATTCGGGGCTCTAGCAAGTTTAGCGCGTCAAAGGACCGATTCTCGGCTCCCTGCGCCTGTGCCAAACTTGAACGACCATGCCGGAAGTTTCGTTGCGGATCCCCCAGATCGGCGAAGGGTTGCAGGAAGCCCGCCTCGTCGCCGTCCTAAAACAACCTGGCGACACCGTAAAACGCGACGAAGCGATCTATCAGATGGAGACTGACAAGGCCGTCATGGACGTCGAGTCCCCCCACGAAGGCCGCGTCGTGAAGTGGCTGGCCGACCCCGACACGGTGCTGAAGATCGGGGCCGAAGTCATGGTCATGGACGTGGCCGGCGCCGCGCCGACAGACAGCTCCGAAACGTCCGTCCCGGGCGCGGAGGCCCGGCAGGAAGGGGCCGCGAACGAGGTGGCCCTCAAGATCCCGCAGATCGGCGAGGGCCTGCAAGAAGCACGACTTGTCTCCGTGCTCAAGGAGCCGGGCGAAAAGGTCGCCCGCGACGAAGCGCTCTACCAGATGGAGACCGACAAGGCGGTGATGGACGTCGAATCGCCCATGGCCGGAACGGTCGTGCGCTGGCTGGCGGAGCCGGACACGATGCTCAAGATCGGGGCGGACGTGGTCGTGCTCGCCACCGAAGGCGGTGCCGCCCAAGCTGCGGCGGCCAAACCCGCCGCAACGACCGCAGCCGCACCGGCAGCCGCTCCGAAAGCGACAGAAACCGGCGGGCAACGCCGCCGCGACGTGCCGCCAAGGACCCGCACCTATGCCAAGGAGAAGGGAGTCTCGGACGCGGACCTGGCGGGCATCCCGGCCGCAGGCGGCAGACTCATGCCGGCCGACATCGACGCATGGCTGAAAGGCGCAGGGCCAGCGTCCAAGACCGCGGTCTCCGCGTCGGGCAAGTCCTTCGAAGAGAAAGCGGTTCCCCAGAAGCAGCGCGTGCTGGCCAGCCGCCTTCAGCGCGGGAACCAGCTCGTGGTGCCAGGGATGATGTCCGTGGTCGCGAACTGGGGCGGCATCGAAGAGGTCCGCGCCGAGATCAAGCGAGGGGGCGGCGACTTCCAACCCAGCGCCTTCACGATGTTTGCCTACTGCGTGGCGAAGGCGGCGGGCGAAAACCCGATCGTCCGCACGACATTGGTCGGTGACGACACGTTCCGAACCTACCACCACATCCAGCTCGGGATCGCGGTCGCGTTGCCGGGCGATGAACTCGTGGTGGCCGTCGTGGAAGACGCGGACAAACTCAGCTGGCGCGAGTTCGCGACCCAGGCGAGAGAGAAGATCGACCTCGCCCGCACCGGGAAGGACCAAGCGAACGAGACCGTCACCCTCAGCATCACGAACATGTCCGGGCACCAGATCCGCGAGGCGATGGCTGTGGTCGTTCCGCCCGGCGCCGCGACGATATTTCTCGGCGAGGCCTACAACGGCCTTTCGAACGAGACCCCTGGCGAGTTCAAGGTCCAGCGATGCGCGAACGTGGGCATCACGATCGACCACCGCATCATGAACGGGGTGGGTGGCGCGGATGTCCTCCTTTCCATCAAGCGGCACGTCGAGAACATCCGCGAGTTGGTCACGCCATGAGAAAACCGGTGATCGGCATCGTCGGCGACTCGATCCCAACCGGGAACGTGGACGGCGAGAAGGAGCGGTACTACGTCGGCCGCTACTACGTAGACTGCGTGCTTCAAGCGGACGGGGTTCCATTTATGCTCCCGATCGGGGTCGAGGCGCGCGACGTGGTTGACCTGATCGACGGGCTCTTGATCCCCGGCGGGGACGACCTTGACGCCTCGAACTTCGGCCAGGAGAACCACCCCAAGTCGGTGCTCGGCAATCCCGGGCGCTTCACCCTTGAGAAAGCGCTCCTTGAATCGTTGCCGCGCGAAGTGCCCGTCCTTGGCATCTGCTATGGCTGTCAAGTTCTGAACGTGGCGCGGGGCGGCGACCTCATCCAACACTTGCCCGAAAAGGTCGGACACGATCAGCACGCGAGCAAGCAGCTCGAAACGGTCCGCGTCGAAAGGGACACCCTGACTCGCGCCCTGCTGGAGGGGGACGAAGTCGTCGCGCACTCCTCGCACCACCAGGCCATCGGGAAAGTCGGGGACGGGTTACGGGTCTCGGCCTGGGCCACCGACGGCACCGTCGAGGGGATCGAAGACTTGAACGGCCGTTGGCTGGTCGGGCTGCAGTGGCACCCCGAGAGGACGCCGGACGACCGCGCGACCCAGACACTATTCAAAAAGTTCGTGGAAGAAGCGGCCCGGAGCCGGGAGGTCAGAGAGTCATGCGGTACTTGGTGAACGGGCACGAAAGCGACCTCGGGCACGCGCCCGAGAACGTGGAGGTCGTCCGACTCTCGGACCGGCTCAGCGTGCGGACGCCCGAAGGGTCGGCCACGGCCCTGGCCGTGCGCCGTGGCGATCGCACCCTGGTCTCGTTCCGCGGCCGGACTTACGTCGTCACGCCCGCCTTCCAACATGCGGCGGCCGAGACTCCCCTGGCCGGAGAATCCCTCACGCCAATGCCGGGGCAGATCGTCGAAGTCTTTGTCAAAGAGGGCGACGAAGTCGAGGCTGGCCAGCGATTGGTCGTGCTGGAGGCGATGAAGATGCAGCACACGATTTCCGCGCCCTTTGACGGTCGCGTGGCGTCCGTCCTTGTAGCCAAAGGTGATCAGATCGGTGAGGGCAAAGAAGTTGTCCAGATCGATCCGGCTCCTGAGCCATGAGCACAAAACTCGAACCAGCCGCCTTCAAGAAGAAGCTCGACGACCTTCTTGCCATCTACGAGCAAGCGGACAACTGGGGACGGCAAGACGCCAGTAAGCGCCTCCAAGCTTCATTGCGCCGACTCCACTACCTAGAGGTCACGCGTGCGACCGTCACCACCAAGACGGACCCCATGATCGAGATGCGGGGCCGCTTCATGGTCAGCCGCAGGGTCATCGACCTCGTTCTGATCGACCTCCAGACCGTCTGGAACGACACCACCGCCGGGGACGAGGAGGCCTACCACTGCTTCGTCATCACCGAAGACGGATTTGGGGCCCGGTTCGCCAGCGTCCAGGGACGCACTCATTCGACGATCTCGCTGGTTGTGACCGCGGTTCGCTAGATTTTTATAGACTTCAGCGATAACTGTGCTATAATAAACGTGCTGTGAGGGATTAGACGCCCTTTTAGCGACAGGATTCTTATCCGAACAAAAGCCCTGCGTCGACCTGCCTGGCACGGCGACGGCGGGGGACTTCCCTGAGAGACTAGAGTGCAAGGCCCCGCTCCACGCGGGGCCATTTTTCCGTCGTCTCTACTTTACGGTAGGGTTCCAAAATGGTAAGAATCGTCGACGTCGCACCCCGGGACGGGCTTCAAAACGAGAAGACCCCGCTCCCCCCGGAGTTAAAGGCCCAATTGATCACGGGCCTGGCCCGGGCTGGCGTGCGCGAGATCGAGGCGACCAGTTTTGTCTCCCCCAAATGGGTCCCTCAACTCGGCGACGCGGAAGAGCTATGGCCGATGCTCCCGCCGGGACCGGCCTATTCGGCGCTCGTCCCGAATCTCAAGGGCCTGGAACGGGCCCTCCAAACGGGGGTGGACCGGATCGCCGTCTTCACGGCCGCGAGCGAAGCGTTCACCAAGCGCAACATCAACATGACCATCGAAGAGTCGCTGGACGTCTTCGCTGAAGTCGTCACCGCCTTCCGCCAAGCGCGCCCGACCGGGTGGGTGCGCGGTTATATCAGCACGGCCTTTGAGTGCCCCTATGCAGGCCCCGTCGATCCTTCCGCGGTCGCCATGGTCGCCCACCGCCTACGGGCCATGGGTGTCGATGAGGTGAGCCTGGGCGACACGATCGGAGTCGCGGTGCCGAGCGAGGTGATCCGGCTTCACAACACCCTCGGCCTGCCGTTCCGCTTCGTCACTTGGCACTTCCACGACACGCGGGGGACGGCGATCGCAAACGTCGCGGCAGCATTGGAATCCGGGTATGCCGCGTTCGACTCCAGCGCGGGCGGCCTGGGCGGCTGCCCCTATGCGCCCGGGGCAGGCGGAAACCTCGCGACCGAAGACCTCGTGTACTTTATGGAGCGGAGCGGGATCTCTACCGGGATCGACCTGGAACAGCTTGCCCAGGCGACGCTGCCCGTTCTGGAGGCGCTTGGACGCCCGGTCTCTGCGAAGAGTCAATTGGCGGTTCTGGCGGCCTGTAAGTAGCGGCCCGATAGATTCCGAAGCCTGCCAAGGCGAGCGCGAGGAGCCCGACGCCGATCGTCGCCGCGCGCTCCTCGCCCGTCAGCTGGAACTCGCGCCTGTTCACCAGGAGCACGGTCGCGCCGATGGGAACCAGCGCCGGGAGCATCCCCAAGCCGATCGGGAGCAACACCACGACGAGGTAAACGGCCAAGACCGGCACCAGCCAGCGCGCCGTCTCTTTCACGCGCATCTTGAACTTGAAGAGGCACACGAGGAAGGTCGCAATGAAGAAGAGGTCGGCGGGGCCGACGAAGGCGATCGGCTCGACGCGGGCAGTCGTCTCGGCCTCGGGGGTCGCGACCTTGAGCGCAGGCACGTCCATCGCGACCGAGCGGAAGAACTCGGGCCGGCCCTGGATGAGCGCGGTCGTCGGCGAGGCCGGGTTGAAGATGAGGAACGCGTCGAACCCGGCAAGGAAGAGCGCCACCGGCAAGATAAGGTTCTTCTCGCGGATCAACTGCGCAAGAAAGGCGCCAAGGCCAAGCGTCCAGACCATCAGCCCGAGTTGGGCGAGCGCCTGCACAAAGACGGTTGCCAAGCCCACCCGGGGGAGGACGCTGCCCAGGAGCACGGCGCAGCCGGCGTGGAGGGCCGCGCCCGCGACCACGAACGCGATCGAAGACTTAAAGCTCCAGGGGAACGACGCCGCGCGAAAGAAGGCGAGGACGGGCAGGCCGACGAAGAGGACGGTCACGACAAGGGTCAGAACCATCGCGACCGGAGGCGGCGCGCTGACCAAACCCAGCACGACCCGAAGCGCGAAGAGACCGAGCGCCACGAGAAAGTAGTCGCGCAGACCCCGGTCAAACGACAAAGGCGGCCCTCCGCAGTTCTTGGCGCGCGCCGATCACGCCCCGATAGACCGAAGCCATGTCCTCCGCCATGCTCGTGACGCTGAGGTTTGAAGCAGTCTTGCGCGCCGCGGCGGAGATGCGCGTGTAGAGGCGCTCGTCGGATTGCAGCCTGAGTGCGGTCTCGGCGAGGTCCGAAGGATCGTTCGGCAAGACGAAGCCGTCCACCCCAGATTCCAAGTGGGTGGAGGCGCCGCCCCCTTGGACCACCAGGCACGGCAAGCCGTAACTCATGGCCTCGGCCACGACCAGACCCTGGGTCTCGGTCATCGATGAGAACCAGAAAATGTCGGCGGCCGCGTAGAAGTCGCCCAACTTGTCGCGGTCGATGAAACCCCAAAACTTGATACGGTCGCCAATGCCTAAGTCGCTCGCCATCTGCGTATAGTCCGCACGCGCCGGCCCGTCGCCCACCACCCACATCACCGCATTCCGGTTCGCGCTGAAAACCATCTGGAACGCCTCCAACAAAACACCGATGTTCTTCTCACCTGCGACGCGGCCGGTGTAGAGCAAGATCGTCTGGTCGGGGCTTGCGCCGAGCGCCTGTCGCACCTCGGCCCGGTCGATCTGCCTTGGGTTCGGAACGCCTGTCGGGATCACCGTGATCGGCGTGCGGACGGCGTGCCGGTTGAGCCACCTCTTGCTCGCTTCGCTGGGAGTCACGACGTGGTCGACTTGCTCGTAATAATAGTTCGTGTGTTTCGCGATCTTGAACTTCAGATAACGCTTAGGGAAGAACGGGACATAGTGGATATATTTATCGTAATGGGTGTGGTAAGTCGAGACGATCGGGATGCCGCACGACTCGGCCCACCTCAGGCCGACAAACCCGACCGTGAAAGGGGTGTGCGTGTGGACGATGTCGAAGTCTTCCCGGCGAAAACGGTCGAACCAGGGATAGAACGGAGGGATGGAGAGGGGATAGTTGGGCGTCCACGGCGTCAGCGTGCTGAAAAAGCGGTGGACGTTCGGGTCGCTATCGCGGTGTCCCCGGTAGCGCGTGGTGTAGAGGTGGACGCTGTGCCCTTGCTCGCGCAAGGCGCCGATCAAGCCGTCGATGCTGACGCTGACCCCGTTCAGGACCGGCAGCGCGCTATCGGAGAAGATTGCGACCTTGAGCCTCGACACCCTTGGCGTTGTACCAGGGCAAAGTGAGCGTGGTCGCGCTAGTCGTCGCCGCCCTCTTCCATGTCCGTCTCGAATAGCTCTTCCATCTCGTCGGCCATATCGTCGTCCATCGCCTTGCCCATCTCGCGGACGAGGGAGCGCATGCCGGAGGAGGAGTCTGGCTCGCCCATCAGCTCCACCCGGTCGGCGAGCTCGTCTACCCGGTCGTCCTCGCTGCGGCCTCGCCGGAACCGGCTGACGAGTTTGGTGAGGTCGGCCGAGCCACAGTGCGGGCAACAGTCGGCGCCGTCAGAAGCGACGACGCCGACCAAAAGTGTGACCTTGCGGCCACACCCGCCACAGCGGAACTCGTAAAGCGGCACAGGGCGCGAAGACCAGGTCAGTCGATGATCGACATCTTGACCTTCCCCGAGATGAGGAAGCCTGCGATCGGCACGTTCGTCCATTCGGACTCTCGCTTCAGGGTCAGGCCCGTGCCCAGTTCCACCCAGATCGTGCCCTTCGCCATGGCGGGGTCGGAACCCTCGAGCTCCTTGGAGGAGTAGCCGAGCTTCACCGCCTTGCGCGAGCCAAAGTCCTCGAAGCCGAGCAGTTCATAGTCCAGCACGGAGGCGACCACGCCTTGCCTGTCGTTCTTCTCGACCTTCACCTGCCACTTGTCGCCAGGGCCGACCTCTTGCTTCGGCCAGACGATAGCCTCCAGGGTCGCCATGCGGAAAGCGTCCGCCGAGACCATGTCGCCGTCCATGTCGGCAATCCGGCCGGAAGCCTCGACAGTGCTCGTGCTGAGCGCGCCCACGTCGGTCGGCGTGTCCATTTCGTTACCGTCCATCACGACCTTCGCGTTCGTCTGCTCGGTCGAGATCTTGTAGGATCCGTCGTCCTTCGCTTCGAGGATCTTGTCCTGGACGGTCGCCTTATAGGTGATCGGCGTGCCGTTCAGCTCGGTGTCGACGACGAGGGAGTACTTGAAGGTCTCGCCCGGCTTGGCGACCCGCTTCAGGAGGACTTTGTCTTGGGCCATCGCGATGGACCCGATGGCCAAAACGGCAAAGAGCGCTGCGACTTTGTTCACGGCAAGGATTTTGACGCCTAAACCCATGCCCTCGGGCCTTTGCGTCCCAGGCCCCACGAGCGGCGACGGCCGGCCGCGCGTTTCGGTAGAACGAGGACGTGCAGGAAATCGGGAAGTGGGCTGTGGCCGCCGGGCTTACGATCGCCGCCATCGGTGCGGCGATATGGCTTCTGGGCGCGTTCCTCCCGGGGTTGAGGATCGGTCGCCTCCCCGGCGACATCGTGGTGGAACGGCCAAACTTCTCGTTCTACTTCCCGATTGCGACCATGATCCTCGTCAGTGCCGTCCTCACCCTCGTGATGTGGATCGTCGGGATGGTGCGGCGCTGATAAGAGCGGTCACGTTCGACTGCGCAGAAACGCTGATGAGCAGTCGCTGGCACCCTGGGGAAATGGCCGCCTCCACAGCCGAGCGACTCGGCTTCGGAACCGAAGAAGGCGCCGCCCACCGGTTCGAGGCGCTCGCGGGCGAACGTTGGGGAGAGTTCCGCGAGATCAATTTGCGGCGCGACCGCGAAGCCGGGGACCGCTTCTGGCTCGAGGTGATGACGGACTGGGCGCGCGGGGAAGGCCTCCCGGACGGCCACGCGGAGAGGCTTGTCGAAGCGGCCAACGAGCGGATCTTCGGGCAGGGCTCGGAGGTCTTCCGAGTGTTCGATGACGTGGTGCCTTGCCTGCGGGCGCTGGGCGCAGCCGGGATTCCGATGGCGGTGGTCAGCAACTGGGACATGAGCCTTCACCGCACGCTCTCCTCTTTCGGCCTGGACTCCTTCTTTTGTGGCGTCTTCGCCTCGATGGAGACGGGCTACGCGAAACCCCAGGCGGAGATCTTTCGCCTGGCGCTCGAATGTCTCGGAACGGAGGCGCACGAGACGCTTCACGTGGGCGACCACCCGGTCGACGACCTGCGCGGCGCGAAGTCGGCCGGAATGCAGGCCCTCATTGTCGACCGGGGCGCGCCTTCTTCCGCGACCTACATTTCGTCGCTAGAGGAGCTTCCGGCCAGGATCGGGTTGTGAGAGTCGCGGACTTCGACTACCACCTGCCCGAGGAGCTGATCGCGCAAAGCCCGATCGAGCCGCGCGACGCCTCGCGCCTGCTCTATCTTCCGCGAGCAGGGGGGCCGGCGCAGCACCTCCAGTTCCGAGACCTTTCTCGGCTGCTGGCCCCGGGAGACCTGCTTGTGATGAACAACACCAGGGTCACCGCCCTTCGCCTTTTCGGCCACCGCAAGACCGGGGCGAAGCTCGAGATGCTCGTCTTGGGCGAAAGCGAGGACGGTTGGGAAGCGCTCGTGAAGCCGGCGCGCAAGCTCGCCGACGGCGAAGAGGTCGAGCTGGAGTCGGGACTGGCCGCGCGGATCCTTGCGGACCTCGGCGGTGGGCGCAAGCGTGTCGCCTTTCTCGGGGCGACGGATGCCCACGCGGAGCTGGCCGGAATCGGGCAGGTGCCCCTGCCGCCCTACGTGCGGGCCGCCCTGGCCAACCCGGAGCGGTACCAGACCGTTTATGCCGCGTCCCCTGGAAGTGCGGCCGCCCCGACCGCCGGGCTGCACTTTACGCCCGGGCTGCTTGAAGAGCTGGCCGCGAGCGGTGTGAAGACCGCGCACGTCACCCTGGACGTCGGGCTCGACACGTTCCGGCCGGTGGCGGTCGAAGAGGCTTCCCAGCACGAGATGCACGGGGAACGATGCTCAGTGCCGGAAGAGACGGCGGAGGCCGTGGCCGAATGCCGGGGCCGGGTCGTCGCGGTCGGAACGACCACCGTGCGGACCTTGGAGAGCTTTTCGACAGGCCCCCGGACCCTGGAGACCGGGAGCCGTGTGACCCGCCTCTTCATAACGCCAGGTTTTTCGTTTAGGACAGTGGACGGGATGCTCACGAACTTTCATATGCCGCGGACGACGATGCTCTTTATGGTTGCGGCCATGGCGTCTCGCGAGCGACTCATGAAAGCCTACGAAGAAGCCCTTGAAATTCGGTATCGATTTTTAAGCTTTGGCGACGCCATGATGATCCTTTGACAGGCTGGCTTGTACAACTTGTGGAAAAGTCCCGACGCAGAAATCACTCCAATGATACATAGTGACGAAGGGCATATGGCCAACTCGGATCGATTCGACCCCGTGGCCTACATTGAAAGCGCATTTCTGGACACCAATCCAGACGGCGCAGTTAGGCCGACGGCAGAGCCAAAAGCGGGCCGCCGGAAGATTCCCAAGGACCGGTCCGTGCGGTTTCGAAAAACCGCGCTTAACGCTCCGAGGCCTCGTCGTGCGAAAGAGGACACCTCGGGGCTGGAGCCACGCTTCAGGGAGATGCTCGAGCATTTGCCGAGAAGCTTGGAGTTTCTGGGGCGGTTCTTTGACGACGAAGTGACCTCGCACTCCTACCCGGGCGGCTTCGGCGAGACCCGCGAGGAGTTGATCAGGCGCCTCGTCGATCCCGAACTCACGCTTGAGGAAGCGAGCCGGTTGCTGGGGGTGTGCCCGGCGACAGTGCGCCGCTACACCAACCGGAAGTGGCTCGAGTGCCACCGCACGAAGGGTGGGCAGCGACGGTTCCGGCTCAGTGCCGTTGTGAAGTTCGTCGACGAGCACGGTCGGGTTCCCGAGAGTTCCAGCTAGGCCACGGAAGAGAGCGGGGCCGGTGCCTCGGTCTTGAGGCTCTCGTATGCGGCGAGGGCGATCCGCGACGCCCGAAGGCCGTCTTCGCCGGTCACGGTCGGCTCGCGCTTCTCTTCGATTGCGGCAAGGAAGTCCTCGACCAGCTCCAGCGTCAAGTCACTTCCCGTGCCCTGGCTGCGCAGACGGTCGGTCGTCACCCCGAGCCCTTGCTCAAAGAGACTGGTCTCGATCACGCCGGTCGTCCCGACCAGCGACAGGTTCACATCGCCCCAAGTGCGGTACCCCGCCGGCCGCGACCAGCTCGCGTCGATCGTGGCAAAGACTCCGCTCGCATAGCTGAGGGTCACATGGGCCGTGTCGTCGAAACCCTCCGAGTGCATGTTGTTCCCGGTCAGCGCGAACACCGAATCCGGCTCATCGCCGAGCAGACGCCACAAAAGGTCGGCCACGTGCACGGTGTGGTCGATCATCGCCCCGCCCCCTGACTGGGAGGGGTCGGTGAACCATCCGCCCGGGCATTGGCCCCGGTTCGTCGTGTTGACGGCCAGAAGCTGGCCGATATCCCCGGCGCGGAGGTGCGCCAAGGTGCTCTTGAAGGCCGGGGAGAAGGGGCAGGGGAAAGCGGTCGACAACAGCGTCCCGCTTTCTTTCATGGAGGCTTCGATCCGGTGGAGGTCGCGGCGGCTCGCGGCCAGGGGCTTCTCGCAGAGGGCGGGTCGTCCCGTGCGCAGGGCCGAGTCCACCAGGTCTGCGTGCCGCAGGTTCGGCGCGCAGACGATCACGGCCTCGCACTCCCGCAACAGGTCGGACACTTGGTCCTGGAAATTGACGTCGAACCGGCCCGCGAACGTCCGGCCCCGGTCCGCGTCGTCGTCGTAGACCGCCACGAGGGTTCCGCGCTGGCTGTGCCTCAGCGCCTCCCCGAAGCCGCCCGCGTGCACGTGCGCCACGCCCATAAGCCCAACCTTGACCATGCGGCAAGCTTACTCGCCTTCGCCGGGCGGAGAGATTTCGATCACCCGCCCGGAACCCTCGGCCTGGATATGGATCCGCCAGACACGGCTGGCATGCAAGAACCCTGCCGCCCGCTCGGGCCATTCGACGACGACCAGGTGGCTCTCCAAATAGTCCTCCAACCCAAGGCCCGCCGCACTGGAAACACGGTAGAGGTCGCAGTGCACGACCGGCGGCGAGGTCGGATAGACCAAAAGGATCGGGAAGGTCGGCGATCGGACCGGCTCCACCCACCCCAATGCGGCCAAGAGGCCGCGCGCAAAGGTCGTTTTTCCCGCGCCCATCTCGCCCTCCAGAAGCACCACGTCGCCAGCCCGCAGTCGGGGGGCCAGGTTCGCCGCCAATTCTTTCGTCGCCTCTTCGCCCGGTGCCGAGTGCCGCACTTCTGCTAGCTAACCCGGGACGACGAAAAAAGCGCCCGGACTTGCGTCCGGGCGAAATCAAGTCTCCAATTGGCGGCGCGGAGAAGTTAGCCTCGGAGGAGGCCAAGGACGGCTTGCGGAGCCTGGTTCGCCTGAGCGAGGACGGCGAGGCCCGACTGCTGCAATATCTGGAAGCGCGTGTAGTTCGTCATCTCTTGGGCGATGTCCACGTCGCGGATGGACGACTCGGTCGAGACAAGGCTTTCCTTCGTGATGCTCAGCGAGCGAACGTTCGATTCGATCGTGTTGCTCATGAAGGAACCGATGTTGGCGCGCCCCGTGCTGACGGTGGCGATGGCCGCGTCGATGGCGGTGAGCGCCGTGGTCATGTCGCTCCCGGTGATGTCCAGGGTCCCTAGGCCGAGCGCCGTCGCCGAATAGTTGCTGAGGTTCAGCCGGGCCGTCTGGTCGCCATTGGCGCCGATCTGGAACGAGCTCTCGCCCGCGGTGACCTGGATGACACCGGTCTGGACGCCGCTGGTGGCGTTGCCCGTCTCGGTGAGGACGATCTGGTTGCCCTCGCTATCGCGCAAGGTGAGGCCGGAGCCGCTGCTAAAGGTGACGGTCGCGCCGTCGTAGGTGACGCTCGCGACCGCGTTGACGCCCGCGTCACTGGCCGAACCTGCACCGGTCTGGATGAGGCCGGCGGTCACGGTGGTCAGGTTGATCGTCTGGCCCGCGCCGTATTCCCGGCTGCGGAAGCGGATGGCACCGCCCGTACCCGTGTACTCGGCAATGACGCCCGTCTGCTCCGCAACGGAGTTGACCTTGTCCACGACGTTGGCGACCGTCTCGCCGGCTTTCACTGTGAAGGCATATCCGTTCACCGAGAAGTTGCCTGCGGCGATCGTGCTCGCAGATGTCGCGTAAGTCTGAGAACCCGTGATCGTGGCTTGCTCGCCGACGGTGGTGACGTCCACGCTGACCGGCCCGTTCGCGATCATCGCAGCCCCGCCGAACGTGCCCGTGAAGTTGACGCTCTTCACCCGCTCGGGGTTGTTGACCGTGCCGAAAGCGCCCGCCGTCCCGTTCAAGATCTTGCGGTTGCCGAAGGCCGTCGTGGTCGAAATCCTGGTTATGGACGCAAGCATGTTGTTCACCTGCGTTTGGTTCGCCTGCTTCTGGGCCGCGTCGACCGAGCTGTTCGCGTTGGCGACAGCGAGGGCACGAGCGTCACGCAGCAGCTTGCTGACTTCGTCGAGCGCACCGTCCGCCGTTTTGGCGTAGTTGAGCGCGTCTTGGTTGTTTCGCAGGGCCGCGTCCATTCCGCTGATCTGTCGTCGGAAGTTCTCCGATGCAATAAGACCCGCAGGGTCGTCCGCCGCCGAATTGATGCGGAGCCCAGTAGAAAGTCGTGTAATCGACTTGCTGAGTTCCATGCCGCTCTGGCTCAGGTTCCTGAACGCTCCCATGGCGGGGATGTTCGTGTTTACTCGAAAGGACATTTCGTTTCCTCCGGTCAAGCCCAGACGTCGTCGCATTTCGCGCGGCGTTTCGGGCCTTTCAAAATCCCGTGTTCCTGGTTGGACTACCAGGAGTAACAAGTAAAAATACTGTATATAGGCGCAATTGCTGGTTTTATGGCAAACCGGGAATCTTGCTGACCGGAGAAACTACGTGCCTGGAAGGCTCGCCACGATGCGGCCCGGCCACTCCGGGCCGCCATAAACGAAGCCCGTGTAAGCCTGGATAAGGTCTGCCCCGAGGGCGAGCTTCCGCCGGGCGGACTCCCCATCGGTGACCCCGCCGACCCCGACCACGACTTTCTCCGGGCCCAGGATGCGCCGGAGGACTTCGAGGGCGTGATCGGCCCTCGGCTGCAGGAGCCGTCCGGAGAGGCCCCCTTCGAGCTCAGCCATCGGATAGCCAGGATCATCGGGGCCTGGCCGCCGCAAAGTCGTGTTGGTCGCCACGACCCCAGCGAGATCCAGGTCCTGGACCACCTGGGCGACATCGCTCAGGGCCTCTGGACCAAGGTCCGGGGCGATCTTCACGAGCAACGGCTTCGCCTGGTCGATGGCCTTGAGTTCGGAAAGGATCGCAGTTAGGGCGGGCCGGTCCTGAAGGCTCCGCAAGCCGGGCGTGTTCGGCGAGGAGACGTTCACGACCACATAAGTCGCCAGATCTTTCAGCCGGCGGAAAGAATAGGCGTAATCGGAGGCCGCTTCTTCCAAGGGAGTCACCTTGGACTTGCCGATATTCACCCCGACAGGCAGCGAGGGGGTGGAGCGCTCCAGTCGCCGTGCCACCGCGTCCGCCCCTTCGTTGTTAAACCCGAGACGGTTCACCAGGCTCTGCCACTCGGGGATGCGGAACATCCTCGGCTTGGGATTGCCGGGCTGGGCGTGGCGCGTGACGGTGCCGACCTCGACGAAGCCAAACCCAAGGTCGGCCCAGAAATCGACCGCCACCGCGTTCTTATCGAACCCGGCGGCTAAGCCCAACGGATTGCGAAACTGCACGCCGAACCTTTCGACAGGACGGTCGGGCACATCAAAGGTGGGCGCGAAGCCGTGGGCGATCGCCCAAAGACCGAGCTCGTGCGCCCGTTCCGCATCCAGCCGGAAGAGGAGCGGGCGCAGCCATTCATAGAGCGTCATGACCTCAGCGCGGGGGCGGCGGGGAAGCGAAGACAAAGTCTCCCAAGCCCTTGCTCACCTCACGAGGCTCGTCCAGATCGATGCACACAACGTTCAGGCTCTTGCCGGCTTTCCGCTGTGAGATCCTAAAGTTGATGCCCTCGCCATACATCATGTGGCCCGCGCCCACGACGACCACCATCACCTTGTCCGGACGGGAATCAGCCTCGAGACCGTCGATCGCGGCGTTCGCCATAGCCACGTCCCAGGCGCACTGGGCGGCGTACATGCGCTCCATGGCGTCTCCCTCCATCGGGTGGCCGCCGATCAGGGCTTCGAAGACGGCGCGGTGGTTCTTGTTCGAAGTGTCCAGGTTCGGGATCCACTTCTTCTGCTCCTCCGTCAGGGTCTGCGGCCCTTGGCGAGAGATTTGCCGCACCCAGTCGCGAGGGATGTTCAAGGCGAGCAACGGCAGGTCGTTCCACCGGGCCACCTGGAAGATCGGGCGATAGAGCCGGAAGGGCATGCCCCATTGCTCTTTCCACTTGATCTGGCTGAGGAAGTCGGCCTCGACCCCGGGCATCTCGTTCCAGGGCTTTAAGAGGCTCTGGTTGTCCCGCGTGAACATTTCGAAGCCGACCGTGACAGAACGCCCCGAATCTACGAGCGCTTGAATGATGTCGGCTTGGGCTTGGTGGTGCGCGGGTGAGTCGTGCGACTCGCCCACAAAGACGAACTGCGCATCCTTCGCGGCTTCGGCGACCGTTCGGGCCGAGGCCCGGGCTCCGTTCGCCAGGTTTGTGTACCCCATCCCTACCTGCACCCGTTCCGGTCCGTGGAGATCGAGGAGGTAGGGGTCAACGTCGGCCATTGCGGCGACGATAAAGCTGATCACAGACCCATTCTCCGGTACTGAGAGCCCGTAAGTCAACAGGTACCCTTCCCACAAAGTGCGCATATGGCTTGGTGGAGTCGCGGCAGGCCTCATCGTCTTCGGTTGCCGTCCTGCCGAGGAGTCGACGATCGTGGTCCAACCCCCGACCCATAGCGGCTACCGCGCAGAACCTTTAGACACCGACGCGGAACTGGCCGAACAATTGCGGTCGGGGGCCGTTCAGGCTTCGGCCGCCAGCGAGACGATCGAAGAGGCGCTCAAGTTTGCGAAACTCGTGGCGGCGGAGTCTCCGGACGAGACGCGCGAAGCCGCGGAGAACATCTCTGACTACGTCGACAGCGCCGGCGCGACGGTGGTCGACGCGGGTGCGAACCCACCGGTGCTAGGCGACGTGAAGGCCAACTTTGTGAAAGCCGACGACGAGCGCAAGAAGAGGATCGAGAACCTGAACGACGCCTTCCGCGACTTGCAGGAAGCCCTGGGCGCCGCCAAAAGCCTGAGCGAGCAGGACGATCGCTTCGCCCAACTCGCCGACCTGATCCAAGTCGCCATGGACGACACGGGCGACGCGGTGAAGGCCTACGGCGGACAGATCGAGGACGCCGACGCCGGCGAATGAAGGGGCGGTAGGCTTAACCCCATGAGCGAACGGCTTTGGGCGCCTTGGCGGTTCAACTACGTCCAAAAAGCGGACGCCCAGAACGCGACGGGCAACATCTTCGTCGACCTCCCCGCCATGGACGACGACCGCCAGAACCTCATCCTCTATCGGGGTGAGACCGCGTTCGTCCTCATGAACGCCTATCCTTACACGAGCGGCCACCTGCTCGTCGCGCCGTTCCGCAAGGTCGCCGACATTGTCGGGCTTTCGCCCGAAGAGCTCAGCGAGATCAACCAATTGGTGGTCAAGTGCGTCCAGTGGACGCGCGCAGCTTACTCACCAGACGGTTACAATATCGGCGTGAACATGGGCCGTGCCGCAGGCGCGGGGATCCCGGGCCATATCCATTGGCACGTGGTGCCTCGCTGGTCTGGGGACACGAACTTTATGGGCACGGTCGGCGACGTCCGAGTGATCCCTCAAGACCTCACCCAGGCTTACGACCTCCTGCTGGGAATCGTCAAAGGCAGTTAGAACTCCAACCCCAATTGACGGGCTTCCTCGACCGGAGGCGTCCTTTCGCGAAGGCGCACCGCCGTCTCCCAGGCTTTGGCTATATCTTCCACCAAAAGGCGGTACCCGCCATCTGACGAAGCCCCTTGGTTCCGCAAGATGTAGGCGGGGTGCAAGGTCGCGATGGCGCACCGGGCGAACTCGCTGGGAAAGTAGCGCCCCCTCTCGGCCGTGATCTTGAACGCCTTCTTGATGAGGTTCTTCGCCGAAGGGGCGCCGATGCAGAGGACGACCTCCGGCGCGATCGCGGCAAGCTGCGGCAGCAACCAGGAGCGGCAGGCGGCGGTCTCCTCTTCGGCCGGGGGTCGGTTCACGGGCCGCCCCGTAGACCAGTCGCACGCCCGGCACTTCACCGTGTTGCAGATGTAGACCTTGGTGCGGTCCAAGCCGTTCTCCGCCAAGGCCTGGTCCAGGAGCTTGCCCGC
This sequence comes from Fimbriimonadaceae bacterium, assembly GCA_019454125.1. Classification (NCBI taxonomy): domain Bacteria; kingdom Bacillati; phylum Armatimonadota; class Fimbriimonadia; order Fimbriimonadales; family Fimbriimonadaceae; species Fimbriimonadaceae bacterium. The sequence goes on from CP075365.1 coordinate 357,013, forward strand.
CCTGCCGACGAAGGGGCGGCCCGTCCGGTCCTCCTCGTCGCCCGGCCCTTCGCCCACGAGCACCAGAGGGCTAGACGGGTTTCCCTCGCCGAAGACCACGTTCCGACGCCGCTCCGCCAAGGGGCACAGCCGGCACGAATGAGCCCGCAGGGCAAGCTCTTGGAGGCCAGAGCCGGTCAATGTCGCCACACCATTTCGGACGATTCGGGCGGCCCCTGGGTGCCGCTATGGCCCGGCAGGTTTTCAACATTGGAACGCAGGTAACGGAATTTCGGCAAGGGCCGAACCGCCCGGGCCTGCCAATATTGGCAATGTGCGTGTCGCCGTTGTTGGTGCTGGGATCATGGGGCTCTGCACCGCCCGCGCCCTGGCCGATCGTGGCCACCAGGTCGTCGTCTTTGAGAAGGCTGAGCCTGGAAACCGGCTGGGCAGCACTTCGGGCCGCTCGCGGATCGTGCGACAGGCGTACCCCGACCGCTTCTATTCCGAGATCCTCTTGGAAGGGCACGCCCTTTGGCAAGAATTGGAACAGGCAGCGGGCAAAAGGCTGGTCCATGCCGTCGGCCTACTCTATATCGGCCCTCGGGACGAAGCTGAGATCCAGATGGAGGTGCAGACCCTCTCCAGCCTGAACCAGGTGCACAAGCTGGTCGGCCCGGAAGAGGTCCGCTCGGTCAGTCCCACCATCCGCCTGCAGCACCACGAGATCGCGATCCATACGCTCGAGGCGGGCTGGGCCGACGTGCCGGCCGTGCTCGACGCGGTCGCGCTCCTGGCCATGCAGGCCGGCGCCGAGTTCGCGACAAAGGAGGTAAGCCCCGACGAGCAGTTCGAAGATTTTGACCGGGCCGTCGTCACGGTCGGCCCCTGGGTGACGCGCTGGGGCAAGTTGAGACAGGGATCGAACGGGAAAAGCTCCGTCTATGGCGAATCCAGCAACCGGAAGCAGACCGGACTGGCAGTGACTCTGCAGACCTACGCCTATGTCCGAGGCCACCACCAGGGCCCGGTGTGGATCGAGGGCTTTGGCGACCATCTCTATGGTTTTCCGAACGAGCCGGGCAAGGACTGCTTTAAGATCGGGCTCCATTCTCCGGGACCGGTGACGGACCCGGACGACCCCCACCGCATCCCGGACCGGCGCGTGCAGTCCGAGATCAAGGAAGCGGCGCGAAGGCGCTTCGACCTGAAGAGCCCGGAAATCATCGAGGCCCACACGTGTCCCTACACCACGGCCCCGAACGACGACTTCAAGATTGGGTGGCGTGACGACAAAACGCTGCTGGCTTCGCCCTGCAGCGGGCACGGCTTCAAATTCGGCCCTTGGATGGGCCAGTTCCTGGCCGACCTCGCGGAAGGCAAGCAGAAGATCGACGCCTATCCGCGCTGGCACTGGAAGTCCTCAGACGACGCGGCCAAGGCCATCGCGTAGTAACGCCACGTGCCACGCTATAAGTCGATCGTTTGCTGGCTTCGCCGTGACCTGCGACTGGAGGACAACACGGCCCTGGCCGAGGCGACCCGGTCGGCTGAACACGTCGCGGTCGCGTTCGTTTACGACCGTGAGATCCTTGACCCGCTTCTGGACAGGGACGACAGGCGCGTCACCTTTATCCATGAGTCGGTCGGCGAACTTGAGAGAAAGCTTGCGGCAAAGGGGTCAGGGATCGTTACGCTCTATGGCACCCCCGGTGAAGAAATCCCTCGTTTAGCCGAGCAAGTCGGCGCTGAGGCGGTCTTTGCTAGCCATGATGACGACCCTTATGCCCTAACCCGGGACCACCTCGTAAAGGCCAGCCTTAAGTCTGCAGGCCGCGAGTTTTATACATTTAAAGATATTGTCGTCTTCGAACGCACGGAAGTCTTGAACCAATCAGGCGAACCCTTCAAAGTCTTTACCCCTTATAGCAAGGCGTGGAAGGCGGCTCTCCAACCGCCTATGATCCAGCCGGCTGAAGCAGACACCTCGCGACTTGCGCCGCGTAAGCTCTTGCCTTCTTTCGGAAACTTGAGTCTCGACCAGATCGGGTTTCAGAAAGGGGATTTGTGGCTGGAGCCGGGCGAGGACGCAGCGCTACGCCGCCTAGAGGATTTCTTCGCGGGCGCCTGCGACGACTATGCTGAAATGAGGGACTTCCCGGGCATCCAGGGCACCAGCGGCCTGAGCGTCCACCTCCGCCACGGCACGGTCTCGATCCGGCAGTGCTTCCGAAGAGCTTACGAGGAAGAGGGGCGGGGTGCGGCTAAATGGATCGACGAGCTGATTTGGCGTGAGTTCTATCACATGATCCTTGCTAACTTTCCCAATGTCGTCCAGGAGAGCTTCCGTCCAGAATATAGAAACCTTGAATGGCCAGGGTCCGATGAAGACTACAGGGCCTGGGAAGAGGGGCGAACGGGCTACCCAATCGTCGACGCGGCGATGCGCTGCCTTAACGCGACGGGATGGATGCACAACCGGCTCCGGATGGTGACGGCCATGTTCCTCACAAAAGACCTCCTGGTGGACTATCGAAAGGGCGAAGCTTATTTTGCCCGGAAACTCCTCGACTTTGAGCTTTCCAGCAACAATGGAGGATGGCAATGGAGCGCAAGCACGGGGGTGGACGCCCAACCCTATTTCCGCATCTTCAACCCGGTCCTGCAAAGCAAGAAGTTCGACCCCGAAGGGAAATTCATAAAAACCTGGTGCCCCGAGTTGAAGAACTTTAGCCCGGAGCATGTGCACTGGCCGTCCGGGGCCCCGCTGATGGAACAGCAGCTGGCGGGGTGCGAGGTCGGCAAGGACTACCCCTTGCCGATCGTCGACCACGGCACCATGCGGGAGAGGGCCGTGAAGCTCCTTACGCTTCCTTCTTGATAGAATTCAGCGCGTGCCTGCTAATCGGGCACTTGGTGCAAGCCTCATGGATCTGGAGCAGCGTCTCTTGATGGTCGCGCGAGGGGAAGCCTTCGCGCTCATCGCCAAGCTGGGAGAGGGCCGCGAGGGTCTGCGACATGGTGAAGTTGAGCCGACAGGCGAGTTCTTCCGGTTTCGCGTCGTGCAGAGCGTCCAGAATGATGAGCAGCGCCTGCTCGTGGATCGTCCGCGCGACGTGGACGATATCGGGCGTGGCAAGTCTGTTTGGCATAGAACCTAGGAGCCCTTTGAAGTGGAGGCATTCAAGATTGTTGGATAGCGAGAACGTTCCATCTATGACGAAAAACAGGCAGTCAACTCGGATCCAGCTCCCAAGAGAGAACCGGGGCTGGTACGGCTTCGCGGCCTGGCTTGTCCGCAGCCTCCTGGCGACCCTCGGCGGCGGGATCGAGCGGATCGGGTTGGAAAACGTCCCCCTGGAGGGCCCCACCTTGATCGCCCCCGTCCACATGAGCTTCCTCGATCCGCCCGTCATCGGCTCGCTCTGCCCGCGACGGCTCAGGTTCATGGCGAAGGAAGAGCTGTTCCGACCGGCACTTCTCAACGTCCTGATCCGCAGTTTGGGCGCCTTTCCCGTGCGGCGGGGCCACAACGATTCCACGGCCGTGAAGAACGCCCTCGCCATGCTGGCGGACAAGCAAGCCGTGCTCGTCTTCCCCGAGGGAGCCCGCAATGACGGAGAGACCATGCTTCCGATTCAGATCGGCCTCGCGATGATGGCCAAGCGCAGCGGGGCCAAGGTCGTCCCGGTCGGCCTGCAGGGCACCCAGAAGATGCTGCCCAAAGGGGCGAAAGGGCCAAGGCGCACCCGCGTGACCATCGCCTTCGGCAAGCCCTTCACCTATGCCGAGGTCACCGAGGGGCTCCCCGACCGCGAGGCTCGTGCCCGCTTCGTCGAGGTTCTCGGAGCGCGGATCGCGGAGGCTTGCGCCCTAGCGGGCAACCCGATCAAAAGCGCGTCGTCAGACCCGCCGAGAACAGAGTCCCACCCCGTTCAAACACAGCCTTAAACGTTGCGAACGGCACAGGGCGCAGCTCGATGCCACCGGCAAGCCGCAGGCTGTCGTGCTCCGCCAGAAACAGGAGTTTATCGCTGATCGGCAAGCTCACGGCGAAGAACAAAAGCCCGCTTTTGCGGCTCCAAAAGCCGATTGTAAGGTCGGTCGGCACGTCTTGGTTCAGGTCGCCGACGTTTCCGTAGCGATAGGTCATCGCGAGGTAACCGGCCCGCCCCCCTTCCGTCTTGTTGGCCAGGTCGAGAAGCCCGACGCTGATGCCGGGAGCGATGTCCGTGATCGGGGGCGTGAAGTTGTAGGCAAGGTCAAGAGTCGGTTCCCACTGCCCGCCCTCGTTGCGCACGAAGTTGATCTCCCCATCGTACGACTGCAGGAACCCGGCCCCCAGCCAAGCCTGCGCCCGCTCCTCGCCGGGCTGGAAAAGCGCCTCGATCCGGACCTGGCCCTCCAGGAGCTTTCGCCCCATCGGCACCCGAATCTCGCGGTCGGCATGAGCCACGCTGGAAAGCAGGGCCAGGACGAGGGGTGACAGACGCACCCCCGCACCATACCCACCGGGCCGCCGCATCCCTGGCACCCCCGGCTCTAAGCCAGCCGCACCGGCAAGATCCGCAACCGCCGCGCCGGGTCTTGGCCGACACACTCGGCCGCGAGCCGCTTGGACTCCACGATCTGAAGTTGCATCTTCCTCACAGAGGAGTTCTGCGGCGTGAGTTCCACCGGACGCCCGGTGCGAAGCACCGTTGCCACCGCGTCGCTCACCTCTTGCAGGGCGCCCGCCTCAGCGTCTCGGTCGATCCCGCTTCCTCGCAGAACCTCCTCCAGGGCCGAGGCGATCTGGCTGAACGTGTTCGACTTCACCACCACCGTCGGCAAGGGTCGGCCCAGCTCGCGGAGCTTGGCCGGCTTGGCCTGCGCCGTCGAGCGGATCGCGATCACCGCGTCGGCCTGGTGGATGTCGTTCGTGATGTAGGCCGGCGCCTTTCTCTCGCGGATCGCCCGCTCCAGCCTTGTCCGAGCGATCCCGTACGGAAAGATGCGCATCACCTTGGCCGGTTTGGGCTGGGGCTCGGCTTTGGGCGCCTTCTCTGGCTCGGCGGTGGCGGTGCGGCCCTTGCGCCCTCCCCGCTCCGGCGGGTCGGGCGGCTGCGGCTTGCGGGCCGAGAGCGAGGGGAAGCGCTCGTTGAAGCCCGGCTCGTCGATCTCGCCCACCACCTCTTGCTGCACGACCTCGACGTCGCCCTCGGCCCGGCGAACCCGGACTTCCGGCCTCGGCAGCACCCCGCGCAACATCAGGTCCACCGTCTTCTGCACGTCGTGGTGCACGGCCAGCTTGTCGTAGTCGATCAGCTCGATCACCACCTGGAAGGTCGGCGGGGCCTTGCGCTCCAGGATCGTCTTCTGCGTGCCCCTGCGCCGCGCCTCGTCGTCGCTCAAGGTCACCGCCTGGATGCCACCGATGAGGTCCGCCAGCGAGGGGTTCAGCATCAGGTTCTCCAGAGTCTGCCCGTGGGCGGTCGCGATTAGCTGCACGCCGCGCTCGGCGATGGTGCGGGCGGCCATGGCTTCCGCCTCGTTGCCGATCTCGTCGATCACGATCACCTCGGGCATATGGTTCTCCACCGCCTCGATCATCACGTTGTGCTGCTCGCTGGGGCGGCGCACCTGCATGCGGCGGGCACTGCCCACGGCCGGGTGCGGCACGTCGCCGTCGCCCCCGATCTCGTTCGAGGTGTCCACGATCACCACCCGCTTCTCGACCTCGTCCGCCAGAACCCGGGCCACCTCGCGCAACTTCGTGGTCTTGCCCACTCCCGGCCGTCCCAAGATCAAGATCGACTGCCCCGCACGAACGATGTCGTCGATGATGTCGATCGTGCCCTCTAGCGCTCGGCCCACCCGGCAGGTCAAGCCCACCACCCGCCCCTGGCGGTTGCGGATGCAGGAGATGCGGTGCAGCGTGCGCTCGATGCCCGCACGGTTGTCCTCCCCAAAGTCGCCGATCTTCTTGACCACGTGCTCAAGGTCGTGCTCGGTCACCGTGATCCCGTGCCACCGCTCAAAGCCGCTCCGGTACCGCGCCTCGGCAGGGCGGCCGTAGTCCAGAACCACTTCGACAAGTTCGTTGAGGTCCGGGCTCGTGACCAGTTTCTCTTTTATGTGGGAGGGAAGGACGTCGAGGAGCTGCAGCAGGCCGTCATGGATCAAAGACATCGGCTACCTCAATATGGACGCCCACTCCGCCCCACATGTACCAGCGGGGCCCAGAAGATTAAGAAAGGTTAATGGGGAAAGGGTGGGGGCTCAGGCTCGGACTTATGGCTAAACCGAGACCCGCCGCCCCCTGCCCCCTCTCGCCGGACTTCTGTCCAACGCCTGGCCTCCGACTCAAGTCTAACCGCACCCAGGCAGCCTTCACTTGTCCCGGCCGTTCCAGGGACGGGGCGGGTATTTCTGGGGGGTATGGGACCCGTAGCACTTGCCCTAGCCCTTCTCTTACAGCCCGGCGCGCCCCAGCGGGTCTGCCTGACCTGGTCGGGCGACCCCGCGACCACCGCGACCGTCACCTGGCGCACGGACGGAGACCTGGGCGACCAGAAGGCGGAGTTCGCCCTCGCCTCGGCCGACCCCCGCTTTCGCGGGAGCGCCCAGACCGTGGGCGCGCTGAACACCCGGGTGGAGCTCGACACCAAGGCCAGCGCTTGGTACCACCGGGCGACCCTCACCAACCTGAAGCCGGAGACGATTTACGCCTACCGGGTGGGCGACGGCAAGGCCTGGAGCGAGTGGTTCCAGTTCAAGACGGCCTCGCCCGAGTTCAAACCGTTCGAGTTCGTCTACTTCGGCGACGCCCAGAACGAGATCAAGTCCATGTGGAGCCGGGTGGTGCGGCAGGCGCACCGGGACGCCCCCTATGCGGCCTTCATGCTGCACGCTGGCGACCTCGTGAATACGAACGACAGCGACAAGGAGTGGGGCGAGTGGTTCGAGGCGGGCGGTTGGCTGCACTCGCAGATCCCGGTGGTCGCGACCCCCGGGAACCATGAGTACGGCAAGGCGGCGGACGGGAAGCGGCTGACCCCGCTCTGGACGCCGCAGTTCGCCTTTCCCGCGAACGGTCCCGCCGGGCTGGAAGGGTCTTGCTACTATGTGGACTTCCAAGGGTGCCGGGTGGTCAGCCTCAACTCCAATGAGAAGGTCGAGGAGCAGGCCGTCTGGCTCGACCGAGTGCTGGCCGAGAACCCCAACCGCTGGACGTTCGTGACTTTCCACCATCCGGTTTACTCGACGGCGGTGGGCCGGGACAACCCTAAGGTGAGGGGCCAGTGGCAGCCCATCTTCCAGGAGCACAAGGTGGACCTGGTGCTGCAAGGGCACGACCACACCTACGGCCGGAGGAACGTGCCTACCGGTGCGAACGTCCGCGACGGGGCCGGGGTGGTCTATGTGGTGAGCGTGGCCGGGCCGAAGATGTACCGCCTGGGCGAGACGGCGCTGAACGACATGAAGCGGGTGGCCGAGTACACCCAGCTCTACCAAGTGGTGAAGGTCGAGTACGACAAGCTGCGGTTCGAGTCTCGCACGGCGACGGGCGAGCTCTACGACGCCTTTGAGCTGCGCCGTCGACCAAATGGTGGAAACGATCTGGAAGAGATCAAGCCCGAGGTGCCGCAAAGGATCGACCCGAAAGGCGCCTCGGACGAGAAAGACGGGGGATAACCCCCTCCCCCTTACCCCCTCCCCAAGCTTGGGGAGGGGGGGTACCGGTGCCTTGCGTCTTGCCGCGAGGCATGGATCCAGCGCGGAGTGGCGCCAAGTCCCCCCTCCCCAGGCTTGGGGAGGGGGTCAGGGGGAGGGGTGCGCGGGACGCCCAGGTTTATTCCTCTCCCTTCGCCTCGGCGAGGGTGAGGCTGACGTCCTTGACCGCGCCGGACTGCCACACCTTGACCGTGACCTTGGCGCCGGGGCGGAGGGGGGAGACGGCGGCGAAAAAGTCGGTCGGCTCTTTCACCTCCTTGCCGTTGATGCTGGTAATGACGTCCCAGCGGCCGATGCCGGCTTGGGCGGCGGGGAGGCCCTGCTGCACATCCAGCACGACGACGCCATGGTCGGGCGGGTCGGTGGAGGCATTGGCATACTGGCGGAGTTCGGCGCGGGCGTCGGCCATGGCGAGCAGCTGGGAGCGCGGGCTGAGCGAGACCCCGAGGATGCCGTACTTGGCGTAGCCGAACTTCAGGATGTCCTCCACGACCGTCTTCATCCGGTTCACGGGGATGGCGAAGCCGATGCCCACGTTGCCGCCGTTGATGCTGGCGATGCTGGAGTTGATGCCCACGAGCTGGCCGGCCGAGTTCACGAGGGCCCCGCCCGAATTGCCCTGGTTGATGGCCGCGTCGGTCTGGATGCCGTCGATGAAGACGGAGTTGGTCTGGCTGGGCAGTTGCCGGCCGATGCTGCTGACCACGCCCGCGCTGAGCGTGTTCTTGAAGCCGAGGGGGTTGCCGATGGCGAGCACCCACTCGCCCACCTCGAGCTTGCTGCTGTCGCCGAGGTCGATCGGCACGAGGTTCGGGAGCTCGACCTTGAGCACGGCGAGGTCGGCCCGGGGATCGGTGCCGACGATCTTGGCGGGGGCGGTGCGGCCGTCGCTGAGGGTGACGCTGACCGCATCGGCCAGACGGCTGCCACGGAAGCCCATGTCCACGCGGACGACGTGGTTGTTCGTCACGATGTAGCCGCTCTGGTCGATGACGACGCCGGAGCCCTGGGAATAGGGCCGGTCCATCACCTCGCCGAACATGCGGCCCCGCACCCGGGTATCGATGCTGACCACGCTGGGCAGCACCTTCTTCGCGGTCGCCCGGAAGTCGTTGTCGGCGACGCCTTCCAGGCTCGCGTTTTTCAGCACGACGGGGGGCTGGTTCAGCCTGGTGCTGACCTGCCGGGTCTCGACGACGCGGTTCAGTTGCAGCGCCCCGAAGACCCCGGCGAACACGGCCAGGAAGACGCCGACGACCAACAAGACGAGCACGCCTTTCTTCATTGTTAAATTCTACACGCCGATACGGCGGGCGAGTGCCCCGAATGGCGAAGGAAGCGAAAGAGCCCTAGGCGGACGCGCTCCCGGCACAGTCCCCAGCCGGTCTACCGGCACGGGCTTCTGCAGGCCAGGGGGCGTAGAATGAGTTTGTGGACAACCGGCCCGCGCTTGCCGGGCTCCCGCCCGACCGCATGGTCGAGGTGGCGCAGGCCCTTGGGCAACCCTCGTACCGTGGGCGGCAGCTCACAAAGTGGGTCTATCAAAAGGCGGCCCGGAGCTTTGAGGAGATGGCGGATCTGCCCGCCGCCTTCCGCACCCAGCTGGAAGAACACTACCGGGTCTCGCCGCTTGTGGTCGCCGACCACAAGACCAGCCGCGACGGGGTGGAAAAGCTGCTCGTGCACAACGGCGACGAACAGGTCTACGAGTGCGTGCTCTTGCCCTATGCCGACCGCGTCTCGTGCTGCATCAGCAGCCAGGTGGGGTGCCCGATGGGGTGCACGTTCTGCGCGACCGGCCTGGGCGGTTTCGACCGCAACCTGACGGCGGCGGAGATCATCGGCCAGTACCTGCTTCTCCAGTCGCTGAGCCCACGCCGAGTGAGCCACGTGGTCTTCATGGGCATGGGCGAACCGTTGCTGAACCTGGAGGCGCTCGTGGAGGCCATGCGGCTGCTGCACGAAGAGGTCGGGCTGAGCTACCGACACCTCACCGTCTCGACCGTCGGCCTCGTACCGCAAATCAGGCAGCTCGCTCGCCTGAAGCTTCCCATCCACCTCGCCCTCTCGCTCCACTCCCCGCTCGACTCGGTCCGGGAGACGCTCATGCCTGTGAACCACAAGTGGCCGGTGGCGGAGGTGATGCAGGCCATGCGCGAATACCAGGCCGCGACCGGGAGAAAAGTCACGTTCGAATACCTCCTGATAGACCAGGTGAACGATACGCCCGACCAGGCGGAGGCGCTGGCACGTCTAGTGAAGGGCCTCCCGTGTTTTGTGAACCTCATCCCGTTCAATTGGGTCGACACCGGCCAGGGCTTCCGCCGTCCGGAACGCGAGCGCGTCGCCGCATTTCGCCGGGTCTTGGAGAAGTTCGGGGTGGAGGTGGCCGAACGCGTGGAGCGCGGTCACGACATCGCCGCCGCCTGCGGCCAATTGGCGGGGCAGCACACGGGACGGTTCGGCAAGCGGGGACTCACACCCCTACGCGTAGAGTGAAGGACACTTCACGGTTGGGAGGCGGGTCGCGGGCCGGAAAAATCCTCGGCTTGGTCCTGCTTGCCCTCCTCCTCGTCTCCGGCTGCTCCGTCCCCAAGAGGCAGAGGCCGGCTCCAAAGCCGGAAGAGCGGGAGCCGGAGAAGATCACGGCGATCGCGCCCGAGATCACGGTGACCGACAAGGAGGGCGAGAAGGCGTTCGTCGTCCGGAGCGACTCGACCCGGCTTGAGCTCCGCGAAGGTGAAGGAAGCCTCGCGCGCCTCAACCGGATCACGGGCGAGATTTACCGGAACGGGAAGATCGCGAGCCGGATCGAGGCGGATACGGCCCGAGTCGACCAGGCGGCCAAGACCCTCACCGCGTTCGGCAACGTGCGCATGACCCGCGAAGAGGGCGTGGACGCGGGACAAGGCGGCAAGCCCGACCTCGGCGGCCTCGTGATGAACGCGCGCCGGATGGTCTATTCCAAGGGACAAGAACGGATCGAGGCAGAAGGCGACGTCACGGTATCCTCCGACAAGTTCGTGATGGGCCCGATCCCGAAGCTCTGGGCGAACGAGGACCTGACGACGTTCGCCACCCCCGACAAGTTCTAATGCGACGAAACCTCCTGCGCCTGCTCGCCTTGTCCGCTCTCGTGGGAGTCGCCCTGACGGCTGGCTCGCAGCGCGCCCAGCGGCCCTTCCTGGCGGACAAGCAGGGGCGCTTCGCCATCTTCAACGTCGCTTCCGGCCGGGCGGACTTTCAACCGGGCGGAGGGATCGCCTTCGAGGCGGCGGGCACGCCGGTGAACGGATACTCGCTGGAACAGAACCTGGAGTTCAAGATGCGAGAGATCAAGGGCGAGACGGTCCAAACCAAGGGCGGGCCGATGCGGCTGAAATCCGGCCAAGCCCGCGGCGGGGTCGAGATCACCGTGAACCGCAACGCTTCGCGCACCACGCTCGGCACCGAACTCGCCACCATCGCCGACGACGGCGAGGCGGCCAGGATCACGCTGCCCGGCACGTTCACCATGAACGACGAGACGGCAACCGCCAACCGGCGACGGTCGATCCAGGTGCGGGGCACCTCAGGGCGGTTCGTGCTGGAGACCCTCACGAACGCCAAGACTGACCCCTTGCGCACCGCAGACGTCAGCGGGCCCGTGACCTTGCGCATGGTGACGGACTCCGCGCGCCAGGCGGGCACCGACAAGAACGTGATCGACGCCCGGGGCGACTCGATGACCTACAACCGCGCGACCCGCCGCCTGGTGCTCTCGGGCGACGTCACCATCAACAGCCTGCAGTCCCCCGCCCAGGGCGCCGGCTTCGAAGGCGTGATGACAGTCGACCGCATGGAGGTCGAGTTCGACGAGAACTACCAGATCAAGACCGTCCGCACCAGCACCGGGCGGGGCGACTTCCAGGAATCAAGGGGCGGATGAAGGTCCGTTCTGAATCGCTGGTCAAGGCTTATAAAGGGCGCCGCGTGGTGGACGGCGTCAGCGTCACCCTGGAGGAGGGAAGGGTGGTGGGGCTGCTCGGCCCGAACGGGGCGGGCAAAACCACGACCTTCTACATGGTGACGGGGCTGATCAAACCGAACCAGGGGCGCGTGTTCCTCGACGACCGCGACGTCACCTCCTTGCCCATGTTCCGCCGCGCCCGGATCGGGATCGGCTACCTCGCCCAAGAGAGCAGCGTCTTCCGCCGCCTTTCCGTGGAGGACAACTTGAAACTCGTCATGGAGCAGCGCGGGGTGCGGCCGGAAGAGCGCCGGAGGCGCGTGAATAAGCTCTCCGAAGACCTGCACATCTCGCACCTCCTCGGCCAGCCGGGCGGCGTCCTCAGCGGGGGCGAGAGGCGGCGCGTGGAAATCGCCCGCGCCCTCGCCACAGAGCCGCGCTTCATCCTGCTGGACGAGCCCTTCACCGGCATCGACCCCGTCACGATCGAGGAGCTCCAGGGCATCATCCGCCGCCTGGCCGCGAACGGCATCGGCATCCTCATCACAGACCACAACGTGGACGCGACCCTGAGCATCACCGACCACAACTACATCCTGATCCAGGGGAAAATCACCGCCGAGGGGGACGAGGCCCAAATCCGCGCCAACGACCACGTGCGGAAGTACTACCTGGGGCACGGCTTCGGCGTCGACGGCCGGCGCGGCGAAGAACCGGACGGCGACCCCGAAGAGAGGGCCGACCAAGATTGAGCCGGCTGGACCGACTCGTCCTCAGCGAACTGATCGGCCCCTGGGCGTTCGGGGTCGGCATCTTCACCGTGCTCATCATGGCGGGCTCCTTCCTCTTCGAGCTGACGCGCTACCTTTCTGAGGGAGTCTCGCCCGCCATCGTCCTGCAACTGACGGTTTTGCTCCTGCCGGGAGTCCTCGCCAAGACGTTCCCTATGGCCGTGCTCCTGGCAAGCCTGCTCGCCTTCGGCCGCCTCAGCGGGGACAGCGAGATCGTCGCCCTGAAGGCGGCGGGCATCAGCGTCGCGCGGATTGTGGCGCCGGTGGCCGTGTTCGGCCTGTTCGTCAGCGTCCTGGCGTTCGGCTTTGGCGAGGTGCTCGTGCCGAGCGCCACCCAGCGCGCCGTCGACCTGCGCGGGCAAATCGACGCGGACTCCAAGGGCCGCACCGCCCAACCCCGTTCGCGGCCGATCTATGAGGAAGGGCGGCTCCGCGCCTTTCTCACCGCACGGGACTTCGACTTCGTCCGCCGGATCCTCACCGGAGTCACGATTACGATCTATGGCGCGAATGAAGAGCCGACTTACTACGTCTACGCCAACGAACTGGAGTACACGAACGAGAAGAAATGGGAGATCCGAGGCGGGGCGAGCCTGACCCCGGCCGACGGCGGCTCCAAGGTCGAGTTTCAGCGGGCGTTCCCGAGCGAGGTGCCGGCCCTCACGGTCACGCCCGAAGACCTGCTCGCCCAGGCGCTGCGCGACCTCGACGCCCTGAGCATGCGGCAGATGGGCCAGCAGATCCAGCGTGAGAGGGAGAATCCCGCCGCCGACCCGGCCCAGATCGCGAACTTGGAGTTCGGCTACTGGAACAAGCTGACGCTGCCCTTGGGGGCCCTCGTCTTCGGCCTCGTCGGCGCGCCCCTGGGCATAAGGAGCCACCGGACGCCGGCCGCCACCGGCTTCTGGCTCGCCGTCCTCATCATCTTCTGTTATCTTCTTCTGTCGAACGTCATGTCGATCGCGGCGCAGGGCGGGCGTTTCCCGTCCGCTTTCGCAAGCTTTACGCCGACCGTCGTCGGACTCGTCGTGGCGTTCGTCTTGATCCGTAAGAGGGACTCTTAGACTTGGACCTAGTAAGCCTTGCGTTCCTGAGCCTGATCGTCGTCCTAGGCGGTTTCGTCGCCTATTGGGGCGACCTCATTGGTCGCAGGATCGGCAAGAAGCGCCACACGATCGGTCGCCTGCGGCCCCGCCACACGGCCGCGCTCATCACCGGTATCGCCGGGGGACTCGCGACCCTCCTCGCGATCCTGGTGCTCATCGGGGTCAGCGAGCCAGTCCGCGTCTGGGTCTTGGAAGGCAATGCGGCGAGGGAGAAGCTCCGGGCCGTCCAGCAGACGCTCGAACGCACCCAAAAGGAGATCCGCTCCAAAGACGCGAAGCTCGCCGAGACCGACCAAAAGCTTGAAAGGACCGCCGGTCAGCTCGGCCAGACAAGCCAGAGGCTGGAGGACGCACGGACCAGCCTCCAAGACGCCCGGTCGCGCTCCCAACAGCTCGAACAACAGTCCTCCAGCCTCAGCGGACAAGTCAGCAAGTTCTCGCAGGAGCTGCGCTCCGCCTCGACCGACCTCAAGACCACGCGCAAGCGCGTCGAGGAACTCCGCGACCGAGCGAGGAGCTTAGAGACGAGCAACGAGACCTATAGCGTCGAATACAACCGCCTCAGCCAGGACAGCCTAAAACTCCGCATCGAGATCGACGGGCTGGAAAAGTCGATCGGCACGCTCATGAAGACGAGCGAGGAACTCGCCGCCACCAAGAGGCAGCTAGAGGCGGACCTGGCCAACCAAGCCCAAGCGGCCCGAAGCGAGATCGCTGAGTACGAGAGGCAAAAAGACCAGCTCAATGGGGAGCTTTCCAACGCCCGGCGCGACCTGGCGACGCTCAAGAACCTCTTCGACGCGACCTCGACCGTCCCCCGCCTGCAGCCGCCCATCGTCCTGCGGGGGGCGGAGATCAGCCGCCTTCCCATCGGCTCTTCGCTCACCCGGGCGGAAGCGGCCGAAGCGCTCGAGTCCCTGCTCATGCGCGCCTCCCAGGCGGCCCGCGACAAGGGCGCGATCCCCCGAAGCGGCGCCCGCTACGCCGAGATCGTCGAGATCACGGACGCCGCCGGCCATCCGATCAGCGTGGAACGGCAGAAGTCCATGCTCGTCGCCGCAATGTCGGCCCAGCGCCACCCGGCCGTCCTCATCGCAACCTCGATCCTAAACGCATTCCTGGGCGAGCCGGTGCCGCTGACGATTACGATCGCCCCGAACCCCGTGGTCTATAAGCAAGGCGAGACGGTCGCCGAGGCCCGCATCGCCGGGGGTCGCCCCCTGCACGAGATCCTCGTCGACATCTCCTCCTTCGCCCGCGAAAAGCTGGCCCCGGAAGCCATGAAAGACGGGCTCCTGCCCGTGCAGGGCAGTCCCGAACCGCTTGGCGAAATCCCCCTCTCGGAACTGCTCGGCCTCGCCGAACAGATCCAAAGCGTGAACCGCACCCTGCGCGTCCAGTTCGTCGCCGCGCAAGAGACGCGTGCCGCAGACCGCCTCAAGCTCCAGTTCCGCCTTCGCTAAGGCCCTTCCCCAAGTCCAGCTACAATGCGGCCTGGTGAAGGAAACCAGCGAAAAGACCGTCTTGGCGGTGGATCCAGGCAGCTCCAAGTGCGGTCTCGCCCTCGTGCGTCGGGCCAAGAACGGCAAGATCGAGCTGCTCTGGCGGGCCATCGCACCTGTCGAGAACCTTTGCCGGCACGCCAAGGAGGCGGCCGAGGTCTCCCCTTACAGCATGATCGTGGTCGGCTCCGGCACACGTTCGCGCAACATCGTCGAGAACCTTCGCGACGAGCTGCCCGCGGTCGGCATCCTTATCGTGGACGAACGGGACACCACCCTCAAGGCCCGCGAGCGCTATTGGGAGCACAACCCCCGCCGGGGCTGGCGCAAGATCGTCCCTGCGACCCTGCAGAGCCCTCCCGAGCCCGTGGACGACTTCGTCGCCCTCATCCTCGCCGAACGCGTGCTCAGCGCCGACTAGCGCTCTTTCGCGAACAGCGTCTCCAGGATCGTCTCCTCCTGCTCCGCGCTGTAACCCGACCACGCCGCCGCGATCTGCGACTTCGCGGACGTCACGTAAAAGTAGGGCGTACCGGGGACGCTGAACGCATGCTCGGCCGTCCCGGCCGTGTCCAGGACGGAGGCGCCGTGAAGCCGGCCAGGCCCTTTCTCCGCGTCGAGCAAGACTTCCACGATGCGGGCGTCCGCCCGCTTCGCCGCCTCCTCCAGCTTCGGCCAGAAAGCGCCCGCCCGGTCGCAGACCGGACAGTCCGGGCTCGTGAAGACCAGAAGCATCGGCCGGATCTTCGAGGCCTCCACCAAGTCGATGACCTCGCCGCCCAGCACCGTCAGCTTCACCGGCGGCACCGCGTTCCCCGGCCAGAGCGTCGGTAGCTTCGGGTGCTCGATCGGCACATAGCCCCAGGGGATGTCGAGTGAGACCCGCGGCGCCTCGTCGAGCGGCTCGAACCGCATAAAGTCGAACTGGAGCTGGATCTTGCTGTCGGCCACGGCCTGCTCGATCCGGTGCCGGAGGAGCCGGCCTTGGGAATCGATCCACACCTCCTGCTGCGACTCCTGCCCGCCGGAAGCCCCGGAAGGGCGCAGATGGTCGGCCACGACCCCGGCTACCTCCTCCTGTCCCACGACCGTCCAGCCTGGATAGAGCTCATGGAACGGCTTCGGCCAGCGCGCGAGGAGGTAGGGATAAGCCCTAGACAAGCTGGGGGCGGCGGTGGGGGGCGCGTCCGCCCGCACCGGCACGCGCGGATACTCGGCGTACCGCTTGGCCGCAAACTGGAGGTACAAGACGCCCGCACGGCCTTGCCGCAGCGACGTCCGCTCTCCCCCCGCCTCGACGTCCAGCTGCTGGTCGATCTCGCCCGAGACCAGGTACGTGCCCTTCATCGGCGCCCCACCGTTCACGCGGAGCTCGAACTCGGCCCTCAGCCCGGGCTTCCCGCCCACCAAGGCGTCCACCCGTCGCCAAGGGTCGGAGAGAGGCGCCACCCAAGAAAGGGCAAGGAGCAAGGCGGTCAAACTGCCCTCATTATGCCTGCCTCACAAACCCCGAGGAGAAGCACAGACGCCGGGACCGTCCGACTCGTGCCATGGCAACGCGAAATTAGGTCTTAATTCGCCCTTAACACAAGGAGGGAATGATTTCAATTGGCTAGGTTCCACATGAAAAAAGCCTTCACCCTCATCGAGCTTCTCGTCGTCATCGCGATCATTGCGATCCTCGCCGCTATTCTCTTCCCGGTCTTCGCCCAAGCCAAGACGGCCGCCAAGAAGACGACCGCGTTGAGCCAGACCAAGCAGATCGGCACCGCCTGGCAAATGTATGCCACCGATCACGACGACCTTGCCGTCAACGTCAGCTCCGGTGGCAACCAGGGCATTCACCGCACCGACTTCTGGATCGTCATGCAGCCCTACGTGAAGAGCGTCGACGTCTTCTTCAGCTCGGAGCGTACCGAGACCGGTTGCTACTATCACAACGAGAACGACCGCCAGAACACCACCTGGGGCAAGGCGATCTACGATCTCAACCCGAAGGGCCGCTGCCTCGGCTACGGCTATAACTGGGGCCCGCAGATCTATGCCGGCGGCGGCGTCCTCGGCCCCGAGCAGGCCATCCCCGGCGGCGGCACCTTCCAGCCGGGCCGCTCGCTGACCTCGTTCGAAGAGCCCGCCAACCTGTTCGTCTTCGGCGACACCTATGACACCCCGCGCCCGACGATCGGCATGTACCCGAACTCGGCCGGCGGCAAGGCATGGATCCTCGATACCTTCAATGTCACGGCAGGCACGAAACAGAGCCAGTTCCGCTGGGGCGGCCGGTTCCACATGGCTTACGCCGACGGCCACTCGAAGAGCGTCCAGTACCGCGGAGGCTTGACCCCGAACGTCGGCTACGTCTACGTGCCGGCCCAGCTCAAGGACCGCCAGGCCTACTGCGCGAACACCGAAGAGGTCCTCGACGGCAGCCGCTTCAGCCTTGGCCAGATCTCCTGCAAGGACTTCGTCGAGATCCCCTTCACGCGAAACACCCAGTGGTCGCCGAACTAAGATGCGCGGTCTGACCATCGTGCTGGGCTTTCTCCTTCTCGGCCTCGTCGGTTGCGGCGAGCCGGAAGGGGCGAACCTTGAGAAAGTCGAAAAGCAGCCGGAGGCCAATCTAGAGAAAGGGGCGCAAGCCGAAACGATCTCCGATTGGGCATCGGCCAACCCGAAGAACGGCTCGCCAGGCGAAAGCGACAAGTGACCGTGGGGCCGGCCCGGCACCGGGCCAGCCTCCTCTCAAAGCCCCGACCCTCACCACGGCCGGGGCTCTTCTTTCTTACGGGGCCCGACGTGCAGAGAGCCCAGGTAAATTCCGCACCATGGCCCAGCTCGACGCCATCGGCATCGTCGTCAAGGACATGGCGGAGTCCGTCCGCTTCTACCGACTGCTCGGCGTCGCCTTCCCCGAACCCGCCGAGGACCACCTTGAGGCGACCATGCCCAACGGCCTGCGGATCATGCTCGACAGCGTCGAGATGGTGAAGTCTTTCAAACCCTGGGTGGAACCCGTGGGCAACCGTATGAACCTCGCCTTCCTCTGCGAGGACGCGGAGGAGGTCGACCGGCTCTACCGGAAGGTCACCGAAGCCGGGTTCACCGGCGACAAGGAGCCGTGGGACGCGTTCTGGGGCCAGCGCTATGCGCAAGTGGCCGACCCCGATGGAAACGTGGTCGACCTCTTCGCGCCGCTCTGAGCTCGACTAGCCGTTCGGGTAGACGGGGCGCCACGGGCTTGGCGCCTGGCTGCCCGGGGTCCAATACATCGGGACGCCCTGGCCGTTGTACTGGCGGCCGTCGTCCGGCACCAGGTTCGACCGCAGGTACTTTGCGTGGGTGTCGATATAGAGCACGTTCAGGCCCTTGTTGTGCCCGATGAAGATCTCGACCGGGCGGTTCGGGAAGCGCGTCTGGCCGTTCACGTCGTCCGCGTCAAGGTCGGTGTCCGTCTCGCCCGCCACCTTTTCGCCCGCTTCCAGCACCAGGTATTCCGTGCCCGGCGAGAGCCACGTCATGGAGTTCGCGTATTCGAACCCGTTCTCACCCACGATGCTGTCGTTGATCGCGTAGCTGTTGTGGAAGACGTAACGGCCGTTCTTCAGGGTCAGGCGGAGCTCCTGCGGCAAGCCCGGGTAAGCGTCGAACACGTCCGGCTCGATGCCCATCGCCTTCTCGTTCGCAGGGCAACTGAACACGTTGCCCTTCGGCTTGTCCCAGTTCTCAGGACGAGAGGCCAGGTAGGGCGAGATCCAGAACGCCCATAGGTCGTCGCTGTCCGATGAGGCTGGGAACCACTCATTGTAATCGTTGATGTAAAGCATGAAAGCAGTGCCCAACTGCTTGTTGTTGCTGAGGCAAGTCGTCTGCTTTGCCGCGTTCTTCGCCTGTACGAAAACCGGGAAGAGGATCGCCGCGAGAATAGCGATGATCGCGATGACGACGAGCAGCTCGATGAGCGTGAAGGCGCGACGAACCATTGGCGCGCATTATCACTCCCTTAAGTTAAGGTTCTGTTAAAGGCAGGCCCAAGACGAACTAAAGCGCCCCCGAGGATCCAGGGGGCGCAAGGTTCTGGCGGAGAGAGCGGGAACAGCCTTAGAACGTGACGTCCCAGTTCAGCTGGTCCAGGCCGACCCGCCACTTGCCGGCCACGACAGGGCCGCGGTTGTCGACCCAATAGCGGACCTTCATTTGGCCGCCCGCGGCGGTGAACCGCTGGCACTGGTTGATCTGCACCTGGCGGACCGTGTCCGAAAGCGTGATCGGCCCGCGATAGACCTCCACGTACCGGTTCAGGCTCCAGTCCCACATCTCGACGTATTCGACCAGGCCGAGCGTGGTCGCGGCCGACTCGATCACGAGCGACATGGCGGCCGGGTTCGAACTGCCGCAAACCACCTCGCCTTCGACGTCGACGGGGTTGTCATACGGAGAGGTCTTGATGCCGTTCTCCACGACCAAACGGTCGTTGTCGCTTTCGAAAAGGCTGAAGAGGCCACCGGAGACGATCCGCCCGCGGTGCACGTTCAGCATCTGGGGCGGGAAGACGAACGCGGAAGCGACCGTCGAAAGGGCGAACAGCGAGACGATGGCTAAGCCAAGTTTCTTCATACAGGTTCCTGAGCGCGGACTCACTTCCGCATTCGTGGACTCAGATGCAGGTTGGCTAGTTTTGGTTACACAGGCCCGGCGCCGACCACGTGCGCGGCCACTGCGCCCAGATGGACGACGTCCAAACCTGCTACGGCGACCTCGACCGGCATATGGGCTGAGGAGGTCGGCGACAAGGCCTCCCGGCATCGTCTTCGCCGGGGCACTGCCCTTTCCCCTCCCCCTTACCCCCTCCCCAAGCCTGGGGAGGGGGGATTTGGCGCAACCCCGCTCACACTCCTCCCCCCTCCCCAAGCTTGGGGAGGGGGACAGGCGGAGGGGAGATCCTCCATGCCCAACCAAAGGAACCCCCCTCCCCATGCTTGGGGAGGGGGTCAGGGGGAGGGGAGACGGGCGAGGCAGTGGCGATAGATGTCTTCGACGACCGAGTCGACGTCCTGGAAAACGTGCTGGTTGGGATAGCGCAGAGTCAGCCATCCCTGCCCCGCGAACTGGGCGTCCCGCGCCGAGTCGCGAGCTTCGCGACCCTCGTGCCCTTCGCCGTCGAGCTCGACCACGACCTTGGCCGCGACGCAGCAGAAGTCGGCGACGAAGCCGATGACCGGGTGCTGGCGACGGAACTTCAGGCCCGCCACGTTCTTGCGCCTCAGCTCTTCCCAAAGCCGCTTCTCCGCCCACGTCGGCTCTTTCCGCATCCGCCGGGCAGCCGTGACGAGCTCTTCCGGCCTCTTTTTCGCCATGGCCCCGCTTTTACCCCTCCCCCTTACCCCCTCCCCAAGCCTGGGGAGGGGGGATTTGGCCCAACCCCGCGCCTAAATCCATGCCTCGCGGCGAAGTGCAACGCTCCCGTTCTCCCCCCTCCCCAAGCCTGGGGAGGGGGATCTTTCCGCCGCTCCGCACCTTGATCCATGCTTCGCGGCGAAGTGCAACGCCCCGGTCCTCCCCCCTCCCCAGGCTTGGGGAGGGGGTAAGGGGGAGGGGAGAACGGCCAGCCGCAACCAAAGGGAACCCAAGCGAGCCCCCCTCCCCAGGTTTGGGGAGGGGGATTACAGAAATCAGTTCTGACCTGACCTAGGTCGGGACGAAGGCCTTACCGCGCTTCCCCTCCCCCTGACCCCCTCCCCAAGCCTGGGGAGGGGGATTCTGTCTGCGGCTAAAATGGCCCCGGAGAAAAGCAGGCCCGCACATGACGAACGAGCGCGTCTTCAAGATCAAGTTTGGGAGCCTCTACCCCATGTACGTCAAGAAAGTAGAGAGCAAAGGGAGGACGAAAGAAGAGCTCGACCAAGTGCTCCGCTGGCTGACGGGGTACGACCAGGCCGGCCTCGAGAAGTGCAAGGAAGACGGGCGAGACCTGCAGGCCCTCTTCGCCCAGGCCCCGTGCCTCAACCCGAACGTGGCCCTGATCAAGGGCCTCGTCTGCGGCATCCGGGTCGAGGACATCGAGGACCCGCTCATGCAGAAGGTCCGCTATATGGACAAGCTCGTCGACGAGCTGGCCAAGGGCAAGAAGATGGAGAAGATCCTGCGGCAGTGAACGGCGCGTCAAGCCCCGATAAAGCGACTTCGAAGACCCCAAGCCCCGCGAGGGGAGTCTCTTGGCCCGTCGCCGAGCGCACGAACCGATAGGCGACGGCGTAAATCCCGCGCGGCAAGGCAAGCTCCTGCGAGCCGCCCGGGGCGGGGAAGGCGACGAACCCTTGCGAGCGGTACCTCGCCGGGTACGCGTTGCGGTGGACAGAGGCAAGGGGCTGCAGCAGCAGCTCCGTCACCACGCCAGGCGAGTTGGCCGCGTCCGCCGTGAACCTGAGCCCGCCCGCCACCGCGCCCACCGAGAGCCCGAGCCCGTCGCCCAGGAACGGCTTCGTGGGGGGAAGCACCGGCACCGCCGCGCCTGGGTCGACCTGCAAGACCTTGACGCCAAGCTTCGAAAAGAGGAGCTGCGCCGTCGCCCGCGGGCCCGAGTCCTGCCCACCGGCCGCCTCCGCCAGCTCCTGGGCGTAAGCACGCCAAGCCGCGGCCTGATCCAAAGTCAGCGCACGCCATGCCCGCCCCACGCGCCGCAACCGGTCGCGGCTCGCCCGCTGGGCGGCCGTCTGCGGGTCGTGCGGCACCGAACGCTCCTTGAGGACCACGCCATACGGCGTCCGCACGAACGTCGCCGAACCCGCGGACCCGTGCAACCCCGCAACCACCACCCCCGGCGTCAACTTTGCCATAGTGAGATCCTCGGCTCGATCCGGCCTCGTCTGCACCGCGACCCTCCGCCACAACGCACGGCACACGCACGGACACCGCACGGACACCGCAGGGTTTTGTCGGTTTCGCCGGGCTGGCGCCCTTCTGCAGCCCGGTTCCGAACTGCCCCAAAGCGGGGGGCGCACGCCGCCCGAGCGGGGCGCGAGAAAGTCCACTCCGGGGCCATGCCCAGGCATCGCAGGGCGACCGACGCCAGGGACTGGCGCGTTCGGGAGGGCACTGGGTGGGTGGAGTCGCGTAGAATCAGGAGAACATGGCGCAGCGTAAGGTCGTGGTCGTCGGAGGAGGGTTGGCGGGGCTCATGACCGCCATGAAGTTGGCGGAGGCGGGGCACAAGGTGCAGGTCTTCAGCATCGTCCCGGTCAAGCGGAGCCACAGCGTGTGCGCCCAGGGCGGCATCAACGGGGCCGTGAACCTGCGGGGCGAGGGCGACTCGCCCTACCTGCACTTCGAGGACACGATCACGGGCGGCGACTTCCTGAACCACCAGCCCCCGGTCATGCGCATGGCCGAGCGCGCCCCCGCCATCATCTATCTCCTCGACCGCATGGGCGTCCCTTTCAACCGCACCGACGAGGGGCTACTCAGCTTCCGCCGGTTCGGCGGCACCCTCAAGCACCGCACCGCCTACGCCGGCGCGACGACGGGGCAGCAGCTGCTCTACGCGCTGGACGAGCAGTGTCGCCGGTTCGAAGCGGGCGGGCAGCTCGAAAAATACGAGGGATGGGAGTTCATCGGGCTGATCAAGGACGGCCAGGGGCGGTGCCGCGGCATCGTCGGGCAGGACATGCGCACGATGAAGATCGAGTCTTTTCCGGCGGACGCAGTCGTGATCGCCAGCGGCGGCAACGGCGTGATCTTCGGCCGCAGCACGAACTCGATCATCAACACAGGCAACCCGGTGAGCATCTGTTATGAGCAAGGCGCGGTCTACGGCAACCCCGAGATGGTGCAGATCCACCCGACCGCCATCCCCGGCGAGGACAAGTGCCGGCTGATGAGCGAGTCCGTGCGCGGCGAGGGAGGACGGCTCTGGACGCCGCGCGACCCGATGGACGGGCGACCCGCGGCTCAGATACCCGAAGCCGACCGGTGGTACTTCTGCGAAGAGCTCGACCCGGTCTACGGCAACCTGCTGAGCCGCGACCTCGTGAGCTTCACGATCTATTGCGTCTGCCGCATTGGCCGGGGCGTGAAGGGGATGCAGCAGGTCTACCTGGACATCGGCCACCTGCACCGAGAGAAGGGGTGGAGCCGCGAGCTGATCAACGACAAGCTCGGCGGCGTGCTCGAGATCTATGAGAAGTTCATGCGCGAGGATCCGATCGACAACCCGATGCGGATCTATCCGGCCGTTCACTATACGATGGGCGGGCTCTGGGTGGACTATGAGAAGGGCACGGACGGCGCGACGCTGGACGTCGGTTCTCCCCGCAACCAGATGACCTCCATCCCGGGGCTCTATGCGGCCGGCGAGTGTGAATACCAGTACCACGGGGCAAACCGGCTCGGGGCGAACGCGTTGCTGACGTGCCTCACCGGCGGCGAGCTCGCCGCGCTCGGCGTGCAGGCGTACCTGCAGAAGATGGAGGTCTCGGCGGAAGACCTGCCGTCCTCGGCCCGGGACGAAGCTCGGGCCCAGCGCCAGGCGGAGTACGACGGTCTGCGCCAGAGCAAGGGGGCGGAGAACCCCTACCAGCTCGCGGCCGAGCTCCAAGAGCTGATGTGGAACAACTGCGGCATCTGGCGGCTCCAGCGAGACCTCCTGGCCACCCGCGACCGCCTGCAGGAGCTGGGCGAACGGGCCGACCGTTGCGGCCTGCTCGACGAGTCCGGCTGGCAAAACCAGGCCATTCCCTACGTGCGGACGGTCAAGCACATGGTCGAGATGAGCAAGGCCATCGTCGGCGGAGCGATCATCCGGGATGAGAGCCGGGGCGCGCACTTCAAGCTGGACACGCCGGAGCGGGACGACGAGAAGTGGCTGGTCACGACCAAGGCGGCATGGACGCCAGGCGGGCCGGAGTTCGACCTTAGCGAGAAAGTCGAGACCAACGTCATGGCCCCCCGACCCAGGAAATACCGCATCAACCAGAACAAGGTCGTGCGAGAGATCATGGGCGCGGACTTCTTTGAGAAGGCGGGGCTGGGCAAGGCGGACGAGGCGGCACCGGTCGGGCCCTGACCGAGCCTATCGAAAGTGGCCCACGAGGCGTTGCACGGCAATGGCCGTGACCGCTGGCACAAGGCCCGTGATGCCAAGAGCCAGCGGTATGAGCGGCCTGAGTTCGTTCGGGATCTGAGTTGGCACCAATAAGACCACTGCGGCGGCAACAAGGCACCAGCTGGAAAACGCAAACGCCAACAGAAATCCTGGTGTCGGCGGGCACCGCTTCAAGACAACCCTGCTCGCGATTTCAGCCAGGAAAAGTGTGGCCGCGGCAAGCGACGTGTTCGTCAAGAAGCCTACGATGCTATTGTTGAAGAAGAAAAGGACGCTCGCCAAGGGCACACCGCTCGCCGCGTAGGACAAAAACCTGAGGCGGCCATCCGCGTCTTTGTCGGCTACAACCTTTCTTGGATCTGACCGCACTGCTCTTCCATGATTTTCTGCTCGAAATCGGCAAACAGCCAGGGATTACCGCTGCATTCTACGGTTTGGCCCTGCTTGTTCCTAATCGATACCTTAGTGAACACTCTCCGTACGACGCTGGTATCCTCGAGAAGCCGCAAGTAAACGCCCTTGCGCATTGCTAATAGCAAGGGCTCTATAACGCCGCCACTTTCGGACTCGCTGGGGCTTAAGTCAATTAACCAGCCTAAGTTTGAAGAGGCTTTTGCCAACTCGGCATCCGAGACGTTTGCGTCCCGCGAACCTACGAACGAGAGTTTGTACGGTCGAGGGTGAACGGATTTATCACCCAACCTGCCCCTGGAGAGCTGCCTCATAACAATGTTTGAGTAGCCTTCCTGGGTGGGATCAAGGGGTGCAGTACAAAGGCTCGATTGAACCTGGCCCGCCTCGACAAGCTCGAAGCAACTTCTAACCTTGAGACCGTTTGCCTCCGAATAGATTTGGGCTGCTAGTCCAAGTTGGTGGAGCCTAGACGTGGAGTCCGACTGCATCGCCTGTCGCTTTGAAGTGATAAACACTGGTTGCAACACCAAGAAGAGGATCGCCGCGATAGCGACAACGATCAAAACCTCTATCAGGCTCAAACCGCGGCAATCCAGCGCAGATCCCCTAGCGGCTTCCTTTGGGCCAGCTATGGAATACATGTTCCTTCCGGACATTCGGGCGCGTATTCGTGACCTATGCATCCGCCTACCATCACATCCCCGCACAGGGTGTATTGTCCGTTTTGGCACGTGTAAGGAAGATAGGTTCTCTTCCACTTTTCCTGCAGTGCCCCTATCGGACTGCAGGTGAACGAATACTTCGTGAACGTTTGCTGGTACTGAAACTGTTGTTCACAGACTTGGCAACGCTCGGTTTGAATCTTTACTTTGTCCAGCTTTCTCACAAGCGGGCAACCCGGATCTTCCAGCGGGCTCGCTGGTGGCACGATCTTTGGAACAGCTGATGCCGAAAGATACGCACTTGCGGACGAGATAAGACTTGCGACAACTGTCATCCACCAGAATTGTTTCATGGCTACCTGATCGTACTATAAGAAATTCGGACACTGGAAGGGGGGGGACTAAAGACCTAGGGGCTCGTGCCACGCCGAGCTAACGGCACAATGTCAGCGCCCTTTCCACGCAAACCTGCGGAGCGGAAGACGACGGGAAGGCAGCAAACAAAAAGGAGGGGCGCCGTGGCGGCACCCCTCTGTCTATCCTTGCTTTCGGTCGCTTACTTGCGGCGGCGTCGGGCGGCCAAGGCGGCCAAGCCCGTACCGAGGGCCAGCATCGTGGCCGGTTCCGGCACCGGCGCATAGGTGTCCACCTGGAACACGGTGCCATTGATGACGTTCGCCACGCCGTCCCGATAAGACGTCGCGTTCGAGAGCGCCCAGAAGACCGTGCTGTTCGTGCCCGGGCCCAGCTGGTTACCGCCGACGCGTGCGAAGTCGTAACCGATGTTGTCGACCGAGCGGTCAGCCGTGAGCGCGGTCATGCCGAACATGGGGAAGCCGGCCGAGGTGGCATCGTGCTGGGCGACGGCGCTCGTGAAGCCGGTCCAACCGGTGGCCGTCATGCGCGCGATGTGGTCCGCACTGGTCGAATTGTTCTGGATGACCCAGGCGAAGATCAGGTTGTTGCCGAAGGCAGCGTTCGTAGCCACGATCGACGTGAGGGAACCCTGGATGTTGGGGTCGCTGAAGTTGACGGTCTTGCTCGCGAGGATGTTCAGCGAGGGCGTGCTCACGATCGGCACGTTGACCTGCTGGTTGATCCCGACGGCAGTCTGGGCCGAGGCCACCACAGACCCCGAAGCCAGAACCATCATGGGAAGGTATCGTTTCATCAAATTTCTCTCTCCTACTGCCGAGCCCCTTATCGGAGCCGCGACAGTAATTGTATGCGAGAAAAGCTAGACGAGTGACATACCCGCCCTCTTGTTCAGACTCCAGAAGCAAAAAAAGTGCGGGGGCGGGTCTAAATCCCCTCGTAACCATTACGTAGGTAATTTTTGCTCCGGCCCCAAATCGCCAATGACCCTCCTTGAGACCGTCAGCATCCTCTTCTCCGCGGCGCTCACCGTAAGCTTCGTGCGGAACCTGCGCGGGGGCACTCTGGCGCGCGATTACAAGGCCCTCCGCTCGCTCCGCGGCTGGGCCTGGGTGCCTGCGCTCCTGGGCTCGTGGGTCACTCTTGCCGCCATCCTCGCCACCGGCATCCTCCTAGTCACGGCGCTCCCGCAGGTCATGGGCTTCTCCTGGCTACAGCTGCTCGCCACCCCGGAGGAAGCCCCTTCAGCCGGGCAAAACTTGGCCCTGGGGGGCTTGCGCATCCCTTGGTTCGCGTGGGTTTTTTGGGCGCTGCTCATGGTCAACGTGCCGCGACTGGCCATGAACGAGGAGATCGCCTTTCGAAAGGGCCACCGAGGCTGTCGCGCGGTCATCTGGCAGTCGCTGAAGTTTGGCCTCGCCCATTGCCTGGTCGGCATTCCGCTCGGTTTCGGCTTTGCGCTCACCCTCGGGGGGCTGTGGTTCGCCGCCAACTACCTGCGGGGCGGGCTCCGCCGCGCGGCCGCCGTCCACACCCTCTACAACTGGACGGTTCTGGGGCTCGCGGCCCTTTGGCTGGCAGGCGTTCTCTGACCGGACAGGGGCAGGGGTAAGGTTGAAGCGTGGCTCGCAAGCGGCTCGTGATCATCGACGGGTACAGCCTGCTCTTCCGCTCCTTCTACGGCACCAGGTTTCTCAGCACGAGCAAGGGGGTTCCGACCAACGCCCTCTTCGGATTCGTCAACACGCTTGTCGCGATGTTGAACGACTATAAGCCAGATGCGATCGTCGTCGCCTTGGACGCGCCTGGAAAGACGTTTCGCCATACCGAGTTCTCAGAGTACAAAGGGACGCGCCGCGAGACGCCTTCCGAGCTGCAAAGCCAACTCGCCTTTTCGCGAGAGATGATCTCCGCGCTCAATATTCCGACTCTCGAACTTGTCGGGTACGAGGCGGACGACATCATCGGGACCCTTTCGCTCAAGGCACGTGAGAGCGAATACGACACTTTGATCGTGAGCGGCGACCGCGACAGCTTTCAACTTATCGACGAGAGCGTTACCGTCCTCATGCCCCAAACCGGAGGCGGCCATAAGCTTTATGACGTGGCAGCAGTCGTGGAGCGGTTTCAATTCCAGCCCCTGCAGATGATCGACTATAAGGCGCTCGCAGGGGACGCGAGCGACAACATACCGGGCGTACCGAAAATCGGGGACAAATCGGCCACGGTCCTGCTGGAACAATTCGGGACTGTCGAAGGGATCATCGAGCGTTTCGACGAAGTACCGCCAAAGTTTCAAAAGCTCATCGAACCTTATATCGAGCAGATGAAGCTCTCGAAGCGTCTGGCGACGATCGCACGGGACGCACCGGTCCAATACGATTGCGCACCCTATACAATAGACGAAGAGCATGTCGCCCAGATTCGCGACATGATGGAGTCCCTGGAATTCAAGGCTTTATCGCGGCGGCTCGAAAACGCCCTAGGGCCTTACCGCACAGCCTCGGCCGACCGCGCAGCTGCCGAAGTCGGGATCGAGAATCTAGAGCTTGAGATCAAGCCCCCGGTCACATCCTATGAAGAACTGCGTTCCTGGGTCAGTGACCAAGCCTTTTCCCTTGTTCCTCATACAGAATCTGTCCAGCCTTCGATGTTTGAGGAGAGCCGCCCGGAATACTTTGTCGGGTTGGGGGGAGTGGTCCGCAGCGTGCCACTGGAGTTCGTCGAGGCTCTGATGCATGCAACCGCAGCACAAGCTATCGGGCACGACTTAAAGCCGACCTATAAGCGTTTTGCCTTGGACGGCGCGGTGCCGCGCTTCGACTCCATGCTTGCCGGCTATGTGCTTCAGTCCGGACGGTCTGGATACGACATAAACGACCTGAGCCTCGCTTACCTCGAAGTTCCCGCAAGAACCCCAGAACTTCAGGCGAGCGCCCTCCACTACTTGGAGAAAGCCCTTGGCGACCGACTGGACAAAGAGGGTCAGACCAAGGTCTTCAAGGAGATCGAAATGCCGCTGGTTCCGATCCTCGCAAAGATGGAGACTACAGGGATTGCCGTCGACCGCACGTGTTTGGAATCCTTGTCGGGATCGCTCGACGTCAGCATCGGCCAGTGCCAAACTTTGGTCTACGAGCTTGCAGGGGGAGAGTTTAATATCTCGTCGCCAAAGCAGATCGGCGAAGTCCTCTTTGAGAAGCTCGCCCTTCCGGGCGGACGCAAGACGAAGACAGGTTGGGCCACTGGTGCGGAGATCCTTGCGGAAATGGAGCACCCGGTCGCGCGAGAAATCGTCAATTATCGGGAGCTGACAAAACTTAAAGGCACCTACGCCGACGCCCTCCCGAAACTCATTGCCTTCGACGGACGCATCCATACGACGTACAACCAGACTGTGGCCGCGACCGGTCGTCTTAGCTCGAACGATCCCAACCTCCAGAACATTCCTGTTAGAACCGAACTTGGGCGGCAGATTCGAAAGGCTTTCGTGGCTTCTCCCGGCTTCATGCTCGCCTCGTTCGACTACTCACAAATCGAGCTGCGCATTCTCGCCCATATGGCGCAAGACCCGAACCTCGTCGAGGCGTTCGAGAAGAGGGAGGACGTCCACACCGTGACGGCGTCGCTTATGTTCCATCAATCGCTGGAAGACACCACAAAGGAACAACGGAGACTAGCGAAACTCCTTAACTACGCCGTGCTCTATGGCGTCACAGACTTTGGACTTTCTAACCAGTTAGGCGAGGGCTTTTCACGCTCGGACGCGGCTGCGCTCATCAACCAGTACAACGAACGTTTCCCGGCGGTAAAGGCGTTCATGGGCGCGGTGGTGGACGAGGCGAGGGCCAAAGGCTTCACCACCACGCTGCTGGGCCGGAGGAGGTACTTTCCAGAGATCCATGCCGCCAACCGCGGCATTCGCCAATACGCCGAGCGCCAAGCGATGAACGCGCCGCTCCAGGGCACGGCGGCCGATATGATCAAGCTCGCGATGATCCGCGTGGCCCGGTTGCTGGAAGGCAAGCGGACGAGGCTCCTGCTCCAGGTCCACGACGAGCTGCTCTTCGAGGTCGCCCTGGGCGAGGAAGACCTCTTCGGCCCCATCCGCAAGGCGATGGAGGACGCGCTCCCGCTCAACATCCCCGTCGAGGTCGACGGGAAAATCGGGCCGAACTGGCTCGAAATGTCGCCGCTGCCTTAGTTGTGGTTTACGGGCGGGGCGACGGGACGCGCCTGCACCCGGATCGCTTGCGGGCTTGGTCGACGCCGCGCGACGTACCAGATGGCCATGCCGAACATGAGGAGCATCACCACTCCGTCGTCCAACCAGCCGATGAGCGGGATCAAGTCGGGCACGATGTCGATGGGCGAGACCCCATAGACCAACCCGACGAGGATCGGGAAGAGGGCTCTCCAGGCAGACGGGGCGCCATTGCTTCGCGTCATGGGCAGTTCGACGGTATTGGGGCGCCTTCCGTTCGCGGCCCAGCCCCTTCGTCCTGGGACTAGCGCGGCAGCGTCAACCGCACGAACCGGTGCTTCCCGACCCGCAGGACCTTGCCGTCCAGATCCTCCACCGAGAGCTTGGCGAACGGATCGGCGACCTTTTCGCCGTCAAGCCCCACCGCACCCTGCTTGATCAACTCGCGGGCCTTGCCATTGCTCGCGGCGAGACCGAGTCCCACCAAAAGGTTGGCGAGGGGCGCAAGCCCGTCGACAAGAAGCTCCACCGGGAGGGAGACTTCCTCCGCCTCCACCGGTTGTTGGCGCTGGCTAAAGGTGTCGCGAAAATAGCGGTCCGCCTCCTCCGCGGATTCAACCGAATGGTAGAGGGCTACGATCTCGCGGGCCAGCCGTTTTTTGGCATCGTACGGATTGGCCGCGACCGCCTGTCCCGCCTCGTCCATCGGAACATCGGTGCAAAGCTCGAACCAGTTCAAAATGAGCTCATCGGGGATCGACATCGTCTTCCCGTACATGTCGTTCGGGGTATCGACGATGCTGACGTAGTTGCCCAGCGACTGGGACATTTTCTCCTTCCCGTCGGTGCCGACGAGCAGCGGGCTGAGAATCACCACCTGCGCCTCCTGGCCGAACTGTTCCATCAAGTTCCGTCCAACCAAATTGTTGAACTTTTGGTCGTTGCCCCCCAATTCAATGTCCGATTCCAGGGCCACGGAGTCATACCCCTGGCAAAGAGGATAGAGAAGCTCGTGCATGGAGATCGGGCGGTGCTCGTTCCACCTCTTGGTGAAATCATCGCGCTCCATGATCCGTGCCACGGTGTAGCGGGAGCAGAGCCGGACGACGTCCTCGAACGACATCGCCCCGAGCCAGTCGCGGTTGAACCGGATTTCCGTCTTTTCAGGGTCCAAGATCTTATAAAACTGCTGGCTCACGGCGTCGACGTTCGCTTGGACCTCCTCGCGGGTGAGCTGCTTGCGGGTCTTGCCCTTGCCGCTCGGGTCGCCGATCATGGCGGTGAAGTCGCCGATCACGAGGCAGGCCGTATGACCGAGCCGCTGGAAGTCTCGAAGCTTGCGCAGCACGACGGCCCAGCCCAACGTCACATGGGCGGCAGTCGGGTCGACCCCGAGCTTTACCCGCAACGGGCGGCCGAGCTTCAGCTTGCGGACCAGGTCGTCCTCGCTGATGATCTCGGTCGTTCCCCGGCGCAAAAGCGCAACCTGCTCTTCGACCGTCATTCCGCGCCGATTGTACCGATGGCCCCTTCGTCAGGGCGCGCGAGTCGCTTCGCCCTCGCGGTCGAGGCCCTAGCCGAACTGGAACTCCGGCGAGCCGAAGATGAGCCTGGCCACGACTTGGGCCACGTCTCCCGCGTTGCCCGCCGTCACCGCCCCTCCAGACTTCTCGCGGCAGGCCGCGACAAGCTGGTCCATCTTTGCCTGCGGCAAAGACGCGTCGAAGAGCGACACGAGACGTTTCGCGACCCCTTCTGGGGTCGGATCCCCGCGAAAGAGCGGCCAGGCCGGATACCGCACCGACGCTTGCCCCTTGATCTGTGCGACGCCAAAGAGCCGGTCCGCCCACTTCATCCGCTCGACCATGGTGGCCGAGGTGATCCAGGCGTCGCCCGTCTTCCAGCCCGAGACGTCCGGAGGGTACATCAGCTCCATCCCCATCGAGGTCGTGCTCTGGATCAGGAGCAAGGCGGGGCCGGCGGCACGGGTCCCTTGCACCTTCTGGTCGCTGGCAAGCCGGTCGGTCACGGCTTGGCCCAATCCCAATTGCCGCAAGGTGGACACGCAAAACTGGACCGGGTTCTTGATCTCGGCGCGGAGCGCCTTCTCGCTGAGGAACTCGGGGGAGAGGGCAATAGCGCGGACGAGCGAGCTCACGACGAGCCCGTCCCGCACCCAATTCGCGGCCAACCGCTCGATAAGTTTCGGGTCAGGGTCCGGATAGGCGAACCACGACCAGAACTTCGCCGTGAGCCGCAGGGCGGTTTGGGGGTGCCTGGCCAGGAGCCCGAGCACGGCGTCGCCGTCGAAGTCGCCGCTCTGGCCGAGGATCGTCTTTGAGCCGGCGTCGTGCTGGCCGCGTTCGAACGAGAAGCTCACGTTCGGCCCCGGCTTTTCGACCTCCCTGAACCTCGCGCCGCGGCGAATGCCGTAAGTCCAGCCCGTAAAGGCCCGCGCCGCCTCTTGGACGTCCGCCTCCGAATAGTGGCCGATCCCCAGGGTGAAGAGCTCCATCACCTCGCGGGCGAAGTTCTCGTTGGGGCTGCCTTTCTTGTTCTCCCGGTTGTCGAGCCAGTAGAGCATCGCAGGGTCCTTGCTCACTGCGGTGAGGAGGTCCAAGAAGGGGCCGGCACAGTGCTTCCGCAGGGTCTCGACATGGTTGACCATGGCAGGGCCGGAGTCGACCTTTTGGGCGCTTGTGGCGAAGTGGTCGTGCCAGAAAAGGGTGAGGGCATATTCCAGCGGCCGCTGGCTGGAGAGGACCCGCGCGTACCACCAAACTTGGGCCAGCTTCACGGGAAGCTGGCCCTTGGAGTTGGCGAACCGGTCGAGGGGCACCGCGGGCTCGGAAAGAGCCTCGTAGCCGAGCAACCGGTCGACGGCGGCTTCGTAGCCACCCTGGACATAAGAGTCCAGCTCTGCCTCGCTCGCGCCGAGCCCAAAACGGCGGAGCAAGTGGCCGACTTTATCTCGGTCAGTCGCGAATCCCACGACCGACTAGACGGAGAACGCCCGGGACAGTTCAGCTGTCTCGGGCGACCCAGTAGGGAGCCGGGAGCCCGGCTCGGACGACTTAGATCTCAGGAACGTCGGTCGACTTGAAGGTCGCTTCGTTCACGAACTTGAACAACGGGGTGCCCTCGTGCTCTGCCTTGAGCGCGTATCTAACCTGCTCGCCGTTCTTGGTCTTGCGAACCATTTTCGTCTTGCGGACAGCTGACTCCGGGACGTCAACATGCGAGCGGGTCTTGAGGTTGTAAAACTTCATTTGCAGTTCCTTACGCCTGACCTGGTCGGGTTCCGACCTGTGCGGTGCTAACTTACCCGAACCAGAGCAGTTGAGAGTTTGTATCGTAGGTTCAAGCTTCTGCAAGGCCGTCCGGCACTTTTCCTCAATATGTGATGTAATATCCGCGCCATGCCCGTTCGAAGGCCCGCAGTTACGGTCGCTAGACCCATTGGATTCGAGGCCATGGCCATAGACCGCCTCAAATACCATGGCTTTCGCATCACCATGCCGAGGATCCAGGTCATCAGAACGTTGGCGCGGGTCGAGCGGCCGCTCTCGGCCTATGGGATCCATGAAGAGATCGTCACGAACGGGGGCCGGATCGACGTCGTTAGCGTGTACCGAATCTTGGCGACGCTCGTCGAAGTCGGCCTGGTGCACCATATCGGCATCGTCGACGGCTACATCGCCTGCCGCTTCGAGGAAGAGCACCCGTCCCAGTCGCAGCACGTCGTCTGCCGCGTGTGCGGCAAGGTCGTCGAGCTCCCCCTTCCGAGCCTGATCTCCGAGGAGACGGACAAGCAGCTGGCCGATATCGGCTTCACGAACGGCATTACGAGGGTCGAAATCCTCGCGGACTGCCCCGACTGCCAGAAGAACGCCTGACGGCCAGGTCGCCACAAAGAACGGCCCGGGAGATTGCTCTCCCGGGCCGTGTTCCTGAGTTCGGCCCCCTTACTCGAAGGGGACGGTCTTTGTGAACTCGATGGCGCCGCTGTCGCCCATCCGCTTGAACTTCAGCGTGATCGACTTGCCGAACTGCGCCGAACCCATCGCCTCGGTCACGTCCGTCACGGACAAGATCGTCTTGTCGCCGACCTGGGTGAGGATATCGCCTGGTTGCAAGTCCAACTTGGCCGCGAACGAGTTGGGCTCGACCGTGACCACGACGACGCCGGTCGTGCCGTTGGGCAGCTTGAACTGACGGCGGGCGGTCTCATCGACGTTCTGGACCTGCACACCGAGGCGCGGCTTGGCGCCCGGTTGGCGGACTTGCGGCTCCGGCTGGTTCTGTTGCCCCTGGTCCGGGACTCCGAACTCACGCAGCATGTCGTTCGGGTTGCCGAAAATCCTCGGCATGCCGTTGCCCGGTTGCGGCGGGTTGTTCGGCTGCTGGTCGTTCTGGGCCAGCGCTTGCGGCGAGACGAGCTTGATGTTGACCGTCTTAGGGGCGCCGTCGCGGATGTAGGTCACGCTGACCTGGTCGCCCGGGGCCTGGCGGTACATCGCCACGCGAAGGTCGGTCTCGTTCGTGATCGGGTTGCCGTTGATGCCGGTGATCACGTCGCCGGGCCGGATCCCCGCCTTGTAGGCCGGGCTGTCCTGGTTGATCGAACGGCCGTTCTGCAGCTTCTGCTCGTAGATCATCGCACCGCCTTCCAGGCGAAGCTTCTCCTTCTCGAACGGCTTTAGGTCGCGCGGGAGCACGCCCATCGTGCCTCGGTCGAACTTGCCGGTCGAGATCAGCTCGTCGGCCACGACCTTCACGAAGTTGGCCGGGAGGGCGAAGCCGATTCCGGCGCTGGTGCCCGTCGTGCTGACGATCGAAGAATTCACGCCGATGACCCGGCCGGAAACGTCGATGAGCGGGCCGCCGCTGTTGCCCGGGTTGATCGAGGCGTCGGTCTGGATCATGCCGCTATAGATTCGCGGCTGGCGAGTCCGAGGGTCGAATATCTGTCCGTCGCGGCTGAGGCCGCTAATGTGGCCGATCGTGACCGTGTCCTCGATGCCGAACGGGGAGCCGATCGCCAAGGCGAACTGGCCCGGGCGGACGCGGTTGCTGTCCGCCAGGTCGAGCGTGGGAAGGTTCGCGACGTCCACCTTGACCACGGCAAGGTCGACCTGGGCGTCCGCAGCTCGGGTCACTTTGCCCGCCACCGCACGCCCGTCGCCCAGGATCACGGCGACCCGGTCGTTGCCACCGACCACGTGCTCGTTCGTCACGATCCAGCCGTCAGAGCGGTAAACGAAGCCGGAGCCTTCGCCTCCGTCCATGTTCTGCTGCATGTTCCGCTGGAAATCGCCCTTGTCCGCCTCGAGCACGCTGAGGTCCGAAGTGATGTGGACGACGGCTTTCGAGGCCGATTCGGCCAGGGTCGTCAGGGTGTCCTCGATGGAACGGACCGCGTCCATGTTGGGCGGGGTCGGGATCCCGGCCTGCTGGAACTGGATCGGCCGGTTGTGCGCGATCGGCGCAGGCTTCGGCGCCGTTTGCGCCCAGACGAGGCCGCTCACGATAACGGTCCCCAGGGCGAGCACTGGGTAGGGGGAAGTGATCAGTTTTTGAAGTTGGCTCATTGTCGTTTACGCGTCCCGCTCTTCTTAAAATGTTCGGCCGTTGGAGGTCTCGATCTGGACCCGGCCACCATGAAAGGAACGAACCGCCACGTCCGGCGAGTTCCAGGGCCTACTTCTGAACCTCTAAATAACTTTGAAGAAGACCCTGGAAGACGGGATCCGGCAATTCGTCTCCAAATACAGCTTCGATGCTATAAGAGATGCCGTGCCGGTCTTGATCCTGCCAACGCCGGGAGCCTGGCGGCCGGCCCTTGTACCGGTCTTGGCGCCACTGGTAGACCGTGGCGGAAGCCATCCCGTCCGTGATCCGAAAGGCGACGTGGGCCGCCTCACCCTCACCGACGACGTGCACCAGGCTCTCCCGGAACCCATAGGGAAGCGTTTTCGGCCGCCGCGGGGTGAAGCCGACCACTTTGCGGGCCGCCTCCAGGCTTTGGATGCGCCGGGGGGCGTCAAAGACGACCTTGCGGGCGTCATCTGCCTCTGGAGGCAGGTTGAAGTCGCGAAGCGCCTCGGCCCGGTCGAACCGGGCGACCCGTGTCGTGTAAAAGTCGACCGGCGGTTGGTCCGGAGGCTCGACGACCAGCCGGAGCACGAAGTCGCGCTCGGAGTCCACAAGCAGCTTGCGGACCGGCATCGCCCCGTTCTTCGGGACCATCACGAGCTCCCGCACCTTGCGGCCAGCGACCGAACTGTCCTCGCCGAAGGAAGTCTGGTAGTTCCGCTTAATCAGATTCATTCGCCAGGCCACGTCCGGCGAGTACTTGGTGGGGCTGGTCTGCACGACCAGCATCTTCTGGTCCGGCAAAAAGCTCTTGAACTCCTGGGAGTCGTCCAGCGAAACGATGCCTTGCAGGGAAAAGGGCTGTAGGATCGAGACCTTCACCCCTTTGTTCGCGACGATCTGCACCTTGACGAACATCGGCGGGCTGCCGCGGCGAATCAGCCGGTGCTGGAGCAAGACCGCGTCCACCTTCTTCTGGCTCTCCAGGGCCCTCTTGAGGAGCCGCAGTGGATCTTCGTTCTCAACGGCCGCCGCGAAGGGGGGGCGCTTGACGGGGCCGGGCGTCGTCGCCACCGGCACCGATGAGAGGGCCAGCACGGACGCGCACAGCGAAGCCGCGAGGCTAGTTACCGCCAAGGTTCGCCGGAATGACCGGAACCGGACTTCCAAAAGGGTCGGTCGAAGCGACATAGGTCTGGTCAACGGCCCCCTCTACCGCGACGGTACGGCTCGCGGGACTTTCCGCCTCGGACCCGGAGGCCCGATAGAGCCAGACGGCGCCGATCGCGCCCGCCGCCGCGGCCGCCGCAAGGGCGCCGCCGAAAGCCCAGTTGGACGTCTTGCGCCGACGGGTCTCCGAAGCGATCGCAGAACGCAGGCGGACAGGGAGCTCCTTCGAAGGGTCGACCGGCGACAGGGCGGCAAGCTGGCGACAGACCGCGGCCGTCTGCTCGACTTCGGCCGCACAGACAGGGCAATCGGCTAAGTGCGCACGCACCGCGAGCGACTCAGATCCGGCAAGTTCGTGGTCAAGGTAGGCCGACGCAAGCTTGCGGACGCGGCTGCAAGTCATCGAAGCGTCACCCCGCCCCGCGCCTCAAGGTAGCTGCGCAATTGCTTCCGGCCACGGTGAATGCGGGATCGGACGGTTCCGACCGACGTGTCCATGATCTCGGCGATCTCCTCGTACGAAAGACCTTCGACGTCGGCCAAAACGACCGCCGTGCGGAACTCAGGCGTCATCGCCTTCAGCCCCAATTCAAGCGGCTCCTGGACCGTGCACTCCATGAGGGGGGCGTCCGTCCGCGAGGTCTCGTCGGGTAGTTCCCACGACTTCGCCCCGTCCTCCGAAGACTGGTCGAGGCTCACCGTCTTCAGCCTCGCCTTCCTTCGCACCATGTCGATGTGGACGTTCGTCATGATGCGGTACAGCCAGCTCATGAAGGGAAGCGACTCGTCATACCTGGCGAAAAATCGGAAGGCGCGAAGATAAGTCTCTTGGAGCAGGTCTTCCGCGTCGGTCGCGTCGCCGGTCAGCCGGACGGCTGTGTTATAGGCCTGGCGGTAGCTATCCTCCATAAGGCGCTGAAACAGCGCCCCGTCCGTTTCCTTCGTCCGGACAAACCCTTTAATCCACGCCGCTACCATACGCCTCTTGGCTAGTTTACGCGAACCGCCTCCGCGAGAGTTCCTGGCCCGGTCTTCGGGCTCGGAATTCTAACCTCTTCGATAAAGAAGCTCGCAAAAGAGCCAGTCGGAGACGTTGCCCGCCCCGACGTACCCCAAAACAAGACGGTGGGCCTCGACGATCGCTTTTGCGGCCTCGGGACGTTCGGGCCAAGCCCGCAGGGCGTAGTCCGCCGCGATCGCGAGCGCGGCCGCCACCCCCGCCCGCTTCCCGGCCTTTGCCGCCGGAAGCCTTTCCGCTGCCGCCATGAAGCGCTCGGAGAGGGCCAAGGCGCCCCCGACCGGGGCCGTCTCGACCGCGGAGAGCACGGTGGCGATCGCCTCTCGCGCCTCGCTCTGCTCCGGCGCCTCGTCGGTGCCGCCGTCGTCCGGGCAGGGGACGCACAGGCAGCGGGAGCGAATGGTCGGGAGGACGCGCCCCACCTCCGTCGTGGTCAGGATGAGCCGACCCGAGGACGCCGCCTCTTCCAAAGTCTTGAGCAACGCGTTCGCCGCACGGCTGTTGAGCCGGTCCGCCGTCTCGAACCAGACCACCTTGCCGCGCGCCATCAGGGGCGGCGTTCGGAAGAACTGCAGCAACGGCGTGCCCATAAAGTCTTTGTCAGGGTCGTCGTCCGTCGTCACCGCCCCGAGCTTGATCTCGTTCGCCGCCCCGAACGGGGCGATCCGCTGGTAGTCCACCGCGCGCCCCGCGGCAAAGGCGCGGCAGGTCGGGCAGTCCTTGCAGGCGCGGCCCTCGACCGGCTTCGGGCAGAGCCAGTCGTTGGCGAGCTCCTGGGCGAGGGTGGCCAACTGCTCGGCGCGGGGGCCATAGAGCAACACCGCGTGGACGCCGGGCGCCCGTAGGGGAAGGCCCGCCAACAGCCGTTTGGCCGGACTGCTCTCAGAAACGCTCGAACTCATCGACAGGGAGGACGAAGACGACGGCGCCGCCCACAGGCACGCGGACCGGGCTCGGGATGAAGCCGCCGGGGGTCGCGCTCTCAAACGGGGCTACGTTGACGATCTGCTCGCGCGCATGGCAATTCTCGCGGACGATCTCCTTCACGCCTTCGACCTCACCGTCATCAACGCCAAGAAGGACGGTCGTGTTGCCTTCGCGCAGGAAACCCCCGGTGGAGCCGATCACCGTGAATTTGAACCCGGCTTGAACGAGGGCGTCGGTCAACCGGTTCCGGTCGCGACTGTGCACGATGACCACGACCAGCTTCATCTAACCTTCATTATGACCCTAGCCCGTGAAAGATTCCTCATAGACCACGTGGACGCCTTCCGCTTCCATCTCGCCCGTGAACGACCCGGACGGTGAAAGCGAGGCGACGGTGGCCCAGGGCTCCGCCCCCAGACCGGTCCCGCCACAGACCGTCACCCGTCTGGCGGCCGCTTCCCGTTCCGGCGCGCGTGGGTCGAGCAGGTGCCTCCTGCCGGAAGGAGGGAGGAACGGGCCCGAAGTGCACACGGCAGCACGGGCCAAGACCAAGACCCGTCCGTCGGGAAGCTCGATGGACCACCCTTCCGCCCCGGGCGGAGGGGAGCCGCACGCGATGTCGCCGCCACAATCCACCAGGGCGCTCTCGACGCCTTGCCGGGCCAGGGCGAGGAGGGCTTGGTCGGCCGCGTCCCCTTTCGCGATCCCGCCGAAATCCAGCCGCACGCCGGGGCACTGGACCTTGAGCGTGCCCAATTCGGCGTCAAAGCCAAGAAGGTCGAACCCGACCGGGCCGTCTCCTCCCGCGGTCACCGAGCCGACCGTCACATCGAAGAGGCCGCCGCTCAGCCGCCAGACCTGCTGCGACCGCGCCAGGAGGCGGTGGAGGTCGCGGCTCACACGTTGACGCGAGCCGCTCGCGAGCACCCTCCGCGCCTCGCTCTGTGGGCGGTGATCGCTGGCGACGTCCTCCAGCTCCGCAATGCGGGAGAAGGCGGCGCTGCACGCCTCCCGCACGGTCTCCTCCGAACCGCCATAGGCAACGATGCGAGTGCCGCAGCCCATGTGGACCTCGGTAAACTCCAAGCGCGTCAAATTCCTGCCGCCATGCACATTCTGTCTCTCGCCCTGCACATGTCCTTACCCGAGCCCTTCGTCCAAGAGATCCCTGGCTCGCTAGTCAAGTTTACGATGCGCCCGGTCCCGGGCGGTGAAATCCAGATCGACGGGAAAACGCACAAGGTCGGCGACCTCTGGGTCGCAGAGACCGAGACCACCTGGGACGCCTACGACATTTTCGCCTTCCGGCTCGACCTCACCCAGGAGCAGCAGGCGGCGGGAGTCGACGCGAAGACCCGCCCGAGCAAGCCCTATGGCGCGGTCGACCGCGGCTATGGCCACAAAGGCTATCCCGCCATGTCCATGACCCACCACGCCGCGAAGCTCTACTGCGAGTGGCTCACGAAGAAGACGGGCAAGCCTTACCGCCTCCCCTCCGAAGCCGAGTGGCGCATCGCCGCCGGCCACCTGCCCGACGCCACCCTCGACCACTTCGCCTGGTTCTGGGACAATGCCGACGACAAGACCCATCCCGTGGGCAAGCTCGCGCCGAACGCCTTCGGCCTGCACGACATGCTCGGCAACGTCTCGGAATGGTGCGAAGGGGTGGATGGCCAACCCGTCGCGATGGGCGGCTCCTGGGCCGAAAAGGCCGAGCACGTCACGGAAAGCGCGCGCGCCAAGCAGACGCCTGCCTGGAACATGCGCGACCCCCAAAACCCCAAAAGCCTCTGGTGGCTCTCGGACGCACCGTTCGTCGGCTTCCGGGTCGTCCTCGACCGCTGACCGGCTACTTGACGGCGGTGACCGGGTCTTCGACCAAGACCGCCATCCTTCCCTGGCCCGGGTTCGGCACGGAAGGGACCTCCATCGGTCCGAACTCCAGCTTCTCGGGGAACAGGGAGAGGTCCGAGGCCATCACCTCGTCCCACGTGACTTCCTCGCCGCTATAGGCGGCGAGCCGGCCCATGATCGCGGTCAGGCTCGCTTCGGCCACGTGCTTGAGGTCGTTGATCTTCTTGCCGCCGCGCAACGCCTCGATCAAGTGCCGGTGCTCCTCGACGTACGGGTTCTTCGGCTCGCCGCTATAGCGGAAGGCGTTCGCACCCTTGATCCAAGAGTTCGCGTTCGAAGTGCCCTTCGTGCCGACGAGGAACTCGGACACCCGAGAGGCGGTACCGTCCTGCTGGCGGCACATGCTTTGCATGCGCGTTCCGTTCTCATATTCGTACTCGACCGAAAAGTGGTCGTAGACGTAACCATAGGCAGGGTCGGTGCGGACCTGTCGGCCTCCCATGCCGATCGCTTTCACCGGCGGCTGGTTCATCGCCCAGTTCACCACGTCCACGTTGTGGATGTGCTGCTCGACGATGTGGTCGCCGCTGAGCCAGGTGAAATAGAGCCAGTTGCGAAGCTGCCATTCGACGTCCGACCAGCTCTCTTGGCGCGGGTGCATCCAAAGCCCGCCCTGCATCCAGTAAGCGTCTGCCGCGACGATCTCGCCGATCGCCCCGTCGTGGATGCGGCGGATGATCTCGCGATAGGCAGGGTCGTACCGGCGCTGGGTCCCCGCGACCACGATGAGGCCCTTCTCGTCGACCTTGTCCGCCAGCTCGTAGACCATGCGGGCGCCGACCGGATCCACCGCGACCGGCTTCTCTGTGAAGATGTGCTTGCCCGCGTCCACCGCCGCCTGCAAGTGGGCCGGGCGGAAGCCGGGGGGCGCGGCGAGGATGACGACGTCCACGTCGGTCGCCAGGAGGTGCTTGTAGGCGTCCCAACCCGTGAACATCTGGTCCGGGCGGACCTGGAACTTCGCGCCAAGGCTCTTCTTGAGGTTCTCTGCGCAGCTCTTGAGGTGGTCGGGGAAGAGGTCCGCGAGGGCCGTGACGACCACGCCTTCGCTACTGGCGACGGCGTCGCCTGCGGCACCGGTGCCCCGGCCTCCGCAGCCGATCACACCGACCTTGATCGTGTCAGACCCCTGGACGAAAGCGAAACCGTTGTTAGCCATCATCGTTACCGTCGTCGCGGCCGAGACCGCGAGAAAATCCCGTCGGCTGAGGCGAGCGCTCATCTTGAACGGCATGTTACACCCCCAAAACGCGAGATCGCCTTGGGGCAACTACCAGGTGTTGAAAAGAAGAGCGGAAGGGGAAACGC
Organism: Fimbriimonadaceae bacterium; assembly: GCA_019454125.1. Lineage (NCBI taxonomy): Bacteria > Bacillati > Armatimonadota > Fimbriimonadia > Fimbriimonadales > Fimbriimonadaceae > Fimbriimonadaceae bacterium. Next base: position 398,740 of record CP075365.1, read on the forward strand.
GCGGTTCCGGGCCGCTTTAGCAAGACCACGGAACCAGTGCTTTGCCCCTTCCCTCCGGTCTGGCGAGGGTCAGTCCTCGTTCGACTCTTTACTGTCTATGTTGTGCTTGCCAAAGTTCTTCGGATCGTCAGGCGGCAGGTTGGGGTCCAAGGTCTGCGCGAACTTCAGGTGCTTGGCGTGGCCGTCGGCAAAGCTGTAGTTGTTCCCGCGCTGGTGGCGGCCAACGTTCGCTGGGTCTTTCTCTTGGACTTCGGACTCCAGGTCGCGCAAGCGGTAGCCGGAGCCGTCAAGAAGGCCGCGCTCCCACTGGCCGTCCGGAGCGGTCGCCCAGGGATGGTAGTCGAAGAACGCGAAGTCCTTGTGGCGCTCCGCGATGATTATCTGCTCAGCGGGCCGCGAGACGAACGAGGAAAGGTTCGCGCCATGGGAAAAGAAGCCGTTGATCACGTAGTCTGTCCGGAACGTGTCCCAATAGGTTCGGTCGAGCGGATAGGGAAAGACGACCGGCGCTTGGCTCACGACCGGGTCTTTCAGGACCTCCTTGCTCTTCAAATACGGCTGGAGCGGCATGTACCACGTGTAAAGGTTGGAGAGCGGCTCGCCCACTTCGAGGTCGTGGCGCGTGCGGCACGTGTTGTCGTCGTTGTCACCCGCGTAAAGCATGATCGCCGTGACAAGTTGCTTGTGGTTGCTCAGGTCCGCCGAGTTCTTGGCAGCCGCCTTTGCTTGGGCGAAGACGGGGAACAGGATTGCGGCTAGGATCGCGATGATCGCGATGACGACGAGAAGTTCGATGAGCGTAAACGCCCTGGATGGTGCTTTCATGGGTCCGGAATCCGAGGTCACGGCCGCAGGCGCGGCAAGACGAGGGAGGCTATGGGTTCGGATTCAGACTTGGGGAGGCGAGCGGGCGGGACGCCAGGGGACGGACTCCTCGCTCAAAGCGAGCGGCAGGTCCGGCACCGCCGGCGCGGGAGCAGCCACTGGCAAGGGGACTTCGGCAGGGAACCCGGGTTCGTCACTGACGACGTTCCCGACCAAAACGTAAGGGCAGTCGGTCGCGCAGGTGTGCCGATCCCCGCCCGGCTCGTCTTTGACGAAGCCGTGCAGGAACGGCCCAAACCCATAGAGCAGGACCGCAAACAGGGCCAGCATCGCTGCCAGCTTCGACTGTCTGCCCATGGCTAGTTGCAATTATGTCACAAGCATTCGGCGCTGAGACTTAAAGAACCAGCCCGCCTGGCATTTGCCAAGGGCGGGCTGATTTAGGCGTGTCGCCGTAGGGCTTTGGCGGCCCTAGCGTCGCGGGCGGAAGCGCGCGTTCACGTCTTCCTCACGCTTGCGGCTCGGAAACTCGTCCGGCACTTCCGGGAGCTCGTCGACCTGGTCGCGCTTCGGCGGAACTGGCTCGTCCGTTTCGATCGCGGCCTTTGCGGGTCGCTCACGCCGCTCGTAGCCGCCTCCATTTTCGCGAGGCCCTCGGTCGCGGTCGCCATAGCCTCCACGACCACCCCGCTCGCGACCGCCTCGGCCGCCTCGGTCGCGGTCCCTTCCGCCGCCACCGCCGAAGTTGCCTTCCGCGGCCGGCGGGTTAGGATCGTTGAGACGGGCGTTGTCAGGGTTGAGTCCGATCGCGGTCAGGTTGACACGGCCCTGGCTGTCGACCTCGATGACCTTGACGTTGAGCACGTCGCCGACTGTGACCACATCGTCCGGCCGGCGGATGCGGGCCTTCGTCAGTTGGTCGGTCGGCACCATGCCGTCCTTGCCACCGGGCATTTCGACAAGGGCGCCGCGGCCGATGACACGGGTCACCGCTCCGGTGAACTCCATGCCGATCTCGACGCTGGCGGTCGACCCCTTGATCATGGACACGGCCCGCTCGGCCGCCTCGCCATCGGTGGCGGCGACCAAGACCCGTCCGTCCTGCTGGACGTCGATATCGACGCCTGTGGCTTCCGTGATCTTTCGGATGTTCGCGCCGCCGGGGCCGATGAGGGCGCCGATCTTGCTCGGGTCGATCTGGACGGTGGTGACGCGCGGGGCGGTCAGGCTCAGCTGCTTGCGCGGCTCAGGGATCTCAGCTTCGATCACGTCGAGGATCTGCATCCGCGCGTCCTTCGCCTGCGAGAGGGCGTCGACAAGCACCTGGTCCGGAATCCCGTCCAGCTTCGTGTCGAGCTGCAAGGCCGTGATGCCCTCGCGGGTCCCCGTCACCTTGAAGTCCATGTCGCCGCTGAAGTCCTCGATGCCTTGGATGTCCGTCAGCACCTTGAACGCCTTGCCGTCGCTCATGAGGCCCATCGCGATGCCCGCGACCGGCGCCGAGATCGGCACGCCCGCGTCCATCAGGGCCAGCGTCGCGCCGCAGACCGAGGCCATCGACGTGGAACCGTTCGACTCCATCACGTCGCTGACGATGTGGAGCGTGTAGGGGAAGTCCGGGTCGTCGAGGGGGACCACCGGCCTCAAGGCGCGCTCCGCCAAGGCACCGTGGCCGACTTCGCGCCGCCCCGCGCCGCGCAGCATCCGCACTTCGCCCACCGAGTACGGCGGGAAATTGTAGAAGTGCATAAAGCGCTTGTCGTCCGCCTCCTCGTCGAGGGTGTCCATCATCTGGGCGTCCTTCGGCATGCCGAGCGTCAGGACGCTCATGACCTGCGTCTGGCCCCGGGTGAAGAGGCCGCTGCCGTGAACGCGGGGCAGGAGCCCTGCGACCGCTTCCAGCGGGCGGATATCGCGGAGTCCACGGCCGTCCGGACGCTTCTCGTCCTCGATGATCGACTTGCGGATCATAGACTTGATCGCCTTGTCGACCGCGAGGGCGATGCCGTCCTTCTCGGGGTACTTCTCCTTGTACTTCGCGATGAGCTCTTTGGCGAGGTCGTCCATCGCGGACTCGCGCTTGGCTTTGTCCGGGTCGAACATGTTCGCCATGATGAACTTGGCCTCCTTCTTCTTGATCTCGTCCGCCAACTCGTCGTCGGACTTGATCATGATGGGGTCGCGTTTGGGCTTGCCGGCCATCTCACCGAACTTCTTGAACTCCGTGCAGATCTTTTGGATCGCCTGGTGGCCCACCCGCAGGGCCTCGACCATCAGGTCTTCGCTGACCTCCAGCGCACCGGCTTCCACCATGCTGATGGCGCCCATGTGGCCGGCGACGATCAGGTCGAGCTCGCTGGACTCGAGTTCTTCGTTGGAGGGGAACAGCACGAACTCGCCGTCGATGTAGCCGACGCGGGCCGCGCCGATCGGGCCGTTAAAAGGAATGTCGCTGACCGCCAAGGCCGCGCCCGCCGCGTTGATCGCGAGGACGTCCGGCGGGACCTGTTTGTCGACGCTGAAGGCCATGGTGATGACCTGGACGTCGTTCTTCATCCCTTTCGGGAAGAGCGGTCGAAGGGGACGGTCGATCAGTCGGCTCGTCAGGACGGCCTTGTCGCTCGGGCGACCGCCGCGCTTCATGAAGCCGCCGGGGATCTTGCCGATCGCGTACTTTCGTTCTTCGAAGTCGCAGACCAGCGGAAGGAAGTCAATGCCCTCGCGGGCCTCTTTGCTCATGGTGGCGGCGCCAAGCACCACGGTCTGTCCCATGCCAAGTAGCACAGAACCCCCCGCTTGTTTGGCGATCCGCCCGGTTTCGATGCTGATGGTCTTGCCACCGACTTCGAAGCTATGGGTGTGGATCATTCTCGTTATCTCGCGCAGGGCGTGACTCCGAGGCTCTTAATAGAGGTCTTATAGGGCCTATAAAACTTATAGGAGAACGACTCGGCCACGCCAAAGGGCCAAGCGAGTCCGAATGCCGCTCTCCGCAAACTCCCGCGGGAGGCTCCGAAGAACGGCACGCATCCAGGACTTGGCCAGGTGCAAAGAATACCTGACGAAAAGCGCGGGCCCACGGCGTGGCGGCGCCTCCTGGGAAAACCCCGGCAAAGGGTCTAAGGCGCAAGGTCCGATTCCGGCGGGAAACCCGCGACCCGAACGGGCAAAATTCGCCCGTGCGCCCCGCCGAGACGGCAAGCCTCCTTTCTATGGCCGCTCTCTGGGGCGGGTCGTTCGTCTTCCAGCGCGCCCTTGTCCCGGTCTTCGGGCCGATCCCGCTGACGTTCCTGCGGCTCGCCTTCGCGGGGTCGTTCCTCCTCATCTTCGCCGCCGTCCGGGGGAAGCGCTTCCCCCTCAAGTCCCGGTTGGGTTTCCTCTTCGGAATCGGCCTGCTGAGCTCCGCCGTGCCCTACTCGCTGTTCGCCTTCGGCGCGACCAAGCTCTCGGCCGCCCTTCTCGGCGTCCTGAACGCCACCGCCCCCATGTTCGGCGCCCTCTTCGCGGCGCTCTGGCTTCGGGAAAGGCTCACCGCCCTCCAAGCTACCGGGCTGGTGGTCGGCGCGGGAGGGGTGGCCATCGTCAGCGAAGCCTGGACGGCAAACCTGAGGGACGGCTCGACCTTGGCTATCCTCGCCTGCCTCCTCGCCTCGGCCTGTTACGGCCTCTCGGGGATTGTGATGAAGCTGAACGCCAAGGGTCTCGGCTCGCTCGAGCTGGCCACGGGCGGGCAGGTCTTCGGCGCTCTTGCCCTGGCGCTGCCCGCTGCCATCCTCTGGCCCAGAGCCGCGCCCGTCCCGCCTGCGGACTTTGGCCTGGCGGCAGCCTTCGGCGCCTTCTGCAGCGCCCTGCCGTTCCTGGTCTACACCTGGCTGCTCGCCCGGGTCGGCCCCACGAGGGCACTCACGGTCACCTTCCTCATCCCCCTCTTCGGGGCGCTCTGGGGCTGGCTGCTGTTACACGAACCTCTCCACCCAGTCCAGTTCCTGGGAGGAGGCGTGATCCTGCTAGGCACCTACCTCGTGACCCGACCGAGCAACTCGGCGGCGGCCCAGGAAACGCTCGAAAAGACCTAGCGCGTCAGCGCGGCCGGACTTCGCGGATGCCGAGCTTGCCGATGAGTTCGCGGTACTTGACGACGTCGCGTGCGCGCAGATAGGCCTCGAGGCGGCGGCGCTTACCGACCAGCTTGAGCAACCCGGCCCGGCTGTGGTAGTCCTTCCGGTTCGACTTGAGGTGCTCCGTAATCTGTTGGATGCGGGCCTGCATGATGGCGATCTGGACCTCGGTGGAACCGGTGTCGCCTTCCTTCAACCCGTAATTCTTGATGACGTCTACTTTAACGGCCTTATCGAGCGGCATGCTTTCCTACTTGCTCCTAACCCGATTCCGGCGGTCGGGCGGAGAATCGGGGCGAGAGCGGAATATACCAGAGTTGCCGGCCATGACCGGGGCTCCCAGCCCTTCGAACCCCAAAACCTCGCGACCGTCGCATAATCAGAGGCGGTGCAGGCCACAGTCATTGGCGCGGGAAGTTGGGGCACGGCCCTGGCCCTGGTGCTCGCCCGAAACGGGCACGAAGTGCGGATCGTCGGGCGGGAGTCCGACGCCCTCGAGACGCTCAACGCCCGCCGGGAGAACTTGCGCTACCTGCCCGGGTTCGTGCTGCCGGAAGGGCTCCGCGTCGAGAGTCTCGACGAGGCCGAACCGGAACCCGGCCTCACCGTGATCGCGGTGCCTTCCGCCGCCGTAGGCGACGTCGTCCCCGTCGCGCGAGAAGCGGACGCCGTCGTCGTGGCGAGCAAGGGCCTCGGCGCGGGCGGGCTCCGCCCTTCCGAGACCGTGCGCCGATCCGGTCTGGCCAATCCCCTCGTCAGCCTCAGCGGTCCGAACCTCGCGGTCGAGCTGGCCCGGGGCATCCCGACCGTCGCGGTGGCGGCCGGCGCGCCGGGCGAGTGCGAGACCGCCGCCGAGAGCGTCCGGGACGCCTTTATGTGCCGTTCTTTTCGGGTCTACGTGACAGACGACGCCCTTGGCGTGGAACTGGCCGGCGCCCTCAAGAACGTCTACGCGATCGCGGCCGGCATGTCCGACGGCCTCGGCTTCGGCGACAACACGAAGGGCGCGCTCCTGGCCCGCGGCCTCACCGAAATGGCGCGGATCGGACTGGCGATGGGGGCGAAGCTAGAGACGTTCATCGGCATCGCCGGGGTCGGCGACCTCTTCGCCACCGCGAACTCGCGCCTGAGCCGCAACTACCGGGTCGGCCTTGGATTGGGGCAAGGGCGGGGCCTTGACAGCCTCCTCGAAGAAATCGGCCAAGTCGCCGAGGGCGTCACCACGACCGCCCACGGCCTGGAACTCACGAAACGGCTCGAAGTCGAGGCGCCGATCATGGAGGTCGTCCAGGGCGTTATGGAAGGGCGGTATGACGTCCGCTCCGCCGTCAACAGCCTTATGGAACGCGCGCCGAAACGTGAGGGGCTGGGGCTGCCCGCCAAACCATGACCCCCGTCGTCATCGCGCTCGGCGCGAACCTGGGCGACCGCCGCACGCAGATGGTGGCCGCCCTCGGCCGCATCTCCCAGTTCGTGCGGGTCGAGAGGGTCTCGAGCCTTTACGAGTCCGCACCGATGTACCTCGAAGCGCAGCCAAGCTTTTACAACGCCGTCCTTACCGGCCACACCAAGATCGGCCCCTACGCACTGCTGAAAAAACTGAAGGCGGTGGAGCATGGGCTGGGAAGGCGCACCCGAGAAGCGAACGGCCCCCGCGAGCTGGACCTCGACATCATCCTCTATGGCGCGCTGCTTCTGCGTTCGGCGCGGCTTTGGCTCCCGCACCCCCGGGCGGCCGAGCGGCGTTTCGTGCTCCTGCCCTTGGTGGAGATCGCGCCGGACGCTTGGATTCCCGGTTGGGGCTCCGCGCTCGAACTCTTGCGCCGCGACGAGGTGTCTCAACAAGACGTCCAGAAGGTTGCCGATGCCGACGTTCCGTTTCGAAGGCTCTGATGTCGTCGGGTCTCCCCGCGAGGGGCAGATCACGGCGAGCGACGCGAACGCCGCGGTCGCCCAGCTATCGCGCCAGGGCGTGCGGGTCTCGCGCATCGCCATCGCCACCCAATCGGCCCCAGCCCCGGCCCCAGCGACAAAGCCCCGGCTCACCGCCGCTCCCGCCGTCCGGCCCGCGGCAGTCCAGCCGACGGCGGACCGGCCCCAACCGACGGCGGTCCGCACCCCGAAGGTTTCGAACCGGCACCTCTCGTTCCTCTTCGCCCAGCTGGCCTCGCTCTGGAACGCGGGCGTCGCCCCGTCCCTCGCCGTCTCCCGGCTGGCAGACCAGGAAAGGCGTCCCCACCTGCGGGGTGCGCTCACCGAGATCGCCCGCGAGACCGCCGAGAAGGGAAGCCTGAGCAGCGGAATGGCCCGCTATCCGGACATCTTCGCCCCGGGCACGGTCGGCGCCATCGCCGCCGCGGAAGCGGGCGGCTACCTGCCCGAGACCTGCCGCGAGCTCGAGGAACGCTATCGGGACGCCTCCGTCGTCGGGCTCCACTCGCGCCTTCTGCGGGCAGAGGTCTTGATCGCGGGCTTAATCGGCATCCCCCTCGCGGTGACCTGGACAAAGGCCAGCGTCGTGATGACGGACGAGATCGTAAACGGGGGCGCGGACAGCGCCGACGTCCGCCTCGATATCCTCTTCCGTGAGGCTTGGAGGGCGTTTTTCGGCTGGCCGGTCTGGATGATGGTCGGTGGCTTCGCCCTGTACCTGCTCGTGCGCTGGGCCATGAAGCAGCGCGGACAGCTCTCGCTCCGCCACCGGATCGGTCTGGCGCTCCCCGTTTTCGGCCATTTCGCCAAGCAGCAGAACCTGGCCGCGTTCAACCGGCACCTGGAGCGGCTCTCGGCCGCAGGGCTGCACCCTGCCCTGGCGTGGCGGCTTGCGGCCGGCGCCGTGCCGAACACGGCCTTCCGCGACCGTCTGCTTAGCGGGCTGCAAGGAGCGGGCGAACAGACCCCCTACGCCCAGATCCTCCAGAGGGCGCGGGTGCTCGGCGCGGAGGAGAGCCACGTCGTGGCGAACGCCGAGTTCACGGGGACCCTCCCCGACGCCTTCCGCCACCTCGTCCGCTCGGCCGAGGAAAAGCAGGCGGTTTGGGCCAAAGCCCGGCTCGTCACGTTCATGACCTCGGCGGCGGTCCTGACGGGCCTCTTGGTCTTGGTCGCGCTCACCACTTTCTACGGCGGCTACTACCAGGGCGTGATCAACGCGGCCCTCAAAGGAACCGAGGGAGAATAGACGCGCCTTTCAGCCGATAACAGACGAGGGAACGATGCCGATCTTCGAGTACAGCGCGACCAACCCGGAAGGCCGCACGGTCAACGGCACCGTCCATGGCGCATCCATGGACGCGGCGGCACGGTCGCTGGTCACCCAGGGCCTACAGGTGACCTCGCTCGCCGTCGCGGTCATGCCAGAAGAGCCGCGCCCCGCCTCCCCCGCCGCGCCGCAGACCGAGGGCGTCGCCCCACAGGAAGCGCCCCCCACCACCCCGAGGAGCCGGTTCGTCACCGACGTCGCGGGGCCGCTTGTCGGCCAAGTGCCGCTCACCTCGCTCCACTTCTTCTTCCGCCAGCTCTCCTCCATGATGCACGCGGGCATCAACCCGTCGGACGCCTTGGACACCCTGAGCCACAGCACCACCAGCCCGAAGCTCCGCACCGTGCTCCGCGAGACCCGAGACCACGTCGTCGCCGGCCGGCCGATGAGCGTCGGCTTCCAGCGCTACCCCGAAGTCTTCTCGCCGCTCATCCTGAGCCTCGTGCGGGTGGGGGAACAAGGCGGCATGCTGGACGAGCAGTTCAAGCTCATCGCCGACTACTTGGAGCGGGACATCGCCCTGCGCAACATGATCCGCCGCGAGACCTTTTGGCCAAAGGTGACCGTTTTCTTCTCCATCCTCATCATCCTGGCGGCCAACGCGGTGATCGCAAGCGTTGCCCCGGGGAGGCAGGGGCTTCCCACGCCGACCTTCATCTGGATCGGGGCAACGGTCTTCTTCGCCGCCTGGTTCATCTTTGTCCGGTGGGGCTTGCGAATCCCTGCCGTGAAACACACGGTGGACTCGATCTTGGTCGTCCTGCCCTGGTTCGGGAGCATGGTGAACGGCTTTGCCATGGCCAAGTTCGGACGCGCCTTCGGGGCGCTCTACAAAGGGGGCGTGGCCATCCCCGTCGCCGTGAAGCTTGCCGCCGACGCCTGCGGGAACGAGGCCGTGCGGTCAAAGATCTATCCCGCCGCCCAGCGCCTGGAGTCGGGGGCCGGGATCACCGAGACCTTCGCCGCCACCGGCGGGTTCAGCCGCATCGTGCTGGATATGACCCGCACGGGCGAGACCACGGGCCAGCTCGACCAGATGCTCACAAAAGTGGCCGAGTACTACGAGGAAGAGGGCCAGATCCGCGCCCAACAAGCCACCAAGGTCTTTGGCGTCATAACGCTCCTGATCGTCGCGATCTACGTGCTCTACATCCTGTTCACCTTCTATTCGGGCTACTTCGGCGGGATGATGGGGCAAGCGAACGGGTAAGGGCTTAACGACCAAATTAATCTGAAGCTCGCCAGAGATTTGCGCACGCCCAAACCTCTGCCGCCCCCGTCAGGGTATTAGAAGCTGTGCGGACGCACTACGACACTTTGGGCCTCAAGTGGGGCGCGTCCGTGGAGGACGTCAAGGCCGCCTATCGTCGGCTGGCCCGAGAGGAACACCCCGACGTTTCCAGCCGGCCGGACGCGCAGGACCGGTTCCGGGCCATTCAAGAGGCTTACGAAGTGCTGACCGACGATCGTCGGAAGACCGCCTACGACGCCATCCTCAACAAGAACAGCGAGGCAGAGAAGGAGCGGCGACGCCGCCAGAAGGAGCGCGAGGAAGAGGAGCGGCTCATGCGTCTGGCCGAAGAGCGCATGCGCGACCAAGCCCCTCGGACCCATATCGACCAAGAGGCCGTCCGCCACGTCACCGCCCTCGTCAACCAAGGGCGCTTCATCGAGGCGGAACAAGAAGCCCTCAAGATGCTCCAACAAGAGAGCAGGCAGCCCGTGCCCTATGCCGTGCTCGGGGACGTCGCCCGCTACCGTGGCAACCTCAAGAAGGCGCTGGAGAACTACGGCTACGCGGCCCAGTACGAACCCGCCAACCCCATCTATCAACGCAAGTACGAAGAGGTCATGGTCGCGTTGAACGACCCCGCCGCAAACTATCGCCCCACCCTCACGGACTTGCCGGAAGTCAACGCGGCGCCGCTCGTGGTCTCCATCGGCCTCGTTCTCGGGGCCGCGATCTATACGTTCTTCGCCCAGGACCAGGCCTTGCGCCTGCCCTTGGTCACGGAGTGGACGGCCAGCGTCATCGCCATGCTGCCGGTGGCGGGCGTCGTCCTGGGCGCGGGGCTCGCCGCCTCCGGCGCCATCGCCAAGTACCGGGCCGTGAGCGGCAGCGCCACGATGACCCTGCCTCCTGCCGTCGCCCTGGCCCTCCTTTCGCTGGTCTCGTATTGGCTCGCGGCGGCCGTCTACTTTGTCGTCGGGACGCGGCAGCAGACCTTTAACCGCTCGCTCTCGCTCCTGCTCGGCGCGGTCGGCGCGGTGACCGTGCTGTTCGGCCTCTTCGGCATGTTCCGGTCCGGGACTCTCGGCATGCAGAACCTCGTCTTCGGGGGGAACCTCGTCTATATCGGGTCGCTTGTGGGATGGCTTATCGGAGACGCCCTGCGCCGCATCTGAACGGCGCACGCCGCATTCAGGTCACGGGCATCTCCAGCGTGGGAAAATCCACTCTGGCCCGGGCTCTGAGCGACCGCCTCGGCATCCCCCTCGTGGAACTCGACGAGATCTATTGGGACCCCGGCTGGACGCCGAACCCTGATCGCATGTCCGCGGTCATGGCGGAGGTCGCCCAAGAAGACGAGTGGATCGTGTCGGGGAGCTATTCGAAGTTCCGCCACATCTGGGCCAGCCGCCTCGACGCCCTGGTCTGGCTGGACTTTCCTATCCACATCCCCCTGGGACGCTGCCTTCTGCGGTGTGTCCGGCGGGCGGTGTCCGGCGAGACCGTGTGCAACGGCAACCGCGAGAGCCTAGCGAACACCTTCTTCAGCCGCAAGTCGCTCTTGCTGTGGATCGTGACCCAACACCGCCGAAACCGGCAGTCGACCTTGGCGCTGGCCGAGGCCCTGGAAGCCGAGGGCAGGGTCGTGGTGCGGCTGGGCTCGCCCCGGGCCACGAAGGAATGGCTCGGAAGCCTTTGAACAAGGGGCGTGGCGCGCACCCCCAAGAGCGAGGGTGCGCGCCTGCGAGTCGCGCTATCTCCGCCCGTTAACGTGGAACCGGTCGATCCTCGCCGTCCAGTTCGGCCCTGCGAGGATGCCGCTTTGGCGCCAACCCACGCGAGCCCTCACAGTCCGGGTCGCCGCATCGAAGAAGCGGGCGGGACTCGCCCCCGCGGGAACCGTGATGCGCGTCTCGGTCCCCGATGCCGAGCGGGTGTCGATCGTCTCCCACTGGTTCGTCTGCACGTTGAGCAGCTCGATCTTCTGGGTGATGGAGGAAGGCGGCACGGCCGTGACCGAGCTCGTCAAGTCCACCTCGAGCGAAGCGACCTGGGTCACACCGGTGACGAAGGTCGCCGTGCACCCCGCGTTCGGGCCGGTCGGGCCAAAGGCCGGAGCGTTCCGGACCTCGAAGCGGTTCCCATCGGTCTGGCAGAGCGAGTCCACGTTCCCCGCGATCTGGATCCCCCCGTTCGTGCCGGCCACCGTCGGCGCCGTGAACGGGTTGATCACAACATTGACGTAGCTGTCCGGATCGTTGTTCGGCCAGCTGGCGACGTAGTTGGGATAGACGCGCTGGCCGCCCCAACCCATGCCGAGATAGTCGCCGTAGAACGCCATGGCCCGGTTAAGGCCGTCGTTCATCATGTCGAACTTGAAGTTCGTCAGGATCTCGCGCGACCACGTCGCCCCTTGGTCGTCGCTGTAGGAGTAGTAGGCCTCCGTGATGCAGCTTGCCGTGTTGTTGTCGTTTTGGGGCGTCGACTCGGTGCTGTAGTAGAGCAAGTGGATGCGGCCCGTGCGGTCCACCTCGACCCAGGGGAAGAAGTGGTCTCGGCTGATGCTCGTGTTGCGGAAGAGCGGCGCGGGAGAGGTGAAGGTCGCCCCGCCGTCCGTCGACTTCTGGAAGAAGAGGTCGCAGTTCCGGTTCGAGCCGACCAGGTTGCCCGAGTCGGGCGAGACCGCATAGACCGCGCCCGTCACGGGGTCCACCGCGATCGACGGAATGGCGGGCACGCGGAAGTTGCCCGGGATAATCGGGCAGTCCTCGGTCCCCCAAGTCCCGACGCGGGTCAGCAGGGTCTGGGCGGCCAGGTAGCTGACTCCCCCGTTGGTGCTGCGCCGGAGCTGGAACGTTTGGTTCGAGAAGTTCCAGAAGGAGACGTAGACGTTGCCCTCCGGCCCGACACGGGGGTTGAAGCCCAGGCCCGAGCCGAGCGAGACCGGCGCCAGCCAGGTCAAGCCCAGGTCGTTCGACCGTGCCACGCCAAGGTTGTAAGCCACGTAGAGCCGCGTGCTGTTCGGATCGCCGGGGACGATCCCGGCGGCGCCCCAAACCTTGTCTGTGCCGCCGTTCGCCTGCACCATGACCGGTGCGTCGAATGCGTTCACTCCAGGGGTCTTGCGCGCGAGGTAGACGCCGCCGTTACTCGCAAAGCTGATCGCTCCGGCCCATGTGTTGCCGGTGCGGTAGTCGTAGATCGTGAACGGGTCCCCTTCGACGCCGGACCGGTTCGCAGTTGGCGGGCGCAGGGTGAAGTCGGCCCAAGTGGCGCCGCCGTCCGAGCTGACGCCGACGCCACAACGGATCACTTCGGACCCGGTGCTCTCGCTCCAGTCGTTCCAGGACGTGACGATCTCGTTGCCTAGGGCGCCCACCGAGGCCGCGCTCATCTCGTTCGCGGCGAAGGTGCCCCTGCCCGTGTCCGTCCGGACAGGCGGGCCGATTAAGACGGACTGGGCCGAGACAAGGCCGGCGCAAGTCGCGAGTGCGGCCGTGAGAAGTCGGCGGCGGGTGGATAATCTTCGTTCCATAGTGCGTTCAGTCCCCTTGCCTCACGGCTTGGTGGTGCCGGCCTCCGACCGGACGAGGTCCTTGAAGTGCGCGGGCACCGCGCCGCCGAGCCTCTCACAAGCCTCGATGTGCTTGAGGGCGCCATGGGCGTCACCGCGGTAATAGGTGGCGATGGCCAATCGGTCGTGGGCCTCCGCAATGGTTCCGTCCACCGCGAGGAGGGCGCTCCATGCCGCGACCGTCGCCTCGGCGTCGCCCTTGGCGTCGACGAGCCTGGCCCAGGCCAGGCGGGCGTCCAGGTTCTTCGGCGAGAGCGAAACGGCGGTGCGGACCGCAGCCTCGGCCTCGGCGCTGCGGCCCTTCGGCACCAGCGCTTGGGCGAGGCCGAGGTAAGTCTCCGCCCGCCCAGGGGCCACGATGACCGCCTTCTTATAGGCCTCGATCGCGGCAGGGAAGTCGTTGGTCTCGAAGACGCGGTCGGCTTCGGCGGCAAGTCGTGCGCCGTCGGCGAGCGATCCGCGCGGGGCGATCTTGGCCGCCTCGGCCGTGAGCGTCACTTTGCCGGTAGAGAAGTCGAGACCGCGCAGAGCATCGCGCATGCGTGCCTCCTTGTAGTTCTCGATCGGGCTGGCGCCTCCGCCGCCCGTCTCCTCCGATCCTAAGTTTGTCCTTAAAAAGCAGCCGGCGAGCGCGGCCGCGGCAGCCGCCGCCGCCGTCCATCGTATCCAGTTCATGTTAGGTTCCTGCACCAGACTTGGCCACAAGGCAGGGCTTAGCCCCTGCCCCCAAGCCCCGTCCTCATTGATCCTACAACAGACGGGGGTCGAAAGGTCACGTTTTATTGCAAGGATATTCACTGGGAATCGCTGAATCCCCGCCCCGGGGACTGTAGCCGCAGGTTGTCCGTCGCATGCGCCAGCAGGCGACAGACCCTGCGAAGAAAGCGGGAACTCTCGGGAGCGCAGGGTCCCTCCGGGCGGCTGACGCCGACCTCCGAACAGCCTGCGCCTACGGGTCGCCATGAACCCGGGTCTGCAAACCTGTAGCCGCAGGTTGTCCGTCGCATGCGCCAGCAGGCGACAGACCCTGCGAAGAAAGCGGGAACTCTCGGGAGCGCAGGGTCCTCCGGGCGGCTGACGCCGACCTCCGAACAGCCTGCGCCTACGGGTCGCCACGAACCCGGGTTTGCAAACCTGTAGTCGCAGGTTGTCCGGCCCATACGCCAGCAGGCGACAGACCCTGCGAAGAAAGCGGGAACTCTCGGGAGCGCAGGGTCCCTCCGGGCGGCTGACACCGACCTCTGAACAGCCTGCGCCCACGGGGCGGGGAGGGTGGGAGAAGTACACTTGAGTTCCGCCATGCCCAAGCGCTATTACGTCACGACCCCGATCTACTACGTGAACAGCACGCCCCACGTCGGGCATGCGCTCACGATGCTCGTCTGCGACGTCGAGAAGCGCTATCGGCGGATGCAGGGCGACGAGGTCGTGTTCCTCACCGGCACCGACGAGAACGGGCTGAAGGTGAAGGAGGCGGCGGAGGCAGCGGGGGAGGATCCGATGGTCTTTGTGGACCGGATCAGCCAGACGTTCCGCGACGCGGCGAGCCTTCTCGACATCGACTACGACGTCTTCATGCGGACGACCTCGCCCGAGCATAAGCGGGCGGCACAGCGGCTCTTCGAGATCTTGCGAGAGAACGGGCATATCTACACGGACACGTACGAAGGCTGGTACGACGTGAGCGCAGAGACCTTCGTCAAGGAGAGCGACCTCGTCGACGGTAAGAGCCCGGACGGCAACGAAGTGCGGTGGGTGAGCGAGGAGAACGACTTCTTCCGGCTCTCCGCCTTCGGCGATCGGCTGCTGGAGAAGATCGAGGGCGACCCGCAGTTCCTGCTCCCCGAGGGGCGGCGGAACGAGGTCGTGAGCTTCATCAAGCAGGGGTTGCGCGACCTTTGCGTCACGCGGGCGAACCCAGGCTGGGGCATCCCCGTGCCGGGCGACGAGTCGAAGGTCATCTACGTCTGGTTCGACGCCCTGATCAACTACCTCGCCGCGACCGGCTGGCCGGACGCGACGGACTGGGACCAGACCTGGCCCGCCGACGTGCACTGGATGGCCAAGGAGATCTTCACGCGGTTCCATGCGACGCTCTGGCCCGCGATGCTGATGGGTGCGGGACTGCCGCTACCGAAGTCGGTCGTGGCGCACGGCTGGTTCACCTTCAACGACGCGAAGATGAGCAAGTCCAAGGGGAACGTTCTGCGCTCCGAGGAGCTCGTCGCCTTCTTCGAGGAAGCAGGTTGTGAGCGGCGGCTTGCCGTAGACGCGTTGCGCTTCTGCCTGGCCCGGCTGCTGCCTTTCGAGAGCGACACAAACTTCACCATGTTCGAAATCGAGCGGACGTACAACACCGACTTGGCCAACGACCTCGGCAACGCCCTCAACCGGTCGCTGAGCATGGCCCATAAGTTTGTTGCCGGAAAGGTGCCGGACGCGGACGTCGAGCCGGAGGCGCTGGAGGCGGTGGCGAGCGCCAAAGCGGCGGTCGAGAAGGGCATGGACGCGCACCGCCTGGACGAGGCCCTCGACTCAGCGATGAAGGTCGTGCAGTTCCTGAACAAGCAGATCGACACCTGGGCGCCCTGGGCGCTGGCCAAGGCGGGCGACCCGAGGCTTGGGCCCGTCGTGAAGTCAATGGTCTACTGCCTTTACGCCTCGGAAGGGCTGCTCCGGCCGTTCGTCCCAGGCGCTTCAGACGCGGTGGCGGCGCAGCTGGGACTCGCTCCGACCCTTTCCTGGGCCCAGGTGGGCAATGAGGGCCGGATCCCGGCCGGACACGACCTGGGTACGCCGAAGCCGATGTTCCCGCGCCTTGAGAAGAAGCCCGGACCGCCCGTCTCCCCCCCCAACCCCCCCCTCAGTTCCGCGGGGCACGAACCATCCCCTCAGAACCGAGGGGGGGGCTCCGGAGAAAAGCCCACCAAGAAGGCGAAGTTCGAGCCGCCCGCCGAGATCGAGATCACGGACGTGATGAAGGTGAAGCTCCAGATCGGCCGGGTGATCGAGGCGGAGCCCGTCCCCGGCAGCGAAAAGCTCCTGAAGCTCGGGGTGATGATCGGCGAGGAGCGGAGGCAGATTTTGGCGGGGATCGCCAAGCGTTACAAACCCGTCGATATGGTCGGCCGGCAAGTCGTGGTGGTCGCCAACCTCAAGCCCGCTAAGCTGATGGGAATGGAGAGCCAGGGCATGCTCTTGGCCGCCGACGACGTCGACGGCACCGCGATCCTTCTTGAACCTGAAAGAGAGGCTCCCGAAGGGGCGCACGTCCATTAAGACATCCGCCCTACGGCACTCAACGAAAGCCGACGTAATAAACGTCTAACTGCAGAGACCTCGTTAATGGCTTTCGACACGAAGACGACGGACTCCCCTGCGGGAAGTCGGGAATGCCGGGCGTTGCTCCAACCGGACGACGTCGCCTTTCTCCTTGCCGAATGCCAGCAAGGGGTCTACGTCTCCGATTCCCGTGGCACCGTGCGGTTCGCGAACCCGGCCCTCTTGGCTTGGACGGGGGCGTCGTGCCTGGAGGGCGAGCGTCCACACGTTCTTGGAACGGGTCGGACTGGACGCAGAGCTCATTTCGAAGTCGGGCCAGCGACGCCAGGTGCGCATCGCGAGACGCCTGCTCTCTGACGGGTCCGAGCTCGGGATCGTCACCGACATGTCGATCTCCGGCAGTCTGGGCACGGCTTTGGTCGAGGAAATGCGACGCATGACCCGGCTTGCCGAGGAAGACCCGGTCACCGGGCTGCTCAACCGCCGCGCCTTCAACGAAGGGCTTCGGAGGCTCGAAGAGAGCAGCGGCGGCGACTATGGCGTGATCGTGGTGGACATGGACCAGTTCAAGAAGATCAACGACACGCACGGGCACGTGGCCGGCGATGCGGCCCTGAAGATTTTTGCGGAACGGCTCCGCCAATCGTTGCGCGGCCACGACTTGCTCGCTCGGTTTGGCGGCGACGAGTTCGCGGCCCTCTTGCCGGAGATCGGCGAGGGCGACCTCATCGAGACGGCGGAACGCCTGCGCCACGTGCTGAAAGTCGAGGCCATCGTCGAAGGCACGGCCCTGCACCTGGACGCGACGCTGGGCTATGCCCACGCGACCCCCAACCCCCACACCGTCTTCAAGCGGGCGGACGCAAGCATGTACCGGGCGAAACGACGCAAGAAGCAACTCGCACGGGCGGCGACGCTTAACCCCGGAACGAGCCCGGATAGTGCCGAATCGCTTCCGGCGTGACTGCGATGAAATCGTAGCGCGTCGGACGGTCGGCCGAGCCAGACTTGGCCAGATATTCCTCCACAGCGGCATGGAAGCGGCGCTCCTTGGTCGCGTCTAGGGCGGCCTCGGGTATCCCGCGCTCGCGGAACTTCACCTCGACGAAGACGAGCGTCTCCCCATCCAGCGCGATGATGTCGATCTCGCCGGAGCGGGTCTTCACCCTGCGGGCGACCAATGAGTAGCCCATGTCCAAAAGGTGCTGCGCCGCCCTGTCCTCGTGCTGGGCCCCTAGTCGACGAAGGTTAGGCATGGTTGCTCGATCATCTCCCGGATGCGGGTGAATGAGCGGCGATGGATCGGGCAGGGCCCGTGCGCTCGCAGGGCCTCGAGGTGCTCCGGTGTCGGATAGCCAAAGTGGCGCTCGAAGCCGTACTCCGGATAGAGCCCGCCCATCTCCGCCATGTACTGGTCGCGTGCGGTCTTGGCCAGGATGGACGCAGCCGCGATCGCGGCGTTCTTTCCGTCTCCGCCCACGATCGCCTTGCACTCACAGGGCGCACCGGGAGGCACGATGTTGCCGTCGACGACCGCCTTCTTGGGACACGGTTGGAGCTTGGCCAGGGCGCGAGCCATCCCCGTCATCGAGGCCCAGAGAATGTTGAGGTCATCAACCTCGGCGACGTCGATGAACTCCACCGCCCAACACGCGGAACCGGTGCGGATGCGCTCCGCCAGCTCAAGCCGCCTGTCAGGGTCGAGGCGCTTGGAATCGTCGATGCCTTCCGCGTCGAATCCGCGCCGGAGCACCACCGCCGCGCAGACCACCGGGCCGGCAAGGGGGCCTCTTCCTGCCTCGTCACAGCCGGCTACCCCGGGTCGGAACGGCAAGCACGGCATCTTCTCGGAAGTATGGACGAAGCTCGGGAGGGCGAAGCCCCAGGGGCAAAGGGCCGGTCTCTCGCCCCTGGGTTCTAACGGATATACTCACTCACCCACACGGCGGCGGTAGCTCAGTAGGTTAGAGCGCCAGATTGTGATTCTGGAGGTCGCGGGTTCGAGACCCGTTCGCCGCCCCAACGACAGTTCGTCAGTCCCGTCAGTCGAAGACCGTCAGTCGCTCTCCGCTTGGTCGAGACTGCTTCCCCCGCCTTGGGCGGCGGCATTCCGGGCCGCGTCCTTAGCCGCTTGGCCGACTCCGCCCCCGCCACCGCTGCCTGCGCCCTGGACATTCTCGGCGCCGGTCACGGGGGCCACGCCTCCCGCCCCACCGGTCTGAATCTGCACCGTGCCCCCGCTGGAAGCGGGCGGCGCGCTCTCTCCCATGGCCGGATGCTCGACTTCGACCTCGCCAGAAGGCTCGCCCCCGTTGGTTTGGCAACCGACGCCGCAAACCAGCAAGAGGAGGCCACAGGCCCAAGCGCGTTTCATTGTCGGGACTTTACTCGGTCCGCCGACCTCGCGGACACTTCGGTAACGTGGCCGGGATGGGGCGCTTGTGGGTCGGGCTTGGGGTCGCACTCAGCGCGGTCTTCGTTTGGGCGTGCGCGACTTTTCCTTTCCTGGAGACAGGGTGGGCGGAGGCGGTTGCGTTCGTCTTCGCGGCGTGGTGGATCGTCTTGCTCGTGCGGCAGAACGTATGGAACTGGGCGTTCGCGATCCTCTCCTCGCTCATGTACGCTTACGTCTTTTATGAGTACAAACTCTTTGCTGACTCGGGACTGCAATTCGTTTACGTCGCGCTCAGCATTCTGGGATGGTACTGGTGGCTAAAGGGCGGCGAACAAGGCGAACACTTGCGCGTGAGGCGCACCTCTGGGTCGATGGCGTTGGGGCTTGCCATTTTTGTCGCGGTCGCGACGGGGTTGGGGTATGCGCGGCTCGCGCTCATTCCCGGGACTCTGCCGTTCTGGGACTCCCTGACGACCGGGCTAAGTTTGGCGGGCCAGTTCATGCAGGCACGCAAGCTTTATGAGAACTGGCACCTTTGGATCGTGACCAATTGCATGTACGTCGCGATCTACATCTATAAAGGTCTGGAGCTGACGTCGTTTCTGAGCCTTGTGCTCCTCGGGATGTGCTTCGCCGGCCTTAAAGAGTGGCGCGCCGCTATGAAGGCTACGGGTTAGAACTCGGCCGAGCCCGGCGTCCGGTGGAACGGGATCACGTCGCGGATGTTCTTCATCCCCGTGAGGTACATGATCAGGCGCTCGAACCCGAGGCCAAAGCCCGCGTGCGGTACCGATCCGAACCGGCGCAAGTCGAGATACCACCAGTATGCCGCCTTGTCCAAACCTTGCTCCTCGATCCGCTCCTCAAGTACGGCGAGCCTGTCTTCGCGCTGCGAGCCCCCGATCAGCTCCCCGATGCGCGGCACAAGGACGTCCATCGCGCGCACAGTCTTGCCGTCATCGTTGTTGTACATGTAAAAGGCTTTGATCTCGCGCGGATAATCGGTAAGGATCACAGGCCGCCCCACCTTCTTCTCAGTTAACCAGCGCTCATGCTCGCTCTGTAA
Organism: Fimbriimonadaceae bacterium; assembly: GCA_019454125.1. NCBI lineage: Bacteria > Bacillati > Armatimonadota > Fimbriimonadia > Fimbriimonadales > Fimbriimonadaceae > Fimbriimonadaceae bacterium. The sequence continues at coordinate 418,493 of CP075365.1, forward strand.
GTCGCATCCCCAGCCGACCGGAAACTCAAAGTTTTCGCCGCTCGCTTCGAGCATCTTCACCGCCTCGGTGTAAGTCATCCGCTCGAAACCGCTCTCAACGACGTGCCGTAACGTCGTCAAGAGTTCGGGCTCGATCCTCTTATCGAAAAACTCAAGGTCTGCCGGGCAGTTCTCCATCACGTCCCCGATAACCTCGCGGACGAATTCCTCGGCAAGGTTCATGTCTCCTTCGATCGAGCAAAACGCCATCTCCGGCTCGATCATCCAGAATTCGGCGAGGTGGCGGGGGGTGTTCGAATTCTCCGCGCGGAAGGTCGGCCCGAACGTATAAACGTTCGTCATGCCAAGCGCGTAAGTCTCCACGTTTAGCTGGCCGCTGACCGTAAGGTACGCGGGCTTGCCGAAAAAGTCGTCGGCGAAGCTCGTGCTCTTGAGCCGCATCGTCGCCTCGCTCCCATGCCCGACCGCCTCGGCAAGGGTCGTGACCGCGAACATCGCGCCCGCCCCCTCGCAATCGCTCGCCGTGATGATGGGCGTGTGGATCCAGGAGAAGCCCCGCTTCTGGAAGAACTCGTGGACGGCCCACGCCGCCCGCGCCCGGATCCGCGTCACCGCGCCGAACGTGTTGCCGCGCATGCGCAAGTGGGCGATCTCGCGCAAGAACTCCATGGTCGCCCCCTTCTTCTGCAAGGGATAGCTGGCCGGGTCTGCCTCGCCATAAACCTCGACCGCAGTGGCCTTCAGTTCCACGGACTGGCCAGAGCCGGGCGACTCCACGATCTCGCCTTCGAAGCGGACCGAGGCGCCGGTCGTGACCTGGCGCATGGCCTCCTCCGGCAGCGTGCCCGCCTCCACCACCACCTGGAGGTCGGCGTAAGTCGACCCGTCGTTAAGCTGGACAAAGGCGACCCCTTTACTCTCGCGCTTGGTCTTCACCCAACCGAAGGCGGTGGCCAGAGTTCCGGGCGAAGCCGAGAAGAGGTCGGAAAGGCGCTGTCGCCGGTAGTCCATCGGGGCGCGATTTTACCGGTCGCCTCCCGCTCTCAGGAAGTTGTCAGGGTCCTTATGGCGTCCAAACGGAACATGCTTGCCGTGACCCGCACGGCAGCACCCGCCCAGCCTCGCTGGCGGGACGCTGGCAAGGAAAGCTGGAGGTGCCCCAATCCCTAGGGAACAGGCCGGAGGACAAACTCAGCGCGGCCGAAGCCATGAGCTTCGACCTGGAACTCAGGAAGGACAAGACCTTCTCCCTGCAGTTGGCGTTTTTCCCGATGGAGGGCGAGTGGAAGCTTTCGGGGAGCAAGCTGACCCTGACGCCGACCAAGCTCATGGGCATGGGCGCCAGGGCCGTGACCGAACACAACGGGGCCAGGATGAGCACCAAGACCGAGCCGTTGGAGTTGGCCGTCGCGCCAGACAGGTCGACCCTCACCCTCCGCGAAAAGAAGAAGGAAGGAGCGGGCGAGATCGTCTTCGTCCGCAACGGCGAGGGCGCGCTCGCCAAGCTGTAGAAAAACAGGCGCAATTACCAGATGGTGGCGGGAAGGGGGCGAATCTTCCCCGCCATGCACCGCGTTCGCGGCCTGATCCCCTTATACTGTCGCTGTGGCGGCGGCCCCTGGCCGCACGCTTATGGAGGGAGCTACATGAACAGACTTCTTGCCTTGTTGTTGCCGCTGGGGCTGGCGATCGCCGGCTGCGGCACCGGCGAAGTGGCGCGCATCCAGCCGCACGGCCGGGGCGGCGCCACCCCGGTCGAATCGCCCAAAGAGAAACTTGAGGAACAGCGGATGGCCGACGCCACCCGCGGGCTCGTGATCACGAACCTGGTCCGAACCCAGACAAACCAACCGGCGGACCGCGCCAAAGCCATCAACCTCACCGCCAAGGCGGACGAGGTCTACCAGATCGAGAACTCGTGGTTCCTCAGCGTCGGCGCCTACCGGGACGCGGTGCTTGCGGACCCCTCCTATGCCCCCGCCTATGTCGGGATGGGCAACGCGTTCCTCCTGGAAGGAAAGACCGACCACGCCAAGGCCGCCTACCGCACGGCGCTGGCCAAGGACGCCAAGAACTTGGAGGCCGGCTACCAGCTTGGCCTCGTGGCCCAGATGGACGGCGACTATCGCGGGGCCGTGGCCCAATGGCGCGGGGTCGTGTCCCTCACCCCGACCTATAAAGACACCTTCGCCCGCATGGCCTTGGCCAGCTACTTCGCGGAGGACTATGACGCCGCCTGGACTTACCTGAACAAGGCCAAGGGCCTGCGCCAAGACATACCCGCCCAGTTCGAGGGGCTGTTGCGCGAGGCTTCGAAGAAGGCGTGAGAGACAAGACCATGAACACGAGGCTTAACCTGACCCTTGCCCTGGCGTCCCTCGCGGCCGCTTCGGTCTTCGCCCAGGACCCGGTGGTCCCTGCGCCGGTGCGCATCACGCTGAACAACAGCGCGACCAATGACAACGAGACGACGGGCGCCGCCACCGCAGACGGCCTGGAAGTCGTCGGCGGCTTTAACGAGTACGTCCCTGGCGGGATACGCTCCGCGTTTCCCACGAGCAACGACGGAGGCCAGACGTGGACCCACGTCACCGTCCGGCCGCCCAGCGCGTTCCAGGCGACGGTCGAAGGCGACCCGATGACCGCCTACGACGCCCGGACCAACACGATCTGGGTCGGCGCGATGGCCTTCGCCTCGAACGGCGGCATCTACGTCGCCCGAAAGAACCCGGGGGCCAACACCTATCAGCCGGCCGTCATGGCCCGCATCAACGGCTCGGTCGACAAGGGCTGGATGGCGGCAGGGCCGCGTCCCGGGAACCCCAACACGACCCGGCTCTATTGCACATATAACCAAGGCGTCATTTGGTCGGACGACCTGGGCGCGACGTGGACCGCGCCCATCTCGCTCGGCTCCGGTCTCGGCTTCCTGCCCCGAATCGGCCCGAACGGCGAGCTTTACGCGACCTATTGGAACATCGGCACGGGCGTCGACTTCCGCCGCTCGCTCGACGGGGGCCAGACTTGGAGCGGAGCCATCCGCGCGGCCACCCGAATGGACGTTTGGAGCACGGAATCGCCCAACAGCCGCTTCGCGGGCGCCCACCGCGTGCCACCGCTCCATTCGATGGCGGTGAACCCGGTCGACGGCACCATCGCCATCGTCTACCCGGACACCACGAACATCGTGAACGGGAACCGGAACGTCGACCTCTACCTGGTGCGGTCGAGCAACCAGGGCACGACGTGGTCGACCCCGCAACGGCTGCCCTTCCGCGACCTGGCGACGATCGGCGACATGTACTTCCCGTGGGTGGAGTACACCAAAGACGGCCGGCTGCACCTCCTCGCGTTCGACTCGCAGTACGTCCAGCAGAACGACAACCCGAGCAACGGGTTTCTCGACCAAGACTACGCGTACAGTGACGACAACGGCGCGACCTGGGGCAAGTTCCGGCTGACCGCCCAGTCCTTCCGGAGCGACGCCGCGAGCCCCGCCTTCTTGGGCGACTACCTCGGGATGGGCATCAGCGACCGCTACGTCTATCCCATCCACCTCTCGACGATCACGGGCGAACCGGAAGGCTATACCAGCGTGATCTTCAACCCGAACGTGTTCCCGAACAATGTGCAGCTCTCGCGCGGCCAATTGGTCTCGGGCAACCTCGCCTCGATCCTCCGCAAGGACGGGAACCGGTACCTCGCCAACCCCGGCATCACTGTCAACAACAGTGAGTCGCCCGTGCAAATCGACGTCACCGGCAACTCGGTCATCGCGCCGGGCAGCAAACTGGAGCTCTTCCTCTGGACGAGCGGCAGCGCCACCGGCGTGCAGCAGAAGGTGCAGCTGCTCAACATCCAGACCCAGCAGTACGACACGGTGGACACGCGCCAGGTGACCCTGGCCGATTCCAACACAGTCGTTACGGTGAACGACCCCGTCCCCTACATCACGCCGGGCTCAGGGACGGTGCGCATGCGCCTCGCTTACCGCGCGAGCCAGCCGGTGCCCAACAACAACTGGGAAGTCCGGGTGGACCAGGCCATCTTCCGCGTCTTCCCGTAGGGCTCGGCCGGCAGACCAGACGCCTTCTCGCAAACCGTGGGAAGGCGTCTTCCCTTTCCTTGCGGCCCTAAGCGGTCACGTTGCCGGAGCAATCGCCGAACCCGACGAGGAATCCCTCGCCTTCGGCATAGGCCCGGATCGTCACGGTGTCGCCGTCTTCCAAGAACGTCCGCGTCTCGCCCGTCTCGTCGATAGTCAGGGGCTGCTGGCCCCTCCAGGAGAGTTCGAGCAGAGAGCCTGCCGTTCCCTCGTCGGGGCCGCTGATCGTGCCTGTCGCGTAAAGGTCGCCCGCCTGGATCGGCGTACCGTTCGAGGTCTGGTGGGCGATCTGCTGGCCTAGCGACCAGTAGAGGTGGGCCATGTTCGAGCGGCTTATCAGCTGCGGTTGCTTGGCCCTGGCCGTCTTAAGCCAAACTTCGAGTAGAACGTCGAAGTGCGGGCGGCCGTGCTCGCGCAGGTGAGGGAGCGGGGGCGGGTCTTGCGCCATGCCCTCGATGCGGAAAGGCTCCAGTGCGTCCAGTGTCACCACCCACGGCGAGACCGTCGTCGCGAACGATTTGCTGAGGAAGGGGCCGAGCGGCTGATACTCCCAGCGTTGCACGTCGCGCGCGCTCCAGTCGTTCACGATCACGAGGCCGAGGATGTGCCCTTCCGCCTTGCTCGTGGTGATCCTCTTGCCGTGCTCCTGCCCCTCGGCGATGTAGTAGCCCATCTCGAGCTCGAAGTCCAGCTCCTTTGTCGGGCCGAAGGCGGGCGCGTCCGCATCGGGCGCCTTGGTCTGGCCGCTCGGCCGCTGGATCTTCGTCCCGCTGACCACGACGCTGCTCGCGCGGCCGTTATAGCCGATCGGAACCCAGCGGTAGTTCGGCAGGAGCGGCGGCTGGTCCGGGCGGAACATCCGGCCCACGTTCTCCGCGTGGTGGATCCCGGAGTAGAAGTCGACGAACGCGGGAGGCGAGATCGGCACCATCATCTCCAGCTCCGCTCGCGGCACCATCACTTTCTTCCGCACCTTCTTGTCGTCGCGTAGGGCAGGGTTGTCCTCGCGCAGAAGGTCGTAAATCTCTCGACGGAGGTCGGAGAGCCCGCCCTGGTCGAGCTCGTCGAAGTAGGCGAGGAACGGGGTCGCTTCATCGAGAAGGCCGTGGGCGACCAGGCCCTGAAGGTCGATCGCCTGGTCGCCGATCGCCACGACGAGCCCCTCGCCGTTCTCGGGCGTCACGGCGAGCCCGAAGGGCAGGTTCTGGATCGGGAAGTGGGAAGTCGGCTCGACTTCCACCCAACTTCGAGCCTCGGCAGGAACGACGAACCGGCTCACGCCAGCGCCCCCTTCATCACGCCCATTCGGCGCAGCCCTTCGATCGGCTCCGAGACCGAGCACGAACCGAACCCGCCGAACACCCCCCAGAACTCCTCGATGCCGTCCAGGGTCAGGGTGTGGCCGCCGATCGTGGCCTTTTCCTCGAAGAAGGCGAACGCCTCCGCTTGCTCCAGGCCGAGCACTTCCTCGATCTCACGCTGGCTCAAGTCGTTCGTCACCGCCAGGGCCCCCGCACCCATCGCGTTGAGGAAACCGTGGCGCTTCACGTTCAGTTCGACGTCCAAATAGCGGAGCGGCTCGTGCAGGCCCGCAGTGAACTTGAACGGGGCCTCCAACGCGGCGACCTCGGCGATAAAAGCGGCCAAGTCTGCGACGGTTGGAAACTGGTCCGCAGACGTGCCACCCGTCCGGGCCTTGAAACCGACCTCGTCCCAGGCGGAAATCACCTCCTGCATCGCGTCCACCTGCCCTTCGCCGAACGGGACTTCGGCATAGATCGGAACTTCGCCGATCAGTTTCTCCAGCTTCTTGAGCGCGCCGCCTGCAGCGTGGGCGGCGGTCGGATCGACCCGCACTTCATAGCCCGCGACCTCAAGCCTCCCCGTCTCAGCCGCGGCCAAGACCAAGTCCGCGTCAGCCCGCACCCGGGCGCCAGGATCGGCCCCCAAAGGCGTGCCGATCACATCGACCGCCAGAACCTCTTCGTGCTCGCCCACGAGGCCCGCAAGGTCGGGAAGCGAGCCGACGCCGCAGACGAATCGGTTGACGATCCAGCCGTCCGGGCCGGAGAGCAGGGAGCGGTACTCCCGATAGGCGGTCGGCAGGTCGAGCTTCGCGGGAGGGAAGAGCCCAGCATAATCGATCGCCCCCTCGAGAAGGCCCCGCAATGTGGCGTTCATGGGGCCAGTCTATCCTTTTCCGGGCCGGTATCCTACGGGGCCACCGCTGGGCGGAGAGGCAGAACTATGCGCGTGCTCATCGCGGACGACGATCCTATCATTCGACTTGACCTCAAGCAGATGCTCGAGAACCTGGGTTACGAGGTGGTGGACGAAGCCGAGGACGGCGCCGCCGCCGTCGAAAAGGCGCGCGCGTTGCGGCCAGACGTGTGCGTCATGGACGTGAAGATGCCGAACATGGACGGCATCAAGGCCGCCGCCACCCTCACAGATGAGAACGTGACGCCCGTCGTGCTCCTCACCGCCTATTCCGACCGGGAGCTCGTGGAACAGGCCAAGGAAGCCGGGGTCTTCGGCTACCTGGTCAAGCCCTTCAAGCCCGGGGACCTTGCGCCCGCGATCGAAGTCGCCCGCGCCCGGTTCGAGCAGAACCAGCAACTCTTGACCCAGGTCACGGACTTGAACGAACGGATCGAGGCGCGCAAGGCGGTCGAGAGGGCGAAGGGCGTGCTGATGGAAAAGCACGGGATCAGCGAGGCCGAAGCCTACCGACGCATCCAGACCCAGTCGATGAACCAGCGCGTCTCAATGCGCGAGGTCGCGGACGCCGTCCTGATGGCCAAAGACGTGTGAGGGCCCCCTGGCAGGTGAGCCGGGGAGCCCTCGCGTCAGCGTTCCAAGCGCCTTAGTTGTTGCTCGGCTGGGCCGTCGCCGGCTTCACCGGAACCTTGATCGCGGCCGGCTTGCTCTCGACCGTCTTCGGGATCGTGACCGTCACGAAGCCGTTTTCGAAGGTCGCCTCGACCCTTTCGACGTCGACGTCCTCGGGCAAGCGGACCGAACGGGCAAAGGTGCCCGAGGTGATCTCGCGGCGATAAACCTTGGCGTCTTTGTGCTCCTCTTCGAAGCTGAGCTGGCCGCGGATAGAGAGGACGCGGCCCTCGATGGAGACCTCGACGTTCTCCGGTCGGACTCCGGGGACGCTGGCCCGCACCACGATGCTGCCCTCCTTCTCAAAGATGTCGATCGGCATGCCCGTGCCCTCCGGGGCGAAACGGCTGGCGTTCGCCCGGGTCGGGAAGAACGCGTCGAAGAGGCTCCCAAAGCGCTCCATATCGGCGACGGGGTCGAAAACGGTGATGCTTCGGTTTGGCATGGTTGAACTCCTCACATTATTATTATATGAGCGTTATGCGCTCAAGATTCCTGCGTCCTAGGCCCTCGATACCGAAAAACGAAAGGGGGCCAGGCATGGTGCCTGGCCCGGCTGCTCCGTTTTGAGTTCGACTTAGCGCCGCTCTCTGACCTTCATCAACTCCTGGACTGCCTTTTCCAGCATGGGGTCGCGGCCCGCCGCCCAGGCGTTCGGGTCGAAAGGCACCGGGAAGTCCGGCTTACGGCCGTTCTGCTCAAGGTTCTCGCCGTCGATGGTATAGGCCCCCGAAGCCGGGACCCGCACAGTGCCGCCGTCCCACAAGCTCAAGGAACTTGTCCCGATGACCCCGCCGGCGGTGTCCTCACCCACCACCGGGCCGAGCTTCATGCGGCGGAAGCCCTCGCTGAAGATCTCCGCGTTGCTGAACGAGTACTGGTTCGCAAGGCAGACGGCCGGCAATTCCAGCGCGTTGCCCCGGTAGCTGTTCTCACTCAGCTTCACCCCTGGCCGGTCCCTCGCCGTGCGGATGAGCCAGGGCTCCTTTCGCATGACGTTCAGGATGATGTGGCTTGTGAAGCCTCCGCCGTTATAGCGGACGTCGACGACCACCCCCTGCTTCCCGTCCAGCTCCGTTTGGATCTCGCCCAAGAACTGGTCGAGCGAAGGGGCGTCCATACCCCGGATATGGACATAGCCGAGCCTGTCGCCGCTTAACTTATTGACCGTGGCCCGGTTCCAGTCCACCCAGTCTTGGTAGGTGATGTTCGTCGAGATGCCCCGCGGGGCCGGCTTGATCGCGACCTCTACCAAGGCGCCACCCCGCCGCACACCGAGGACCACCTTGCGGCCAGCCTGGTTCTCCAGCATCGCGGCAAGGTTCGTCACGGGGGCGCCGTTCAGCGTCTCGATGACGTCCCCCGCCTTCAGCTCCGATCCCGGCTGCGAGGCCGGGGTGCGGTCATAGACCTTGGCGACCACGCACCTTCCCGAGCGTAGGACCTCCGCCGGGTCGAGTTCGATCCCCAAGTAAGCGGTCTGCTCGACCCTGGAACCGCGCGCGCCGCCAGGAGCCGACGCCCCCAGGTGCGAACTGTCCAGTAACTCCATCATCTCGGTCATCACGTCGTAGAACTCCTCGCGGCTCTGGACGTCCCGCACGATAGGCTCGAACTTGGCGCGGATGCCCGGCCAGTCCTTACCGTGGTGGGCGGGGTCGTAATACTGAACGTCCAAGGTACGCCATATCTCCTTGAACAAAGCGAGGTCTTCGGCGGCGGAATCGACGTCGAAGACGGCCCGGAACCCAATGGGACTGGCGGTTCCGCCCGAAGCGCCAATACTGTACAGCTTTCCGGCCTGGAGATAGTACAATTTCTTCTTGTCAGCGCTCAGTTGGAGGCCGGAGACCGGCCCTGTGACGCCTGCGAGCGGCTTGACCGTCCCCGTCGACAAGTCCACGGTGGAGAGCTGCCGGTCCACGTTCGAATAAACCGTGCGCCCCTCTGGGCCGGGCCAGACGGCGCTGGCATCGGTCGTGGTCACTTTGCGGCGCCGGTCCTTCAATCCGCGCGGCTCGACCGTGACCTTCACGGGCTCGTCCTCTTTCTTCGGCGGATCGGATTTGTCCAGGTCATCCTCGTCAAACTTGATTTCTTGCGGCTGCAAGTCGACGGCGTAGAGCGGCGAATCGCCGCCTCGCGCCTCGACAAAGTCAAGCCCCTCCACTCCCGGGAAAGCGACCGCCTTCCCGTCCGGGGTGAACCGGGGGAGCGACGCGCCCTTGCCGATTCTGGCCAGCTGGGTGGATCCACTGCCATCGGCCCGAGCGATCGCGACCTCGGTCGAACGGGCCAAGGATGCCCAGTAGACGAGCCATTCGCCGTCAGGCGACCAACTGAACTGAACGTCCCCGGAAAGCGAACTGGAAAAATCGGCCTCGACAACCTTGACCGGCGAGCCGCCCAGATCCGCCGCGACCACCATCAATCGCCGGTCCCCCAGGTGGTAGGCCACCTTCTTGCGGTCCGGGCTCGTCTGCGGACAGTTCATGTCGAGGGTCGGGTCGCTCAAGTAGGGCTTAACGTTCCCGTTCGCATCGACCGTCGCAAGTTCGCGCTTGCCGTTAGGTCCGGTGCGCACATAGAGAACGCGGTCGTCGTCCAGCCAGACGGGTTGGCCGTCGCGCGCCGGGTCTGTGGTCAGCCGTCGCGTCACACCGCCTTTCTCAGGGATCAGGAAAAGGTCGCCGCGAAGCTCGAACACGATCCTCTTGCCGTTCGGGGACACGGCAAAATCGGTCGCGCCCGTGGCGAGGTCGTAGCGGGAGACGGGGTCGCGGCCGGAATCCGCCGGCACCTCGACGTTGATCGGCGCCGCCTTGCCACTGCCGCTATTGAGCAGCCAAACCTGAGAATCGCGCTGGAACGTCATGAGCTTCCCATCGCGGCTCGCGGTCAGCTGGCGGACGGTGCCTTCCTTAAAGTTGGTGAGCCGCTTGGGCGCGCTCCCGCGGAGCGGCCCCATCCACACGTTGGGCGAGCCAGAACGGTTCGAGATAAAGGCGAGGGAAGTGTCGCCGATCCATACCGGGAAGAGGTCGTTGCCCTTGTCCGCCAGCACCATGCGATGGTTGCCGAGGGGCGCGCCGACGTCCGCGATCCAGATCTTGGCTGTGTTCGAACCCATGTGGCCGGGCTTCCGCCAGTTTCCGCTGGAGCCGCCCGAGTTATAGGCGACCATCTGGCCGTTCGGAGAGACGGCAGGGTTGTACTCAAGTTCGAGCGGATGGCCCGTCAACCTGGCCATATCGCGGCCGGGGCCCGACGTCGCAAAGAGGTCCATGCGGCCCCAGGCGTTGGTATAGCCATAGATCAGCTTGCCGTCCGGCGACCAAGAGGTCGGGTACTCGGTGGCGCTCTCGAAGGTCACCCGCTCTGGCGGGCCGCCCTCGGCGCCCATGCGAAAAACGTCGTTGCTGCCGAACCGATCGGAGGCGAAAGCGATCCACTTTCCGTCCGGCGACCAGCGCGGGAACGACTCGGTCGCGGGATGGACGGTGAGCCGTTGGGCACGGCCGCCCTCAGAAGGGGCCGTCCAAATGTCGCCCTGCCAGACGAAGGCGACGGTCTTGCCGTCCGGCGAGATCGCCGGGTCCGTGACGCGCTTGAGCTCGGCGGTCGAAAGAGGGGCCAGTGCGCCAGCAAAGGCGACAAGGGCGAGGCGCTTGAACACCATCGCCCTCTTTGTACTCCTTCTGGCGGCGCGAATGCGCCCGAACCTTACAGCTTCAGGTCCACGACGCCGCTGACCCCCACGCCGTCGACCGCCTTGATCGACTTCGGATCCTTCAGGTTCGTAGCGTTCTCGACCGGGATCAGTGCGCGGATCTTGATCTCGCGGCCGAAGATGTCCACCTCGGGGGCGGCGACGGCCGAAACTTTCTGGACGTTCTTCTTAGCGCCCATCACCTGCGCCGCGCCGATCGCGCCGCGCGTGTTCAGGCCGACCGTGATGATCGGAACGACCTTGGTGAAGTTCGAGTCCGTGTCCTTGTGGCCGGTCAAGCTGTTGAACTGCTTGTTAATGTCTGGCCCGAACTGCTTCACGGCAGCGCCGACCCCGATGATCTTGATGGCCTGCATGATCTGGGTCCCGGCGACGGCCGCGACGGCCAAACAAGCGACGATGGCGACGATTCTCTTGCTACGGGTGTTCATGGTCAATCCCTTTCAAGAATACGACGTCCCACCCCCGCGAGTAAGCGGGTCCGTTAACCTAAATTCGGGTGGCCGCCTGTGGGGTCGTAGCGCCGGAGCTTTGCCTTAGCGCTCCTTGCGTACAGCCACAGGGCGCACCACACCAGGATCGGGGGAGTGGCCACCGCCAGCATTGTCCAGTTCATAGTTCTCCTCGTAAGCGATTTGTGCCAGTCCCGCCTTCACCCGCAGGAGATAGACCATGCGGACGACCAGCGAGAGGGCGAGCAGGTTGCCATAGACGCCCAGCGAATACCACGTATCGAAGCCGCCCTTGGCGACCGTCTGCGACGGGTGGAAGGAAACTTGCTGCACCTGCGGCAGGCGCGGGAAGACGAAGATGAGGAAAAACGCTGGCAGCAGCATCAAAAGCGCATAGGCCGACGATGTGCCCGCCCGGCGAGCCTCGTCCGAGTGTCCGGCCCGCAGGGCGAGCGCCACCATGAACAGCATCATCACGATGAGGAACGAGGTCTGGCGCGGGTCCCATTGCCACCACTCGCCCCACTGCACCTTGCTGAAGAGCATGCCCGTGCTGAGCGCGAGCGCCCCGGTCAAGGCGCCTAGCTCGGTGGCCGCCGCCAGGCGCACGTCCCAGCCCCTCTCCCGGGTGCGCAAGTACTTGAACCCCAGATAGGCGGCGATCGCGATGAACGCCGTGCACGTGAGAGCGGCAGGCAGGTGGAAGAAGATGATCCTCGCCGTTGCCGGGTCGCGGAAGCCTTGGGCGTCCGGCGCCACGAAGCTATAGGCCGTCGTGACGGCCGCGAGAACGAAGGCGAAGATTCGCCAGGGGGTTCCCTTCACGTCAGGTGTCAGTTTATTCGACTTAGCGCCGGTTCTTCCGCGTTCGGGACCTGGTTTCCATCCGAAAGGCACCAGACCTGCGCAATCAGCGTCGGGCCAGACGCGCCTAACACCACCGCCCAGCCCACCAAACCCACCAGGGCCTGGTAGCCGCCCGCCTCGCCCCCGCCCCCCATCGCGGCGCGGAGGACCGAGACGGTCATGAAGACCTGCGGGAAGAGCACGGGCATGGAGACCACCGAGGCCAGCACCCAGCGGTTGGCGGCGCCCACAGCCAGCGCGCCACAGACGGACACCCCCAAAGCCATCCCTGCCGAGGACGCCAAGAGGCCGAGCACGAACAAGGTCGGTGAGGGGACGGCCGCGCTCGTCATCACGATGTAGACCAGGCCGAGCGCCAAGGCGACCACCACCGTCTGCAGCAGGGCATAGAGCGCCTTGCCCGCGAAGGCGGCGGAAGGGTCGGCAAGGAGACGGAGCAAGTCGAACGTGCCCTGGTCGTCCTCCGCCAGGAACAGACGCGGGATCGAGACGACCGCGGCAAAGACGAGCGTCACCGCCAGGACGCCCGAGGAAAGCGCAGGCGGCGGAGTCTGCCCAAAGCTTGCCAGGGACGTGGCGATCACGCTGAGCAAGGCGAACAGCCCCGCCGTGAAGAGCCCGTGGCGCGAACGCATCTCGGAGCGCCACTCCTTTCGGAAAATGGCGGAGGCGCTACGCCACCAGGGAGATTTCATGAGTGGCATGGCGGCGGTCCTCAGGGTCGTTGGTGGCGAGCACGACGGCGCAGGTCGGGCGGACCCGCTTCAGCACCCGGTCCACTAGGGCCCGCCCCTCTTCGTCGAGGGAGGCGGTCGGTTCATCGAGCATCAGCAGTTCGGGCGCGGCCTGGATGGCCAGCGCCAGCTTCAGGCGGACGCGCATCCCGGTACTGAGCGCGGATGCAGGCCGGTCTGCGGCATAGCCCAGCCGCACGAACTCGAGCAGCTCTTCGTCGCTGCCAGGGCACCCGCGCAAATCCCGGCCCAGGGCCAGGTGCTCGGCGACGGTCAAGGCGGGATAAAGCGTGGAGTCCAAGGCAGAGAAACCCACCTTCTCCCTGGCTGGCCGGACGACCCGGCCCTCGGTCGGCACGATGAGTCCGGCGAGGCACTTCAACATGGTCGACTTCCCACTGCCGTTCGGCCCGAGCACGCAGAGGACGTCCCCAGGCCGCACCTCGAGCTCGACCCGTCGAAAAAGCCATCGGCTTCCGAACCGCTTCCCTAGGCCTTGCGCTTGGAGCACGCCCCAGTATGGGCAGCAAAGCTCGGGCCAGGCAAAGACCTGCCTTGTTCCATGTCGCTGCGACCCGCACCCAGGCACTAACGCGAGGATTCCCGGCGCCACCCTCCAAGAAAACCAAATTGGCCCGAAACCTAGAGTGGAGTCTTATGGTCGAGCTTCTGGTCAGGTTCGTCGTTTCGGTCGTCGCGGTCGCGACGTCCTGGCAAACCGGCGCTCCACCTTATGAAACGGCGGTGCGGGCCGCCCTCGTCTTCTTCTGCTATTCCTTCTTCGCCTTCTTGCTGGAGCGCCGAGGCATGCGCAATTCCGGCGTGGCAGGGCTGATCGCCGCGGCCGACGCGGCCATGATCGCCTTCTACATGTCCGAGGCGAAGACCCTCGAGCACTTTGGATTCTTAACCTTGGCCCCGATGGTGTGGGCCGCCGGACGCTTTGAGGCGAGCGCGACCTCGGTCGCCCCGCTGGTCGCGGCCTGGATCTTGGTCGGGGCGAACCTGCCACAAGGCCCGGGCTGGACGCCGATGCTGCTCGGCCAGGCCGTCGGCGTGCTTGCGATCGGCCTCATCGTGCGGGACAAGCCCAGGGTGGTGACCGTGCGGGAGACGGTCGTGGCGGAAACGGGCGAAGAGCCAGAGGGCCCTCCGATGCCCGATGGCTCCGCCATCGAGGACGTCGAGCTTCGCGAGAGCTTCAAGAGCCTGCGCGACCACGCCCGGCAACTGGAGCGCCGCTCGCGGCGGGACCGCTTCGGCCTCCACTTGCTCAGCGCGGCCGAGGCCGCGGCCATAAACCCGTACGAGACCGTCGCCCACATCCTTCGGGAACACTTCGAGGCCAGCGGCCTCACCCTCTTCGTCCGCCAGCCCTTCGGAAGCACCCTCGTTGCGATGGCCACTGCGGGCGACGCCCCGGCCCATGTTCGCGACGCCTCGCTCGAGCTGCCCCGCCAAGGGACTGAGCTCCAGGCCCGCGACCGAATGCTCGCCACGCTCGGTGGCGACCCGGATCGGGCCAACTCGCCTCTCGCGCTCGTCCTGCTGCACCACCAAGGGCGCGTGGTCGGCGCGATCGCGGCCTCCGACAAAAACCCGACCCGGTTAGGGCTGGTCCACGACCAGGCCCGCGAGATCGCGGACGTCCTCGCCAGCACGCTGGCGACCGTGGCCCACCGCGAGCAGGTCCGGCGTCGAGCCCGCGAGGCCGAGCTCCTCTATGAGATTTCCTGCGTGACGACGGGTGCGGAGACGACCCTCACCCTCGCGTCGCGCGTCGTTCGCGAAGTTTCCGAGATCCTGGACGTGGACCACGTGTCTCTGCACCTCGTCGAGGACGGCCAGGACATGGTCGCGGCCTCGTTTGGCCCCCGGGTCGAAACGATGGAGGCCCTCAGCTTCGCGAAAGGGCCGGGACTCGCCGGCTGGCTCGGGATCGGCGCGCCGGAATTGGCCCTGCTGGACGCCCGCATAGACGCCCGATTGCCGCGAGAGGAGTCCCTCCGCCGTCGTATCGGCAGCCTGGTGGTGCTGCCGTTGGAGTTCGGCGACGCCCCGTTCGGCTATCTGGCCGCCATGACCCACCGCCAGAACGGCCTTTCGGTCGACGATCTCGAGACGCTGCGCATCGTCGCGGCGGAGACCTCGCAAGCGGTCGCCCGTTTGGAGCGCAAAGGCGTCGGCCCTGAAGGGCTCGCCACCCCGTCCGAGTTCCACACTGCGGTTCAGGAAGCTGATAGAGGGTATTTAGTCTATCTCGAGGTTCCTCGGAGGGAACAGTTGGTGGAGGCGCACGGTCGAACCGCAGTAGATTTCGCCGTCCGTAAGTTCGCGTCCCGGCTCCGAGCAAGCCTTCCAGCGGACGGACTCATGTGTCGGCGCCCCGAGGGCGACTACGTCGCCTTCCTCCGCTCCGGCGACGAGGCCAAGGCTCGTGATTGGGCCAACGGCGCCGTCGCCACCGCTTCAATGGTCGCACTGACGACCCCGGACGGCCGGGCACGCGTGCCCCTGGCGCTCAAGGCAAAGGTCGCACGCTATGCCCCGCAAGCCGACCGGCTTTCCACATCCGACCATGCCTGAAGCACGAATCCGCAGACAATTACCGTTTCTCTCGGCGCAAGAAATTTGCCACGATGAGAATGAACTTCGCGAGACGACGGAACGTCTCACGGCGTTTGCTTGGGTGGCGTCCGGCCGAGCGGTCGGAGCAGGGGTCGCATCCCGGCTGGAACTGGGCGGTTCACAGAGAGGAGCGAGTACGAAGTTGCATACGAACGATTGGCAAGGCGCGCTGGAATCGTGCCAAAAACTGTTGCGCCGGGACCCGGACCATTTAGGGGCGTTGGAAACTCTCGCCCAGGCCCAGTGGTTTGGCGGGCTCTACGACGCGGTGATCAAGACGACGAGCAGGCTGCTCCAGTTGAACCCGCTCGAGCCGGGGTACCGCTATACCCGAGGGATGGCCTACCTGTCGAAAGGAGAACTCACCCGCGCCCACGCCGATTTCCAGACGGCGCTGCGGCAGAGCCGGAACAAGGAGTTCCGCGTCCAGGTCCAACAATCCCTCGACGCGCTAGAGCGCTGGATGGTCGATTCGCCCGGGTTCCCGAGCAAACGCGGCTTGCCGGAGGGCAGCGGGGAGCGACCGAACTAGCCGCCCCCCTCCACGAGTTTCAAGTCTCACACCAAGGCTAGCTCTTTAAGGGCGTCCACCCGGCTTGTCCGCTCCCACGGGAACGCGACGTTGCCAAAGTGGCCGTTCTTCGCCGTCGGCACAAACTTGGTATTGAGAAGGTCGAGATATTCGACGATGCCCCTCGGGCTCAAGTCGAAGACTTCCCGGAGTTTCTTCGCGATCTGCCCAGGGTCTGCCCTCTCCGTGCCGAAGGTCTCGATGTTCACCGCCACCGGGTGGGGGACGCCGATCGCATAGGCCAGGCCGATTTGGCACCGGTCCGCAAGGCCAGCGGCCACGACCGTCTTGGCGACGTTGCGCGCCATGTAAGCGGCCGAGCGGTCCACCTTGGTCGGGTCCTTGCCGCTGAACGCGCCGCCGCCGTGCGGGCACAGCCCGCCGTAGGTGTCCACGATGATCTTCCGGCCTGTGAGCCCCGTGTCGCCCGTCGGCCCGCCGATCACGAACTTCCCGGTTGGATTGATGTGGAACGTGATGCCGCCTTGGTCATAGTCGGCGTACTCCTCCAAGGTCGGGCGGATCACGTGCTCGTGGACGACTTCCTTCACCGCCTCCGGCGAGAGCGACTCTGCGTGTTGCTGGCTGATGACGATCGTGTCGACCTTGACTGGGCGGCCGTTCTCATAGACCACGCTCACCTGGCTCTTGGCGTCCGGGCGCAGGCCGAGCGACGGGTGCTTCTTCCGCGTCTCGGTCGCGCGGCGCATGAGGGCGTGGGCCATTGAGATGGGCAGCGGCATCAGCTCGCTGGTCTCAGTCGTCGCGTACCCGAACATGATGCCCTGGTCGCCCGCGCCGCCGATATCGACGCCGCGCGCGATGTCCGGCGATTGCTCCTGGATCGCGACCATCACGCCGCAGGCAGCCCCGTCCAGGCCGAGGGCGGTGTCGTTGTAGCCGACTTCGAGGATCGTCTCCCGCACGACGGACGCCACGTCCACGTAGCCCTCCATGGTCAGCTCGCCCGCCACGATGGCCAGGCCGCGCGTGACAAGGGTCTCGATGGCCACGCGCGCATGCAGGTTCTGGGAGAGCAGCGGGTTCATCTCCCGCGCGCGCCGGTCCTCCGCCAGGGCCGCGTCCAAGAGCGCGTCAGAAATTTGGTCGGCCAACTTGTCGGGATGGCCCTCACTCACACTTTCGGACGTGTGGATGGTCGTCATGAAGCCCGAGCGTACTCGAATCGCAACAGCCCACCTGGGAGGGGCCGCGACGTTAGAACTGGTCGGTCATGAAGATCTCAGGGCGGCCGGGAAAGCCGCGGCCCATAAGGATCAATTCGGGCCAGCTGCGGTGCAGCGGAACCCCCAATTGCTCCGTCACCTTCTGCAGGCCGAACCACTCCGTCCGGTCCGGCACGGGCCATTCCTCTAATCCGGCACTGGCCACCGCCTCGCGGACCAGGCCCGGTTCTGCGCACAGATAACCGCCCGGCACGGGCTCGCAAGAGCGGTACGTCCAGCACCAATAGCGCCACCGCTCCTCGTCCCGCCGCAAGCGGGCCGCGTCCCGCGAGGACCACTCGTCGTACGCCTTGCGGACTTCCGGGATCTGCAGGGTCTCCGTATCAGGGAAGTCGGCGCGGCCCTTGATCTCGCCGCGGACGACCTCGTCGATCGGCTCAAAGCCGAGCCTCCGGTAGAGCGCCTCGCTCTGGGCAAAAAGCAGGGCAGGGCCCTCACCCTCGAGCTCGGCTGTGCAGAGGACCTTTTCGAGGAGGGCTTGGGCATATCCGCGCCCCTGGCAGGTCGGCCGGGTCGCGACACCCGCGATCCCAAACGCGCGCCCCCAGCCGAACTCCAGGCGCGCCGTGGTGAGGATGGACTCCATCTGACCGTCTACAAAGAGCGCCCACTTGCGGTTGATGTCGAACAGCGGCTCGGTGAAGAAGACGCCGCGCGCCCGTTCCAAATCCAGGGCGAAGACCAGGCAGAGCAACTCAAGGAACTGGTCGGCCTCCTCCGGCTTGATACGCCGCGCGACGGTCACGCGCCCCCTCCGGGCCTTTCCGGTTCGGCGCGGGGCGTTTGGTCTTCGGGCGGGCCCTCGATCTCCACCGTGACTTCCACCGACGCCTCGCCGACGGTGCGCACCCGCCCCGGGACGTTGAGCTTGGTCGACACCGTGGTCGTCTTCCGCATCGCGGAAAGGTCGATCGGGGCGGTGTCGATCGAGACGAACTGGGCGAGGTCGCTGCTGTCGCCGCGGACCTGCACTTGGCTCGGCTTCACCTGGTAGCCCTTGAGCTTGTAGCCAAAGGGAAGCTGGCCGACCCAGTTGGGTGAGACAAGCACGCGCTTCGACGGTTGGGCGGCGGCGACAGCCGGCGTCACCGTGACCTGGGCGGGCTGCACGCGCACCATCGGTACGGGCTTACCCTTTTCGCCCAGGACCTCGACCGGCACCAGGTACGAACCCCCGGGACGGACCTCGTTCAAGTTGAGGATCACGCGCACCCGCTTTACTTCGGGCAGGCTCTTCTCCGGGCCGAAGATCGTGACCTCGGGCGGCTCGATCGTGCCCCCTTCCACAACGTAGGCGGGCGGGGGCAGACCGGACTGCTCGAGCTCGACGGTCCGCTGAAGGGTGTCGACCTTCTGGATGTCCAGCCGGAGCGTGCCGAACCGCGCGCCCAGCTTGACGCGGCTGCTGACCGGGCCCGCGATCTCCACCGGGTAGCTCCGCTCGCCAGCGACGGCCTGGGTCAGGTCCACCACGGCCTGCACCGTGTCCGTGTCGAGCTGGTCCAGGTCGTCCGCAGAGCCCGTGGCCATGACCTTGACCGACTGCGCGGGCTGCACCACCACAAGGGAATCGGAGAGGCCCCGGTATTCCACGCGGGCGTCGAATTCCCTCTCCCGGTCTGGGACGAAGACGGGCGTCAACGCCGCACGCAACATCATCGCGGTAAAGAGGGCCGCACCCAGGAGCACCAAGTCGCCCCGACTCATCGCTTCACCGCTGGTTCTGACGAGGCGGGCTTCCCGTCGGCACGCTGGGCCGTCGTCTTGGCGTCCCGCATCCTCGAGCTCAAGTATTCGCGCAGCGCCTTCGTACTCTGCAATTGGGTCAAGCGCCCGCTCTCTGCGACCGAGACCGTCCCGCGCTCCTCGCTCACCACGATCGCGAGGCAGTCCGATTGCTCGCTGATCCCGACCGCTGCGCGGTGGCGCATATGGAGGTGGCTGTCGATCTTGGGGTTTTCGCTCAGGGGCAACCGGCAGGCAGCGGCGACGACCTCGTCGTGCCGCACGAGCACGGCGCCGTCGTGGAGCGGGCTGCCTTCGTAGAAGATGGTCGAGAGCAGGGGCGCGGTGACGACGGCTCCCACGGGCACACCGTTGGACGCCACATCGTCCAGGGGCGTGGACCGCTCGAGCACGATGAGCGCCCCCGTGTTCTCTTCGGACATCTCACTCACCCCGGCCACAATCTCTTCCAACGCGTTCGCGCCCATTGTCGTGCGTTCTGCGATGAGCTTCTCCGACCAGTGGCCCAAGCGGCCGAAGCCTTCGATCGCCTGGCGCAGCTCGGGCAGGAAGATGATCGCGATGGCGACCGGGGCGAGGATCGTCGCTTTGTCCAGCAACCAGTGGAGGGTCTTGAAACCGAGAAGGTCGCTGCCCACGAGCGCGGCGACGAAGCCCACGATGCCCAGGACGAGCCGCCAAGCGCGCCCTCCACGCACGAGCTTGAGAAGCCTGTAAACGACGTACGTCACAAGGAGGACGTCCACGACGTTGACCAGACCCTGCCAATTGAGCGTGAATTGCTCAAACAGCCGCCCGATAACTTCTTTCAAGGGACTTCGCGATAGTTTAGCGAATCGGCAGAACGGGGTCAGGCGAGGGGGCGGGGCCATAATCAGCGCCGTGGAAGACCGCCGCACCGTTAAGGAGGCAAGAAACGACATCGACGCCGTGGACGCCGAGATCGTGCGGTTGCTCGGGCGCAGGGCCGAACTCGCCCAAGAGATCGGGCGCCTGAAGGGCGACAGGAGCCAGCCCTACTTCACGCCGGAGCGCGAACACCAGATTTTCCAACGCCTGGCCTCGATCCCGGCCGGCCCGCTGCGTCCCGCCCAAGTCACGGCCATCTTCCGGGAGATCATCAGCGCCGCGCGCGCGGCCGAGAAGCCCATGAGCGTCGCCTATTGGGGGCCGCCCGGCACGTTCAGCCACATGGCCGGCGTCCAGACCTTCGGCCGGAGCACCGAGCTCGCGCCCGTCGACTCCATCTCGGAGGTCTTCCGCAAGGTCGAGAGCCACCAGGCCGATTACGGCATCGTGCCGATCGAGAACTCCATCGCGGGGGTCGTGCCCGAGACTCTGGACAGCTTTCCCGTCACGAACGTCAAGATCTGTGGCGAGACGTTCCTGGCCGTGCACCACTGCCTGGCCTCGGGAGGAACGGCCCTCGGCGAGGTCCAACGCGTCTATGCGGGGCCCCAGCCCCACGCCCAATGCCGCCGGTGGCTGGCGGAGCGCTTGCCCCATGCCGAGGTCGTGAGCGTCGCCCCCACCACACGCGCGGCCGAAATGGCCCTCGCCGACGCGAACGGGGCCGCCGTGGTCAACCATATGGCGGTGGAACTGATGGCCCTCACCCTCTTGGCGGAGAACATTGAGGACGCCACCGGCAACCGCACCCGGTTCGTCGTACTCGGGTTCAACGAACCCGCCCCCACCGGCTCCGACAAGACCAGCGTGATGTTCAACCTGCGGAACCGCCCCGGCGAGCTTTACCGGGTTCTCGGGGCGTTCGATTCGCACCAAGTCAACCTCATGATGATCGAGTCGCGGCCCGCCCCTCGCGCCTCGTTCGAATACCTGTTCTACGTCGACTGCGGCGGCCACAGGACGGACGCGAACCTCGCGGCGGCGCTCGTCGAGATCCGGAAGCAGGCTCTGGAGACTACGGTCCTCGGCAGCTATCCCAGCACGGATCCGAGCCTCAACACGCCCTAGGCACTTTGCCCCTTCGGACGGGAACGGTATGGAACGTGCCCATTAGCGGCCTTGTGCCTGCGAACCGAGGACCTGTGCAAGTCAACCGAATAGACCGCTCCCCGTACGTGGCCAGCGCTCAATCGGCTGTACGCCCGCCGGTCCCGATAGAAAAGCAGGAGTTGGTCCAGCCGGTCGCGGCATCGGGCCTTTCTTCCGCGGGCGCGCGACGGCTGCAGGCCACGGACGACGTCCTGGCCCAAACCTCGGACCTGCTCTACGACGTGCGGACCGGGATCCGCCGCAACGCCTTCCAGGCGAACCCCGACCGCGAGAACGAGCGCCTGCTGCGGTCCGCCTCCGAAACGGTCGCGGACCTTGTCGACAACAGCCGGGTGGACGGGCGCCGGCTCTTTGCGAACGGAACTCCGGCCACGGGGCTGAAGAAGGCGCTCGGAGTCTACGCGAACAGCCAGGCCGAGCCCGCCGCCGTCGAAGCGGCGCTGGTCAAGGCCGAGACCGCCTTGCGCTCGATTCCCAAGGCCCTGGGCGCTCTCGCGCTCGAAGTCCGCGGCGACCCGAACCAGACCGACCGCTCGATCCTCGAGATCGATTCCCAGCTGGGCGACGCCCGGCGCGGCCTCGCCGCAGCGGCCCAGCCGACGAACCTGGACCTCCGCGCCTAAGCAGGCGTGTACCGCTTGACGACTTCGAGCACCTCGCGGAACTTCGGGTGCTCCGCCGATTCCATCCATTCGTAGACCACGGTCTCAGAGTGGGCCATCGCCACACCCTCGTCCCGCAAGCGCTTCAGGGCCAGCTTGTGCATCGATTGCTCGCGGGCCGAGGCGGCGTCCGCGCAGATGACGACGTCGTGGTCCTCGTCCAGGAGCTGGTTCGCGGTCTGCAGGAGGCAGATGTGAGTCTCGATGCCGCAGAGCACCGCGGTCGGGCGGTCCAGCCGTTTCCACGCCTTCCGGAACTCCTTCTCGCCAAAACAGCCGAAGCTCTGCTTCGCCACGGGGTCGTCCTGCAAGAGGGCACGGATCGCGGGCTCGGTGCCGCCCATCTTCTCGGGCACCTGCTCGGTGGCGATCACGGGGACGTCGAGCAGGTTTGCGCACTCGATGAGGAACTGGCACCGCCGGACCACTTCGTCGCGACCAAAGATGGGCCGCAAGAAAGTGGCCTGCATATCGACCACGACCAACACGCTTTCGTCAATTCTTGCGACCATGGGGGGATTGTGACGGATGCCCGTCAGGGAAGGCGCGGCGTAAAGTCCGTGTCGGGACGGACGAGCCGGCAATACCCGGCCATAAGTCGCGCGCAATCCTCAACGTCCTGAAGGCTCAGCAGTTCGCTGGGCGTGTGCATGTACCGGATCGGCACCCCGACCACGCCCGTCGCCATGCCCGCCCGGGTCACCTGCATCGCGTTCGCGTCCGTGCCCGTGGCGTTGCCGTAGGGCCCGATCTGGATCGAGATGCCGTCTTTTTGCGCCGCTTCGCGCAGCAGCGAGAACACGACCGGGTTGACGTTCGCGCCTCGGGTCACGGTCGGGCCCTTGCCGAGGTCCGCTTGCCCATAGCGGGACTTGCTGAGGCCGGGTTGGTCGATCGCGAAGTCCACGTCCACGGCCAAGCCGCTCTGCGCGCCGATCCCGAAGGCCGCCGTGCGCGCCCCGCGCAGACCGATTTCTTCCTGCACCGTCCCCACCGCGTAGACGCCGACCTTCTCGTCGAGCCCCCCGTCCTCGGCCAGGATCCGGAGCGCTTCGGCCACGATGAACGCGCCCATTTTGTTGTCCATGCCGCGGGCGCAGACCCGGTCGCCGAGCATCTCGGCGAACTCCCACTGGTAGGTGACGAACGAGCCGAGCTCGACGGCCCGCTCCGCCTCCTCCTTATTGGCGGCGCCGATGTCGATGTAGAGCTCGTGGATCTCGGGCCGCTTCTTGTCGCCCTCTTCCTGAAGGTGGACGGGCTTGCGCCCGAAGACGCCGACGACCGACTCGCGACCGTGCGACTGCACCCAGACCCTCTGGGCGACCGCCACCATGGGGTCGTGGCCCCCAATCGAGTTGACATAGAGGAAGCCTTCGTCGCTGATGTAGTGGACGATGAAGCCGATCTCGTCCATGTGGCCGGAGAGCATGACGCGGGCCTCGGCCTTCGGATTGAGCACGGCGTGGACGTTCCCATGGACGTCCGTGGCGACTTCGTGGGCGAAGGCGCCGGTGTAGTCCCGGAACACCTGGGCCGCGCGCTCTTCGAATCCGGAGGGGGAAGGGGCGTTCGTGATTTGTCTAAAGAAGTCGAGTGACTCGGCACGCATCGCGCCAAGGTTACTCAAAGCCAGACGCAAAGGAAAGCGGGCCCCGCCTCCTATTGGGAAGCGGGGCCCGCGGTTTCAGCCAACGTTCGCTTGGTTTAGAAGCGGACGGTGAGCTGGGTGCCGAACAGGCCGCCCTTGTAGATGTTCTGACCGGCCGGGTCCAAGCCAGCGCCAGCGGCGCCGCCGAAGTCCAGGTCGCTGAACTGGTACGTGAAGCGGATGTTCGTGTTCGCGCCGAGGCCGTAGTTGAAGCCCACGGTGTACCAGCGCTCCTTCACGTCGTTGCCGGCGACCGGGTTGAAGCGGACGTCCTCATAGCTGAACATGGCGCCCCAGTTGTCGGCGATCTTGTAGTCAAGACCGACGGTGAAGGCGTTCATGTCGTCCATGTTCGCGAACAGGCCAGCGGCAGTGTCCTTCGGCTCAAGGAACTCGCCCTTACCGTAGATCTTGAACTGCTCGCTCGGCATGAAGTAGACATGGGCGTTGAAGCCCTTGATGTTGGTCGGGTTCCAGACGTTGCCGATGCGGCCCCAATCGCCGGCCGCAGCGAAGTTCCTTTCGACCTCGCGGTAACCGCCGCCGACGCCGAAGTTCGGGCCCTTGTACATCGCTCGGACGTCCCAGGCGATGTTGTCCTCATCGATCCGGTTGTCCGTGTTGTAGCTGATGTTGGTCTGGGCGAACGAACCGAAGAACTCGAGGTTATCGAACTTCAGGTTCACGTCACCACCGAACGTGTTGACTCGGTTGGCCGGGCCACCAAGGGTCGGGGTGTTCTGGTCGCTGTCGTGGAACAGGTAGGCGAGGTTGACGCCGCCCATCTCACCGACGGGGAAGGTCAACTGGACGCCGAGGGTGCGGTCGATCTGGCCGACGCCGAACGGGATCGGGTTGATCTCGACGCCGTTGGTCGACTTGATGTTAGAGTTAACACCACCGAAGACCTTGAGGGCGGCGGGGCCGAAGTTGAAGGACAGCACAGCGCCGTCCATCGTGTAGTTGCCGTTGTCCCAGCGATCGTTCACGAAGTACGTCTCAGTGAAATCGTTTCGCTTGAACAGGTACGGGCCGACCTGGTAGCCGAACCGGCCGACCGTGGCGCCGAAGCCCTGGCCGACGAGAGCGGAGTCGAAGGTCACCGCGGCGCGCTGGATGTAGACGTCGCCGGAACCCGCGTTGAACGGGGTGCCGCTGCCCAGGAAGTTCTGGTTGACGAGCGCCTGGTCGCCGAGCATGTTGCCCGCGACGATGGTGGCGTCCCACTTCGGACCCTCTTCGTTCGTGCCCTTGAGGTCGATGGCGATCTCGTGCAGCACGTCGAGGTCGGTGGTGAGACCGACCGGGGCACCGGCCCTGGAGTTCCGGCCAACGCCGAGGAGGCGGTTGTCCGGGGTGAGGCCGAAGTTGTCGTCGGTCGAGTGCGAAGCGAGGACCAGGAAGTCCACGGTGCCGTGGATTTCGACGGCCGGCTTGACTTCCTCGAGCCTGCGGACGCGGGCCTTGATGTCGTCAAGGTCGCGACCCATCTGGTCGACCTTCATGCCGAGCTGGTTGAGCTCGCCACGAACTTCTTCCATACCGCGCTGGAGGGTCTGAATGGCCGATTCCCAGCCCTTCATCCGGTCAACGTCGGCGCGGAGCTCTTCGACCGCCCTGCGGAGGTCGCTGTCGGGACCCATGTCCTCAAGAGCCTTGATACGGCGCTCGTGGCCCTCCCAGAGGCCCATGAGTTCCTTGTAAGCAGCCCACATAGCGGCGGCGAACTCATAGCGGCTCATCGGGCGGTTGCCGCGATAGAGGCGCTGGTTGCCCACCGGGTAGCCGACAAGGATGCCAGCACGGCGAAGCTCGAGAACGGCAGTGTAAGCCCAGTGGTTGGACGGGAAAACGTCCTGGAACTGGGGAGCGTTCGGGTCTTTCGGATTGACCCCGCCCACTTGGGCGAATGCCGGAACCGCCATTAAGGCGAGGACGGCGCCCAGAGCGAACTTTAGCGTTCGGTTCATTTGTTCTGTTACTCCTACTGCGAGCCGACTACCGGTCGGGCCGCGAGGCTCAGAACGCCTAAGTCCCACCAACTTTCCTTAAGTTCCGTGTGAAACCAAGCAATCCTTGCCAGGCGACGCTTCCTGCGTCGGTTCGCTTCACTTTGGGAATCGGAGACCGACCCCACTTGATTATCGCCTCAGCGCTCGCAAGATTGCAAGCGAAGGCGAGAAATAAGCCTTATGGCCGTCTAAGCACCGGCTAGCTTCGGACAAGCGCCAAAAGTTCGTCGGTCTTCTCCTGCATAAGGCCTATATCGCCGCGGGACTCGACATTGAGCCGGATCACCGGCTCCGTGTTCGACCCCCGTAGGTTAAAACGCCAGTTGTCGAATTCGACGCTGAGACCATCGACCTTTTCGACCTTCCCCCGATAGGAGGCCTCGACCTTGGCAAGCACGGCCCGCACGTCGGCAACCTGCGAGTTGATCTCTCCGGAACAGGGGTAAGCCGCCACCATCGCCCCCACCAGGTCTCCAAGGTTGCGCCCGGTCTTGCACACGAGCCGCGCCACCAGGATCAGCGGGATCAGGCCGCTGTCGCAGTACCAGTGTTCTCGGAAGTAGTGGTGGGCGCTCATCTCGCCGCCATAGACGGCATTCTCGGCGCGCATCGCTTCCTTTATAAATGCATGCCCAGACTTGCACATAACGGCTCTCCCGCCGGCCGCCTTGACGATGTCCAGCGTGTTCCATGTGAGGCGCGGGTCGTAGATCACGGTCGCGCCTGGGTTGTCGTGCAACATGGCTTGGGCGAGAAGCCCCACGATGTAATAGCCCTCGATGAAGTTGCCCCTCTCGTCGAAGAAGAAGCAACGGTCGTAGTCACCGTCCCAGGCCACGCCAAAGTCGTAGCCGCCCTTGGCCATCTCCTCCTCGACCGGCCTGCGACTTTCGGGCAGGATTGGGTTCGGCACCCCGTTCGGAAACGAGCCGTCCGGCTCGAACATCATCTCGACGACGTCCATGTTCGTCGTCGGGGCCATGGCTCGCATCGCCACCCCCGCCGCGCCGTTGCCCGCGCTCGCCAAGACCCGCAACGGGCCGATGGCGCCGTCGGCATCGAACTTCGCCAGGTGCCCGACGAAGTCCGGGTAGGCGTCCTTCGAACCAAGGGTGCCCGAGCCGGAACGCTCCCACTTGCCTTCGTAGGTCCGCCGCTCGATGTTCTTTAGGCCGCTGTCCCCGCTGATAGGACGGCTCCCTTCCCGCACCATCTTCATGCCGTTGTACTGGGGCGGGTTGTGGCTGGCGGTGATCATCACGCCGCCGTCATAGCCGTAGTAGGCGGTGGCGAAGTAGACCATCTCGGTTCCGACCATGCCGAGGTCGACGACGTCCACCCCCGCCTCCTTGAGGCCCTTCGCCAAAGCCTCGCTGATCTCGGGGCCGCTCAGTCGAATGTCGTGCCCGACGCAGACGGTCTTGGCGCCCGTCTCGTCGGCATAGGCCCGGCCGATACGGTACGCAATCTCCGGGTTCAACTCCTCCGGTACGACCCCCCGAACGTCGTAAGCCTTGAAGGCCGGTAGCCACTCGCCCATCGCTGGCGAAGTTACCCGGAGCCCCCGAGCTGACGTGTCATCTTAGGGGCAATGGCGGCACGACTGATCGGCGGACACATGCCCACCTCGGGCGGGATCGAGAAAGGGCTCGACCGAGGAAGAGCGATCGGGTGCACAGCCATTCAGGTCTTCACGTCCAGCCCTCAACAATGGAAGCCGCGAGACCTCACCCCCGAGACCGTCTCTCTGTTCAGGACAAAGGCTGAAGAACTTGGCTATACCGGGCGGATCGTGAGCCACGACAGCTACCTGGTCAATCTGGCATCGGAGGATCCCGAGCTTAGGGAGAAGAGCCGAACGGCCCTGACTCGCGAGCTGCACCGCTGCAGCCGGCTAGGCATCCCGTGGGCGGTCTCCCATATCGGCGCCCACGGCGGGCAGGGCTCGGAGGCGGGCCTTCAGCTCGCCGCCGAAGAGGTGCGCCAAGTCTTGGCGGAGAGCCCCGCCGACGTGACCCTGCTCGCAGAGACCACTGCCGGCCAAGGCAGCGTCTTGAACGCGAAGTTCGAGGAGATCGCCCGCTTGATCGAGCTCGTGGGCGGCGACCCGCGGCTCGGAGTCTGCTTGGATACGTGCCATATTTTTGCCGCAGGCTATGACATATCGACCGACGAGGGCTACGACAGCACCTTCGCGGAGTTTGAGCGGCTGATCGGGACGGAGCGTGTTAAAGCCGTCCACGCCAACGACAGCAAACACGCGTGCGGCACCAGGAAGGACCGCCACGAGCACCTGGGGCAGGGCGCCATCGGTGAGAGGGCCTTCCGCCGCTTGGTCCATGACCCACGATTCGAACTTGTGCCGATCGTGGTCGAGACCCCCGAATCGGAAACCCACCACGCGGAGAACGTCGCCCGGCTCTTTGCGTGGGCGGCAGAACCGCTCTGAAGCCAGGAAAAAAGCCGACCCGGCGGAGAGGACAGACCAGATCGGCAGGTTTCTCTTTTTTGTCGCCAACCTCCCGCCTCTTGTGGACGAGTCGGCGTGACGCCCTTGACCTTACGAGACGTCGGGAAAACGCCCTCGCGTCAGTGGACAGCATTTTTACTGTTCAGTGAGACTCAAATGGGCCAGAAGACTTACTAGGAGGTTCCGGTAATCATTTTAGAAGGCCATTCGACCAGGCCACCGGCCAGCCGTCCGTCTTCCCATTGGTACCGCCCGATGTACCGCGCGTGGCTGCCGCCCTGGCAGACGGCGGTCTTCCCGTGGAGCTCGGGCTCGGCCAAGACCGTGTGGGAGTGCCCCCCGAAAATGACGTCGACGCCCTCCAGGCTCGTGGCGAGGCCGACGTCGGCACGGTAGCCGAGGTGGCTGAGCACAAAGAGGACGTCCACTTTGGGGCGGAGCCCCTCGATCTCGCCCTGTAGAGCGGCGAGGGGCGGGGTCCAGAGGAACGCGCTGGCGGCTCGGCTCGCCATCCGCTCGGTGACCATGGGAACGCTCACCCCGACCACCCCGACTCGCAGGCCCGCTCGCTCGACGATGGCGTGGCCGGGAAGCGGCATCGACCCATCCTTGCGGACCAGATTCGCACACAAGACCGGATGGGCAGCGCCGGCCAGCTTCGCCGCGAAGACAGCCTCGAGGACGTGCGTCTCGCGGTTGCCGATCACGGAGGCGTCGCATCGCGCCTCTTGCAGCAATCCCCAGACGGGCTCGGGGCGCAGGGGCACAGCCAGGTTGCCGCTCTTCACGCAGTCGCCGCTGTCGAAGTAGACGTCGGCCTCGGACCGCAAGCTGAGGAGGCCGGGCATACGGGCTTTCACGAGCTTCCCGTGAAGATCGTTCGTGTGGAGGATGCGGAGTGCCAAGCGCCTTAGCGGAAGGCTTGGTGGGCGACGGCGTCCAGGACCAGCATCAGTCCCATGAACGAGACGCCCAGGATGAGGGTGACCTTCGAGATCTGGTCGTCGAAGCTGGCCTTGCCTTTGAACGTCGTGCGGACGCTGCCGCCGCCGCCGGACATGGCGTCGCCCTTGCCCGTGATCAGCACGATCACGGTGAAGACGAGTGCGACCACGATCGCAAGCGCCAGGAGAACGTAGTAGACCGCTTTAATGTCCATCGGCTAGAGCCCAAAGTATACGCGCCATTGGTCGGGCAAGTGAAGGACTTCGGCCAAGCCCCAGAAGGCGAGTTCGGTAGCAAAGGCGCCCGCCATGATCTGGAAAATCCCGCTGTTGGCCAAGCGCTGGACCGGGCTGCTCGAGGCGATGCGGGCGCTTTGAAAGCGTTCTAGGAACTGGCGGCCGGCACGAAGGCCAAGGTTCAGCTGGCCATCGGTCGGTTGCTTTGTCGTGATGAAGTACTGCACGAACGAGCCCAGCGGCCGCCATAAGAGCAGCGTTACCAGGCCGGCCAGGAGCAAGCGGCCCTCAGCGGGGCCGAGCAGCTCGAAGTTCATGATCCCGAGGAAGAGCCCGGCGCCGACCGCCAGGTTCGTCCCGCATCGCGGGTGGACCCGCGGCATCCGCCGCACGATCTCTGGGCGGAGGTCCTCGCCGCGCTCCAGCGCGTGCACCACCATGTGTTCCGCCGCATGGATCCCGCTCAAGGGGAGCAGCCGGATCCCCAGGAGGAAAAGAGCCAGGGTGCCGCCCTGGTAGACGGCCTCGAAGACGTGGCCTCGGTGCCAGGTCGCGGGCAGGGACTCGCTCAGGAGTGCCATGAGGAGGGTCGCGAAGAGGAAGACGCCGAACATCAGCGCGCCGGTGGCGACGAGCGCGCCCGACCCGACCCCTCCGCTCACCACGCCATTGGTCAGGTAGACGCCGAACGGCGTCGCCATCCCGCCCACCTTCCCAAGAAGCTGCCGACTGCCGTGCCGCTCGAAAAGGCGGCTCGGCGTGACCAGCCCGATGAACGAGCCGCGGTCGTCGACCACGCAGGCCAGGAGCGCCCGGCTAGTCTCGAAGGCCCGCAGGGCATCGCTCCCCGTGGCATAGGGCGGGAACACCAGGGGAGAAGGCTCGACAAACTCAGCGATCGGGGCGTCGCGGTCGGCCCCTTCGGCCAGAGCGCGGGAAAAACCGGCTTCCGTGACGACCCCGACGAACCGGTCGCCATCGGCGACGGGCAGGCACGGCAACCCGTTCTCCACTAGGTCGCGGGCGGCGACCCGGATCGAGTCCGTGACTTGGG
Organism: Fimbriimonadaceae bacterium; assembly: GCA_019454125.1. NCBI lineage: Bacteria > Bacillati > Armatimonadota > Fimbriimonadia > Fimbriimonadales > Fimbriimonadaceae > Fimbriimonadaceae bacterium. The sequence goes on from CP075365.1 coordinate 448,514, forward strand.
CGGGCTCGACCGGGCTCGCCAACGACCCGACGGGCAAGGAGAGAAGGCTCGAGACCATTGGAGGGGCTTCCAAATGCTCGGTTCGGGCAGCGCTATCTATGTCCAATGGGTACCCGTCTGATTCTCGGTGCCTGGCGAGTTTTTGCTCTTGCGCGCTCTTACCAGCCGCGTCCCGCCAGCAACTGGCCCTCCGCCAGGGACGAGACGCTGATGCCGACCATCGGCTCCCCGAGCCCGGCGCTGATCTCGGCCAGCTTCTTTGGGTCGTTGTGGAAGAGCACCGATTCGACGATGGCACGGGCCCGCTTGGCCGGTTCGCCGGACTTGAAGATCCCGGAGCCGACGAAGACCGTCTCCGCACCCAGTTTCATCATCAGCGCCGCATCGGCCGGGGTCGCAATGCCACCCGCACTGAAGTTCGGCACGGGCAGCCGGCCCGTCTCGTGCACGATCCTGATCTGATCAAGCGGCGCCTGCATCTCCTTGGCCAGCACGTACAGCTCGTCCTCGCGGGCCGCGTGGACCTGGCGGATCTGGCGGACGATCGTCCGCATATGGCGCACGGCCTCGACAACGTCGCCGGTTCCCGCCTCGCCTTTGGTCCGGATCATGGCCGCGCCCTCGCCGCAGCGCCGGAGCGCTTCGCCCAGGTTCCTCGCGCCGCAGACGAACGGCACCGTGAACGCGTGCTTATCGACGTGGTTCTCCTCGTCCGCAGGGGTGAGCACCTCGCTCTCGTCGATAAAATCGACCTCCAAGGCCTCCAAGATCTCTGCCTCGACGATATGCCCGATGCGACACTTCGCCATCACCGGAATGCTGACCGCCTCCTTGATGCCACGGATCATCTCCGGGTCGCTCATGCGCGCCACGCCGCCGTCCCGGCGGATGTCCGCAGGGACGCGCTCCAGCGCCATGACGCTCACCGCGCCCGCGTCTTCGGCTATCCGGGCCTGCTCCGGATTGACGACGTCCATAATCACGCCGCCCTTGAGCATCTCGGCCAAGCCAACCTTTTCGCGCCAAGTCTTCTTGGCCGTCACGACTCTCCCGTTGAGCGTCGACATCTTTTCATTCTACGGGAGAAGATGACGCCTGCTTCGGGATTTGCGTTCCGTCATGGCCGATCGATCTAGCCAGACATGCTGAAGCCCCACCAAGTCCGCGCCCTTGAGCTTTCCCGGGAAACACCGGCGACCCCCGCCGCCATCCTGAAACTCGAAACCGAGGTGGGAGAAGAGACCGCGCGGTGGGCGTTCACCCAATGGGAGCTGCGAAAGAAGGCGAGGCAGAAGTTCACCCGGGCCGACGAGATGCTCTTCGACCGGGCCGGGCTAGAAATGGCGAGCCACGAAGACTTGGCCCCGAGGGCGCACCGCGTCGCCCCTGAGGGCGAGTTGGTCGGCGACCTCACCTCCGGGATCGGCGGCGACCTTTTGGGCCTCTGCCGGACGGGCCCCGCGCTCGGATTCGAGCTTTCGCCCGAACGCGCCGAATACGCGGCGCACAACCTGGGCGTCTATGGTCGGTCCGCGGAGATTCGGGTGGCGGACTGCCTCGCAGAGCCGTGGCCCTTCGAGTTTGCCTTTGCGGACCCGGCACGGAGGTCGACGACGCGGCGGCACTATGACCCCGCGGACTTCTCACCGAACCTGGAGGCGCTGGGCGAGCGCATGGCCGGACTCCGCCGGGCACTGGTCAAGACGTCGCCGCTGCTCAGCGACGAGTTCCTCGATTCGCTGTCGCCTGACCGATACTTCGTCAGCCACGCTGGCGAGTGCAAGGAAGCCGTGGTCCAGTTGGGCCACGACGCCCAGTTCGTGTGGCCGGGCAAGGGGACCTGGGCGCTCCACGTCGAAACGGGCGAGGCCGTGCCAGGAGAGCGGCCGCTTCGCGAGACACTCGGCAAACCGCTCCGCTTCGTGCTGGAAGCAGATCCGGCTACTATCCGCGCCCATTGCCTGGGTGGCTTCGGGCTGCCCGGGCTCGGGGCCTCGAACGGCTACCTCACCACGGACTCCTTCGAGCCCGCCTGGCACTGGGCCGCGGCTTTTGAGGCCGTGCGCGAGGGCGGCTTCCATATCAAGCTCGTCCGTGCTTGGCTGAAGGAGCTCGGAGGCCGGCTCAAAGCGGTGAAGACCCGCGGCGTGCGGATCGATCCGGCCGAGGTCCGCGCCAAGGCCCGGCCCGAGGGCGACGCCCCTCTAGAGCTGCTGCTCTATCCCGTAGGATCCCAAGTGCGCGCCGTGCTCTGCCGGAGGGTGGGCTAAGGGCCGCAAATCTTCCCAGACCGCTCTAAAGATCGACCCTTCCCGCACCGATCATCCACGTGGCCGCACTCCGTCGCGGCATCGGTCAGGTAGCCAAATGCCGGTCTTAAGCATCGAATGCGAGTTAACCAAGGCCCAGCTTAAGCGCCATCTTTCGGGCGAAAAGTTGCCCGAAGTGCTGCTGCAAGACCTCGAAAAACACCTCAAGGCTTGCCCCGAATGCCTGCAGTACGCCAAATCCCTTAACGCGGTAAAGAAAACCGACCCTGCCCCTGAGAGCGATACGGTACCGCCCACGCCTTTGCAGAAGATCATGCGAATGGCGACGGTGACGGCAAGGCCCGCCAAGGGCTTAAACCCAGAGCCTGGCAAGGATCCTTTCGGCCCTCAAATTATGGAGCTGCTACGCAGGCCGAAAAACATGCTCCTTTCAGTTTTGCTCGCCATGGTGGCGGTCACGATGAGTGCGGCTTTCCGGACACCGACCGCGCTGCTCGGCCCCAAGGCCTCTGAGGTGCGCCAAGACCAGGAGGCGGTTTCCGAAGAGGCGACTGACGAGCCGCTCGCGAAGGAGGAAGAGCCCGGCCACCACGAAGCGGCCCCGAAAGCGGAGAAGCACGAGGCAGAAGACGGCGAGAAGCAACCGGGCGCACCTGAATCGAAGCACCCTGACAGCCACTCCGCGTCTACCTCCGAGCACTCCAAGAAGGAGCATGGGGAGACACCCGCCTCAACTCCGCACGAAGAACATGCCGCAGCCGAGAAAGCGACTCACGAACAGCCCAACTCTCAGCCCAAAACGCACGGCGTCGGCCTGAAAAAGCCTGCTTTATCAAATGCTCATGAACCTTCCGGAACCGAGAAGGTCATTATCGCTGACTCCACCCATGCGCCGGTGGAAAAACCCAAGGTTGTGACTGCGCCGCGTGTCGCCCCTCGTAGACCCACCACCAAAACCAGGACGTTACGACCCGGCACGAAAGGTGCCACGCAAAGAGCTCTCCAAAGTTCACCATCTATTCGCGTTTACGACGAGCACGGAAAACCCAAGTCATGAAATTCTCAAAAGCACTGATCGCCCTCACCATCGCGTCTGCGAGCGCCTTCGCGTTCGGTCAAGAGACCGGCTCCAAGACCCAGACGGATCCCAATTCCGCCATCTCCGGCCATGACGGCCTCGTCACAATTTCATCCAAGGGCTACGACGTCCGCGACGTCCTCTTCGACCTCTTCGTTAAGGGCAAAAAGAGCTTCGTCCTTGACCCCGAAGTCCGCTATCTTCTTTATCTCTCCCTGCAAGATATCGACTTCGACGAAGCGCTGGCCGTGGTCTGTGAAGAAGCCAAGCTGAGCTTTACGCTCGAGAACGGTATCTACTACCTCGCCAAGCGAAAGGAGCAGCCCGTTAAGGTGGTGCAGGCCCAAGAGATCGCTGTCCACAAGCCGGGCAAGCTCGAGGACTCAGAGCTCCTTAAGCACTTGACGACGCGGCTCAAAATGACGGACATTCGCGCTGTCTTTGGGGAGTTCAGCCGACAGACAGGGATCAAGATCGAGGTTTCGAAATCCGTTCCCAACTACAAGTTGGACGCCTATCTCATCGACACATCGCTAAAGTATGCGCTTGACGTGGTCACGAACGCGGCCGGACTCAAGTACACAAAGACCGACGACCGCTCGATCCTAATCGAGACGAAGTAGCCCGTTCCAGGCCCTTAGCCGCCCCGCACTTTCTGTCACACTAGCGACGTGAAGAAGCGGGGCGTCTCCAGATCGCCGCGGAAACAACGTTCTTGGGTGGGCAGGCTCGCTTGGGGAGCATTCATGTTCCTCTTGTTGCCAGCAGGTCTTTTTGCGGTGGGTTACAGCTTGATCGGCCCGCGCATAGGCCAGTACCCTGCGCTTCAAGCCGGGGCGGAGAGGGTCGCCGGTCTGGCAAACAACAAGAAGCCAAACGTTGCGCCAGCACCAGAAAAACCCGCACCAATCATTGAGATTTCCGTAGAGAAATCATCCGGCAAGAAGACGGCGGAAGATAGCAGGAAGACGCCGATAGAGGAGATTCCGAAGCCAACGCCAAAACGGAAGCCTAAGCCAGCCGAACCGGCTCGCGAAAAGGTCGAACCTGAGAAGGATTCCAAGAAGGTGGAGCAGCCAAAGCTTGAGACCACTCCCGCCACGCCAGAGAACGACCCTGCAAGCGGATCTGCGGCCGGCGCCAACGATACCGGCGGCGGCTAACTCGATAACTTCTTGAAGAACGCGTACGCGTCCCTCGTCGTTTGTTCTGCACACTCTCGAAGGGTGATGCCGAGAGTATCTGCCAGAGCCTGCGCAATGTAGGGAAGCCAAGCGGGCTTATTTCGCTTTCCCCGAAAGGGCTCTGGCGCCATCCAAGGGGCGTCTGTTTCGATGACAAGCCGCTCTGGGCTAAGTCCCGCCAGCACGGCGCGAAGATTCTCGGCTTTCTTATAGGTCACAGGGCCATCAACCCCGAAGAACGCCTCTAACTCTTGGGCTTTAAAGGCCTGCTCCTGAGTGCCGGCATAGCAGTGAAAGAGATACGGAATCCGCTGCCTCGGCGCAAGAATCGTTAAGAGATCGTCGTAAGCGTCGCGGCAATGGAACACCACAGGAACCTGCAAGGATTCAGCAAGTTCTAGCTGGGCAAGAAGGCATTTTTCTTGGATTTCTGGCGTTGCATGGTCTCGATAATAATCGAGACCGATCTCGCCCAGTGCGACAACCTTTGGATGGGACAGAAGTTCTGCGTACACCCGTAGGCTGCGGTCCTGAAAGTCAGAAGCTTGGTTGGGGTGGTGGCCAACTACGGCATAAACAGGTTCAAAGTGTTCGGCCAACTCTACGGCATAGCGGCTCGAATCCTCGTCCACTCCAACGACGATCATCTTTTCGACGCCCGCCTCCAGTGCCTCGTCGACCGCCGCTCCAGGCTCTGGGAAGGCGGAGCGGTCGTTCAGATGGCAGTGGGTATCGATCAAGACCAAGGGGGCACCGGGCCCTGAGCCTCGCGAATCGGCCCGGGCCTGCTATCGTATCGTATTCGAGTCGAACATGGCGGGCCGAAAGAAGCGAACGCCTTACCTGGCGAATTACCTGGATTGGTGCGCGACGCAGGAGCGCGCCGCCATGGCCACGTCCATGCCCCTGATCGGGTGCGGGACGACCGTGGTGGCCGGCACGCTCACGTTCTTGGCGAGCAACGCGGCCTTCGGAACGGTGAACGCCCTCCTCTTAGCAGGATTGACGGGCGCAGTGGCGACTTGGATCGTCACGGCGCTGGCAAAAGCGGCGAGCCGCAAGGAACCCGTCAGCGATAAAACACGCCGCGGATGGGAATCGGCGCGAGGGATGAAATCCCTTGCCGACACGCGTAAGCTCCACAAGTGGATGGACTTGCCGAACTTGGAGGTGCTCGACGCGGCAGCATTCCATTGGTCGCGAATCCATGGAAGTCTGAACCAGGCACCCTGGACAGATCAACATCTTCCCGAGCACTGGGTCCGCGTACGCGGCCAGGCCCTCGCCGCGGCCAACGAAGCGATGGCCGACCTCACGATCCTTGCTTCGCAGGTCGTCGGCCCGCCAAGCCGGGACAAAGAGCAGGAACTCGTCGAGATTGTCGAGGATCTGTTTGACCTTGATATCAAAGACGCCCTACAAGGATTGAAGTCGATGACTTCAGGGGACTGGCGGGAGTACACGCACAAAAGCCCCCAAAGCAAGTTTGTGTTTTCCCAGGCGCGGCCGATTGCGGAACGGCTGCAATCTTTAGCTGACGAGATCGAGAGAGCCAGCGTTGAAGTGAGGGAAGACATGACGCCTTTAGACTCTTATGGATCCAACAAGTCTCTTGACGCTGTGCTCTCCGAGCTCCGCGCCATTCGACAGGCAGAGGACGAACTCGAACAGCGACTGGGCCAGTGAACCTACTTCACGAGGTCATCGATTAGTGGCGCGTACTTCTCGCGCACGTACTTCCGTTTAACCTTTAAAGAAGGAGTGAGCTCACCATCTTCAATCGAGAATTCCTTGGTGAGGATGCGATAACGCTTGACTCGCTCATAATCGGCAAGTTGTTTATTGGCCAGCGCCACTTCGTGCCTAAAGATTTGTTGCGCCTCCTCCGATTCGACGAGATCTTCAAGAGATCCTGTTTTGTTCAAGAGCTCCGTCTTGAGCCGCTCGAAATTCGGCACGATGAGGGCGATGCAATGCTCCAGGCCGTCGCCGAAAAGGACGACTTCTTGGATAAACTCGCTCTCTTTCAGCTGCGCTTCGACCCTTTGCGGCGCTACGTTCTTGCCGTTAGCCAACACAAGAATGTCTTTCTTCCGGTCCGTAATCTTGAGGTGCGAGCCGGAAAACTCTCCGATGTCGCCGCTGTGGAACCAACCTTCTGTGTCGATGGCTAGCGCGGTCTCAGAAGGCAACTGGTAATAGCCTTTCATGACGGTCGTCCCACGAATGAGTATTTCTCCGTCGCTAGCGATCTTAACCTCGACCCCCGGAATCGGCTCGCCGACGGTATCGCTCCTGTTCCTATCCGGATGGTTCAGGCACGTTGCGGCCGTCGTTTCGGTCAGGCCATAGCCCTGCAAGATGCAAATGTTGAACCCTGAAAAGAAGTCGTTGACTTGGGGAGAAAGTGCGGCCCCACCGCTGACGAAAAACTTGAACCTTCCCCCAAACCGAGCGCGGATCTTTGAACCGACAAGCCTGTCCAGAACCGGATAAAAGGGGGCGAACTTACCACGCGACTTAGCACGAGCTTGGTCCAAGGCCCCCTCGAACATAAACCGCTGCAATCCCGACATCTTTTGGGCTGATTCCAAGATCCGGGTGCGCATCGATTCATAGAACCGAGGGACCGCGCAAGCGATCGTCGGCCTCACGGCGGCCATGTCCGAGGCCAGCGAGGCGATGGAGCGGGCATAGGCGATCGAGGCGCCGCAGGCGACCGGCAGGACGTGCCCCGCGACCCGCTCAAAAACGTGGGAGAGGGGCAGGAAACTGAGCCAGACGTCGTTCTCGTCAACTGGCCAATGGTTACGGATTGAAGAGCAAACTTGGATAAATCCGGCGTTTGCGAGCACCGCGCCCTTGGGCTGTCCAGTGGTGCCACTCGTGTAGATGATCGTCGCGATATCTTCGGGCCGCAGCTCGGCGGTGACGCGGTGCCACCCCTCGCGGGACAGGCCTCCGTCCGAGGGAAAGCCGCCGTCGGCGAGCGAAACGATGCCCAGCGGGGGCTCCGGATCGACCTTCGCAGCCTGCTTCTTGTCTTGGGCGAGCACGAGCCTCGCGCCAGAGTCTTTGACGATATAGCTGACCTGGTCGGCGGGCAGGGTGGGGAAGACCGGCACCAACACGAGCCCGAGCGTCTGGCACGCCCAGTCGATCAGGGCCCAATCAAGACAGGTCTCGCAGACCAGCGCGACGCGGTCGCCCGGCTTCAGCGCGTAGTGGTCCAGCGCGCGGGCATAGGCATAGACCTTCGCGTCAGCCTCGGAGTAGGTGATCGGCCGGTACCCCTGGCCCTCCGAGACAAGATAGGCGGGCCGGTCGGGCCACTCGCTTACGGCGCGCCGCCACAGGCCGCCTAGGGATCCAGCGTCTTCAATGCGGGTAGGCACTTATCGCTCAACCGTGTGGCCTGAGGCGGCAAATGCCAGCATTCCACCCTTTAAGTTGTACACTTCCGTCCAGCCAGCGTCGAGCATCGCGGAGGCTGCCTTGTCACTCCGGCGACCGCTGCGACAGACGCAAACGATTTCGGTGCCTTGACCAAGTCCTTTCAAATCAAAGCTGGACTTATCTGTCTCAAGAGACTCCAAGAAGGACTCTAGGGGCCAATTCAACGAGCCGGGGATGTGGCCGAGCGCGTACTCTTCGGGCTCGCGCACATCGACGAAGGTCAGCCCTTCGTGCGCCATAGCCTCATCCGGCGAAAGGACGGGCACCTCTCGAGGGGACATGCTGGCGACGATACCCCGCGCCCTAGATGACCGCCCTTTCCTTAAGGGCCGCGTACCGGGCGACGAGCGCGGAGCTGAGCTCGTCCGGCTCTGCTTCCAGGCTCTCGATCCGAGACGCAGAGAGCAGGGCGTCCGCTTTGCGCCGGTCAGTCTGGTACCAGGTCGCTGCTGCCCGGGCGAAGAGGGAACGGTCGTCCACGATCTCCGCGCGACGCAGCTCCTTAAGACGTGGGTCGCCAACGCGCACGACCATCAGCTTGTGGTGTCGGCGGACGTGGCCCAGGGCCTCAGCCAGCTCGCGCGCCTGGTCTTCGTTCTCTGCGTCCGTGAAGAGCACCACCAGCGAGCGGCGCTTCCACTTGGTGGCGAGATAGGCGAACGCGGTCGCGTAATCGGGCTGCACCGGTTCCGCCTGGACCCCATAGACCGCATCCAGGATCGCGGCGACTTGGGCACGGCCGCGCTTGGGAGCGATATAACGGTGGACGACATCGCTGAAGAGCAAAAGGCCGACCTGGTCGCCCGCCCGCTCGGCCGTGTGGAGCAACATCAACGCGGCGTCCAGGCTGTGGTCGAGCTTCTGCACGTCGTCGACCTCGCTGAGCATGTGCCGGCCCACGTCGAAGCAGACGATCACGCCTTGGTTACGCTCTTGCTCGAAGTTCTTGACGACGAGCTTGCCGCGCCGCGCCGTCGAGTTCCAGTCGATAAAGCGGAAGTCGTCCTCGTTGTAGTCGCGCAGGCTCTCGAACTCTGTGCTGATGCCGCGCCGCCGGCTCTTTCGCAGACCGGCCAGGGCCAGGTGCCCCCGGTTCTTGAGCAGCTCGAAGTCGCGCACGGCCTTGACGTTCGGATAGACCTTAACGGACTGCCGGGTCGAAGGGAGCTCGAAATCAAAATAGGCAAGACCGAGCGGCCCCAAGACCCGCACGAACGTGCAAGGAAACTCCGCGTCGCCGCGGGCAAGGGGGGTGAGCACATAGCCTAGGTCAATACGGGTGCCGCCCGCAAGCGAAAACTGGAACTCCTGACGATCTGCCACGCAGTCTTCTGGCAGCTCGTCGCGCACGCGGAGGCTCAGGCGCTGGTCGGTAAAGTTCTCGACCGAGATTTGCACCTTGTTGGCCTGTCTTACGGAAAGGACGGGGTCGGCGCGACGCTCGACCCCAAGGGGCGGCTGGCGCTTCGCAGCCTGGGCCAGGAACACCAGCAGGGCGAGAAGCGCCGCATTGTAAATCCAGAGCAGATACTCCGTACCAGGAACCACCGCGCCGAGCACAGCGAAGACGAGGCCGCCGGCAACGAGCGCCCAGAACCGCGGCTTCGGCACGATCTTTCCCATCCGGCGGTAGCATACATCTGTTGCGGGACCGGTATTTGATCCTCACCCCGGAGAAAGTGGTCGTCTCCTACCGGCTGGCCGGTGTCGGCGCCCGCGTCTCGGCTTATGCGGCCGACCTCGTCATCATCGCGCTCCTCCTTTCGGCCGTCTCCTTTTTGCTGGGCGCACTCACATTTCCGCTGGGGACCGAGGCCGTGACGGCCGTCACCGGACTCCTCTTTTTCGTGCTGTTCCTGGGTTATCCCATGTACTTTGAGGCGTTCCATCGGGGCCAGACGCCGGGGAAGCGGGCGATCGGCCTGCGCGTCGTGATGGCAGACGGCACGCCCGTCACGGCTGCCGCCGCCTCGTACCGCAACTTTCTGCGCCTTGCCGACATGCTTCCGTTGCTCTACCTGGCCGGGTTTCTCGCGATCTTCACAAACGCGCGTTCCCAAAGGTTGGGCGACCTCGCGGCCGGCACTATCGTGGTCCAAGAGCTTGGATCCAACCAAGCGTTCACACCCGCCCCCCACCGGGCCGGACTGCACTTTATGGAGCCCGGACTCACCGACCTGCGAAAGATGACGATGGAGGAGTACGTGGCGATCAAGCGGCTCTGTGACCGTTTTCCCTACCTTCCGCCAGAGACCCAGGTTCAGAGCCTGAAGGAGATATGGCATCCGTTCGCCACCCGGGTCGGAGTGGAGGTGCCTCCTGGCGTCCACCCGATCTACGTGATGGAGGCCGTCGTCATGAAGTACGGGCGTCTCCACAAACTGATCTGAATGATTCGTGGAGAAACGGTGGGAAAAGACGGAGCGCGTTTGGACTGGGATAACCGCGTCTGTTATCCACCGACTTTTCCCCGAAAGCAGGCTCTTCGTGTTAAAGTCTTTTGAACCCGGCGCGGCGTCGCTCTTAACCTGCCGCCCATTTTGGCCCGTGCTTTTCCACCAAACCCACGCGCTAAATATAAATACATCTCTTCAGATAAAGAAGGGGTTCCTTAGAGAAGGGGGTGGGGAATTCCCGTCCTGAGGCGCCTTGCCCTTGAGCGGTTTCGGAACTACTCGTTCATCGACCTCTCTCCCGAGCCGACGATGAACATTGTCTGCGGGCCGAACGGGAACGGGAAGACGAACTTGCTGGAAGGGATCGGCCTCCTTTCGACAGGGAGGCTCCTGCGCGCCACGAAGGACTCGCAGGCTCTGATGCTCGGCGAGACGGAGGCGCGTGCCAAGGGGTTTTGGGAAGATCCGGAATCTGAGATCGAGGTCGTGCTCCGGTTAAAGGGGAGGAAAACGGTCCGCTTGAACGGTTCGACCTTGGCGCGCGGTTCCGATTTGCTCGGCCGCAACCCTTCCGTCTCCTTTTCGACCCGCGACCTCGAGATCGTGCGGGGTGACCCAGCCAGCAGGCGCGCGTTCCTCGACGAGGAAATGGCGCAGACGCACCCGGCCTACTTGCGGCACCTCACCCTTTTTCGACGCGCCTTGGAGCAGCGTAACGCGCTCCTTCGCCACGCGCAGGAAGCCCACGTCCCGGCCGAGGAGTTCGACGCTTGGGAAGTTCCGCTGGCCGAGCATGGCGCGGCGATGAGGGCTATGCGGCGAGACTGGTTGGCCACTTTGGCACCACTGACCGCGGCGGAACATAGCCAGATTAGCCGCGGAGAGCCCTTCTCAGCCACTTATAAGGCGTCGGACGACTCCCAATCGGCCGAGGAGTTGAGAGAGGCCTTGGAGGGCCACAGAGCGGTCGATATCCATCGGGGGTCCACCAGCCGCGGTCCACATCGCGACGACATCGATTTCAAGATCCAGGGGCGGGACGCCCGGCTCCATGCCTCGCAAGGCCAACAGCGAACGGCGGTCGTTGCTGTGAAGCTTGCCACCCTGGAAATGGCGCGCAACCAGCTGGGAGTGACGCCTGTCTTTCTGCTGGACGACGTCTTTTCAGACCTAGACGTCGACCGCAGAAAGCACCTCGTCGCCAGGGCGGAGACTCTGGGGGGCCAAGTGTTCTTGACCTGCACTGAAGCAGAACTGGCCGGAGAAAAATTAAAGCAAAACGCGTGTGTGTTCCGGGTAGAGTCCGGCGGGGTGGTGAAGGCATGAGAAGGCTCTCAGAGCTAATGCCGGTCGTTTTAGAGCAGAAAGAGGTCTTGCGCGCGGCTCGGGCGCAGGTCGCGCTCAGGCGCTGGGAAGAGGCCGTCGGCAAAGTGCTGGCCGAGAAGACCCTCCCGGATCGCTTTGACCAGGGCACGCTTTGGGTCTATTGCACAGGCTCAGCCTGGGCGCAGGAGCTCCGGCTCCACGAAGACCAGATCGTCGAAAAGTTAAACTTTATAGCGGAGGAACATGGTCTTTTCCGCTCAATCAAGATCGGTGTCAGGCCTCCGCGACGAGCCTTCTCCCTTTGAGACGCTCTCCGAGCAGCTAGCCGGTCGGCCCTCTCTTGTGGCCTTCGGCGCCTTGGTGATCGGTTTATCGACCGCGTTTTCGGTCGTCAATGTCGTGTACGCGGTGTTGCTGGCCGCGCTTGTGTTCCGCCGGCTAAAATCGCTGGTCCTCCTGCTAGTCCCGCTTCTTGTCGGCTTGCTCTTGCGGCCCCTTCCGGTCCAACCGGTCACGGAAAAGGGCCAAACCCTGCGCGGGATCGTGGAAGTGGTCGGCGTTCCGAACGTGACGCCAAAGGGGCAGACAATGCCCGTGCTCTTTGAAGGGAAGCGCTACCGTCTCTTTGTCAAGGGCGAGTCTGACGCGACGATGGGCGACCGCCTCGCGGTCGAAGGCGACATCGAGCCCTTTCGGGATGTGGGCAGTTCGCCGCGCTATGAGGCCGGCATGGTCTTCCCTGACTCGCCCCCGACGCTGATCTCGCGCGGTTTCTTCTTTTGGAGGTTGGGCGGGGAAGTCCGGGCGTCGTTCCTGCACTTCTTGGACCAGTTCAGCGACGTGCGGACTCAGCCCACGATCGCGGCGCTTTGCTTCAACGTGACCGCGGGCCTTAGCGACGGGGACTGGGACTTGCTACGGCGCAGCGGCACGATCCATATCGTTTCGACTTCGGGCTTGCATGTGGTCATCGTTGCGGCCGCCTTGGCCCTTGCGCTTGCCAAGACTTCGGTCCCTCGCTGGGCACAGCTCCTCATTCTCCTTGCGCTGCTCTTGCTTTATTCGGCCGCGGCCGGGTTTCGCCCCCCCATGCTTCGCTCGGTGGTGATGGTCCTCGTCTGGCTGGCCGCCTATTTCTTCCGGCGCTCTCCGGACGGGCTCTCGGCCCTTTCGTTCGCGGGGATCGTCCAACTCCTGATTTGGCCTCCCTCGGTTGCCGACATCGGGTTCCAGCTCTCGTTTGCGACGGTCGGCAGCCTAGTCTTGTTCGGCCCGCGGTGGCAGTCGAGGCCGGGGGCATCCGTGGTCAAGCGGGCGCTCTTCGCGGCGCGCGACCTCGTCTGGGTGAGCACGGTGGCGAGCCTTACCGCCCTTCCACTCTTGCTCTACCACTTCCACGAAGCCTCTCTGGTCGCGCCGCTCGGGAACATCCTTGTGGTGCCGTTTGTCGCGCCGGTCGTGATCGGTTCTTTGATCGCGTGGATGCTGTCTGCGGTCGCGCCGGTTGCGCTCTTCATCATGAAAGTCTTGGTAGACCCGCTCGCGGCTTGGATCGGCGTGGCGGTCGGGACGGTGGGGAGCCTTCCGTTCGGCTATTTCGCGTCCGGGCCCGTCTCACCGATCTGGTCCGTCATGATGGGGCTCGGCCTTCTTCTGGCCTGGCGGCCCCGTTTTCGGCCGGCGGACGACGTCGAGGGTGTCGTGCCCACCGGCGTTGTCGTGTCCTAGCCCCCGAAGAGGGCCTTGCGCTCGTGGAGCTTTTGCAGGGCGAGCTCCTTTTCCGCGAGCAGGGCCCGCTGCTCTTCCACCACATCGGCCTTCGCCCGCGCCACGAAGTTCGGGTCTTCTAAACGCTGTCTCAGCTTCACCAAGTCGGCCGAGACCTTCTCGATTTCCTTAGCCACGCGGGCCTGCTCCTTTTCTTCGTCGACCAGCCCGGCGGTCGCCAGGTGCAGGGTGAGCAGTCCCACGGTCTGGGCCAGGGCCTTTTCATTGGGCTTTCCTGGTTCCAGGCGCTCGAGCCACGCCTGGGTGCGGACGATCTCTTCGCCCCCTTCCAGGTCGCCCTCGAAATATGCGGTGGCTGCGACCTTGCCGGGGTCGATGCCGAGTTCGCTCCGCAGGGCGCGGATCGTCCGCACGATCTCCCGCCATGTTTCGACCCGCTCCTCCTCTTCGGGCGCGACCCATGCTTGGTCGATCTCCGGCCAGGCGCTCGCCATGAGGAACGGCGCCTTGCCCTCGACGGGGAGGTGGCTGTAGACCTCTTCGGTCACGAAGGGCATGAGCGGGTGCGCCATCTTCAAGAACGCCTCGAGCGCGGTGACGAGCACCCACTGGGGGGTGCCCCGGCGAGCGGGATCGGTCAGGCGGTGCTTCGAGACCTCGATGTACCAGTCGCACACCTCGTTCCAAAAGAAACGGTAGAGCGCTTGGGCGGCCTGCTGCACGTCGTACGTCTCGTAGGCCGCGGTGACGGTTGCCTCGGTCCGGACGAGCCGGCTGAGCAGCCATCGATCGACGGTCTCGAGTTCGACGGGCTTCACTCCGGTATAGCCCTCCAGGTTCATGAACACGAACCGGGAGGCGTTCCAGATTTTGTTGCAGAAGTTCCTTGCGTCGGTCGTGCGGCGCTCGCTGTACCGGATGTCCTGGTTCATCCCGGTCTGGCTGAAAAGCGTATAGCGGAGCGCGTCAGCCCCCTTTTCTTCGATGACCTCGTTCGGGTCGACGCCGGTGCCAAGGCTCTTGCTCATGCGCTTTCCGTCCTCGGTCAGCACGGTCGCATAGATATAGACCTCGCGGAACGGGATGTCCTTCATGTAGTCCAACCCGAACATCACCATCCGCGCCACCCAAAGGTAAAGGATCTCGCGGCTGGTCACGAGGACGCTGGTGGGGTAGTACCGCGCCAAATCCGGGGCCTGCTGAGGCCAACCCAGGGTCGCGAAGGGCCACATGCCGCTGCTGAACCAGGTGTCGAGGACGTCTTCGTCCTGTTTGACGATCTTCTTGGCGCCCGCTTTTGCCTGGGCGTCCTCCCAGCTGAGCCCCGCGAAGGCCTCACCGTCCTCAGTGTAAAAGACCGGTACCCGGTGCCCCCACCAGAGCTGGCGGCTGATGTTCCAGTCGCGGATGTTCCGCATCCAGTCCAGGTAGACCTCTTTATAGCGGGCAGGGACGAACTCGATCCGGCCGTCCTCAACGCACTCGATGGCGGGGGCCGCGAGCTTCGCCATGTCGGCGAACCACTGCTCGCTGGCGAGGGGCTCGATCACCTCACCGCTCCGTTCGGAGATGACCAGGGCGATTTCGTGGTCCTCTACCTTTTCCAAGAAGCCTTTTTCTTCCAGGTCGGCGACGATCCTTTTGCGGGCCTCGTAGCGGTCCAGCCCGGCGTAGGCACCGCCCTCGGGAGCGATCTTAGCGCTTTCGTCAAGGAGGATGGGCATGGGGAGGCTGTGTCGCCGGCCGACCTCGAAGTCGTTTGGGTCGTGGGCGGGCGTGATCTTCACCGCACCGGTTCCGAACTCGGGGTCCGGGTATTCGTCCGCGATGAGCGGGATCTCGCGGCCGACCAGCGGCAAGACGAGCGTCTTGCCGACCTTGCCGTCATAGCGCTTGTCCTTTGGGTGGACGGCCACGGCGACGTCGGCGAGCATCGTCTCCGGGCGCGTGGTCGCGATCGTGACGTGGCCGGTTCCGTCGGCGAAGGGATACCTGACGTGGTAGAGCTTGCCCTTGGTCGTCCGGCGCTCGGTCTCGATGTCGCTGACGCTGGTCTTCAGCACCGGGTCCCAGTTCACCACCCGCAGCCCCTTATAGATGACGCCGCGCTCGAACCAGTCGACGAAGACGCGGAGCACGGCCTCGTGGTAGCCAGGGTCGAGCGTGTACCGTTCCCGGCTCCAGTCGAAGGCGCAGCCCAGGTCGCGCAGCTGGCGCAGGATGGTGCCGCCGCTCTCTTCCTTCCACTGCTTCGTCCGCTCGATGAAGGCTTCCCGTCCGATTTGGTACGGGCTTGAGCCCTCCTTCTTGAGCAGCTTGGTCACGACGGACTGGGTTGCGATGCCGGCGTGGTCCACGCCCGGCAGGATGAGGACTTCGTAGCCCTTGAGCCGCTTGTACCGGCCCAAGAGATCTTGGAGGGGGTAGCACAGGGCGTGGCCCATGTGCAGCGAGCCTGTGACGTTCGGGGGAGGGATGGTGATCGAGTAGACCGGTCGGCCCGCGCCCGGCTGGGGCTGGAAGAGGCCCGCCTCTTCCCAGCGGGCATACCATTTCGACTCGACGGAGGCGGCTTCGTAACGGCTCGGCAGTTCATCAGGCATGGTGCTTTGGCTCCTGTCTTGAGCGAGAGGAAGTGTACCGGCGGGTGCGGCCGCCTGCAGGACGGCGGGTTTCACGTGTTACAAACCCCTACGGCCAGGGGCCGTTGCGGAACAGCTGGGGCGCGGCGAGAAGCAGGTAGCCTGTGGTGACCGGGGCGGAAAGGAGCAGGCTGTCGAGGCGGTCGAGGACGCCCCCGTGCCCCGGCAACGCGCCCCCGCTGTCCTTTACGCCGGTCGCCCTCTTCAGGCCGCTCTCCAGGAGGTCGCCGGCGAGGCCGAAAGTCGTGGCAAGCGCACCTGCCCCGACCGAGACGGGAATCGGGGCCCCGATCGCCATTCCGATGCCGACGGCGGCAAGGATGGCGCCCGCCGCACCGCCGAGCGCCCCCTCCCACGTCTTGCCAGGGGAGACGGCCGGTGCGATTTTGTGCCGCCCGAGCAGTTTGCCGACCACGAGGGCGAGCGTGTCGCCCGCCCAAAGAGGGCCTACGATGAGGAGCACCACGTTCGGGGAGAAATCCGCGCTCTGCACTGCCTGGCTGTGGGCCAGCACGACCGAAGCGACCGGGGCTCCGAGCCAGCACGCCGCCATAGGAGACGCCCATTCCCGCCGCATCGCCACGGCAACGCCATAGACGCCGGCGACGAAGAAGGCAAAGGCGGCCGCCCACGCAAGCGTCACGAGATCAAGGGCGCGGAGCCCCAGCGGGACGAGGAAGCTCAGGGCCAGCCAAGCCAGCGCCGGCCGTGGACGGTCCTCGATCCCGGTGAGGTGGACCATCTCGATAAAGCCGATCGCCAAGACGCACAAGGCAAGCGCAAGCACGCCCCACGGCTTGTCCCAGAGAATGCCGCCAAGGGCGAGGGCCAAAGTCAAGAGCCCGGTCGTTAAGCGCCTCACCAATCCCCCCGACGACAAAAGCGGGCCTCTCGTCGCAAGCCCGCAGTGTGATAAAGAACGGGGGCCGCCGTCAAGACGGAGACCCCCGGCTTCGCCTCCAACGCCTGTCCCCTTAAGGGTTGATCTCGACCGTCGAGGTGGTCTTGTACGGCTCTTTAAGTCCGTACTGGTCGATGATTGTCAGGGTCACGGTGAACTTGCCCGGTTTGCGGAAGCGGCGTCGGACCACAGGCCCTTCGGCGTCCACTTGGATCCCGTCGGAGTCGTCAAAGTCCCATTGATAGCGCAGCGGCACGGAACCGCCGAACCCGCTCGCGAGGAAGGTCAGCTCTTCGCCCAAGCCGCGGTTCTGCTCCCTCGGCTCGACCTCGCCGTAGATCGGCGTCGCGTCGTTTACGATGCGGGCTTCGCCGACGTTGAACGAGGCGACCGCGTCGCCCGCCAGCGCGATCGACTTGATCTCCTTGTTCGTGTTCCCGAAGCCGCGGATCGCCTGCAACGGGATCGATGCCTTCATCCAGCCCCGTTCGTCGGCGACCCGGCCCTTCACGTCCAGGAAGGCTTCGGAGCGCTTGCCGTCGCTCGTCTCGATCACCAGGCGCACCTTTTCAAGTTCGGTCTCCGCCTGGACGGTGGCCGTGTTCGACTGCTGGTTCGCGCCTGCGCGGCCCCGAGCCCCGGAGCCGGGGTTCTGGCCGCCCGCGGTACTGCCTCCCCGGCCCGCCGGGCTCCCGCCTGCGCCCAGGTCCGGAGCGCCGCCACCGCCCGCACCGGCTGCGCCGCCTCGTTTCCGGGTGAAGGCAGGAGCCCCGCCCTCGCTTGTCTTCGCTCCGGGCACGTGGAGCGTGAACTGGAGCAGGTTGTTCTTGTCCCCATAGGCGTCGGCGAGGGAAACGGCGTTCGAAAACGTGACGATGCCGCCCTGGAAGAAGTTGCGGCTACTGACCCGTAGCGAATTCGAGCCTTCAAATGCGGTCTCGTCCGTTTCGCGGATCGTCCCGCTCCCCCAGCGTTCCAGGGTGATGCCCTGGTCGGCGATCGAGCGGGTCGGCGTATAAACCACTTGGGCACCGCAGACGGCGCCAAGGGCCAGCGCGGCGATGGGGGCGACGGTTCGCAGTTTCATAATGCTTCTCACGGTCGTCGGATGCGCTGGATTGCTAGCGCGCGTCCAGAACTCCCTTCTACCTTAATCACGACGCCGCAAACGACGCCTGGTTTCTCCGCGACCTCAAACCGGGTCGGCAGACCGGTGCGAAACCGGTGGAGAATGATGTCCTTATCGACGCCGATGACGCTAGGCTGCGGCCCGCACATACCGACGTCGGTGATATAGGCGGTCCCGCCCGGCAAGACTTGCTCGTCGGCCGTCGTGACGTGGGTGTGGGTTCCGACAACTGCCGTCGCCCGCCCTTCCACGTGGAAGCCGAAGGCGACCTTTTCGCTCGTAGCCTCGGCGTGGAAATCGATGAACACGTGGGGCGTGTCGCACTGCTCTAGAATCTCGTCGATCGCTCGGAACGGGTCGTCGTAGCCGTCCAGGAAGACCCTTCCGCAGAGGTTGACGACCTTCAATCGAGTGCCGTCCCGCTCGATCGTGGTCACTCCGTAGCCGGGGTTGGCCGAGGGCAGGTTGGCGGGGCGGATGATGTAATGGCTCTTTTTCAAGTAGTCGTAGATCTCCTTCTTGTTGAAGGCATGGTTGCCGAGCGTGACGACGTCGACCCCGCTGATGAAGAGCTCGTCGGCAATTTCCGGCGTAATGCCGACCCCGGAGGCGCTGTTTTCGCCGTTCACGATCGTGAAGCGGGGCTGGAACTCGGATCGGAGCTCGGGAAGGGCGCGGTGCACGGCCTCTCTCCCGGGACGGCCGACAATATCGCCCAGGAACAAGATGCTGTAGGCGTCTTCCACGCCTGCCATGCTACTCCGGAACCCGTCCCCTTAGCCGTCCCAGTCCGGGAAGAAAGCTTCCAGCGCCGAACGGACGGCCTCCTCGCTAAAGCCCCTTCCCGCCAGGAACCGGGCCGCCTTTCCCATGTCCGCCCCCTCTTTGAACTTCGCGCGCAGGGCGGCGAGGGCGTTCTCGCACTCTTCCTTTTCGGAGTATTCCCGGCTCGTCTGGTCGATCACGTCTTCGCCGACTCCGCGGCGTTCCAGTCGGGCGGAGAGCAGCCCGCGCCCGATGCGACGGGGGCCCTTTGCGAGCTCAGTCTCACGTTCGGCGACCCGGGAATCGTCCACGAAACCTTCTTTCGTGAGGCGCGAGGAGATTTCGTCGGCGAGGTCCGGATCGACCCCTTTGAGCTCCAGGTGTAACCTCACCTCGTTCGCCGTCCGGTCGGCCCGCGAAAGGAACCGGACGGCCAGTTGGAACGCGCGTTGACGGTCGGGGCTCACTCTTCGATGATCGAGGCGACCGCGACTTCGACCGGCGGCATCAGGACGGCCTTGACCTTGGCCTCGATCTCGTTCGCCACCTCCGGATTGTCCTCAAGGAAGGTGCGGGCGTTGTCCCGGCCCTGGCCCAGCCTCGTGTCCTCATAGTTGTAGTAAGTGCCGGCCTTCCCGACGATCGAGTGCTGCACGGCGAGGTCCAGCATGTCGCCGCACCGGCTGACCCCGTGGCCGAAGATCAGGTCGAACTCCGCTTGGCGGAAAGGCGGCGCCACCTTGTTCTTCACGATCTTGACCTTCGTGCGCGCGCCGTAGGCGTCGGCGCCGTCCTTCAGGAGCTCGCCGCGGCGGACCTCCATGCGGACGCTCGCCCAGAACTTGAGGGCGCGGCCGCCCGGCGTCGTCTCCGGATTGCCGAACATCACGCCGATCTTCTCGCGGATCTGGTTGATGAAGATGACCGCCGTCTTCGTCTTGTTGACCGAGCCGCCCAGCTTTCGCAGGGCCTGCGACATCATGCGGGCCTGGAGCCCGACGAAGCTGTCGCCCATGTCGCCCTCAATCTCGCTCTTGGGCACGAGGGCCGCGACCGAGTCGAGGACGACGATGTCCATCGCTCCGCTGCGGATCATCCCGTCCATGATCTCAAGGGCCTCTTCGCCGGTGGTCGGCTGGGAGACGTAGAGGCGGTCGGTATCGACGCCCAGCATCTTTGCGTACTCGGTGTCGAGCGCGTGCTCGGCATCGACGAAGAGCGCCATGCCGCCCAGCCTTTGGGCTTGGGCGACGCAGTGGAGCGCCACCGTCGTCTTGCCGCTCGATTCCGATCCATAGATCTCGGTGATGCGGCCTCGCGGCACCCCGCCGACGCCCAGTGCCACGTCCAGCGACAGCGCCCCGGTCGGGATCGCCTCGATCGATTTCGAGGCCTCGTCGCCAAGGCGCATGACCGAGCCCCGGCCAAAGCTCTTCTCAATCTGTTGCAGAGCTAGTTCAAGGGCGCGTTCCTTCTCGCTCGCGCCGTTCTTTTCAATGCTCTCCCCGCGTCTCATACGTGCACATCAGTATACGCAACAGGGCAACGTAACGCAACCCTTTTGACAGGGATTTTTCAGAAAGGCCCGAAGGCCTTCCAGAAGAACCATGCCGTCATGCCAACCCCATAGACGACGATGAGGCGGCGTAAAGTTTCGGAGGGCACGCGCTGGCTGAGCCTTGCCGAGAAGAAACCGCCGAGCACCGAGCCCGCCATAACGGCCAGGCAAGGGCCCCAGGAGACCAGTCCCCGGACGATGAAAAGGGTGCTCGCCGCGATGTTGATGACCACCGAGAGCCAGTTCTTCAACGCGTTCATCCCGTGCACGTCGTGGTCCGCGAGCAGGCCGATCACGGCCAGCATCATGATCCCCATCCCCGCGCCGAAATAACCGCCGTACAAGCTTACTGCGAACTGCAAAAGGCCGCCCAACAGTCCCATCGAACTCGGGTGGCGGCCCTCCGTCCGCTCCACCGCCCATCGCCGGATCGCTGGCTGAAAAGCGAGGAGCAGTGTCGCGATAAGAATAAGAAAGGGTACCAAAACTTGAAAACTTCTGGCTGACGTGGTAACGAGGAGCCAGGCACCCACCGCCGAGCCGAGGACCGTCGGGGGCAGGAGCAGCCACAGGTAGCGCTTGGTCTCCGCAAAGCGGTTCGCATAGCCGAGCGCGCCGGAAAGGGAGCCTGGCCAGAGCGCGACCGAGTTCGTGGCGTTCGCCGGCAACGCCGGCATCCCGAGGCCGACGAGAGTGGGGAAGGACACCAGCGACCCCCCTCCCGCAATCGCGTTCACCGCCGAGGCGGCCAACCCCGCCAAGAAGAGGAGCGCGAGGCCCAAAGGGCTCTCAAGTGCCGGCACGCGAGCGGTGTACCCCAGGGGGAGCGGGATGAGGAGGCGGCTGGCGGGTTATGAGTTCCAGGGCATTCGCTTCAGGGCCAGCGTCATCGGGCAAATGCCGGTGAGGGCGTGGAGCAGGAGCCCAAAAGTGGGGAGCAGGGCGAGGTAGACCCAGCCAAGCGCGACTTCGTTCGCGAGCACAAGGGCCGCGAGCAGGATCAACCCTGCGGCCAGATGGGCTTGGCGGGTCAGGGTTTC
Source organism: Fimbriimonadaceae bacterium (assembly GCA_019454125.1). Classification (NCBI taxonomy): domain Bacteria; kingdom Bacillati; phylum Armatimonadota; class Fimbriimonadia; order Fimbriimonadales; family Fimbriimonadaceae; species Fimbriimonadaceae bacterium. The sequence goes on from CP075365.1 coordinate 469,987, forward strand.
GGCATCGGCGGGCTCCGATTCCAACTCGAACCCGGCTGCGCGCCAGGACGCGATTCCCCCGGCAAGGTTGTGCGCCTCCGACGTGCCGTCCAACTGGTTGCAGGCGACCCGCGAGCGGTTACCGGCTGTGCAGACGGAGACCAGGGTCTCGTGCGCCTGGGCCAGCGGGGTCGCGGCGGACTTCTGCCCGAGCGGCGCATTGGTCGAACCCGGAATATGGCTGCGGCGGAACTCGCCCGGAGTCCTCACGTCGACGATCCTGAGCTTTTCCCCGGCGTCCATCCGGGCTCTGATCTGTTGGGGGGTAAGTTCGCGATTCATGGCCTCCGCAGGTTAGAGGCGGCCTCGCGCCGCAAGGGTGCATCGTTATGCGGGTCCGTGACGACCTTCCCGAGCTTGCCGCTTCTTACGTTTCTGAGAGCGGGGCGGGGCGGGCGCGGCTGCGGAAGCAGGAAGCGGCCCGAACGGCGGCCCCGCGGCCCAGGGGGAGTGGCGCCCCGGAGAGGACTCGAACCTCCGACAAACGGCTTAGAAGGCCGCTGCTCTATCCGCTGAGCTACCGGGGCGGGCTGTCCAGTCTACCGACGCCTCGGATGCCTTCCTGGACTTGCCGGGCCTAATTTGCCGCGGCCCGCGGCTCGTGCACCTCGGCAATCTCGGCGTACGTGGCCCGCAGGGGCAACACGTCGGAGAAGCCCGCCTGCTGCAAGACCGAGGCGGCGATGACAGCGCGGGTTCCCCCGGCGCAGTGGATCAGAAGGCGCGTGTCGGCGGGTAGCTCGGCGGCCCGCCGAGCGAGGGAGCCGAGCGGAATGTGCCGGGCGCCCTCTAGGTGCGATCGGTCCCACTCGCTCGCGTTTCTCACGTCGAGGACGACCCCCTTCTCGTTCACTTGTGCGGCTGTCCCAAGCTGAGTCTTTTCCAAGGCTCCGCCCGAAGCCGCATAAGCGCTTAGCTCTGCCGGGCCGAACCAGCCAACGACCCGGTCGAGTCCGATCATGGCCATTTCGCGAGCAGCGCGCTCCGCATCGGCCGCGTTCGCCGCGACGAGCAGGATGTCCCGTTCATAGGGAAGGAGCGATCCTACCCATGTGACGAACTGCCGAGCGAGCGGAATGAAAAGGCTCCCCGGAACGTGGCCCTCGGCGAACTCGGGGGCTGTGCGGAAGTCGACGACCACACGGTTCGGATCCGGCGTCAAAAGGTCGATGTCTTGCCGGTGGGCCGGGGTCGGGAGCTGGCCGAGGATGGGCGCCCCGACCTTATTGAGGCGCTTCATCTCCGCGAAGTAAGCGGGCGGCTCGGGCTGCCCGCTGAGCACTTCTTTCACGAACTCGTCCTCCGATTCCACCTTGAACCCCCAATTCGTGAGGCGCTCATAGCCGAGGGAGCTCACGGGAACGCCCCCCAGGCTCTTTCCACAAGCCGAACCCGCGCCGTGTGACGGCCAAATGAGGAGGTGGTCTGGAAACCGCGCCCAGCTCTGGATCGACGAATAGAGGGCGCGCGCGCCCGGCTCTTGCGTCCCGACGAGCCCTGCGGCTTGCTCCAGTAGGTCCGGCCGACCGACGTCACCGACGAAGATGAAGTCTCCAGTGAAGGCGCCGAGCGGCTCTGGGGAAAGGGACTCGTCAGTCATGATGAATGCGATATGTTCAGGGGTATGGCCTTCAGTCTTGCACACATCTAAGCGAACATTGCCGATTTGGAGGGTGTCGCCATCCTGGACGAGTTTCACATGGGGATCGTGCTCGAAGCCGTACTTCCACTCCGAGCTGCCCTCGTTCGAGAGGTACATGGTTGCGCCGGTTGCGGCACTTAGCTCGCGTGCGCCCGAGACGTAATCCGAATGGATGTGGGTTTCTGCGATCGCGGTGATGCGCAGGCCGTGTTGCGCGGCGGCCTCGAGATAGCGCGCGACGTCGCGGTTCGGATCGATTACAACGGCTTCGCCCGCGCCGGGACAGCCGACCAGGTAGCTTGCATGGGCGAGGCCAGCATGGTAGAAGCGCTCGAAGATCATCTACGCTGTAGAGTATCCTATATTGGGGCTGGTTGCAAGATCTCCTTTGACAGAAGGAAGAGGGCCATTGCGAGGACAAACCATGCGAAGGCGGGGCGCAACTTCCCCCCGTCGATGCGCTTGCCGAGGGCTTGGCCCATGAAGAGCCCGACCAAGGCGACGGCGACCACTCCACCCATGAACGGCCAGTCAACGGGTTCGGGGCGCCCCAGTTCGCCAGTGAAGCCGACCAAGGACTGGACGGCGATGACTCCGAGGGAAGATCCCACCGCTTCCTTCATGCGGAGGCCGGCGAAGAGCGCAAGCGCCGGCACGATCATGAATCCGCCGCCGGCGCCGACGAGCCCGGCGAGGGTGCCGACGCCGAAGCCGAGCAGAGCGAGGAGGGCGGGACGCGTCTCGGTCGCCTGCTCGTCCGGCTCCCTTGAGCGCATCATGAGGACGGCAGCGAACGCCATGAGGAGCGCAAAGATTAAGATTAGGTAAGAGTTCTTAGACACTTGCGCGATTTGGTGGGGAAGGAGCGGCACCAGCCACTTGCGGATGGCGAACACGGTGGCCACGGACGGGATCGCGAAGGGCACCACCCTCGCGAAGTCTACGTTCCCCAAGCGCCATGCCCGGACCGTGCCGACGAGCGCTGTCGCACCGACGACGAGCAACGAGTCACCGGTGGCCAAGGTGGCGGGGACTCCGAACAGGTACACCAGCACCGGCACGGTCAGGATCGAGCCGCCGCCGCCGAGCAGCCCCAGGGTCAGACCGATGGCGAGGGTCGCGATCCAACCGTAAACCTGCATCTCTCTCCAGTTTCGAAGGGAACCAGGCTAGCAGAGCGACTTGTCCAGGCGCTCCCGAATCTGTCTCCGCGCCCGGAAGAGCCGCGATTTCACCGCGGGGACGGTCAGCCCGAGTTCGCGCGCCGTCTCTTCGGCAGACCGCTCCCCAATCTCGCGCAACTCGTAGACGGCACGGTCCATCGGGGTAAGCGACTTGACGGCCGAAGTGATGCAGTGGCGCATTTCTTCACGGGAGATCTCGGTCTCGGGGCCGGGGCCGCTCGCGGGATGCTGGTCGAGCCTTTCCGAATCGACGATCGGCAAGAGCGCCTCCTTTCGTCTCAGGTGCCCGCAAGCCCGCCTGCCGATGCTGGTAAGCCAGCCCCGGAAGGCCCCTTCATCGCGCAGCTTTTCCATGTGGCGATACGCCGCAAGCAACGCTTCGACGAGCACGTCCTCGGCATCGTCATGGTTGCCACAGACGCGGACCATTTGCTTATAGACCGCGTCCTTGTGCTTCGCGACCAGGCGGTCGTAGTCTTTCATCGGGTCTTGGACGAGGTCGATATGACCAAACCGAGTGCGGCGAGGCCGGCGACCGCGGCCGGGGCGAGAGCCGGAGGCAAGTTTCGGCGCTCCGTTTTCAGGGTGAACAACTCTGTGAATCGGGCTAGGTTCCCATCGGTATGCTTGTACATTCCGAAGAGACCCGCCCCAATTCCGACGGCGAAGACGGTGGTGGCAAGGCTCCGCATCGCTGCGTACTTGGTCAGGGCGGCGAGGCTCGTTAAGGCGGCGATGCCGCAGTAGACGATGGGAATCCAACCCTCCCAGTACTCCTCGACAATGTTGCGGTGCTCGAAGCGGACCTCGATGCCGAGCACCAGGAACGCTGCCGCGATGAGGCACAGGAGGAGCGGTCGGCGGTTCACCGAACTATTTTGACGTCTTCACCGACCGGGCCGTAGCGTGAGCAACGTTATTTCGGCAGGGCAGAAGAGCCGTGCCGGCGGCCCAGTGGTGCCAATTCCACGCGATACGTACAAGGGTACTGGCGAATCCTTATAAAAACCGCGCACATAGCGTCGGCCGAGAGCGGAGCCGGTCGGTGCCCAGCCCCACGGGGCGATGAACTGCCCCCCATGGGAATGGCCCGCAATCATGAGTTCGGGCCCGCGCGGGAGCCGGACTACCATGTCCGGTTCGTGCCAGGCGACGACGATCGGGTCCTCGGGTTGGCACTGGCGGATGGCGGCGTAAGGTTCGGCACGGCCGGCGATCTCAGAATCGACGCCGACCCAGTTGACGCCGTCGATCCGCGCGCACTCGTTCCGCAGGAGCCGGATCCCGAGTCGACCTAGGGTCGGCTCCAACCAGGCCGCATCCCCCGCAAAGTAATCGTGGTTGCCCGGCGTCGCCAAAACCCGGCCCGAGAGCGCGGCCAAAGGGGCGAACGCCTCTTCCACCATCTCCAGCACGCCCCGCTTCCAATAGGCGATCAGGTCTCCAGGAATGAGGACTAGGTCGGGCTGCTCTTGGAGGGCCAGCCCGCAAGCCTCCAGTGCCATCTCGATCGAGGGGCGGTCTCGGACATGGGCGTCGGCGAGGACCGCCACCTTATAGCCGTCCAGGCGCTTCGGCCAGCCCTTGAGCCGCAATGTCCGGCGCTCGAGCCGAAGCTTGTAGGCCTCGACGAGGGCCCCATAAAGGAGGGCGCCGGTGCCCAGGAGTGTGGCACCGGCAAGAACATTGCGGAGAGTTTTGCGACCCGTGACCGCCCGATTCTATCGGTTCTGGGCCCGGATGGCCAGGAACTGCTCAGAGGCCCGGCCGTAGCTCGTAGCCTCGTCACGAAGCGACGCCACCGCCTCCGCCTCGATCGGTTCGGGCTGGCTCGGCGTTCGGCCGGGCACCATCGGGCCCATCACTGCGCCGATCTTCGGGCTGTCTGCCAGGCCGAGGACGTGGCCGAGCTCGTGCATGGCAGCGTGGGCCAGGGCGGAGCCTTTGATCGGCTTGCCGGATTGGTCGTTCAGCGCGATTTGCAGGCTCGCAGAAATGCGGGAGGTGAAGTGTCCGGCGCCCCAGTCGGTGACGCGGCGGCTCCAGACGGCGTAGCCGGCGGCGCAGCCCCCGTTGTAGCGCACTTTTGGCACAAAGGCGAAGACGACGTTGGCGCGGGCGAGGGTCTCGGGCTGGAAGAAGCCAGGTTCGTCGAGGCTTACGGACCAGGTTTGGACGGCTCGCTGGACTGCATCGCGGACCACGGGGATTTGGCCCAGGGAGAGGTTCGACTCGTCGATGGCGTAAGTCAGGCCCCGGGGTGCCCAAACGGCCTCGGCCCGTGCCTTGGCCTCCGCATAGCTGCCTTTCTGTAGGCAGGCTTCCATCTTCGCAAGCTCCGTGAGGACAGAGGTGTGGAGCTTGGCGGGCATGCCGTGGGACAAAGATGTGGCGAAAAGAAAGAGCGTCGCCGTCGTCGCGACGCCCCGAGGGGAGACAAATCGTGTGTTCATGCAGTGCTCTTCGGCCCAGCCAGGCCGTCTCCTCAGAGGCTTTTGCCGCATTCGCATAGCAAATAAGCCATTGTTCTTACCGGGAAATCCACTGCTGCCGGATTTCCAGGATATTGGCCACCTTAAGGGATAAAGTTTCCAAGAGCACGCGGAGGCGTACTAGCCGCTAAGCCCAACGGAACTTCGGCCAGACCCCGTCGCTGAAACGCACAAAGTTTCGCGATCCTATTGAGTCCGGCTGGTGAAAATTCAGCCGGTGCGACAATCAGCCTTGGGCGGCTTCACCAAGTTCGCGGGCGAGCCTTTCGGCTTGCTCCGCCTGGTTCAAGGCGTCGATCATGGCCTGAAGGTCGCCGTCCATAAAGATCGGGACATTGTGGACAGTAAGGCCGATTCTATGATCCGTTACACGGTCTTGTGGAAAGTGGTAAGTCCTAACCTTTTCACTGCGGTCGCCGCTGCCGATTTGTCCCCGTCTCAGTTCGCCTCTTTCTCTCGCAAGACGCTCTTGTTCCGCCTCGTAAAGCTTCGAGCGCAAAACGCTTAGGGCCCGCAACTTGTTTTGCTGTTGGCTCCGCTCGTCCTGGCAGGTGACGACGATGCCGCTCGGCCGGTGGACGATGCGGATGGCGGTCTCGTTCTTTTGCATGTGCTGGCCACCGGCACTGGAGCTTCGGAAGGTCGAAATCTCAAGGTCCTTGTCGTTCACCTCGATGTCCGCTTCTTCGGCCTCGGGCAGCACGGCGACGGTGACGGTGGACGTGTGGGTCCGCCCTTGGCTCTCGGTCTTCGGCACGCGCTGGACACGGTGGACGCCGCTCTCGTGCTTCAACTGGCTATAGGCGCCCTCGGCGTCGATCGTGAAGACGACGCGGGAGACGCCGCCGATGCCCGACTCCTCATAGTCGATCACCTCATATTTCCACTTGCGCCGTTCGGCATAGCGGGAGTACATGCGGAACAGCTCGTTCGCGAACAGTCCGGCTTCGTCGCCGCCTGCGGCGGGGCGGATCTCGACGATGACCGACTTGTCGTCGTTAGGATCCTTGGGCAGAAGCAAGACGCGTAGCCGCCCTTCGTAGTCCTCACAGCGGGCTTTAAGCTCTTCGGCCTCCATGGCGGCCATCTCCCTCATCTCGGGGTCGGCCATCAGCGCGTTGGTCTCTTCAAGCTCTTTGCGCGCTCTTTTGAACTGCCGGATCACGTCGACAAGGTCGGCGATTTCTGCGCGCGCCTTGCCCAGCCGTTGGAGTTCCGAGGGCTTGGTCACGATCTCGGGATCTTGGAGCTGCCGTTCAATCTCGGCGTAGCGCTCCTCGATCTCGTCCAGCTTTTCCAACATGAGCCAGGCAATTCTAGCCCGGCGCGGGGCGAGGGCTCACTCTGCGTCTTTCTTCTGGCCCGAGGCGACGCGGAACGCTTCGGCGATCTTGGGCACTTGCTGGAGCGCGGTCGTGAGTTCGGTCGGGAGCGCGATGACCACTGTGTTCGACGGGGAAGCGCCGAGGCTGTCCAGGGATTGCAGCGTGCGGAGCTGCAGGGCTCCTGGCGACTTCGCCATGCGCTCGGCGGCCGCGGCCAGGTTTTCGGCGGCCTCGCGGTCGCCTTCGGCTTTTGTGATCGTCGCGCGCTTTTCGCGCTCGGCCGAGGCCTGCCGCGCCATGACCCGCTTCAGGTCTTCGGGAAGCTCTATGTCTTGGATGCGGATCGCGGCGACGTCGAGGCCCCATCCGTTGATCTCGGTCTCGACCATTTTCTCCACGCGCCTGCCGAGGAGTTCGCGGTCGGCGAGGATCTCGTCTAGGGTCATGGCACCGACGATGTCGCGAAGGGCGGTCTGGGCGTACTCCAGGACGGCGCGGCGGTAGTTCTGCACGCGGATGACTGCCGCCGAAGGATCGTCGACGCGCATGAAGATGACACCGTCCACCCGGACGGGGACGTTGTCCTTTGTGATCGCCTGGCGGTGGGGGATGTCGATGGTGACGATGCGCGTGTCCACCGTGCGCACCGAGTCGATGACGGGCACTATGAAAAACATGCCCGGCCCGGCAAGCCGCTTATAGCGCCCCAGGCGGAAGACCAGGGCCTTTTCCCACTGGGCGGCCATGCGAAACGCCGAGGCCGCCAGGCCCCCGACGAGCACCGAGACGATGATGCCGGCGACCAAGGCGCCCTGCGACGAGGCGAACATCTCGAAGCTCGCGGCGATGCCGGCCCCGGTCAAACCCAAGAAGATGATGGGTTGCAGGGGGTTCGGCATGTTCACGGTCTCGCCCGCGCCCAGGCTCCGGGACGACTTTGAAGAGAGGGTGGATTCACTGACTGGTATGAGGTCTGCCATTGATCTTTAACCCAGGTACGAGCTTTTCGATCGGGAGGATGCGGGGCCGGGCGCGTTTTCCTTCCATGCCGTCACCAAACCTGCCAAGACGGCGATGACCCCCAAGACGAGCCAAAGGCCCGCCCAGGCGACGCTGGGGACGCCGGTGATCTCGGCCAAGATCTGGGCGTCGCTGTGCGCCTCGCTGGTGGATGTCAGGCTATAGAGCTCGAGCAAGGCGTGGAGGCTGGTCAAGGCTTGCTGTAAACCTAGGAACTGGACGGCGAATGCGGCGGTAGCGGGCTTGGCCCACTTGGCAAGCGCGCCGAGGACCCCCATCCAGAAAACCGCGCTCAAGATCCCGATCAAGTCTCCTCTGATGAAGAAGAGAAGGCTGAAAGCAAGGAAGCCGAAGGCGGCCCAGAGGGCGTTCCGCGCGCTCCTGCCAGACCGGCCCGAGGCGATGAAGATGCCGCCGATCAGGGCCGCACCGACATACCCGGCGGAGGCCACGATCAGGGGCGAGCCGCCTGCGACCGGGGTGACGCCGGAGCCGTTCGCGAAGACCAGGATGTGGCGCACTTGGCCACCTGTGGCGACGGCGGCCAGCGCGTGGGAGAGCTCGTGCAGGTGCGTGTTATAAAGCACCAGCGGCAACGCGAAGGGCCGAAGGAGGGGCGTGACCCAGAAAAGCAGGGTCGCCAGCCCTGCCGAAAAGAGGATCGTGCGGTGCCCTCGTTTCTGTTCCACGTATCAATCCGGTACGGCAACGGTGCACTCTGCGGTGCACCAGCCCTAAACCCCCTAGGGCGTGGCCGCCGCCGCGAGGGCGTCTTTCGCCGCCTGCAGCGCAGCCTCGAGCTTGGTGGCGTCTTTTGCGCCGGCAGTGGCGAAATCGGGCCGTCCCCCGCCTCCTCCGCCCGCGACCTTTGCCGCCTCCCGGACCAAGTCGCCCGCCTTCGCCCCAAGGCCCAGCGCTTCCGCACCGACCTTGCAGACAAAGAGGAGCTTGCCCTCGGCGCGGTTGGCCACGAAGGCGACACGTTTCGGATGCCCGTCGACGAGTCGGTCGGCGATGGCTTGGGCATCCTTCGGATCCGCGTCGTCAAGCCGTTCGACCGCGAACTCGATTCCGCCGACGACCTCGACCTGGGCCTGGGAGCCGCCCTGCTGGGCAAGTCGTTCGCGCTTGCGGCGCTCGTCTCGAAGTTGCTCCTGGAGCCGCTCGACCCCGGCGACGAGCTCTTTCGGGTTCGTCTTGAGCAGCTGGGAGGCCTTGGCCACCGCCTCTTCCTGCTCGGCCACCCAGCGGTACGCTCCTTTCCCCGTCACCGCGACGATCCGCCTGACGCCACTGGCCGCGCTGGCCTCGTGCAACACCTTGAAGAGCCCGATCTGGCCCGTGTTGCGCACGTGGATGCCCCCGCAGAGTTCGCGGCTGAAGCTGGGGTCGAAGGGGCCCATATCGCCGATCTGGACGACGCGGACACTATCCCCATACTTCTCCCCGAAGAGGGCCATCGCACCCATCCGGCGAGCCTCGTCGATCGGCACGCCTTCATAGGTGACCACTCCCTCGGCCGCCATCGCGTATTCGTTCACGATCCGCTCCACCTCGGCGATCTCGTCCGGGGACATGGCTTTGCCATGGGTGAAGTCGAAGCGCAGGTGGTCTGGGGCGACCAGCGAGCCGGCCTGGGTGACGTGCTTGCCCAGCGTCGTCCGCAAGGCGGCGTGGAGCAAGTGGGTCGCCGTGTGGTTGCGCACGGTGTCGTAGCGCACCTCACGGTCGACCTTGGCTTGGACGTGCTGCCGGAAAAGCTCCTCGTCCGCCTTCGCCTGGGCGACGTCGGCGTCCATGCCCCTCAACTCAAACGGCAGGTTGACGGGCGTGGCGAGGTGGACGTAGACGCCGTTTTCTTTCGTGACCTCGCGGACCCGCAGGGCGAAGTTCGTCCCCTCGAGGATGCCTTCGTCACTGACCTGTCCACCTGATTCGGCGTAGAAAGGCGTTTGGTCAAGGGCGATGGCAAGGTCGCCAGTGGCCCGCCCCTGCTCGTCCATGACCGGGAGGACGCCAACAATGAGGCTCTCTGTCAGAGTTGTGTGGTATCCGTGGAACAGGGTGGGGGTCGGCCGGTCGTCCGCTTCAGTGACGAAGACGAAGCCGGCGATCACCCCGCCATAAACGGCCTCACGCTGGTCAGCGCCTCGGCTCCTCTCCTGGGCTTCCTCGAACGCGCGCTTATATCCGGGCGCGTCGACCTCGACGCCGCCTTCGGCCGCGATCTCCTGCGTGACCTCGAGCGGGAAGCCATAGGTGTCGTACAGCCGGAAAGCGAACTCGCCGGGCAGAAGGTTCCCGTCCAACTCCGCCAACGACCGGGCAAGCAGCTCCGACCCTTGGTGAAGCGTGCGCCGGAACTGCTCTTCCTCGTTCCGAAGCGTTTCTTCGAGAACTTCCTTCTTCTCCAGCAACTCGTGATAGTGGTCTCCGAAAGTTTCCACAACGACGCTGACGAGCCGGTGCATAAAGGGCTCTTCGATCCTCAGCGCACGCTGGCCCTTCAGCACCGCCCGCCGAATGAGGCGGCGCAGGACATAGCCCCGCCCCGTGTTGCTGGGCAGCACGCCGTCCGCGATGCAGAAGGAAGCGGAACGGAGGTGGTCCGCGATGATCCGGCTCGCCCTGGGGTCTGCATTGCCGGGCCTCGTGAGACGGTCGATCGCGGCGAGGATGGCCGTGAAGGCGTCGGTGTCATAGACCGAGCGGTGCCCGCCCAAGACCGCCGCCGTGCGCTCAAGGCCCATCCCCGTGTCGACTGAGGCGAACGGGAGAGACGGCATCCCCGTCTTGCGGAACCCGCCCTCCGGCATGGGCTCACCCTGCCACTCGAAGCGGATGAAAACGTCGTTCCAGATCTCGAGCCACTTTTCCGCGTCCAGGTCTCGCAGGTAGTCCTCGCAGGTGTAGCCCGCGTCCGTGCTCGGCGGTGCCTCGTCGTTCGGCACCCAGTAGAACATCTCGCTGTTCGGGCCACAGGGACCGGGCGGCCCTTTCGAAAATGCCCCGGCCGGCCAGAAGTTCGTCTCCTCGTCGAGTCGGAAGACGCGCGTGCCGGGCTCGATCCCGACGCTGCGGACATGGGACGACCACGCCTCGAAAGACTCGTCGTCCTCCTCGAAAACCGTGAAGGCAAGGCGGCGCGTCTCGAGGTTCAGCCATTCTGGGCGAGTCAGGAACTCCCAGGAGAGCGCGATCGCGTCGACCTTGTCGTAGTCGCCGAACGAAAAGTTGCCCAGCATTTCGAAGAATGTGAGGTGGCTGTCGTCACCGACCTCGTCGATGTCGCCCGTGCGCAGGCACTTCTGCACCGTCACAAGCCGCGGGTGGGGGGGCTGGGCGATGCCGCGGAAATACGGCTTGAACTGGACCATTCCGGCGCCGTTGAACAGCAGCGACTCATCCAGCCGCCCGGTGACGTCAAAGGGGACGAGCGAGCCGCTGGGAAAACGCTGGTGGTCCTTCGCCTCAAAAAATTCAAGGTATTTCCGGCGTAGCTCACGGACGGTCATCGAAGCACGAGGGTACTCGGATTGAGGCGGAGAGGCCAGGGCGGCCTTACTTTCGGCAGACCTTGGCGTGTTGCCCGAGCTTGAGCGCAGCCGCTACGTTGATCGCATGCCCAGGGCGCTCAGCGACGACGTCGATCTCGTAAAGGGGGACGCCGCTAAGGGCTAAATCTCCGATGAGATCCAGGAGCTTGTGGCGTACCGGCTCGTCAGGAAAGCGGGCCGCATTCTGGTAGCCCGTCTCGCCAAGGATCAGACAACTTTCCTCGCTGAGACCGGCTCCCAGGCCCTTCTCCCGAAGGTAGTCCACTTCTTCGATAAACGCAAACGTCCTCGCCGGCGCAATGTCATGCAGGTATCCGACCTCGCTGAGTTGGACCTCGTACTCCTGTCGTCCAGGCCACCTTTCGCCCGAGTCGAAGATGCACTTCCACCTGCCAGAGCCTTTGGCTATGGCGATTTTTGAACCTTCCTGCTGCACAAAAACGCGCTCGAACAGCGTTGCCGAAACCTCGCCCAACTCGGTGAAGCCAGCTTCCACCATCGCCTGGGCGAAGGGTAGGGAAGAACCGTCCAGGGCCGGCATCTCGCCTCCGAGAACCTCGATTTCGCAATCGGTAACCTGCAAGCCAGCCAACGCGCTTATAACGTGTTCAACGGTCGAATACTTACCGATTTGAGTGCACCTCGCGGTGCTGGATACGCTGGAAGCGATTGCTGGTGCTCTCTCGCCGTCACCTGTAAGAACATAGCCCACATGCGCCGGGTGTAATGTCACGGAGACCGGTTGACCCGAGTGTAGCCCCTTGCCCTCAAGAGTTACTGAACGCTTAAGAGTCTTTCGCGTCACGGTCCGCCTCCTCAATCCTTGCCTCCAACCGCCTCAGTCGGGACAAGAGCTCCGGGAGGCGGCGGATCAAAGCCACGACCCGCATTCCTTGAGCGTAGGGCATGCTCGGGGTGCCGTAATAGGCCCCCGGGTCCTTGATGTCACTCTGCACGCCTGCTTGGCCCGCGAGCATCACATTATCGGCAATGGTGACGTGGTCGCCGATCCCAACTTGACCGCCGAATGTGGCCCGAGCCCCGATGACGGTGCTGCCTGCTATACCTGTTTGCGAGGCGATAAGACCTTCGGGCTGGATGGTCACGTTATGCGCTATCTGAACGAGGTTATCGACCTTGCTTTGGGATCGGATAACTGTCTCGCCCAGTGTCGCACGGTCTATACACGTGTTGGCGCCGATTTCCACAAAGTCTTCAATGACGACCCGACCAATCTGTGGCACTTTCTCTACGCCCCTACTTGTCCTTGCAAAGCCGAAACCATCCGACCCGATGACGCAGCCGCTGTGAAGGATGCAGTCCTCGCCGACCCTGACGTCTTGGACAAGGGTCGCGTGCGGCATAAGTGTCGTCCGAGCGCCGACCGCGCAGCCTGGCCCGACATAGCAATGGGCAAGGAGCCTAGCATTCTGACCGACTTCACACCCCTCTTCTACAACGCAGTACGGCCCGATCGAAGCTGATGGATCTACTCTCGAGCTATCGCTGATAACTGCGGTCGGATGGACGCCATTGATGCCCACAGTGCTTCGCGTGTAAAGGGACAAGACTTCTCTAAAAGCGTTTCGAAAGTCCTTAACCAGGATGTGGGGTTTCTGAGCCTCTCCCAAGCTGGCATCGATAAGGATTGCAGCAGCCTTGCTCGCTTCAGCCGCATCAAGAACTTTGCGCGATCCAGCGAGGACAAGGTCAGTTCCTTCGGCTTTGTCTGGCTCGGAAACTCCCTCTAGAGGAAGGTTTGGATCACCGCGAAGTTCACCAGATACCCGCGAAGCGATCTGCCCTAAGGTGTAGCGCCGAGCAGTTCCTTCCATCGGTGAAACTCTAGGGTGGCGTTCCTCGGCGCCGACCTGCTTAATACTAGTCCATTTACTTTAGCGAACAACGCCGCCCTATCCTGTTCCAGGCGTTCTCTAATCTTGTTGCGGACCGGCCCTGCATCAAGCGAAACGCGGGGAGCTGAGACAGTCGGGATCAAAAGCGTGGCGGCTTCAGAGCCGGCAAAGAGGTAAGACCTTGCCGCAAACTCTTCGATAGCCGGGGGTATTGGCTCTGGCTCCGTAATCTTCTCAGCTCGGCTTACCGCTTTGTCTTTGGCTAAGTCCAGCTCACGGTAGTAGTCGCTGAGCAAGGACGAATAGGCAAAACGATACTGCTGACGAATGGCCTCGAACTCTTCGCGAACCAGATTCCGATACTCAGCCTCGAACGACTGTATGGCTGCTCGCTCTGCAGCGGCGAGGGCTGTGTACTGCCGCTCAATAAAGTTTTGACGCGCGAGAGCAAAATTGGTCGGCGGGCCCGGGTCGGGAAAATCGGCTAGCCAGGCGAGCCTTGTGCGATGTCGCCCCACTGGGTCGGCGTTCTGTCGAAACACGCTGTAAAGCCGATCCTCCACCGCTTCGGTTTCAGGCTTGAGACTCTCAAAAAGGGCTGCCCGATTCGCCGTAAAGCGTTCATCGATTTCCGAGACGTAAAGTGACTCGAGCGTCTTTCGGACGGCCGCCTTATAGTCTTCCGAATAGATCGGTGTTTCCATTGGCTCAGCCTCGGGCGCTAACTGCACCCGCCGAGTCGGGGTCGAGCCAATTGACTCGACCTTTGCTGGGCTGGAACCGGCTGGAAAGAACTCCGGGTTTGAGGAAGATTGTTGGATCGGAACGTCCAGGTGAATGGTGACAGTTTCGGGTCCAGTCGCAGGCGCGCAGCCGGCAAAGAAGGCAAAGGCTGCTACCGCGAAAAGCTGGGCCCTAGACGTCATTTCTTAGCGTCCAACGCCTTGGTGACTTTCTCGGTCAGATCGTTCGCCCCGTAAAGAGCAGTTCTGGGGCTTGCGAGGACAACCGTGTAACCCTCCGAAGCGGCAATCTTCTTCAGGATGTCATTGGCACGCTTGCCAGAGTCGGTGATCATTTGATCCCGCATTGTTTGAAGCTCTTGTTGGAACTGGTTCGACCATTCATCGAGGAGGGCGGTCGTCGACTGGAACTGACTGTTGTACGCGCGCAACCGGTTCCGATCCTCCTCGGTGGGATCTTGCTTCTGGTTAAGAGCATCAAAATCGCGCGAGGCAGACTGGATGTCGCCTTTGATCCTATCTAGCTGCGTCTTCTCGTTCGCGGCGATGTCCGTCTTGAGCGAGAGATCCTTGAAACTGCGCGCCTGTTCGGCAGTCGCGACCCGGTGGGTGCGCATAAAGTCCAGGACGCCTTGCCTGGAGGCCACGGCTTGGTCAAGTCTTTGGGCGTTCAGCTTTCCTTCCTCACTTTCGAAGACGACCTTTTCTAGGTCGATGACAGCGGTCTTTTCTTGTGAACTTTGGAAGCCGGATCCGAGGAAGATGCCCGCGAGGACAGCGGCTGTGACCCATCCCGAGACGAGTGTGAATGTTTGGTTCTTCATGGTGTTTTCTTAAAAGCTAGTGCCGAATGAGAAGTGCGTCCTGTTCTGGCCCTCCTGGTTGAAGGCAAAGTCGATGCGGATCGTGCTCAGCCGCGGTATGCGGAAGCCGACGCCTATCCCATAGGCATACCGCAATCGCGCTGTGCCGGACTGGTCAAAGTCCTTGATGCGACCATAACCGCCCCACGCTCCACCGTAATCCACAAACCCGATCAAGTTGAATGACTTCTGGATCGGCTGTCGATATTCAAGGGAGGATAGGAAGGATTGATTGCCCCAGAACCGCTGGTTCGGGTACCCACGGAGGGAGTCGGCGCCGCCAACAAAGAGCTGCTCGAAGAACGGTACGTTACCGAAGACTCGACCATAACGCGCGCGGAAAGCGAGAACCGGCCGCGGTTGGTCAAAAGGCGTGTCTTTGGGTACGGGCCGAGACCAGTACTGCCGGTATTCAATGCCAGTTTTCACCGACATATTGGTGCCGAGAATGTCCGTAAAATCCTTAACGTTCCCGCCGATCTTTCGGATGTTGCTGTACCCGGGCTCCAGGCTCATGGAGATGAGGCGGCCGGTGTAGGGCTCTACTGTCGGCTGGCGAACGTCGTAGCTCACGCCCATTTGCAGGCTGATCAAGTCGCCGTCTTGCTGAATGAACTCGTCGGTCTTCGACCCGACCTCCAAGGTCCGCGCGTTCTGGCCGCGCAAGCCAATGCTGGCGCGGTAGTCACCGACCGGCCGCGTGAACGAGACCGACGCGCCGGTGCGGCGTTCGTCGAACCGCTCATCGGCCGAACCTCCACCGAAAGGATCAACCCCGCTACCAGTAAAGTTGTACACAACCCGGGAGAAGAGGGAGACGTTCATCGACGTGTCCTTGGAGTCGTAGAAGCGGTTTCCAAAGCCGAGTTCCACGCTCGGCCCGCCTCCCGTCGTCGCTTGGGACAACTGCAGGCCCACGCTCTGACCCCTGCCCATAAAGTTTGAATCCGAATAGCTCGCGGTACCAACCAGCCGGCTCTGAGGATCGAGCGCGACGCCTGCGTTCAGCAATCCTGTGCGCGCCTCCTTGAACTCGATCGCCAAGTCGTATTCGCCAGGGACATCCGTGGGCCTTGGCTCTGAGGGCTTGACTCCGTCGGACTCAAACCAGTACGTGAAGTAAAGCTCCTCCAGGTCCCTTCGCCAAGTCTTAGCGCTTAACAAACCGCCAGGCTTTGTCTTCATAATACGGCGGATGACCTTGGGGTTGGTGCGTGTCAAACCGGTCAGGGTTATCTCGTTCACGCGCGGCTCTATGAGGGAAACCAAAACCGTGCCCGGAGAATCTTGTTCTGGCCCGAGCTGGTCGATTTGGACGAACACCCCCTTGTCTTCATAGAGCTTAGTGATATCGTCACGGATCGGGCGCGCGTTGCGATTGTTCCAAACCTGCCCCAGGGGCTGGTTTTTCTCCACGACCTGGGTGATTGCTTCTGTGGTAACAACCGTGTTCCCTAAAACTTTAACTTCGCGGGCGACAGGATACTCCTCGACTTGTACGATCAGGTCGGCCTCCGTGTCGGAAGCGACCGAACTGAGGATCTTTACGTCTTTGAAGAAACCCAGGGAGCGCACCGACGCCTCGTCGGCCAGAATGTCGCTGGACGTTATTGTTGCGCCCGGCTTAAGTTTCATAATGCCAGTGATGGCGTTCGCATTAATCCGCTCATTTCCGCGAATTTCTACGTTCCGGACGATCAACGCTGATTGGCAGAATGCGACAGCGGTTGTAAGAACTAAGAGTAACGAGAGGCCGATCCTTTTGCCCAAGATGGTTAGCTCCCTCCTATGGAGCAGCACGGTGCAGACGCGCGGGATGCTACCCGATTTCGAAGGCCTAGGCCGCTCGCCTCAGAACCGTCTGCTCCACGAAATCGAGAGCCGCCAGGGCACCGTGTTCGTCACCGCAAGGCTGAGGCGCGTGCGGCCCAGGAAAGCGGCGAACGGCGGTCGGTAGCTCAGGCGCAGTTCCCAATTGCTCGCCGTGCCGCCCCTCCTCTCCAGTTCTTGCACTGCTTCCAGGACAAGCTGCTTCGAGAGCAACTTGCCGGCGTTCAAGACAAACCCCTGAAGCGGGTTATAGGTCACTTCGAGGAAGTCGAGTCCGATGGCCTTCATTACCTCGTTGCTGATGCCGCGCGTGAGCGCGGGAACTGCGATCGAATAAGCGGTCTCGCGCAGGAAACCATCGCGGTCCCCGCCGCCAAATGTAGTTCCTGCCAGGCCCTCGACCAGGTCGCGCTGGCCCAAGACTGCGAGAATCTCGCTCGTCGAGAGGCCGGGCGGATCGCTGACGCCGGTGATCACGAGCGAATCACCGTCTAAGAGGTTGCCACGGATGGAGAGGTCTATGCGATAAGGCTCGAACTGGCCAAGCGGGCTGCGCGCGACGATGCGGCTCGTTCCTTCAAGGTTAACGTCCACCCGCGGAATGGACAAGCCGCTATCGAGTTGGCTGAGCAGGGCTCGTACACGGCCGCCAGGCTGAAGCGCGACAGACGTCGTGGGCAAGCGAAGCTCCCCGCTTTGTAGCATCAAGGGCAAGTCGAGCGCCGGGTTTGCAAGTGATCCAGCGAGGACGCCCGAGCCCGCGAGCTCTAGGTTTCCTACCGGCGTCACGATGCGGCTGCCCTGGCCAACATTTATCGCGACGTTATCAAACAGGATCTCAAGAACAGGGGCTTCGCTCACTGACGCGGTCGCTAGTTCTGTGGGATAAACCTGGGCGTTCTCTAACGTAACCGATCCTGCGGTGCTGATCCTCCCCAGGGTGCCCGAAAGTGTGAGGTTAGTGCTAACGTATCCAGAAGTCGGGGGGCTCGCCGCATCCAAGGTTTGAGAAAGCCTTAGCCGATCAACTCGTACATTGCCCCTTATCTCTCCAGCCAGAAACGTGGAAAGCCCGTCGATGGCTGTTTCAAGGCTCGGTGTCGTGGCGACGATCTCGGCCGCGATTTCCCCTTTTTCTCCACTCTGGGCGTTTGCGGTGAGCGTCGTGATGTTGTTCTCGTGGTTCAGCTCCAAATCTGCGTCGCGGAGCACAAGGTCTGGGTTTTCTAACGAAAGTCGCGTGGCCCGGACTCTAGCCGTAGCCGTCAGGTTTCTTGTGTCCCGGTCAAAGGTATAAAGCGCGCTTCCTGAAACAGTCCCTTCTGACTCTTCATAGCGGATATTCGTTATATAATCACGGAACGCTTCGAGCGGTCGTGACTCGAATTCTGCTGAGACAATTGCTTTCTTGGAAGAATCTGCGTTCTCCGCGAGCGCCTCAAAGGGAACAGTTGCTAAAAGTGTCCCCGAGAAACCTTGATAAGTTACTTTCCCGCTCGCATCGACTCCTTTATTGGAGATCACAGCTTCATCGATGTTAACACTCGCTGGAATTCGTGCCACTTCTCCATCCTTGCCGGTGATAGTGGAAAGGGATGCGAAAAGGCTGGCCCTGCCGACCGGTTCTTTCACCGTTCCGCTCAGGGTAGCCGTCACCGAAAGAGTCCCAGCTACCAGAGGTGCTTCAGGGTTTATGGTGCGTAGCCACGAAAGGTCAAGGCCCACGATATCGACGTTCCCGGTCAACTCATCGTCACCAGAAAGCGACCCATTAGCAGTCAGAAGACCAGCGCCAGTGTTCCATTCTAGAGAGCTCAAATCAAAGTCTGTGCTTGCTTTCGAGCCGGATAGGGTAAGCGCTCCAGCTTGGCGTCCGCTAACGACCAAGTCACTCAGCGTGACTGATAGATAAGGGATTTCTGCGGAGCCGCCCGAAGATCTCGCCATGACCGTGCCAGAGCCGTTACCGGCTAGCGATTCTAGAGTGTTGCGAAGGGTCGCATCCTCAAGACTCCAACTAGCCTTCGACGCTGCGATCAGGGGGCCGAGGTCGACGTTATAGGCCAACGCTTCAGCCGTCCAGCTCCGGTCTTCTGTGTCAAGGTTCAACGCTGAAAGCTCAATATATCTTTCAACCGTGCCGAGGGTGCCATTAGCGCTAAGGTTGCGGCCGACAAGGTTCGCTTCCAAAGTTCCGCTGCCCAATAGGGCGCCCGAGGCCGTCAAGTCTGTCAAGCGACCTTCGAGCCGGCCACTGCTTGACACGCCAGCGCCGCCAGCGCCGAAGAACGTTGCAGATAACGCGCCGGTCAACGGGACATCTGCCGTCAGATCTCTTGGTACCTGCCTTAAATTTAAAGCGGTAACGGTGCCCTGCCCCGACCACGCTTTGCTGCGAATATCATAAGTGCCGCTTGCTTCTGCTGTTCCCCCAAGCACCGAAACCTGTAGCTCTTCAACTGTCACCGTGCTTCCTTTGAGAAGGAAGCGACTCGGCTTCATGCTGGCCTCCGATCTGAGCAGATAAAGATTGTTCGATTCTAGGGTAGCTTCAACAATCGGATCCTCAAGTGAGCCACTGATGACCCCGTTTCGAACCGAGACAGTTCCAAAAACGTCAGGAGTATCAAGGTCAGGAATACGGAAGTTCCTCCCCGAAAAAGTACCGCGAAGGTTCCCTGAATTAACATTCAGGGAGGCCCTTCCGAAAACAGAGCCGTTGAGTGCCGTAGCGATAATACGATCAGCGACAATCTCCTGATTCTTGTACGTGCCGCTTACGACGGCATCATTAAACACGCTGGATGTCTCGCCCCTACTCTTTGCTGCTAGCTCGTACGTAATCAGCGGGGCATCGTATGTCCCCGTTATCGATGAACGACCGTTGACAAGGACTCTCGCGCCTTCCGCTTCGGTGCGCACTTCGACATTCTCAGCGGCGACCTGGAACGCGAGCTTCCGGTTTGCGAGGTTCG
This sequence comes from Fimbriimonadaceae bacterium, assembly GCA_019454125.1. Lineage (NCBI taxonomy): Bacteria > Bacillati > Armatimonadota > Fimbriimonadia > Fimbriimonadales > Fimbriimonadaceae > Fimbriimonadaceae bacterium. The sequence goes on from CP075365.1 coordinate 489,513, forward strand.
CCTCACCACGGGCCAAGAGGTTGCCCTCCTGAGAAGTGCCGGCAAACTGCCGTAAAAGCAAAGTATCGCCCTTTATGGACGCCCTTGCTGTGTAGTTAAACCGCTTATCACCAAGCTGCGGTAAGTCTCGGACGAGCCACGAACCGCGCGAAAAAACCTCAACGTTCGGCCGCGCCAGCGGGCCTTCCACAAGGATCTCGGCGTCGCCAGTCCCGGCCAGATAAGGAACGTCGTAGCGCTGGCCGATTTTGGCCAAGTCGAGTCGCCGCGCGTCAATCCGAGCATGTACCGAGTTGCGTGCTAGATCGAGAATTCCCGAAGCCTGAAACCGCTGGTTTTCGTAGGAGCCCGAGGTGCTAGAGAGGGCCAGCAGTTTGTCGTTTAGGACAAACCTTGTGGTTATATTGCTTAACAGCTGGCCTTCGGCCACAATCCTGCTAGCACGAAAGAGGCCCTGTGCATAGACTTTTTCACCCTCCGTCGCCACCTTTCCCTTAGCATCGAGTTGCGAATACTGCAAGTCTCGAGGAAGTAGCTTGGTAATCTCGGAGGGAAGACCCCTTCTAGATGCAGAGGTCAAGCGGGCATCAGCGACCAATTTGGGGCTAGGTTCCCACTGTAGAGCGCCTTTCGCGGATAAAGTGTCTTGTGCTTGTGAGACATTGGCTACGACATTGGTCGTTATAGAGTCGCCAGACGCAATGATCCGTACGCGAGCATCGTTAAGGTATCCCGGTAAGTTGACAGAATCCCCTTCGATCGAGACCGTGCCGTAGGCGAGGGGTTTGGAATCTGCCGTTCTCAGAAACTCGATGGTCCCGTCGACGCTAAATCGTTCGGCCGTCCAACTTGGTATCGACTCGGAGGAACTTTCAACAAGTCGCGTGATAAAGGGAAGGGCGCTTCGATAATCCGAGTTCCTTGATTGCAGCCGGACCCAGAGTAGATCATGCGACCCGGTTTGGACCGTTAACTCCGAACGCCTGATCCCGGGTGCAGAGACTGTGCCGTGCGAAAGGGACAAATCACCGCTTGATGCAACGTTGAGCCCTTCCACGAGTAGTTTAGTGGAGAGTTGCGGCGATTTAGAAGAGTCGATATAGGTTATGCTTACGGAATCAATCGCGAGCGTAAAAGGTGTCTCTTCCCCCTTTGGGGGGCCACCAGGAACCAAATCGATGATATCGTAGCTACCGCCACCCAGGTGTTCGACGGTCATGTCTCCTTGGGTAGCAACAACCGCAATGGTTCCTCCGACCATGCGGATATCAGCCCGAGAAACTCGTGCGATAGTGCGTTTAGCTCCCTCAATGCTCAGGCCGGTTAGATGAGCCTGTCGCATTTCGAGATCAACGCTATAGTTCTCTACGCGTATCCTGAACGTCTTCCCGCCATTGTTATAAGGGAGCGAAGCAGGCGTTCCCGGGGATAACAGAACTTGAAAGCAGGCAATTGCATAGAGTCCGCCCATAAAAAGGATGAGCGACGGCACAACCCATTGAAACAAGGGGAGCAAGAGCCGTTGCAAAATCCCGTACATGGGCTAACACGCTTAGCGTATCGGAATGGGTTGCAGATCTTCCAGTCGCGAGGACAGCACTTTCTCGCTAAACGCAATCGCGTTATAGGAACTGCGGATAAAGGGGCCGCTAGCCACGAACGAGAACCCAAGTTCGGCACCGATCGTCTCATATTCTTTAAAGATCGACGGATGCACGTACTCGACAACGGGCAAGTGGCGCATGGTGGGGCGCAGATACTGCCCGATTGTAACGGCGTCAACGTTAGCTTGGCGGAGATCGCGCAGTGTCGCTACGACTTCGTCTTGGCTCTCGCCGAGACCAAGCATGATTCCCGACTTCGTAAAGATGTACGGATATTCGAGCTTGACGTTACGCAAGACCGAGAGGGTTCGATCGTACTTGGCTTGCGGGCGCACAATAGTGTGAAGTCTTGCAACCGTCTCGATGTTATGGTTGTAGATGTCGGGTTTGGCTTCGCAAACAGTGCGGATGCACTCCAAATCTCCGCGAAAGTCTGGCGTGAGAACTTCGACGATAACGCCGGGAACCACTTCCTGCAAGGCTTTAATCGTTTCGGCAAATTGTGCCGAGCCTTGATCCTTAAGGTCGTCTCTGGCGACGCTGGTGACGACGACGTGGCGCATCCCCATATCCCGAGCCGTCAGTGCCACATTCTTGGGTTCGTCAGGATCCACGGACAGCCCGCGTCCGACCTTGATTGCACAGAACCCACAGCTGCGAGTGCATGTGTCCCCGAGGATCATAAACGTCGCGGTTTTCTTGCTCCAACACTCGGGCAAGTTTGGACATCGAGCACTCTCGCAGACGGTATGAAGGTTCTTAGACCGAACCATTTGCTGGACGTCGCGAATGGTATCAGGGCGGGGAAGCCGGATCGTCAACCACTCAGGCAACCTTTGCGCCATGCCTCATTATGGCCCGTCGGGCGGCGGGCTCCCGGCGCGATTGGGCGCGCTTGGTTACAATGGTGGCGTGCCCCGACTGCTTCTCCTCCTAACCCTTTTCGGACTGGTGTTGGCGGGCCTCTCGGGTTGGTTGTTGAACGAGGCTTTCAACCGGTCTCCGGGCACAATTGTCTCAGAGGCGCCGAACTTGTTAGATCAAGTCCGGCACCCGGTGACCGAGCCGATGCTCGCTCGCACGGAAGCCATCAAGGGTCTAGAGTGCCCGGAGATCATTCTCCAAGATAGCTTCGGAAAGCCGCTGAATCTGGCAGATCAGTATAAGAATGGGCCGCTGGTCTTGGTGTTTACCAAAGTCGGATGCCCCTGCAGTATGGAGGCTCAGCCGTTCTTCAACGAGCTGGCAAAGAAGTTTGGCGAGGGCGCCCGGTTCGTAGGCGTGATCGACGGCGCCCCCCACGACGCAGCGCGTTATAGGGAAGACCTCAACGTGACATACCCCATGGCATTGGCGGGCGGGGGAGCGATGTTCAAGCTCTTCGATGTCAAGCGCTCTGTCTACGTCTCGCTTGTCGGGCGGGATGGAAAGGTCGTCAAGCAGTGGCCGGGTTACAACAAGGAGATGTTGCAGGACTTGAACAAATCGGTCGCTAAGCAAGCGGGTCGCGACGCGATCGTCCAAAACGTTTCAGAGGCGCCTGACGAACTCAGCTCGGGCTGCGCATTTGATGCGGCCACGCCAAACGGCGAGTAAGGTCACGCGAGGGTGTTCGGGTCGACGTCGATCGTGATCGCGAGAGTCCCTTTAGAATGGCGTGCCAGGGCGGCCAGGGGTGTTGGATCAAGGCCGAGCGGTAGCTTCACCAACACATGACGCCGCCAATTCTGCTGGATTTTTTCGATGGGACAGCTCGCCGGGCCGATCGGTTGCGCGCGAGGCAGGAGGCGCGTAATCTCGGCGCGGATCTCGTGAGAGGCTTTGGTGACCAGCGTGCGGTCCGGCCCTGATACGATCACGTTGACGAGCCGGCAAAGCGGCGGGTAGTGCGCGCCTTGCCGTTCGCTCATCTGCTCCAGAAAGAAGCTCTCATAGTCGTGTTCGCTTGCGAGCACGATCGAGGGATGTCGCGGGTTCAGAGTTTGGATGACGACCCGACCCGGGGAAACGCCCCGGCCCGCGCGGCCGGCGACCTGCGAGAGAAGTTGGAAAGTTCGCTCGGACGAGCGGAAGTCGGGCACGGCCAGCGAAACATCGGCCGCGATCACCCCGACGAGGGTGACCTTCGGGAAGTCCAGCCCCTTCGCTACCATCTGAGTTCCGACGAGAATGTCCAGGTCTTGAAGTCGGAACCTAGTGAGAATCTCGTCCAGGGCTCCTTTTCGCGCCGCCACATCTCGATCAAGCCGGGCGACCCGGGCATGGGGGAAGGTGCTTGCGACCGCCTCCTCGACCCGCTCCGCGCCGATCCCGAAAGGCAGCAGGTGCTCGCCCTGGCACTCTGGGCACAGCGAGGATGCGGGGACCGTGTGCCCGCATTGGTGGCAGAGCAGCTGGTTCGCCCGACGGTGGAAGGCCAGCGAGACACTGCAATTTGGGCACGTCGCGCGGTGGCCGCAATCCCGGCAGATGAGGAACGGTGCGTATGCGCGCCGGTTCAAGAAGAGGATCGCTTGCTCTTGGCGCTCGAGGGTGGCCTCGATCAGCTCCTCGAGCCGCGGGCTCAGGATCGCCGGCTTCTTTGTCCGGTAGAGCTCGCCCAAGTCCACAATCTCGACTTCCGGCAACCGGGCGTTGGCGGTGCGGTTCGGCAGGCGCGCGAGTTTGCGCTTGCCCGCCGTCGCCTCGTAATAGGCCTCGAGGCTTGGTGTCGCCGAGCCCGAGACGATGACGGATGAGTGCCGCTGGGCGAGCCATTTGGCGAGCACGCGCGCGTCGTACCGGGGGGCCTTGTCCTGCTTGTAACTGCCCTCGTGCTCCTCGTCGACGACGATGAGCCCCAAGGACTCGAAAGGCGCAAAGAGGGCGGAGCGGGCGCCGAGTACGATCGGCGCCTTGCCCGCGCGGATCCGCAGCCATGTCTCGAGCCTCTGCCCCGGGGTGAGGTTGGAATGGACGACGGCGACTTGCGGCCCAAAGCGCTCGCGGAGTTGGGAGATCACCTGTGCGGTCAGGGCGATCTCTGGCACAAGGTATAAGATTTGGCGCCCAGACTTTAACGCGGCCTCGGCTACGCGGAGATAAACCTCGGTCTTGCCCGACCCCGTGACGCCGTACAGAAGGAAGGGCTCGAACCGTCTAGCCTGAATCGCCGATTCGATCTCATGGATGGCCGCCTCTTGGTCTCGGTTTGGAACGGGCGGCTGCTGTCGGGGGCCCTCGGGCTCGCTCCCGACTTCCTCCAGGAGTCCGGCCCGGATCAGCGCGTCGACGACTTCGCTGCTGACCCCTGCGAGCGCTTTGATCTCTTGGATCGTGAACGCGCCCGAAGAGGCCCCGCGCAGCTGGAGCAGCGTGGCCGATTGGGCCGGCTTGCGCCGTCCGGCCCCTCGAAGAAACCCCTCGATCTTCGCCTCGTCTCCGATCAGGCGAACCTGTTGGCCCGAGCGGCCCACCTGCCGAGGCTGGCCGAGGACGATCCTTCGGGTCACCACGCGGCGCGCTTCGAGCCCTGCCAGGGTACGCCGCGCGCCGGGCGCCACGGGTTTGGTCCGGCGGTCGGTCAACTCGCCCTTCTCCTGCAAGACCTTGACAACTTCGGCTTCCGCCACGCTCAAGACGCCTTCCGGTTGCTCCTCCGCGAGCCGCCACTCGGTGAAAAGCCGCTCGCGGATGCCAGGTGGGACGGCCAAGGCGATGCAGTTGGGAACCGTCGAGAGCGTCGTGCGGGCCGTTTCCACCAAGAGGTCGATGACGGCGGCGGGCAAGTCCAGGCCTTCGATGCGGTGCCCTAGGGGCTTCAGGCGCCGGGCGTCGAAACCAAGGTCGGCAGGTGCGACGCGCCGCAGGGCCGTGACAAAGCCGATTTCGTGGCGGGCTCCCAAAGGAACCAGGTGTGCCCGACCAATTGTGACAGTTTCATCGGCTAAATATGTATAGATCGCTTCGGCGCCGCCTGCACGCGCGTCTAGGGACACTTCCGCAACGAGAAGTTCACCGCACGCTACCGTCGTCTCCGATCCGTTCAAACCCAGCAGGATAATAGCGGAACGAGACGGTCGCGCCCTCGGCCGCGTCCAAACGCCGCTGTCGGATGTAAGCGCCTTTGGCCCCGATTTCCCAGCCTCGACGCGGGATCGTCTCCACGACCTGGAAGACGACGCCCGGCTTATAGGAAATGCTGAACTGGAAGTCAGTCAGGGGGCGGCTTTGGGCAGGGATGCGGAAAGCGACACAGCGCTCGACGCCGTCCGGCCCCGACCGCTGCACCCGGAACGATGCGGCGCACCGGACGGGCACCCAGGACTTCGCCTTCATCTCGATCGGCGCGGAGTATGCCGCCGTCCCCTCGTTGTGCTGGAGCGTCACCTCGTGGTCGCCGACCCGCATCTTCGGGGTCGTTCCGGGCCAGCAACTGCGGCGATCCGCTTGGAACTGCAACGTTCCTTTGACCGGCTTTTCCCCAGGGTTGTGGAAAAGCGTCGTCGTCTCGTAGGCCGCGCGGCTTAGGTCAAGTTGCACTCGGCTCGTGACCCAAAGGCACTCGACGTCCCGTGGGCCGAGGAAGGCTGGTGCGCTGAACGTCGCGCCCGGAGAGTCCAAGCTCAGGAAGAGAAAGAGGATGGGCGCCATGCTATTCGAACGTCCCGGCGTCCTCCAGGTCTCGGACTTTCTTGAGAACGTCTAGGGTCTCCAGGCAGGCGAGCGCCGCTTCGCGACCCTTGTTGCCGGCCTTCAGCCCAGCTCGGTCGAAGGCTTGGTCTTGGTCTTCCGGCAGGAGGACCCCCCAGCCGATCGGGGTGCCTAACGCCGTCTGCAGATTCATGAGTGCAGATCCAACTTGCGAAGCCAGGAGGCCCGCATGGGACGTTTGGCCCTGCATAATGCACCCTAGGGCCACGATCCCGTCGAAGCGGCCGGTCTCCACCAGTGCGCCGGCCACGATCGGGATCTCCCAGGCGCCAGGGACATAGACCACGGTCGGCTCCATCGCTTCCGCACGGCGCAGTTCTGCAACTGCCCCGTCGACGAGGGAGCTCACCACCATCTCGTTCCACCTGGCGGCGACGATAGCGATAGGGCGCCCAGCCCCTTGCGGCCTGCCTTCCACAATCTCCATGTCGCGAAGTATGGCTCCCGTCCGTTTCGGCTGGTGCGGTTAGGCCGCTTGGAACAGGCGTCCATCCCGGTGCGTAGCCAGTGGGGGCAAGCACTGCCCAAAAGTAAAGCCGCTATGGAGACGCCTGAAACGACCCACGTAACTGACGGGACCTTGCTTCCGGACATCCAGAAGACCAAGGACACTCGCAACATTCCGATCGACAAAGTCGGGGTGCGGGGCGTGAAATATCCGATAACGGTCTTGGACCGGGATAACGGCGAACAACAAACCATCGGCGACTTTACGCTGACTGTCGATCTTCCGAGCGAATTCAAAGGCACGCACATGAGCCGCTTCTTGGAAGTGCTCAACCAGACCGGTCGCCAAGTGAGCGTCCACAGCCTTCCGGAAATGCTCCACCAGATGACTTCCCGTCTCCACGCCCGCCAGGCGCACGTGGCGATCCGCTTCCCGTTTTTCATGGTGAAGCGTGCGCCCGTCACGGGCGCCGAGGGCATGATGCAGTTCGAATGTGGCTTCGATGCGGAAGGAAACGGGGAGTTCGAATCGAAGCTTTTCGTGCGCGTTCCCGTCACAACCCTGTGTCCTTGTTCTAAAGAGATATCGAGCGCGGGGGCCCACAACCAGCGAGGTTGGGTAACGGCTAAGGTCGTCCCGAACGGTCACATCTGGCTAGAAGAACTTATCGAGATGATCGAGGCTTCCGCCTCCTGTGCGCTGTTCCCGGTCCTAAAGCGTCCTGACGAAAAGTGGGTCACCGAAACGGCTTATCAAAACCCTAGGTTTGTCGAGGACATGGTGCGAGAGGTGGCCCTGAGGTTCGATAGCGACGATCGGATTTTGCGGTACGAGGTCGAAGTGGAAAATGAGGAGTCGATCCACGCCCACAACGCCTACGCGTACCTGGCCCGTTCCAAGTGACCTGACAGAAATGGGATCCATGTGCCAAAATCCCCCCGGAGCAACCCCGGCGTGGCAATCGACACCAGCGACTTCAAAAATGGCATCGCTCTCTATATGGATGGAGAGCCGTATCAGATCATAGAGTTTCAACACGTTAAGCCGGGCAAAGGCGGAGCCTTTGTTCGCACAAAGCTTAAGCGACTAAAGACCGGCAATACGCTGGAGCGGACCTTCCGCTCCGGCGAGAAGTTCGATCCCTGCTTCCTCGAACGCAAAGACTTCCAGTTCCTCTTCAAGACGGGCACGGAGATCACGCTCATGGATATGGACTCTTATGAGCAGATCGGTGTCGAGGAATCCCGCATCGGCGACGGAGCCCGTTTCCTGAAGGAGGAAGCGGGAGTGACCGCCCTCGTCGCGGACGGTGAGACGCTCGGCTACGAGCTTCCAAACTTTGTCGAGCTCCAAGTGACCGAGGCCGAGCCGGGCGTCCGGGGGGACACGGCGAGCGGCGGCGTCACCAAAGGCGCCACGGTCGAGACCGGCGCGGACGTCCAAGTGCCCATGCATATCGCCGTCGGCGACGTGATCAAGATCGATACGCGAACCGGTGAGTACCTGGAACGCGTCAGCAGAAAGTGAGGGGCTTACGCGGCCCCAAGTCCGTTGCCGAGCTCGTGGGCTATGAATGTATCTGACGCTATTTCCACGTTCCTGGACCGCGCCTGCCGGCTCCTAGCGCTTCTTGGGACTCTGACCGCGTTAATCGCGGTCGGACTGCTTGTGTTCCAATACACGGCAACTGTCGAAGCTTCCGGTGTCGCGCTCGTCCAAGCGTCACACAATATCGCGGTTTTCAGCAAAGCGGCTTTGTGCGGTGCCTTTGCCGCTGCCATTGCGTTTTCGTGGCTGGCCTGGGGCGAGGAAGTCCTTGGTCCGCTATTGATTATCGTAGCGGCCGCGCTCTACTTTTCCCCGGCCTACCTGCCCATGATGTTGGGCCAGAACACGAGGCAGGAGGGCGCCCAAGCCCTAGAGGCGATTGCGAACGTCGGATTGCCGGTCGGAATCGTCGGCCTGCTCGTGCTGACCCTTGATGTCGCAACTCGCATAAAAACCCGCTCGCGCGAGGGTGCAAAGGCCGATCAAATCAAGTATGGCAAGGGCCTAAAGGAAGAGAAAGAGATCAACAACATCTTCCTTGGTAAGTGCTGGCAACTCCCCTATTGCCGAAAATTTGTGAGGGAGCGGTGTCCCATTTACCATGCTCGCCGGACCTGTTGGAAGGAAAGGGTCGGATGCATGTGCGAAGAGTCCGTCATTCGCAACGCGATGGAAGGGAGAGTCATACCTAGCGACATGGTGGCAGCGGCGAAATACATCCCCGTCAACAACAAGCTCCTGCCCGAACAGAAAGCTGAAAGGTGCCGCCAGTGCGTAATCTATAATGAGCATCAGAAGCATAAGTACAAACTGCTGCTCCCCGTAACAATTCTGTTGTTTGTGGCAGCCTACATCGTGTTCCACGATCCCATGGCGGAAGGTGTAAAGTCTTTGATCGCCGGAGTGGACGTCGTTTTGCGGAAGGCTACACTTGACCAATCCTCGGTCGCTGGTAACACGGAGCAGACAGGACTCGGCGCGGCGGGCACCTCGTTCCACGAGGTTATCCTCATTGCCATCCTCTGGCTAATGGGTACTTATGCCATTCGGTTCATCGAGTACGTCATCTTCAAACTGAAGCTCTAACGTGGATATCTTAGCGGTTAACGGTGCCCATGGGGAGGGTGGAGGAGCCCTTCTGAGGACAGCGGTAGCCATGTCCACACTGACGCAACGACCTGTGCGAATTTATGGCGTGCGCGGTGCGATGCGTAAGCAGGGAATGGCCGCCGAAGACCTCGCCTTCGTCAAGCTCATGGCAGACTCTTGCCGTGCCTACGTCGAAGGGGACGAGATGGGGGCTTCTGAACTCATTTTTCAACCCGCTTCCCAACCCAAGCCCATTCGATCGAAGGTCAGTATCAGCTCCTTTGAACAGGGGCTGGTGCCGGGCAACGCGTTGATTGTTATAGAATCGGCCCTCCCCGTTTTGGCGCGAACGGGAGGGCTCAGCAGCGTTACCGTCCAGGGGGAGACTTATAACAGTAATACGCTGACTTACGACTCATTCGAAACGACAACCTTAGCAGCCCACCGTGCTCAGGGGCTCTACGTGACGTCGCGGCAATCACAAACCGGCTTTGGGTACGGCTCCAAGGGTGAAGTCACCGTCGACGTCGAGCCGAGCGTACTACAAGGGATTGATTGGTCGAAACGTGGCCAACTTCAATCAGTTCGTGGAGTTATAACGTATTCTGACCTTTCGCCCGATATTGCTGAGCGAGGCGCGGCAGAACTGAGCTCGCTGTTTGCTGTTCGTGGCTGGAAAGGGGACATTGAATCGGTTAACGCTCCCGGAAAGACTCCGGGAATTTTTGTCACAGTCTCGGCGCATTTCGATTCTGGCATGGGCTCTGGCTGCGCCATGGGCCAACGTGGCATGCAGATGGAAAGCGTCTGTCGGTCTGCCTGCAAGGCGCTGGATGAATGGATCGATTCCGGCACAAGTGTCGACACTTACTTAGCCGACCAACTGTTGCTTCCTGCCGTTCTCGCAGAAGGGAAGACGACATATGAAACGCCCAAGGTGACCAGAAGACTGACCACTATGGCATGGCTCATGCGCCAGTTTCTGCCGATTCGTCTGACCCTTCATGGCCAAGAGGGCTATCCGGGGCTCGTTACGATAGAGCGCTAGGCACTCCGGCGGTGGCGGCTCGAGAGCAGCTTTGTCTTGTCACGATACTTGTTCACTGTACGACGCGCGACTTTTACCCCTTTCTCGTGTAGGATCTGGGCGATGGACTCGTCGCTAAATGGACAGCTGGGGTTCTCCGTCGAGAGGATTTCTTCAATCATCTTCTGGATGCGTAGGGCGGGCTTGAAGAAGACATCGAAGGAAAGAATTTCTCCTGTCGCGATCTGCACAAACTTGCCGTTTGTCGCCCGACTTACTGAACTTTCGTGAAGACCAAGATGCGCCGCAAGTTGCACCCTGGTCAGGGGATTTAGAAACTTATAGTCTCCGGTGCTGACGAAACCGCTTTGCTGTTCCACGAAGAAGCGGCCGATCTGGAGCATCGTTTTATGCCGTTGCGAAATCGCGTCAATGAAGCGGTTCGCTCGGTCGACAAACTCCTGGATGTGCCCCCGCTCCTCCTTCGGGACTCTGCCCTTAGCGATGAGGCGGTAACGGCTCGCATAAGCGTCGTCGATTCGCAGACTGCAGGCAGTGGGGCCGGGAACCTCAATGCGCCACCCAGTTTCGTCCCGTGCGAGGACCAGGTCCGCTTGGGCGCCCACTGACCGGTCCGCACCGATGCAGACATGAGCCTTAAAGCCTTCACCTGGAAAGGGGTTCAGGCCGGTGACAATCTCGAAGACTTTTCGAATGGCTTCGTCGCTGGTCTTGTACTTTCGCCTCAAGGCCCTGACGTCACGCTGTACGAGGAGATCCCAGTCTTGCCGAAGAATCGTCCGCGCAAGTCTGTGGTCGGCTTCACTGTGTCCCCGGAGCTGAAGAAGAAGGCACTCTCTAAGATCGTTAGCACCAACCCCCGCAGGTTCACACTGCTTCAGGAGTTCGATCGCCTTCGCAGATGACTCTAGTGTGACATTACAGTCTAAAGCAACCTCTTCTAAAGAGACGGTTAGGTAACCGCGATCATTGACGCTAGCAATTAAGTAATTGCCAAGGTCTTTCTCATGATCAGGCAGTTGCGGCAGAAGTTGCGCTCGCAGGTGGTCCCACAAAGTGTCGCTGTCGGGCGTGAAGTCCAACCAGTCGAACTCTTGCTCCCCATCGCGAGGAAGAGACCGTTGCAGTTCACGGTTGTCGCTGGAAGGTTTCAACTCCGCAGGTGCAACCGTCTTAAGGATCTCGTCCAAAGTTACCGGGGTTTCTGAATCCTCAATTCTCTCGAGTGCTGGGTTTTCGGCAAGCTCTGTCTCAACCGCTTGCAGTAGTTCTGCGTGGTTGAGCTGCAGGACTTGGCTTGCTAGAATGACCCGGGGATCGATCCGTACCGAGGTACTGACCCTTGCCCCAACGTGTTGACCCATGCCGTCCGCCATCTTGTGAACCCGCGCTGAGTCAATGATCGGCTGGAATGACCCCCCGGCAGTCGTACGAATTACTGGTTCGGTAAAATACAGACTCGGTAATGTTTACTGGTCTCGTCCAAGCGGTGGGGAAAGTCCTCAAGGTATCGCCTGGAAACTTGCTAGTGGAGAAATGCCTGCCTGTTTCCAACGATCCTTATCTTATCGGAGAAAGTATTGCCGTTAACGGTTGTTGCTTAACCCTTGTGGATTTCGATCAAGGTCTCGAATTTAACCTGAGTGAAGAAACATGGACTCGAACCGCCTTGCGCACATTGAGAATTGGGAGCCGAGTTAACCTTGAGCGTTCTGTTCGCGCGGCTGACCGCCTGGGCGGCCACATTGTGCAAGGCCATGTGGATAGCGTGGCCACCGTCGAGGCAGTAGAAACGCTGGAAGGATCAGTTAAGCTCGTCCTGCAAAACTTAGAACCACGCTATCTGATCCAGAAGGGCTCCCTCACCGTAGACGGCGTGAGCTTGACCGTCAACAACCCCTCGAACGGGCAAGCGGAATTCTATATCATCCCGCATACGGCAGAAGCGACAACGCTTTGTGAAAAGAGAGTGGGGGACGTAGTCAATATCGAGTACGACGTCTTGGCAAAGTACGTCGAGCAGTTAATGCCTTTCGTCAACCTTCGATCACAATCTTCGTAAAGTCCCCTGCTTGTAGGAGGAGGCCGTTCACTTCGGCCAAAAGTCTAAGGCGTGCGTTCCTTACGAGCTCGTCGTCTGCCATAACCATGGTGGAGTCAAAAAACGAGTCGATGGGCTTTGCTAAAGTCCTTAAGCCCGTCACCAATTCGGCGACGTCCGCGCGTTCTGCCGCCGATCGGACCTGTTGGCGCGCCGTTTCGACGGCCCTGAGAAGCGCGCTGGCCTCCGAACTTTGCAAAGCCTCATCCTTCGGCAATCCGGGCTCAATGACCAGGCCCTTCTTTTCCGCGGCAGCGGTAATGTTCAGGGGGCGGGTCGCCGTCTGAATGAACGCTGTCTCAGGGGAAATGGTTTCCATCACTTGAATCCGGAATTGCACCGCCCGCGGATTCAGAAGCGGCATTCCGCCGCTCAAGGCCGCCTGCACGAGGTCATACCGGTGCGACGCCAAGAGGCCTTCATACCGGCTGACAAAGATCTCATGAAGGTGCTGGGTCGCCTTGTCCGCATCAAGCGAGACCTGTCCATCGGCGTAGTTTTTAAACGCACTATCGAGCAAGGGCGTCAGGTCTTGGGCTTCCGGCCATGCCCAACAGGCTTCGATAATTGTGGTGGCGGCGCGCCGCAACCCGTAAGGGTCGCTACTTCCGGTGGGGACGGCACCAATGCCCAAATACCCGGCCAACTTATCGATCTGATCCGCCAAAACCAAGCAGAATGCCGTGCGGTCAGCAACTGCGTCTTCGGTAGCCGAGAAAGATGCGTACTGACGCGAAATGGCTGAGGTCACGGGAGGAGGAAAGTCTTCGCGGGACCCGTAAATACCGCCGATAACGCCTTGCAACTCATCGAGTTCGGAGACGAGGCCAGTGCTCAAATCTGCCTTTGCGTAAAGACCGGCTCTTCGGGCATAATCCTGATCGCTAAGGCTGCCGCCGCTCCACGCGGCGATATCGGCAGCCAACTTAGCGAGCCGGTCGGCGCGATCGCGCACAGAGCCCAGCTTTTCCTGAAAGGTCATGGAACGGGTGCGCTCCAGGAATTCGGAAAGCGTATGCTTCTTATCTTCTAAAAAGAAGTGGCGCGCATCATTAAGCCGCGCGTTCACGACCCATTCGTTCCCCTCCCGGACGGTGTTCTCGTCGCCACCATTGCACACTGAGACGAATCCTGTAGTGAGCGAACCTTGTTGGTTTCGCACAGGGAAGAACCGCTCATGTTTCGCCATAACGGTGATCAGCACGGGATCTGGCAATTCTAAGAACTCTTGGGCGAAGTTTCCGAGGAGGCAACGCGGTTGCTCGGTCAGATAAGCGTTTTCCTCGATAAGGGCTGCGGAGGTGGCGCTGGTGTCGGCGGAGTGGGCTTCCGCACCCGCCCTGATGGCCGCCTTCCGTTTTTCGGCATCGGGTTCAACGTGGCGATGGCGGAGCTCTGCCAGCAAGCCGGCGAGGCCGTTCGCCGCCGAAAATGAGCCCGGAGAGCGGAAGCGGTGGCCATAGCTTAAATCCCCGGACAGAATGCCCTCGAGCTCAAAAGGGACAACTTCAGAGCCGAAAGTTGCCAAGATCCAGCGAATTGGGCGGGCGAACCGAAACCGCCCGGAGCCCCACCGCATGGTTTTGTCGAAGGTCAGGGACCGGATCGCTTCGGGCAGGATTTCGGCGAGAAGCTCGCGCGTCGGCTTGCCCGGGACCACGCGGTGCGCCCAGACGTAGTCGCCTTCGACCTGGACTTGGTCGGGGGTTATGCCCTGGCCCCGGCAGAAGCCTTCCAGCGCCTTGCTTGGTTTGCCTTCGGCGTCGAATGCCGCTTTCACGGCAGGCCCCCGCGAGGCGGTCGGAACATCAGGTTGCCGATCGAGAACGTCCTGGATTGAGACGATGAGCCGCCGGGGTGTGCCGAGCGTTTCATGGGCGCCGTGTGAGACCGAGGCGGCCGTTAGCCGCGTAAGGATCTCGAAAGCGAGTTGGTCGTGCGCACGCCGGATTGAACCGGCCGGTAACTCTTCACAGCCGACCTCGAGCAATAATTCCGGCATTCCGGGAACGAGTTTACCGTCGGCCACCGGTGCCTTTCCGAGGTTCGGCAAGGTAGGATAGGCTGAACTCAACTGGATTGAGTCGCCTCGTCTTTACGGAGGATCCATGAGAAAACACCTGATTCTCGCCGCGCTCGGCCTGGCCGCCCTTGCACCTGCCCAAACGGTGCAAACCCCGACAAACCTTGCGTTTAGGATCGGCTACGTCTATCCGATCGATGCCAAGACCCGCGACAGTGTCCGCAACTTCTTCGGCATCGGAGCGGAGTACTTCTTCAACCACAGCCTCGTTCGGAACGGCGAGCTGACGCTTTCCGCCGACTGGCTTGGCAAGACCGGCAGCGGTGACAAGGGGAACATCTTTCCGATCTTCCTGAACCAGCGGTTCTATGGCGGGTCGCGCACCGGCGACGAGTACAACCGGAGCTACTTTTACGTTGGTGCAGGAATCGCGATCGTAGACGTCACCCGCACGGACACCGTCTTGGCCGCCCGTGTCGGCTGGGGCATGGAGTTCGGTGAGCACCTCTTCGGCGAGACCACGCTCATCCACAGCGACGACGCTTCGGGCGCCCGCGCCACGAGCCTCGGCTTCTACCTCGGCTACCGCTTCTAAGGAACGGCGGCCTCTAAAGACAGGCTCCCGGCTTTGACAAGCCGGGGGCCTGTTCAGTCTAGGTCGGCCATGGCGGCCAAAGTCTCTTCGTCCGACAGGCTGCGCGACCCGTTCCGGTCCAGCACGTAGACCGCAGGCGGGACTTTGCGGAGGCCCCCGGTAGCCGAGTCCAAATCGGCGGCGATTTCCAGCATCCTGAGCGCGTCTTGCAGCACCTGGTGTTGGTTGCGGGCCGCCCAGGGCCCTTTCGTCCGGATCAGATATTCAAAGACCCCCCGGATCCGCTCCGAGCCGGAACCCGCGCACGCATAGTCCGCATTTTGGAACCGGGCGCCCGCCGCATCGAAAAAGTAAACGCCGAAGCGGTCGGCCCGAGGATCATAGGCGGCTGCGATCGGAAGGAACATACCGATGCCGGAGGCGGCGGCCGGAATGTTGCCTTGGAGCGCCCGCGAGATCTCCATCAGTTTCCCCTCGGTCGAGATCTCAACCAAGTTCAGCCTCTCGTAGTACTTGAAGGCGTGGCGAAGGTAGCGCGAGACCTCCAAGGATCGGCCATAAGCGCCGCTCACCGCGACCACAGTGAACCGGTCCAGCGGCACGATCTTGTCCGCATGGTCGAACATGATCAAGTTGCCCGCGGTCGCGCGGCGGTCTGCCACGACGAGGCAACCGGCATCATAGTGCAAGGCGATGACGGTGGTGCCGTGCACCTCGCCAATGGGGCCGGCGGCCACGGGCTCGAAGCCGACCAGCTCCCGAAACGACGCGGCGTTCGGCGCTGTCACTGGCCTGATCGCTGGCGGTACTTTTTCGCCTGCTCCGGGTCGACGCGCTTCATGCGCTTTAGCAGCTCGTTCGGAGCGTCCGGACGACCGATATCGGGCTTAGTGGGCCCCTCGTCGTCCCCCGTCTTGCGTGACGGCTCTTCGAATTCCCGGCGGAGAGTGCGGTCGAATGAAATCGTCATGTGTCTCCTTTTACTACGGTCTCCAGCTCGCTGATCGCGCGGGCGTTTTCGATCCCCGGGCCATAGTCCTTGCCGGGGTCGAGCGCCAACCGCACCTCGCGGCCCTCATCACTGAGGCTAAGGCTGCCCCAGGATACTCCGGCGAGGCTCGGGAGAAACTCCTTGACCGCCTGGGAGCGGACCCGGGCGCGGTTGCTCTCGAAGACGCTCGTCATTCGTGCCCGGACTATTGCGTCCTCTGGAAATGGGTCGATTCGGGCCATTTGGGCGAGGGCGGGCACGAGTCCCTCGTCGGGGTCCAGGTCGTGGTAGGCCAGGTCCAGTGAGCGGAGGGTCGGGTCGTTCCAAGCCAGCCCTTCCGACTCGCGAAACTCATCGAGCAGGCGTTTCTTGGCGAGCCAGTCGATGCGCCGGGCCGCTCTGTCCCCCTCCCCAGCCAGGTCGGCGAGCAGCGATTCAGCCTCGTCGCAGACGGCGAGGAGCTCTGACGCCTCAGGATCGGCGACGAACGTGCGGCGAAAGGCATCTGTGTAAGACTCAATGATCTGGCGGGCGGTGGTCCAATTCGCGCCCTCCAGGTCGATCCGGCCCTCTCCCCGATGCGACCGGCTCACGCTCTGGGCCGCTTTCGGCGGGCTGGGGATGCGCCAAACCGGGGCCTCTTCGGCCATCGCTAAGAGCAAGGCGACCTTGACGAGTCCGGCCTTCCGGTGGGTGGCGGCGGGAAGCATGTTGGCGTCGCCGCTGATGACGTGCAGGCGGATCCACTGACCGGGGTCGCCGTGGGGCTCGTCCCGAGTGTTGAAGACAGGGCGGCGGTAGAGGGTCTCCGCGTTTGCCGCCTCGACAAAGAAATCTGCCCTTTGCGAAAGCTGGTAGTCACAAGGTCCTAGCGCCTCGCTCCCGACCTTGCCCGCGCCGCACAGAGCGATCCTCGCCACGAGCATCGGCATGACGGCGCGGTAGAGCGCCTCGAAGCCGAGCGGCCTCGGGACAAGGTAGCTCTCGTGGGTGCCATAGGAGGCACCGTGCCCGTCCGAATTGTTCTTGAAGACCTTTGTCCGGAGCCCCGTCAGGGCTTCGTAGGCTTCGGCCGTCCGCCGAAGCCACTCCTCGCCCGCCATGTCGTGGAGCGTGAGCTCTTCCAGGCTCCAGCATTCCGGCGTGGCGTATTCGGGATGGCCGTGGTCGTTGTAAAACCGCGCGCCGTTGGGCAACACCCGGTCTGATCGGACGGCCTGGTCGGACTGATGGACCCTGCCTGTATCGAACTTGGCGTCTTCCGGATCGAATGCGAGCCGATCTAGCTTGAACCCGCGAAGGTCTGCCCTGGGGCTCTCAAAACGGTAGTCCCAACCTACGAACGCCCGCGCCGGAAAGGCGCGGACGAATTCGGCACTGTCCTCGACCTGGTCTTCCGCCCCGCGGCCCTGGATCGAGAGCCCGTACTCGGTCTCGATCCCGGCCAGGACGCGGAACATTTATCTGAGGACCACGAAGCTTCCCGTCGTCGGGAAGGGGAAGCCGGCTGGCGGCGTGTCCACCACGAAATCGCCGGTCCGGAGAATCCCGTTCGGCTTTGTAAAGGTGATCCGGGCATTGGCCACCTTGTCCGCACTGCCGTCTCGAATCTGTTCGAGGCTGAAGAGCTTCACCGTGCCCCCTGTCGCCGAGGTCAGCGAGGCGACGCCTTGCCAAAGGGCGGTGACCTTGCCGGTCGCGTTGCGCTGGAAGGCCACGACCTGCATGGCATTCTGGTCGCGCGTCCCGGGCAGGAACACCATGGCGAAGTCAGGGATGTTCGAAAGGACTTCGGTATAGGGGCGGAAGAAGCCTTGGAGGGCGACGATCTTCGCCTCGTCGACCAGCGGGTCTCGCGGGTCGGGCTCGCGGACCGTATAGGTCCCCGGTGCCGGGCGTCCGCCGAGCACTGTGGCCTTCTTCAAGATGCCGGTCTCAATCACGACCGGGTCGAGCAACTCGAAGGAGTCGGTCTCGTCGTACCCCGCGGAGATGCCAATGCTGTCCCCGGAGAAGTGGACCATCTCGGCGGGCTTGCCGTTGCCCAGTTTCGGCCGCTGGGCCTCGGGCATCGTCGTGACGTCGAAGGCGACCATGTCGCTCAGGAACCCATTGATCTTCTTGTTGTACTCCGCGTAGTTCTCGTCGATGAACTGCTGGCGGTTGAAGATGATGCCGTTGACGTTGTCGAACCGCAGCATCGCGTCGTTCAGGTTGACCTGGATGGTCGTCTGACGGCCTGGGAAAAGTTTCGCGTCGAGGTCGAAATACGGCCGGAATTCGATGGGAGGACCGCCATAGACGGTGCTGAAACCGCTCGCACCCTGCTCGTCCATCTGGGCGATCTCCAGGGGGAACTGGGTGTAGGTCTTAAATGGGATCCCAGCGGCCACCGGAACGCTGAACACAGCTTGGTTAATGGTGTAACCATCGAGCTGGATGCGGACCGGGGAGGCAGAACCCTGCTGCTCCTTAGGTTCAAAGTCGGTCGGCGAATTGTAGATTCGCGCGTTGCGGATGACCGCGATCTGCGAGCCGACGGCGCGCCGGCCTTGACCGGACAGGTACAGGATTTGAACCTGGGCGTTATTGCCAAGGTTCACGGTCGGGATGCCGCGGCCACCGCCGCCGCCACCACCGTTTCCTCCACCACCACCGTTGTTGCCGTTACTATTCTCGGCGCTAACGCCGCCACAGCCGATGACAAGCGCACCAGCGACGAATACAAGACACCACTTCTTCAAGCCGTCCACCTCAGTGACCCAGGGCACGCGCAACGATACCTGACAAGAAGCCCCGTCAGGGCGGCGCACTGTTACTACTGGGACGAGCCAGGCTCCCGAAATCGTTCATCAAGCCGAAGAAAGTCGGCCCGAGGAGCGGGTCCCGTGTAAAATGTGGGGTGTCTCATGAAACGCACGGGGCTCCTCGACCTTAACGAGGCGGTCCAACACCCGGGCAAAAAACTGGTATTCGAGGTGCGATCCGAGCTTGGCCAGGAAGAGGACATCGACCTACTAGAACCCGTCACAGGCCAGTTGCAGGCCGTGAGCACCGGAAACTTGCTCCTTGTGAAGGCCCAACTGCGTACCAAAACTGTTGTGGAGTGCGCACGGTGCACGGCACCGTTGGAAGTCGACGTCAAATTTTCGATGGACGAGCAGTTCGCCGTGGAGGGCGTGCCTTCCGCTTACGCGTCGGACAGCTATGCCTATGTCGTCACCGACGAACCGGAACCGCTCTTCGACCATAACGCCCTCATCCTCGACGCGTTCCTTCGTCAGGGCCTGCTCTTGAGCCTCCCGATGCAGTCCCTCTGCTCCGGTGATTGGGAAGTCCCCTGTCCCGGCGGGGAGGGCGGCGCGGCGGCGAAAGTCGAGGACGGCCATCCTGCATTCCGGGTGCTCGGCGAACTGCGCCACGACGGGGAGACCGGCTCGTGACCATCGCCCTCGACGCGATGGGAGGCGATTTTGCGCCCGAAGCCATCGTCGAAGGGGCCGTCTGGGCGGCCCAGCTGATGCAGGAGGAGATCCTCTTGGTCGGCGTCCCCGACCGCATCCGCTCGTGCTTCCGGGGCACGCCGCCGCCGAACATCCGCATCCACCCCGCATCGGAGGTCGTCGAGATGCACGAAAAGCCCACCGAGGCTTTGCGCAAGAAACGAGATTCGTCGATTTCTGTGGCGGCAAACTTGGTCAAAACGGGTGAAGCCGTCGCCATGGTCTCGGCTGGCAACACGGGCGCGGCCACTGCGGCCGCCTTGCTCAGTTGGCGACAGATTAGTGGTGTCCATCGGCCCGCTATTGCGTCGGTTTTTCCCAGGAGAAATGGACAATTCCTCTTGCTCGATGCGGGGGCCTCGCCCGATGTCGACCCGGAACACTTGGTGGAGTTCGCCCTTATGGGGCTTGCCTATGCTGAGCGGGTCATGGGGAAGAAGGACCCGAAGGCGCACCTCCTGAACATCGGGGAGGAGCCCGGCAAAGGCAACGCATTCGCCAAGCAGGCCTATGACATGATGGCGCGCTACCCTTGGTTCGCGGGCAACCTAGAGCCGAAAGCGATGTTCCATGCGGAATGTGACGTCCTGGTCTGCGACGCCTTCGTCGGCAACATGGTGCTCAAGACTTCGGAGGGGGTCGCGGAGTACATCGTCGACGAGATAAGGGGTTCCGTCCCCACCGGGCCGGGCCGCTTCCTGTTCCTTCCCATGAAGGCGGCGATGGCGCCCCTTCGCCGCAAGCTCGACTACGCCGAATACGGCGGCTCGCCTCTGCTTGGGCTGAACGGGATTTGCGTCATCGGGCACGGCAGGAGCAACCCGAAAGCCATCAAGAACGCCCTGATGATCGCCGCGAGGGCGGCTGAGCACGACCTCGTTGGGAAAATCCGGGAGTCTCTCAGCCAACTCGCGGAAGGGGCCGCCGTATGACGCGAGCCGTCATCACCGGGATCGGACATGGCGTTCCCTCACGCGTTTTAGATAACTTCGAACTGGAAAAGATAGTCGAAACGAACGACGAGTGGATCGTCCAGCGAACTGGGATCAAGGAACGACGGGTCTGCGACGAGAACGAGACCGCCTCGACCTTGAGCATAGAGGCCTCTCGGGAAGCGCTCGAGGACGCGCGCTTGTCCCCGGAAGCGGTGGACACCGTCATCTGCGGCACAGTCACTGGCGACATGCCGTTCCCCGCGACCGCCTGCCTGGTCCAAGCCGGAATCGGGGCTCTGAACGCATCCGCGTTCGACGTGGGCGCGGCCTGCGCCGGGTTCATCACTTCTTTGGCGGTGGCGACCGCCCTCATCGAGTCCGGTGCCGCGAGAAACGTCGTGGTGATCGGGGTCGACGTCCTCACGAAGTACCTTGATTGGACTGACCGCTCCACCTGCGTCCTCTTCGGCGACGCGGCCGGAGCCGTCGTGGTGCAGGCGCAAGAAGGCACCGACCGGGGAGTGATGAAGACGGTCATGGCCGCCGATGGGAGAGGGGCGGCGCACATCGACTTTGAGGTCGGGGGATCGCGCTACCCCATCAACGCGCCCGAGTCCGAAGGCAAGCGGCGCAAGGTGCATATGAACGGCCAAGAGGTCTATCGGTTCGCGGTGAAGGCCATGAACGACGCCTGCTGCCGAACGCTCGACGAGGCGGGCTTAACGCCGGCCGACGTCGACCTTTTCGTCCCTCACCAGGCGAACCTCAGGATTATCCGCGCCGCCCAAGAGCGGCTCGGCCTGCCGGACGACCGGGTCTTCGTCAACGTCGACCGCTATGGGAACACGAGCGGAGGCTCCATTCCGTTGGCCCTCTATGAAGCCAAAAAGACCGGTCGCCTTAAGGTAGGCGACACGGTCATGACGGTCGGTTTCGGCGCCGGCCTCGTCTGGGGAGCGAACCTGATCCGCTGGTAGGCGGGGTCAACTCCCGCTCGTGACGGGGTCGGTCGGGAGGCCGTAAAGGTCGGACCGGATCGCGTGGCCCAAGTCTTCGTCGGGCATGCTCGCGTGCTTCTGCCTCGTGTTGATCACGTGCTGCTGTTCGCGGACGCGCCGGCGGACCAGGAGCGCTTCCTTCGCCACCTGGAGGTGGTGGAGCGCGACCTCGTTCTCCTTGCACGCCATGTCACGGCCCTGGTGGTCGAGCAAGCGCTCGATGAGCACGTCGATCACGTCTTCCAGGCGGCACCCGTTGATCCCGTGTTCGACCACCGAGCCGCGCTGAAAGACGATGTGGATGAAGGGTTGGCAGACGAAACCGTCCGAACCGTCCATACCACGCCATTTGTCCATGTCTACTGCCATTGCTGTTTGTCTGCCCCCTGCTTCATTTCGGCCAAGTCTAACTGGAAACGGTCATCCCGGGACGGGTTGGCCTCAATTTCGAGCTTGATCGATTCGACCTCGTCGAGCAGCAGGAGGGCTCGGGAGGCGGCACCGGCGAAAAGACGGGCACGGTGCGTGTCGCCGACTTGACCGGCGGCAAAGCAGAGCCCCGTGAGCGTATTGGTACACGTCCGCACACGGTCGCGCAGGCGACGAAGGTCGCGCACGGACCGTGAGTCTGTTCGAAGTGTCTGTCGAATTCTTGTGAGTTCCGCGCGGCAGGCGGTCTCGAACGTCATTTTCTGTCTCTATCTCTCCTCTTTTTTCAGAGGATCGTCCGCACGGCGGAGAGACCCTCTCTCGATGCGCCTACGGGGTGAGCTGACGGGCTAGGGCCAAGAGATACCCTCGACGTTTGGCGTCGTACGCCCCAAAAATTGGTTCCCCCGCTTCGGTCAGGACCGAACTCGGCTTCAATAATTATTGACGGTAGGCGCCCCCCTCTTTATTCGTTGTCCTAGGCCGATTCCGGCAGAAAATCCTGTCCGGCTGCAGGGCCCCGGTTGCCGGGGCCCTGGCGGGGCCGCTACTTGTCGCGGCGGCGTGGCGGTGGCGTAGGGTTGTTCGGCTCCACGATCGGCGTCGGTGTGGGCGAAACGTCGATCCGGTGCACGGGTTCGGGAACGTACGGCGCTGGTCTCTCGGGCTCCTTCGAGGCCATCTCCGCCAACTTCGCGGCGACGTCGATGCCGAAGACTTCCTTCACTTGGGCGTTCATGGCGAGGAGCTTTCCTGCGTCCATGCCGCCGTTGGCCGCCCTTGTGTCGATCACCGTCAGTTTCTCGATCTTGGTCTTGCCGATGGTCTCGGTCAGCTGGCGGATGATCGGCTCGATCTTCTGCAAGATGAAGATCTCTCGCGCCTGGTCGCCGGCGTCAGTCCAACTCTCGGCGAGCCTGGTGAGGGCGTCCGCGCGGGCGCGGCCGTCCTCGACGATCGGCGCCACTGCGGCTGCCGCCTGCTGCTCCAAGGCTTCGCACTCGGCCTTGGCCGGGGCGACGACGTCGGCTTCCAACTGGCGGCGGACCTGCTCGATCCTCGCCGCCTGCACCTTGATCTCCGCCTCCGCCTTGGCCAGCATTGCCGCGACGTCCGCGTTCTGCTCCGCAACCACCGCGTCCCGGCGGGTGACCGCGTCGGTCAGCCCCTTGTCTGCGTCCGCCTTGGCGACCGAGATCTGGGCTCGGATTTGGGCCTCGACCTCTTTAAGTTCGTTCTCGGCGCTCCGGATGGCGGAGTCGGCTCGGGCGGTGGCCTCCGCGACACGGGCCGAAGAGAGGAGTTCCGCGCTGCGGATACGGCCGATGGAGTCCAAGTACTTCACGTCGTCGGTGATGTTCTGGACCTTCAGCGTGTCCACGACCAGCCCGAGCGCGGTCATATCCTGCTCGACTTCTTGCACCAGCCTCTCTGCAAAGAGGTTGCGGTCCTCGTTCACCTGTTCGGGGGTCAGCGTCGCTAGCACGCCGCGCAAAGAGCCTTCCAGGGTCGCCTTGGCAATGCCCATGATTTCCTGCCGCCCTTTGCCGAGGAAGCGCTCGATGGCGTTGTTGAGCACTGGTTCGTGGCCCGCGACCTTCACGTTCGCCACGCCTTGGACGTTGAGCGGCACGCCGCCCTTGCCGTAGGCGCCGATCGCGTTGAGCTCGATGATCATGTTCGTCAGGTCGAGCCCGTCCACCTTCTCAAGGAACGGGTTGCGCAAGGTGCTGCCCCCCTTGACCACTCGGTAGCCGATCTTACGGTCGCCCGAGCGCCGGTTCCGGCCGCTGAAGATCAACACCTGGTTCGGGCCGCAGACGAAGAAGATCGAGCCCATGCTGACGAACAGCAGGAGGCCGAAGGCCGCGAAGGCCCCGAGAATGATGCCGACGATGATCGGGATGTTCACTTTCCACCTTCCTTCCCGCGGACCGTCGCGGGGATGTCGATTCCGGTCGTCTTTTCGATCGCCTCAAAGACCGATCCCAGCATCTCCGGGTATGCCGCGATGTAATTCGGCAGGGTGCGCCCGTCGCCGGAGTCGATCACGTTGAGGCTCTGGACCTCGATCCGCTTGACCCCGTCGACCGCCGCCTGGATCAGTTTCTCAAGGTCTTCAATCACGGCGATCTGCTTCGCGCTCGGGCCCGCCTTCGACCACGCCTCATGGAGAAGGTCGAGCGCTTCGCTCACCGCCCGGCCGCGCTCGCGAATGAGCGCCGCGCGCCCGCGCGCCTTGAACTCTTCGGCTTGGCGCGCCGCTTCCGACGGCAAGACCTGGTCAGCCTGCAGGCGCAAAGTTTCGAGCTGGGAACGGACTTCCTGGAGCTTTTGCTCCGCCTTGGCACGCGCTTCGCGCGCAGCCGCCGTCGTGCGCTCCTCTTCGGAATCCACCCGGGATTTGAGGTCGGCCTGGATCGTCCGCAGCTCGTTCTTCAAACGCGCCGCTTTCGCCTGGCATTCTGCCGCGACAACCTTGGCCCGGCCGATGGCCTCAGCCTCCGCTTGTTCGGCGTTCCGCTTGGAGTCCGACTCGGCGATGGTCGCCTCTCGCACGACGTTCGCGATAGCCTTGCGGCCCGTCGCGTCGAGGTAGGCGACTTCGTCGCCGACGTGCAAGATCTTCAGGGTGTCAAGGTGGAGTCCGAGCTTCGCGAGGTCCTCCTCCGTCTCCCGCGCCAGGGCTTCCGCGAAGACCAGGCGGTCTTCGTTCACCTGCTCCGGGGTCAAGGTCGCGACGACGCCGCGCAAATGCCCCTCCAATGTCTCTTTCGCGACCCGACGGATCTCGCCCGGGTCGCGTCCGACGAACCTCTCCACCGCGTTCGAGAAGACCCGCTCGTCGCTGCTGATCTTTACGTTCGCGATCGCATCGATGTTCATCGGGATGCCGCCGCGCGAGTAGGCGTTGCGGACCGAGATGGGAACCTCCATCAAGGTCAGGCTCAGCCGGTCGATCTTGGTGAGGGCGGGGATCGCCCAGCAATAGCCGCCGATGATGGGGCGGTAACCGCGCCGGCGGCCGTCCATGCGGCTGCCGCTCATGAAGCCCGAAACGATGAGGGCTTCGTTGGGGCCGCAGATGCGCCGGAATGTCCGCGTGACGATGAGCACGGCCAGGGCCAAGCCCAGGACGACGAGGCCCGAGACGACCGCCCAGCCCACTGGGGCGGCGGTCCTTATCAGTTCCGGAAGGTCCATCTCTTTATTCTCCCAGGTATTCCGACTTGCGGGCGACCCGGGCTTGACCCCGTTCGATACCGACGATCAAGACTTCCTCGCCTTGTTCGACGTCCGACCCCGAGTCGCTGACGGCAATCATATCGATCAAGTCACCACGAATACTTGTCCTGACCTTGCCCGGTTGCGCGCCTCGGACGGCGACTGTCACGCGCCCGACCGAACCTAGAAAGTCGCCTTCGGCGATGCTGCTGTTGTTGTCAGGAGCGCCGAGCAGCCGGATCAGGTACGCCGCCGCCCAACCGATGCAGAGCCCGGTCACGCCCGCGATGGCCATGGTGGCCGGCTCCGTGCTCGCCTTGAGCAAGTTCAGAGCCACTCCGAGCACACCGAAGGACCCGATAAAATAGGTCCAAAACCGGAGCGAAAAGAAGGGTAGCCAGAAACTGCCCGCGCTGACCGCGTCGTGCGAGGCTCCGTGGCCGTGGAGAGGCGCGTCTGTTTCGGCCGTGTGGTCGAAGGCGCCTTCGACGTCGTGGCCCCCCGCGTCCGCTCCTGAGTCGAGGTGGCCATGGCCCAGGGCGCCGCCCAGGGCCGAGACCAGCACGAAGCCGCCCCCCAAGATCGCGCAGAAGATGTAAAGCGCCAACATGATCTTGCCAGTCTAGCAAGTACGGAGTTCGGCGGGGCTACGTTGGCGGCGGGTTCGCCACCGCCAAAGTCACAAGGTCGAGGTCGGGCTTAGACCATCGAGACCGACATCTCTTGCTCGATCCTTCCGTCGCGGATCTCGCTCAGGTAGGTTCGGTCGACGTCGGGTTGGTCAAGCATTCGGCGGAGGTAATCGACCAATTCTTCGGCCTCCGCGCGGGTTAACTCCAAATCGACGTCCCGCAAGCGGCGGCGCGTCTCAAAACAGGTGATCTTCATTCCTTCTCCGTGCGCTGGCTCTAGAGGTACGTCGGCGAACCGCGCAAGGGTTTCTAGGCCCGGGCGGGGCCTAGTCCACTAGGGGGGCTAAAGATCGGGACGAAGAGCCTGTCCCTTCGGGAAGGCTGTTATCGCCAAGGGCCGCTGAGAGGCATAGGCCGGGGGAAAGGCGTCCAGGTCGACCCCCGCCTCGGCTTGTTCGCGCCAAAGGTGGCGAGCGAGCCTCCCGCTGCCCATCAGGATTCCACCCCAGCGCTTGAGCGCCACCCACCGATTCGGGAACTGAAGCATCGTGCCGAGAAGGCTCCGTGCTGCTGCCGTCTCCCCGAACAAGGCGTACAGGGCAAAGAGGTTGATCGCGTTCTTGCCCTCTCCCGCTTCCCAGGGCAAGATCGCGCGCTCCCCGCGCCAGTTTTCCGAATCCTGCAGGATCGCCTCGCGGACGCGAACCTCTTCGAGCGCCTGGCGAGGGCTCATTCGATAGGTGTTCCTCG
Source organism: Fimbriimonadaceae bacterium (assembly GCA_019454125.1). Classification (NCBI taxonomy): domain Bacteria; kingdom Bacillati; phylum Armatimonadota; class Fimbriimonadia; order Fimbriimonadales; family Fimbriimonadaceae; species Fimbriimonadaceae bacterium. The sequence goes on from CP075365.1 coordinate 516,124, forward strand.
AGTGCTGTCGCCAGGAGGTGGCCCGTTCGGCCACGCAACAAAAGGGGCCGCGCATCGCCGCTTCCAGCAAGGCGACCCAGTCGCCGCTGTAGCGCAGGTCCGTGTGGAACCGCAACCCCTCGCGCCGGAACACGACGCTGCTGGCCAGGATCCGGTTTTCCGCGAGCAGGCAGGGAAGGGCGTCCTGCACGGCCTTCTGCGGCCAATCGGCGTGCACGTCCTCCTCCTGGATCGCGCCGTGCTCGTCCACCATCCAACCGAGCGTGTAGCACGCAGAGGCACCAGGGTTTGCGTCCAGGGCCGCCACCTGGAGGGCAAGTTTATCGGGGAGCCAGAGGTCGTCCGAGTTCAGGATCGCGACGAGGTCGCCACGGGCCAAGCCCAGGGCGCGCTGCTCGGTGCCGTAGGTTCCGAGATTTGACTCGTTGGAGGTGGCGCGGATGCGCCGGTCGCTAAAGGCGTACTCGCATGCGATAAGGTCGCTGCCGTCGGTGCTGCCGTCGTCGACGATGACAACCTCCCAGTCCGTGAAGGTCTGGGCGCGGACGCTGTCCAGGCACGCGCGAAAGTATTCGGCGTGGTTGTAGCTGGGGATGAGGATGGAGACGCGCGGCCCGTCAGTCATCTGTCGAGCCGCGCCTCACCTTCTTAGGCCGGGACTGCGCCCTGCACTTGGGCCCACATCTCGTTCAGGGCCTTGGCGCTGTTGAGCAACGCTTCGCGCTCGCCGTCGCTCACCTTCGGTTCGTAGATCGAGACCGCGCCGAGCCGCCCGACCACCGTCGGCATGGAGTAGCAGACGTCCTTCACGCCGAGGGCCCCCTTCTGCATCGCGGAGATCGGGAGCACCCGCCCGCTGTCCAGCGCGATCGCTTCGACCACTTCCTTGATGGAGACGCCGACGGCGCGACCAGCGCCGCCCTTTTGGCGGATGACTTCGGCGCCGCTCGTCTTCGTCGCCGCAAAGATGTCGAACCCGCGTTGGTCGGTCCAGCCGGGGATCGAACCCATCGGCACGCCGCCGATCGTCGCGCTCGACCAGATCGGGACCATCGTGTCGCCGTGCTCGCCGAGGACGAGCGCCTTGACGTCAAGGGCGTTCACGCCGAGGTTGTCCGCCAGCAGCGACCGGAACCGGGCTGTGTCGAGCACGGTGCCAAGCCCGATCACCTGGTGCTCGGGCAGGATGCCCGCGCCGACCGCAGTCTGGGTAAGGATGTCGACCGGGTTGCTCACGACCAAGATCGTCGCATGGCTCGGGAGCTTTGCGCCTTTGAGGCTATCGAGGATCTGGCTGAAGAGCCCGAGGTTGCGGTTAATGAGGTCGAGCCGGCTCTCGTCTGGCTGACGCCGCAGACCGGCCGTGATGACCACGCAGTCGCTGCCCGCGACCATGTCGTAGTCCCCGGAGCGGAAGAACTGGCCGCCCACCAGGGACGCGCCGTGTCGCAGGTCGAGGGCCTCGCCCGCCGCCATGTCCGCGTTCGCGTCGACCAGAACGATCTCCCTAACGACCCCGCCAAGTTGCAAGGCGAACGCCGCGTCCGAACCGACCCGGCCTCCGCCACCGATGATGCTGACCTTCATTTGCCTGTGTCAACCGTACCCGGGGTGAGGCGGGCCATGCCGCCCGTCCTACTTGGGAAAGGGCGGTTCAATTAGCGACGCTGATGCGGCAAACGGGGCGACTCGACCGGTAAGCGGTCAGTTGAAGTCCCAGATGTACCGGTCGGGGTCGTAAACGATGCCTTCCCAGCCGTTCCGGACGTCGCACCCCTCGAAGGTCCGTGCGATCGGGAGGACGCGAACACTGCCATCGACCATTCCGATCGTCAGCTTGCCGTCGTGCCAGGGGTAGAGGTTGCCGTACCGGGTGAGGCGCTTGCTCGGCCTGTCCCAGGCGAAGTTGGGCACGTAAATCTGGTCCGGGCGATACCCGTCTAGCCCGAACGAGTCCCGGTTGTTCTTGTCGTAGCGGCAGGGCGGGACGACAAGGAAGTTTCCGCCGCCTTCCGGCACGCCCGTGCGATTGATCGAGAAGGCGCTGTCCCCTAGGAGGATCGTCATCGAGGGGTCGGAGAGCTCGGTGGACTGCCGCGGCTTTGCCGCCCAGACACCCGATTGCTCCTTCACCAAAGGAGAGAGGTAGATGAAATTGAAGCCTGTGTTGACCCTTTGCGAGGCCAGGTAATAGCGCTCGCCCACGTCGGAGAGGACGACGTCCGGGTCGTACTCCGTCCGCGCCAGGGCTTGCCGCGTGTAATCCGCCGGACAGATGAAGGTGTTGAAATCATGGACGTAGGGCAGGACGACCTGGACCCAGGTGCGATCCGTCACCCCTTCGGTCGGCAACGCGCCGGTGTACCGCGTCGTGGAAAAGCGGTCGTCATAGTCGACCATGTAGAGCGTCATCGCCGCGCTGGTCTGCTTGAACGAACTGATGCAGTCCGTCCTTTTGGCGTGGGCGAGCGCCGAGCTGAAGACAGGGAACAACAGGGCCGCCAGCGCAGTAATGATCGCCAGGACCAGGAGGAGTTCGGTTAAAGTGAACGCTTCGCTGCGTCGGTGCTTCACGGGACCCTCTCCCTATCAATACGATTATAGCATGGACTTACGACCCACGCCATGCTAATGCCGATAATTCTCCATGTTCGACAAATCCCTGTCGTAAATACCAGGGGCTGAGAGACGGTTCGCACTGCAAAAAGAGGGGGAGGTCGGCTTCGGCGGCGAGCCCCTTCATCGCCGTGACCAAGCTCTTGCCGAGCCCGCGCCGCCGCAGAGACTCTTCCACGCACAAGTTGTAGACCCCCAGGCACCCCGGCGTTCGGACAACCATCGCGCAGGCCTCAACCTGGCCGTTCTCGTCCAGCGAGTAAAGCTCGTGGGGCGAGTTCACGGTCGCGAGGGCCATGGCAGATCGGCGGCGTCCGCTTGAGTTCGAAAAGAACTGCCGCGTCGCGAACTCTGCAAGGACCTGGCGACGCTCGGGCGACCAAGCGGGCCGGACTTTGGGCACGGGGCCCGGGGCTTCTCCCTGCCAAACCAACTGGCGAAGCTCTTGCCGCAACTCGAAGCCGGATTTCAGCAATCTTTGAGCCATGTCCTTCGGGCGGTCGCCATCCGAGCAAAAAACCCAGAAGGCGTCCTGGCCCCGTGCGACCCTCGCCAGCCAATCGACCTCCTGGAGGAAGGGCGGCTTAAGGTCGAACCCGGCGGCAAAATCGCCGAACGCGAAGCCGGTTCCGCCGACCACGCAGTAGAACCCGTCCTCGCGCACCAGCCGCGTGCCCGGCAAGCCCATCGCAAGGCCCACGTAAGACTTGGCGGTGTTGTCGCGCATCGCTGCGCTCAGCTCGTCGCCTAGAATACGACGCTCCACATTGCCCCCGCTGTCACCCGTTTCGGCAAGATCGAAACCCCCAGCGCAAGGTTCTGGCCCAGCCGGTAGCCCACAAACCCTTGCACGCCCTGCGTCGTGAGGACGGCCGCGCCGAAGGCGTCGCCCCGGGCGTTCGACCGCCAGACGTCCAACCCCGCGCCGAGCTGCAAGCCGTGCTCGGTGTCGTACGTCACGCCTAGCCGCAGGGTCGGCGCGTAGAACCTCCCCGGCGCAGTGAAGTCCCTGCCTTGGAGCGTGCTCGCAAAGAAGTTCCGGACCAGCCTCACCAATTTTCCGCGCACGAGGGCGCCGCCATAGTGGCCGGTCTGAAGTTCCACTACCTGCGGCTTGCCGAGGGCACGGGCCAGCTTCTCGCCGTCCGAAGCGGGCACGACGCTGTCATACCGGGCTAGGACGACCAGGGCAGGGCGGGGATCGTCTTGGCGCAGGTATTCGAGCGGCTCGATGGCGCGGATTGCCTGGCGCAGCCTCTCCTCCGTGAAACCTTTTCGCCTGAACTCTTCCCGTTGCCGCACGACCACGGAACTCGACCACAGGATCGCGGCGAGGTCGGCCCCGCCCAGCATAAAGCTCGCGCTCTTGATCCTTGGTTCGACCGCGTAGCCAAGGCTCGCAACGATCGCCCCGAGGCTCGTTCCGGAGAGGCCGATCCGGTCGGCGTCGAACTCCGGCCTGGATCCGAGGAAGTCGACCGTGCGGCGCAGGTCCAGCACGCTCTGGGTCATGGTCTGCACCAGCGCGTCCGCGTCGGGACGGATCGCGAGCTCCCCACTGCGCGTGCCCGCAGGGGCGCGCTTCAGGTGGTAGGGAAGGGTCATGATGGCGGCCCCGATGCCCGTCAAGCAAAGCTCGCGGGCCTGGCTCGCTTCGAGCGTGAGGTCAGTTGCTCCCCAATAGTGCAGGATCACGACGACCGGCACCTTCCCCGTGCGGTCGGTCGGGAGGAAGAGCCGGAGGTGCACGGTGTCGTTGACGGGGACGCCCGTGGACAGCGCGCTCGGGAAGACCGCGTCGTATTCCCGAACAAACTCGTCTCCGCCCCGGTCGATCCAGGGCTCGAACTGAACCGGGCCCGGGGGCGTGAGGACGGCCTCGCGCTGGGCCTCGAATTGAGACTGCGCCAGAATCGAGACGGCCGCCAGTGCGGCGGCAACCGTCGCCATGCTCCTCGCCGCCCAACTCACAACCGTTCTCTTACTCCAAACCGACACCCTTCGTGCCGATTTCGAGAGTGCCCTGGGTGTGGTCGGCCTCACCTGCGAGACCGCGCGGTTCAACAACGACATCGCCGCATTCTATCGCCAGGGCGAGTTTGAAACCCCACTCTATACGGCCGCGCACAACGATCCTTGGGGACTTCCGTTCCTGGCGGACCGCACGAAGCGCCAATTCAACGTGGCCGCGGCGCGGCCGCTGCTGATGATCGAGAACGCCAGTCGGGTCATCGGCCAAGGTTCGCGCCGTTCGCTTTTGAACGACCCCGTCGCGACCGAGGCAGACGCCTCGAAAGAGGCCGACGCCCTGGAGCAGTCGCTCGCGAAGCTCCAGCAAATGGGCGTCGTGAAGGGCCCTGTCCCCAGCACGGCGGGAGTGCCCGGCCAGGTGCGGCAGGCGGCAGCCCTCGTGCTCTCGGTCGCCGCGCGCTGCCATGCGAATAGGCAGCCTATGCTGGGGGGGCTCGACTCGGCGACCCTGTTCAAGGCGGCGATGGCCGGGCTCAGCGAACCCACCGGCGTTGCAGAGGAGACGGCCGCGCTCAGGGCCGCGCGGTCGGTCGACATGCGCTATCTGTACGCCGCCGCCCAAGACCTCGCCAGCGCGGTCGAAGTGGCCGCGACCGGCGTGAATGCGGTCAACCCGACGACCAAGTACGATTTTCGCCTTGAGACGACCTGGGGACGCATCGTGCTCACGGGCGGATCGGACAGTTCGCACCAGGGCGGGGCGAACCTTTTGACGATCGATACGGGCGGGAACGACACCTATCTGAACTGCCCCGCCAACGCCAGCCCGGAGAACTGGCTGAGCGTCGTGATCGACAACGCGGGGGACGACAAGTATCTGTCGGACCCGGCCTTGGCGGAAACGCCGTTGGCCCAATGGCCGGCCCGCAAGCAACGGCGCGACGCGCCCGGGCCCGGTTGCGCGGCGGCCGGAATCGTGTTCCTTTTCGACGCGCGCGGGAACGACCGCTACGTCACCCACCGGCCGGGAATCGGCGCGGCCTCCTTCGGGGTCGCCTTCGTCCGCGACCAGGAAGGGGAAGACGTCTACTCGGCTTATAAGGACGGCATCGGCTTCGCCCGGTTCGGCATCGGCGTCGTCGACGACCTGGCCGGGAACGACCGATACGAAGGGTTCACCGAGGTGCAGGGAGTCGGCTTGACGCAGGGCTTCGGCGGGCTCTTCGACCGGGCCGGGAACGACGAGTACATCGCGAACGACACCGTGCTCGATTTCCCCTCGCCCCAGTCCGCGGAGCACAACGTCAGCATGGCCCAAGGAGCCGGTTATGGCTATCGGGGCGACTACGTCACCGGCCACAGCCTGAGCGGCGGAGTCGGGTGGCTGCAGGACCAGGCGGGCGACGACAGGTACTCGTGCGGCGTCTTCGGCCAGGGCGTGGGCTACTGGGAAGGGGTCGGCTTGCTCTTCGACGACGGCGGCAACGACGAATACAAGGGGCAGTGGTACGTGCAGGGCGCCTCCGCCCACTTCGGAATCGGCTACTTGGAGGATGCCGCCGGCAACGACCGCTATGTCGCACCGCTCAACATGGCGCAGGGGGCGGGCCACGACTTCGGCATCGGCTTCCTCTTTGACCACGAAGGCGACGACGTCCACGAGGCCCCGAACCTGAGCCTGGGCGCGGGCAACGCGAACGGGATCGGCATCTTCCTCGATATGGCCGGCGTCGATGTGTACAACTCTCGGGGCGTGACGCTAGGCGCATCGAGCGACTCGATCAAAGCCTCGCTCAGGGAGCGCGCGATCAGCATCGGCCTCTTCATCGACGCGGGCGGACAACGGGACACCTATCCCGAGGCGGTGCCGTGGGCGCGGGACTCGTCGCGTTCCGGCAACTGGAACGCCAAGGGCGGGCTCCCCCGGGAAAGCCAACTCGGGGTCTTCGTCGACAAATGACGGTCAGCGGCCAAAGTTGAACGAAAGCTCCAAGTCGAGCCCCCGGGAGGAATAGGCGCCGCTTTGCACGAGCGGGTCCCGGTTCTTCACGTCGATGTACCGGAACCCCACGTTCAGCGCAAGGCTCCGCCAAATCTGGTACTGGTAGACCAGGTTGGCGTCGAAGACCTGCTGGGACTGGAAGCCGGTCGAGATGCCGTTCCGGAAGTTGAAGACGAGGTTCTGGCGCGGGGCGAGCCGGTACACCGCGTCAAAGTCATACGACCAGCTGTCCTGGCGGAACTTGCTGTTCCCGCCCGTCAAAAGGGCCGTCGCCCCGCCCCTCAAGCTGAGGCGGCCATAGGGCGTGTAGCCAGCGTAGACGGTAAGGGTGGTGGCGGAGGCGGTCAGGGGGGATTCGATGAACCGAGTGTCGGTGAGGTCGACCCGGGCGTTCAGGTCCAGGCGTTCCGGCACCCGGAAAGTCGCGTCGAAGAACGCCCCCCGCGTCTCGCTGTTGGAGCTCACCGCGCCTTGGCTCCGATAGAGGTAAAGGCCCGCAGAGGTGTTGAATCGGTCGGTCGGCATATAGGTGCCGCGAAGGCTCAGGGCGCGCGCGTTGGTCGCTCCGATCAAGGCCGTGCTGCCGACTCCAGAACTGAACCCGTTGCCGTCATAGCCGGCGCCCTGGCCCGAGTCGAAGCCCAGCGTCGCGAGCGGACCGGCATCGCTGTCCGTCGCCTCCATGCGCAGCGAGAACTTCTCGCCCCGCCGGTAGCTCGCCCCTAATTGGACCTCGCGGCCGAGCCCGGACTGGTCCTCGGTCGAGACGCGACTGAGCCCCAGGCTCCCGTCCAACTGCCAGTCCGCACTGGAGCGGTAGCTCGTCCGGGCATTGATCGTTTGCAGGTCCACCGCCCTGCGTTTGACCTCGCCGTTGACGGTGGTCGAGCCTTTACCGAACTGGTTCTGAAGGTCGAAGCGGGTGGACCAACGCTTCGAGCTGAGCGTGGTGCCGAAGGAGGTGACGTCTAGCGAGGACTCCGGTCGAGAGCCGCCGCTCGCCGACCGCCGGTGCTCTAAAGTCCAGGGCGCCCCGCCCTGGCTCGGGGTGAACGTGACCGAGCCGGCTAGGCTGGTCGCCCGCACGGACTTCGGCGCGTTCTGCGAGAGCAGGAGGTCGCCGACGCTCGCATTGCGGTGGGCCAGGTCGTACCGCCACTTCGAAGAGGGTGTGTACGTCAGGCTGGTGTCCCAGGCGCGCTCGTTCCGGTTGAAGCCTGCGGACTCCACGCCCACGTAACCGCGCGGCACGTCCCGCACCGAGCTGACGACCTGCACCTTGCCGAAGTTGTAGTTGACGTCCACGCCCCGGGCGAGGCCGCTCAGGGGTGAGCCACCCGAGGTCGAGCGTCCGAGCGCCTGGGTGTAAGTCACCGCCCCATCGCCGCCGAGCGGCACCCGATAGTCGACGCCGACGACCTCCCGGTCGCCCACGACCGTGTCCACCCGCTTGGGCGTATAGAGCACGTCGATGTTGTCGGTGGACGGGATAAACCGGTTGAAGAAGAATATCGACGGGTTCCCCGCGTCGAACCGGTAATCCACGCCGATCCTCTGCAAGATCCCGTTCACGCGGATGACGACGCGGTTCACGTCGTCCGGCTGGAACTGCAGGACGTATGGGGTCGAGGGCGGGCCAAAGCCCTGGAACTTCTCCAGGCGCGTGGAGTCGCGGTTCGAGCCTCCCGTGACCTGCCGCATCGTGGTGAGCCCGACCCGCCCCATCTTTCCGAAGTCCTGCGAGACCGCGACCCCTTCGATGCGCCCCCGGCTTCCCGTGATGCCGAACGCCTCGTAAGTCGCGACGATCGTGCTGGTGGGGGGAATGATGCGGCCCTCGAGGGTCGTGCGGTTCACAAACGTCACCGCGCCCAGGTCGTAGTCGATCGTGTAGTCCTGGCCGAAGACCTGCTTAACACCATCGACCTCCACCTGCTCCGACCCCCGCACGATCTGGCTGCTCTGAAGGTAATAGGGGCCGGCCGAGTTCGCGCCCTGGAGGCTGATGGTCCGCGCCTGGCCGCGGGCTTCCGTGCGAAGCGCGCGGATCTCGGTGCCTTTTGTCCGGTACCCGACCTGCACGCCCGAGAGGGCGCGCTCGAAGCGGGCGAAGCGGTTGGTCGAGCCGAGCCGCCCGCGGATGTCGCCCGCGTTCAAGACCCAGGGCCCGCGTTGCACGTCCACGCTGAAGCGGTCCGCCTGTGGGTCTTGGAACCGGCTGTCCTGGAAATTCACCTCGAAGGAAGCGATGTCGCCGACCTTGTTGCCTTGGACGTGCACCTGGCCCAGGTCGGTGAACTTGCTCAGGCCCTGCCCGCCATATTCGGCCAGGTCGAACGCGCGCAGATCGCCCGTGAGGGTGCGCGTGTGATAGCCCAAGCGTCGCCAACCGGTGAGTTCGATTCGGCCCAGCACGTACTGGTCGAACCACTTTCCGAGGCCCGAGTCGATCTTCTTCTCGTCCTGGCACGCGGCGACCCCGGCGAGCAGAAGGAGGCTAAGGACGCAGAACGGCTTCAAGGGCCTCAATGTTCTTCTGGGCTTCTTTGGCCAAGTCTTCTCGACGACGCTTAAGACCCTCGGCAACGCGGTCGCGGTCTTGGATGAACGATTGGAACCCATCAAATAGGCGCTGGGCGGTGAGGCCCTGTAACTGAGGAGGGGCCGGCATGCCGATCGCGTTCGCAAAGGCGGAGACCTTTGGGTCGTAACTCAGGAGAAATACGGGGACGCCGACCGTGGTCGCAAGGATGCCGGCGTGGAGCCTCATGGCGACCACCGCGTGCATGCGCTGCAGCCGTTCCTGCACCGCTCGGGGGCTGCCTAGGTTCCGCATGTCCGGCACCTTTCCGCCCAAGGTCTTGGCGATCTCCAGGATCAGAGGCCCGTCCAAGGCCGAGTCCATCTCGATAAAGGTCGGGATATAGCCGTTACGGCTCAGAATCTGGGCGAATTCCCCAAAGAGTTTGATGACGGCCTTGTTCCGGTCCTTTCCCCACGGCCGCGCAGAGATGCCGACGCTCTTGGTACCGGCCACGCCGAACCCCGCGCTCGACCCTTCGCTCAGGCTCGGTTCCGGCAGAAGGAAAGCCATGTCCGCCGCGATCCGGACCTTCTCCACTCCCATCGAGCGCAAGGCGGCGCCGCTTGCCGGGTCTCGGACGACGACGAGGTCGGCCGCCTTGAACGCGGAAGTCGCCATCCTCTTGCCGAAGAAGCCGGTGAGGGGGCCGACTCCTTGCCCCAGCATAACCACCTTCTTGCCCGCTTTCTTCGCGTCGAGGGCGAGCTTGGAATAGTAAGCCACGCTTCGCGTGCTCGTGGCGTCCTGAAAGATGCTGCCGCCTGGGAAGACCAGCGCGTCGCACTCACGGATGGCCTGGCCGACGCTGTTGAGGTCCTTCCGGTACACCCCCTGCATCCCGTACTGGCGCATCAGCCCCTCGGCGTTGCCGCAGAGCGTCTTCGTCTCGTAGCCCTTGCCTTCGATGCCGCAATGGAACCCGAGGAGGATCGCGTCGTCCCCCAGGTTCCCACACCCGAAATAGCCGGCCAAAAGTAGCTTCAAGACAGTCCCACTGGCCCGCTCTCCTGACGCTTCACCGCTTGCCGGAGGACGGCCGAGAGGAGCAGTCCGAGAATACCGCCGATGACCCAGCCGGTCGCTATGCGAACGACCGCCAAGTCGAGCGGCGAATGGAAGTGGCAGAGCGTGTTGAGCACGCTCGTCTGCCCCACCATGCCGACGACGAGGAGCGCCCCCGCCCAGGGCTCCAACTTCGGCCGCGTCCTCGCCAGGCTCGCAAACGTCAGGCCGAGCAAGAACGCCGGATGGCCGATCAGGAACTCCTTGGTGCGGGGCCTGGCGGGCAGGAAGCGGTCGAGCAGCGCGCGGAACTGGAGCTCGGCTCCGCTAACTCCCGCCGGGTTTTCGTTGCCCGTGCGCGCCAGCATGAACGCCATCGCGGCCAGGCCGACAACTCCAAGCACGGCCGTTCCCCAGAGGATCGGGCGTTGCGCCCAATCGCGCGGGGAAGCCTGGTCCAGCGCGATCCGGACAGCCACCACCACGACCGGCAGGAAGACCGCGACCTTGATGCCGGTGAACTGCTCGACCTGCAGCATCGTGAGAAGGCCGACGTTGCAGCCGGCGACCGCGAGGCCTCCGACCAGGCTCGCATAGGTGGCGATGGCGAAGCCCGCCAACGGGGGCGCCCTTAGGGCGCGGACCAGCGCGTAACCGGCGAGCGGGAAGCCGACCGCGAGCGCCAGCGAAGCCACTTCGCGCAGGCTCGGGGAGACGGATCCCAGTGCCAGCGCAAGCACGACCCCGGCACTGAATAGGCCGAGGTTCTTGAGCGGCCACAAGATTTGTGCCGTCCACGCGAGCAGCGGGGCGGCGAGGGCGACGATCCCGACCGCGTACCAGGGGTTCCAGACGGGCTCTTCAAAGGGGCGCGGCACCCGCACTGCGCCACCTTCGTGCACGACCGCGTTCTTCAGCGAGTTCAGGAACCGGTCCGCATCCTTCAACGGCTCCTGGCTGCCGCCGACAGGCGGGCGGACGAGGAGCCAACGGATGTTGCGTTCGCGGAACGCCTTGGCGTACCGTTCGACCACCGCGCCCGGGGAAGAGCGGTCGGCCTCGGCCTGTTGCATCGAGTGGAGCCGCACGACGCTCCCGGGAATCTCCGCCTGGATCCGGGAGTCCCCGACGGTTTTTACAAACTCTGCAGCCAGATACTGTAACTTATCGTCCTGGACGACGACCCCGGTGTCCTCCAGCGAAGAGCGAAATCCGAGCACGACGTCCCCAGCCGGGAGGAACGCGATCGCGCCTGCTTGGGCCGAATCGTCAAGGATCGCGCGGATGTACGAGGGCCCTGCACCGAGAGTGTTCACGTGCCGCGCTACGACCGCGAGCCCGGCCTCCTTCGCCTTTCGCGCCAGGCTCGGGTCGATCCCGACCGAGGTGGTCGCCAGACTGGCCTTGTCGCCCGTGAAGTAGACCCCTCCCAGCGCAGACTTTCCGCTCGGCATGTCCGATCCCAGCCCTCCCTGCCACGCGATCCCCTTGACCACCCGGGCCAGCGCCAGGTCCGAACCCTGGATCAAAACGTCGCCGGAGGGCAGGGGGGAGAGGGTGAGCTCTCCTGCCGCGACGAGCCCGGCCACCGTGTCCTCGGTGATCGCGATGCCGGTGAGCCCGTGCGCGGCCAAGTCTCGCAGGGCGTCGTTCAAGGGCGTGTTCGAGACGGCCGCGAACTGTCGCACGGTCTCAGCGTCCATGAGCACGCCGACGGCGCGGTTCCCCGCCTCCACCCGGTAGCGCGGGATGAGCGCGGCGACGGCCAAGAGGGCGGTCGCGACAAGCGAGGCCACGGCCCACCAAGGGACCTTAATCGTCGTCAAAGTGCGGGTCCTCCTCAAACGTGCGCCCGCCGAGGATCTTTCGACTGCCGCCGAGCACGAGCACGGTGAGCATCCCGGCCATAAAGCCGCCCGCGTGCGCCCAGGTCGCCACGCCGTCCTGTGGGAACAGCACTTGGATCAAGAACCACCCGCCCAAGAGGAACCAGACCGCGACCGGGAACGCCCACCAGAAGAACGGCGGGATCACGACCTTCATGCGGCTGCCTGGGAAGAGGAGGAAGTAGGCGCCCAAGACGCCGCCGATTGCCCCTGAGGCGCCGAGCACCGGTATCGACGAGCTGGGGTCGACCAGGATTTGGGAAAGGAACGCGACCACGCCCCAGAAGAGGTAGTAAAGCGCGTAGCGGTGACCGCCCAAGGCCGCTTCCACGTTCGGCCCGAACGCGCTCAGGAAGATCACGTTCCCCAAAAGGTGCGCGAGGCTCCCATGGAGGAACATCGCGGTGAAAATCTTGCCGACCTCGACCGGGTCGCCTCCCCCGCTGATGGCGAGCCACACGTTCTCGGGGACCATCGCAAGGTCCGCGAAAGCCATGCTCGGCCCCATCAGCCGCCCCCCACGGTCCCAAAGATAGATGAGGGCGTTGAGCGCGACGATCGTCCACGTGACCACCGGGGTCTCTCGCGAATAAACACTGTCGCGGATCGGGATCATCGCCGAGCGGGGGAGTCTACCGGCATCCCGCCTTCGGCCAGGGCCAAGCCGCCAAAACGGTCCATCCGGGGCCTGGCGGCAGGCCGATAGGTTCTAAGAGTTACTGCAGGGTTTCTGGCACGTATTACACTCCTAGACATGGCGCGAACAACTTGGGCCTTGCTGGCGGCGCTCCTCGTCCTGGTCGGTTGCGGCGGGAGTTCGGTCGTGACGACTTCGACCATCGAGGGGACCGTCCTCGATATTGACAACCAGCCAGTGCGCGATGCCACCGTGACCTCTCGCTTCGGATCCACCCGGACCAGCGCGACCGGGGCGTACAGCCTGCCCCTGCAGGGCGAAGGCGAGGTCGAGATCGTGGCGGAAGCGACCCAGGACGGCGTGCGCTACCGGGGCCGGACCAAGGTGTTCAACACGGCCGATACCGCGACCCCCAGCGCCAACATCGTGGTCGGCAGGGTCAGCGAGCTCGCCACCCTTCGGGGGAACGTCCGCGACCGGAACGGGAACCGGGTCGAGAACGCCTCTGTCTACGCCTACAGTGGGGCCGGGTCGAGCCAACGGACCTTTACCGACCGCGACGGGCGTTACGAGCTCCGCGACCTTGTCGCCGGGCTCGACTACGAGGTTTCCGGCGGCGGCAAGGGTTTTCGTTCGGACCGCACCACCGTGCGCCTCCGGGCCGGCCAGGCTCGAGAGCTCGACCTCGTCGTCGATGAGCCTGGGCTCCCCTTCCTGGAGCCCCCGACCAACCTTTCCGTGACGACATGGGTCTCGCCCGTGGACGCCTCGCGTGCGCCCGGCGACAGCCCGTATGAAGCCATCAAGCGGGCTTTCGACCCCAAGCGACAGGCCCAGCGCGGCCAGGCGAAGGCCAAGTCCCGCGCTCCCGTCAACGGCTCGCACATCGAAGCGGACCTGCTGTGGGACGAGCGTCGGCTCGCAGACCTCACGGGGTACGGCATCTACCGGGGCGATTCGCAGAACGGCCCGGTGCGCGGGATCGACTTCCTGCCCGACCCCCTCGCGGCTTATTACGTGGACCTCGACCTGCGGCCGAACTCTGTCTACTCTTACGCGGTCACCGCGATCAGCGCCCTCTTCCCGGACTTTCCGAACAGCACCGAGAGCCGCCTAAGCGAGCGCGTGGTGGCGAGGACGCTCGGGCCGCTTGTCGCGAACGCCGCCCAGACCAATCCGGTCCAATTCACGTGGAGGGGCGGTTCCGGCGCGGAGGAGTACGTCGTCTTCCTCTTCGACCGCTTCCCCTCGGTCGGGGTCGACGCCTTCTGGACCAGCGCCCGCACGACGAACCTGCGGGCCAGTTACAATGGCCCGGCTCTTACACGGGGGAGGCAGTACTATTTCGTGGTCATCGGCCTGGCGGACGGCGATTCCAGCCGAACTTTAAGCCGCCTCGAGCCCCTCATACCATAAGGAAAGCGGGTGTCTAATCCATTGCTACCGATCAGAAATCATCGAGGGTCGCTCTTCGCGGCCCTTTTCTTCTTAGGGCCCTGCTTTGCCACGGCTTTCGAGCTCCGGGTCGAGGTCGGTTCTCGCAAGGCGCCCGGACAGTGGGAACAGGTCGCCGATGCAGCCGTGCGCGACTTTGCGCGCCAGACCGCGGCCCTCAGCGCGGGGAACCGCGCCGCACTGCGCCGGGCGGGCCAGATGCGCACGCCCTTCTTCCTGCCGACCCGGGTCGTGCTCACCGAGCAGGGGCGCGCCCTGCCGCCTTCGGGCGGCCGGTCCCGCGAGCCGGGCGACATCGTGCCGACCTTCGACACCAGCGGCCCGCGCGCGTTCCCGACCGATTACCGCCAATACCTGCAGGACGTCTTCACGGCCGCGCGCCCGGCGATGAACGCCACGTTCGGCAAGCCCCTGAAGGGCGGCGTCGTGAAGATCAAGAACTACGACGCGGACATCCAGGACCGCTATGCGGTGGCAGGCGGGTACTACGTGCCGAACGCGCCGGGCGGCCCCGAGGTCCGGCTCCCGGTCTATAACAACGCGGTCGCCGCGGCCGTGAACTACATCCACAGCCTGCTGCTAGCTTATTGGGCGGACAAGCAGATCCCCTACGACGCCTATAACGAAGGGCTAGTGCGTGGGGCGACCATCCAAGTCGCACGGACTCCCGGCAGCCTACCGGACAACCCCACCGTCGACCAGATCGACAGCGTCCTCCACTCGCTCTACGACGTCGGCCAGTTCTACGACCTCTATAACCAGAACGGCCTGGGGGCGCGGCGGTTCATCGCGCCGAACCTCTTGCCGACGCGGCTCCCGCCTGGCGGGAACACGGGCGGCGTCTTCCTGCTCCGCTACCAGATGGCGGGCACGGCTTGGGCCAAGGTCCTCGCCGAGTATCCAGGGTTCATCGCCGAGTTCACTCGGCGCTATTTCGCCGATCCGGACGCCTTTAACGACCCCGCCCGTCTCGAGGCGCTCGGCCAGGCGGTGCTGAACTTCCTCACGGGTACGACCAACGGCACGATCGAAGGCGCGCGGTTCGAGCGCTGGGCCCTGCGCCAATTCATCTTGGACGTCGAAGACCGAGCCGGCCTGAAACTGGTCACCCAGCCCGTGCCGCTGGTCGCCGATCCCGGCACCGACGACTTCGGCGTGTTCGACATCGTCCTCAACGCTTTCCGCGTCTCCACGAACGGGGACGAGACGCTGCTTTCGGGCCGGTCTTATCCGATTTACTGGCGGCCGGACTTCTCGCGCTTCTTCGTGACCGCGCAGGACGACGTCATGGAGGTGAGCGGCGCCTACGGTTCGGTCGTTCCGAACTTCCCACGGTCGAGCTTCTCGGGCCAGCCTTACCGCACGACCGTCGACCTGCCTTTCCTCGGCATGGTCGCCCGGTGCCAGCTGCCCGCCGGCGCCTATTCCACCGCCACCCGGAACGAGCCGAACACGTTCTATGGGACCCTGACCGGGCTCCCCAACCCGGGCAGCGGCAGCGAGTACGTCCTGGCCGTGCAATGGACCGGCGGGCAGCGCACCAGCATCGTCGCCCAAAACTTCGCCTTCGGTGTGAACATCGCCGACGCGGGCTACTTGCGCGCGGGCAAAGTCACGGTGCGCGTGCTCAAGAGGACGGGCGGGAACGCCGTCGAGGTCTTCTCGCGCCAAGTCAACAAGACGGTGGGCGAGCTCTGCCTGGAGCTCTCCCCACCCGAGTCCGAGGTCGCCTACGTCTTCACCCGTCAGGGGCGGCTCGCCATGGTGGGCTGGCCGTTGGAGCCCTACCGCCCCGGCCCCAGCGAGCTCTTGCGCTCGGCGCCGGGCCAGACCCTCGCCGCTCGCTGGAACCCCGAAGTCGCGCGCTACAGCCTCTATCCCGACCTCGGCGAGTTCCGCCAAGGGCTCGGCTACTGGACGCGGGCGGCGTCGAACCAGAACTGGACGGTGCTGGGCCGATCCGTGCCCGGCATGCCCGTCTCCGTCATGCTCCAGCCCGGCTGGAACCAGGTGAGCGCGCCCTTCGACGAAACAGTCACGAAGGCGAACGTCATCGTCACGACCGCGACCGACGCGCTCTCCACGTTCGCCGAGGCCGTGAACACGGGCATTATCGGCCCCAACCTCTTCGTCTGGGAGCCGGACACGGCCAACCCGGACGACGGCGCGATGGTCGAGACCCAGAGCTTTGCCCCCGGTCGGGCTGTGTTCGTGCGGTCGGACTTGCCCCAGGGCGCGGTGTTGGTGTTCTTCCCCAAGAGCGGCTCGGCCATGCCGCGGGGACGCGAGACCACTCGGAGCCGCAAGCCTAACTGGGAAGCCGAAGTCCGGCTCGAGCAGGGGTCGCGCACGTTCGGCTCGGTGCGGATCGGGCAGGAGTTCACGGCCACGGACCGCCCCGACGTCTCCCTGGACTCCGAGCTTCCCCCGTCCCGGATGCGGGCCCGGATCGGTATCGTGAACATGGGGCTGCAGTACCGCGATATCCGTCGCAATGGGGCGCGCACTTCGTACACCCTGCGCCTGGAAGACCTGCGGCCCGGTGTGGACTACCGGCTGCGGCTCCGTCCCATCGCGGGGGGCAGGCGGCTGCTCGTCGCAGACGGTAACGTGCGGCGGTTGCTCATGCCGGACCAGGTTTACACGTTCCGGGCGACCGAATCCCGCCGCCACATCAATTTGGTGGTAGAGGGCTCGTGAGAACCTACTTCCTTCTCGGAATGCTGTTGCTGGCCCTGGCCCTGGTCGGGTGCGGCGGCGGAGGCGGGAACGGCGGAGGCGGTGGGGGCCAGACCGTCACCCTTTTCGGGCGCGTGGTCTGGATCGAGACCGGGGCTCCGCCCAATCCGACCGCGACGGTCCGGGCGGGCACGGCCTCGACCGCGACCGACCCGATCGACGGCTACTTCGAAGTCAGCGCCCCGAGGGGCGTCTCCAGCGTCAGCGTGACGTATACGCCGCCAGGCGGCAGCGCAATCGTCCGGACGTTCAACTTCCCGCCCGCGACGGCGACCACGGACCTCGGCGACCTGTACGTCGGCCCGACGACCGTCACCGTCCGCGGAGTCGTCGTGAACGCCTCGACCAACGCGGCCGTCGCGGGGGCCACCGTCACGATCGGTGGCCAGCGAGGCACGAGCGATTCCAGCGGAGCGTTCTCGGTGCCCGGCGTCGCCTATTCGGCGAACGGCCTTGCCGTCTTCCTCGGCCTCGAGGGTCGGGTGACGGCCAACGGCTTCTTTGCGCGCTCCTTCAGCCCGCCCAGCGGCCCGAGCGGCAACATCGTGCAAGTCGGCTCCGTCGCCCTCACGCCGCAAGGATCGGGCACGCCCCCACCCCCGCCCCACAATGTCCAGGGCCGCGTGTTGCCGGCCAACGAAGGCGGGCAGGCGGTGGTGCGCGCTCTCGTGGGCAGTTCGGTCGTTCGCACCGCCCGCGCCGACGCGAACGGCAACTTCTCGCTGTGGCTCCCTGTCGGCAGTTACACGATTCGCGCCACAAAAGGGACGAAGACGGGTGAGACCACGCTACAGGTTGCTTCGACGAACGTCGTAAAGACTGTCGATGTCACGCTCCAGTAGGTCGCTCGCCTTGAACGGGATCGCCGTCGTGGCCGGGGTCGGCTTTGCGGTCGGCGGTTGGTGGGCCGTGCAGCGCATCATCGCGGTCGACCCGCTCGCCGAGTACAAACGCGAGCTCGACCTGGAGAGCCTGCCCGGTGTCGAGATGCGCGACTTCGTTTGGAAGGTCTATGACGACAAGGGCAGGATCCTCGCCCGGGCGCACGTGGACCGCGCCGAGGTCGGGCGCGACCGGAGCAAAGTGGAGCTCTTCGCGGTGACCGACGGCCGCTACTGGGCGACCGCGGACGAGCAGTTCGCCTTTGAGGCGACGACCGCCACCTATTTTAACGACGCCGGGAAGCTGACCGGCGAGCAAAAATCTAAGGTTCGCAATGCAAGCCTAGACTTATCGGCCAAGACCTTCACGTTCGAGCCCGAGAAGGGCACCCTGACCGTGCCGGGCGAAATCGTAGGAAAGCTCCACGGCGGGGAAGTCAAGGCCCGTGACCTGGAGTACCTCACCAAGGACCGATCCATGACGGTCTACGCGCTCACATGGTCCGGCATGCTCGCCCAAGACGGAGACCGCCGCCGCTGGACCTTCACCCCTCTCGACTCGAAGAAATCGAAGACCACGATCCGTGGGGCTGTCTCAGTCTTCGAAGGGCGCTACCGCGCGACCGACGGGGAAGTCATCGTCCTGGCGGACCGGACCGAGTACGACCGCGACAAGGACGTCCTTACCGCAAAGGGCAACATCGAGTACTTCGGGACGGACGCGAACATGCGTTGCAACGACGTCGTGGTCTTTCGAAAGGAGCGAAGGGCCGTGATGACAGGGGCCGTCGACATGCTCATCAAACCGAAGTCCACGCCCAAGCCGGTCGAAGAGACCATCCCGCCGCTCGAGCCCATCGTTCCCGCGGCGATAGCCCAGCAGAACCCCCCCGCGCCCCCCACAAGCGACGAGCGCAGGGAGATCGAAAAGCAGATCCGCACCGGCAAGAATGTGCGCGAGTACCCCATTGCCGTGACCGCCGACCGGGTCGAGTACTGGTACGAAAAGGGCAAGCGCCGCGCCGTCGTCACGGGTTCGCCCCAGGCTCGGCAGGAACTCGGCGCCAACGCCTGGCGCTTCGCTTGGGCGACCGTCGTGCGCTACGATGCCGAATCCGAGCGGCTCCGGCTGGAAGGCGGCAAGGGCCGCTCCGAAGTCCGCATGCTGAATTCGCTGGGCGACGACGTCTATGCCGAGTGGATCGAAGTCTCGACCAAGGAAGGCGTGGACGAGATGGACGCTTCCGGACTCCACGGCGAGATCGCCGTAGATGAAAGCGAACTGCCCGAGGGTCGCCAAACCTCGCCGCCTGCGGGAGGTGGGACAGGCGGGTCTGGCGGTGGTGGCGGCATCCGCGGCCCGATCGGACGCTAAATTCTGCGGGAGGCGGGACAGCTTGCCGCGGGCGGTGGGACGCCCCCTCCCCAAGCTTGGGGAGGGGGTAGGGGGAGGGGGCGCGACCGCCCAGCCGCCGCATCACGGCATGCCCTTCCCGGGGGCCCGGCTCGGCACAACCATCCTGTGGGCCGGGCTTTGATTCCAAAAAACGATCTGCAGGCCCCTCACACTGAGGGTGGCCGCCTTGCCCCGGGAATTGTAGGGCCGCAGCTAATGTGCAAAGATTGCGCGCGGACAGAGCCCCAATTTTCGGCGACCCTAGCTAGTCGTCCGTCTACATGAAATAATGACCGTAATGACCGCCCCCTTCGACCCCGCCACGCTGAACCCGGAGCAGCGGGAGGCGGTGATGTGGCCCGGCGGGCCGCTCATGGTCTTCGCGGGGGCGGGCTCGGGGAAGACGCGCGTCATCACGTGCCGCATCGCCCGGCTGATCGCCGAAGGCGTCGCCCCTTGGCGGATCCTCTCCGTGACCTTCACGAACAAAGCCGCTCGGGAGATGAAGGAGCGCATCGTCGAGATGGCGGGCGAGGAGTCCAGCGGCATTTGGATGGGCACGTTCCACTCCATCTGCGCCCGGATGCTCCGCATGGACGGGGAGGCGGTGGGGCTCAACCGGAACTTCGTGGTCTATGACGACAGCGACCAGATGAGCCTCGTCCGCGAAATCCTCAAAGTGCGCGGGATCGAGGACAAGTCGATCCAGCCAAGGGCCGTCCTGGCCGAGATCAGCAAGGCGAAGGAACGGCTTAACGGGCCGGAGGAGTACTCACGCCACGCCACCGGCTTCTTCGACCGGATCGTGGCGGACGTCTATTCGGATTATCAGAAAGCGCTCGCCCGGGCGAACGCGGTGGACTTCGACGACATCCTCGTGAAGTCCGTGAGGCTGCTGGAGCAGGCGCAGTCTGTGCGCGAGAAGTACCAAGAGCGCTTTCTCCACGTCCTCGTGGACGAGTATCAGGACGTCAACTTCGCCCAATACCGCTTTGCCGACCTCATTGCGGAGAAGCACCGCAACATCACCATCGTCGGGGACGACGACCAGTCGATCTATGCCTGGCGCGGGGCGGACGTCTCGCTGATGATGCGCTTCAGCGCAGACCACCCGGACGCCAAGGTCGTGATGCTGAGCCAGAACTACCGGTCGACGAAGAGGATCCTGGACGCGGCCCACGACGTCATCCGCCACAATCGCGGTCGCGCGGAGAAGAGGCTCTGGACCGAGAACGAGTCGGGCGCCCCCATCACGCTGAGCGAGACCGGCACCGAGCAGGACGAGGCCGTGCAAATCGCCGACCACATCATCCGCGAGGTGCGGATGGGCAAGCGAAGCTATGGCGACTTCGCCGTGCTCTACCGCACCAACGCCCAGTCGCGAGTCCTAGAAGAGGCCTTCCTGACGATGCGCGTCCCCCACGTGCTCGTCGGCGGCCAGCGGTTCTATGAACGCAAGGAGATCAAGGACCTGACCGCCTATCTCCGGGTGGTGCTGAACCCGCTCGACGACGTTTCGATCCGCCGGATCCTCAACGTCCCCGCGCGCGCGATCGGTGGCACCACACTTGCCCGGCTCGACCAATGGGTCGCCGAGACGGGCCGCCCGCTCTGGGACGCGCTGCGGGACATTTCGCTGCAACAGGAACTGAGCAAGAAGGCGCTCTCTGGGGTGCGGCTCTTCGTCGGCCTCATCGAGGACGGGGCGGAGCTCGCCCAGAGGGGCACGGTGACCCCGGTGCTCAAGCACCTTATGGACAAGTCCGGCTACCTGGACGACTTGCGCCGCGACGGTTCTGACGAGGGCGTGAGTCGCCTGGAGAACCTGCAAGAACTCGTGAACGTGACGAGCGAATATGACGCGACGACCGAGGAGCCCTCGCTCGGCGGCTTCCTCGAGCAGGTGGCCCTGGTGGCCGACGTCGACGCGCTGAACGAAGGCGGGGAGGCGGTGACCCTCATGACCCTCCACTCCTCCAAGGGGCTGGAGTTCCCCGTCGTCTTTTTGATCGGGCTCGAGGAGGGAGTCTTCCCGCATTCCCGATCGCTCGGCAACGAGACCGAGCTCCAAGAGGAGCGCCGCCTGGCCTACGTCGGGATGACCCGGGCGCGCCAGGAGCTGCACCTGACCCACGCCACCCGGCGCGCGCTCTTCGGCCAGCCGTCCTTCAACCGCCGGTCGCGCTTCCTCGACGACCTTCCGCCCGAGTCGCTGGAGACGCTTTTCGGTTCGCGGCCGGTGATGGCGCCTGCGCGGGTCGTGCGCCCGGACCGCACCGGGCAATACGCGGTGGTCGAATCGAAACCGCGGGAGACACCGGTCTGGCAGCCGCCGTTTACAGTGGGGCAACGGGTCCAGCACCGCAAGTTCGGAATCGGCGTGGTGGTCGCCTGCGGGCCGCTGAAGAACGACGCCGAAGTGACGGTGGCGTTCCCCGGCGCGGTCGGCGTGAAGAAGATGGTCCAGAGCCTTGCGAAGCTGGAGGCGGTTTGAGGCGGCTGTCGCTTGCCTTGCCTCTCCTTGCCTTGGCCGCTGGTTGTGCTCCGGGTGACGAA
Organism: Fimbriimonadaceae bacterium; assembly: GCA_019454125.1. NCBI lineage: Bacteria > Bacillati > Armatimonadota > Fimbriimonadia > Fimbriimonadales > Fimbriimonadaceae > Fimbriimonadaceae bacterium. Next base: position 537,849 of record CP075365.1, read on the forward strand.
CGGTTCTTTCCGCTGGAGTCGGGAAACCGGTGGAGCTACACCGTCTTCCGTGATTTCGACACGATCGTGACGGACGTTCGGGTGCAACGGCCCGTTCGGGTCGGAACGGCCCAGGGGTGGCTCCTATCGGGGGAAACGGGCGAGTCCCGCCTGGCCTGGAAGGGCTCCAGGCTCGTCGCCGGTGAGCTTGGCGGCACGGTCTTCGTGCCCCCGGTCCCGATCTTCGCCGAGTCTGAAAGGACGACTTGGGATGGGCAGGTCGAGGTCACCGGCGTCACGAAACCTGGGACGGCCGAGCTCATCATGGGCAAGGGCGACGTGCGGTTCTCCGGCCGCTCCGTGCCTGCGCGCACGGGGACTCTCCGGCTGAAGTCGGACGGGCACGAGATGGAGCTGACCAGTTGGTTTGTCGAAGGCATCGGGATCGCCCGCCAAGAACAGCGTCGTGACGGGCGGCTCGTGCGTCGGCTCGAGTACCTGGGCGGGCCCTAGAAAGCCATGCCTTCGTAGTCGCGCATGAGGCCCACGATCCGGCCTATGATGCGCGCGTCCTCGCGTTGGACCTCGATCGGGTCATAAGCGGGGTTGCTGGGCATGAGCCGCACCCCTTTGCCGTTCACGTGCAGCCGCTTGACCGTCGCCTCCTCACCCAGGAGGACCGCGACGAGGTCGCCGTGGTTCGCGGTCTGCTGGGGCCGGACAACGACCAGGTCCCGGGGGTTGATGCCTTCTCCGCTCATCGAGTCGCCCTTGACGCGCAGTAGGAAGGCGCCCTGGATGTTCCGCACCATTTCGCTCGGCACCGGGATCAAGCCCTCGACGTGCTCCTGCGCCAGGATCGGCGCGCCGGCGGCGATGCTTCCGAGCAGGGGCAGCATCGAAACCTTCGCACCGGTCTGGTACTGCGGGTGCGTGATCTTGATGGAGCGCGGCGTGTTCGACCGCTCGATGAAGCCCTTGCGCTCAAGCGCGTCGAGGTGCACGGTGACCCCGCGCAACGAACCGATGCCGAACTTCTGGCCGATTTCGCGGATCGATGGCGGATAGCCCTCGTCCTGGACATAGTCGAGGACGAATTGCAGGATCGCCTCCTGTCGCTTCGTCAGTCCTTTGGCCAAAGCGTCCTCCCAACACGTGTCCGTCTACCCATGAGTGCCCTAAGTTTAGCCTACTCATGTCTACTTGTCAAGCCCTTCGGGTCCTCAGATTCAAAAAGCCCGACGTGCCACACTAGTCGTTCTGCCCAGTTCAGGAGCCTAGCCGAGTGTCCATATCCAAGATCCGCTCCGCATTCGAGAAAAAAGGTTGCCAAGTCATCCTTGCCATTGTCGGAATCGCCTTGGCCGGCGCTTTGATCGTGCCTTCCAGTTGCCAGGGCTTCCTTGGCCAGGGCAACGGGCCCGGACATCCGGCGGACTCTCCGACCGTCGCCGAGGTCTCCGGCGAGAAAGTGACCGCGGCTGAAGTCTCGGCCACTTATGCGGTGCTCCAGCAAAGGGGGTCCACAAACCCGACGGCCGATTTCTACACGATGGCGGGCGCCCTAGATTTCTCGGTGAACCGCGCCATCGACCGGATCCTGGCGAAGCGCGTCAACGTCCAGCTCGATGCGACCACGCAAGACGCCGCTTTTGAGGAGGTCTGGAACCGGCAGCTGGAACAGCAGAAGTTCGCGCTCATCCAGGCGGGCAAGCTCAAGTTCGAAGACACGGACGAGAAGTTCAAGGAAGTCATCAAGAAGGAGTCGGGTCGCGACATTTCCGAACTGAAGAAGACTTGGTTGGACGCGCAAAAGAAGGAGCTGGACGATCCCGAGCGAGGGCCGCTTATCAAGGGCGACCTCTTGGGGATCGTAGTGGGCCAAGCCTACGAAAGGACAGCGACCGCGACCGAGGCGGAACTCAAGAAGTCCTTCGACCAGTTCGAACTGACGCGGATCGTCTTTTCGGGGCCGGGAGTCAAGCAAGAGGACGCGCTTGCCCAAGCGGACAAGGCTCTGGACGAGCTGAAGAAAGGCGCCAACTTTGGCGAGGTCAAGAAGAAGTACAACAAGGCGACCACTGCTCCCGCGACGCTGACTTACCCGCGGACATATGTCGAGTCCGTGGACGAGCTTAAGCCGATCACAGAGCTTAAGCCGGGGCAGTACACGGAAGTCATTGAGGAATCGCAGACCGTATCGATCTATGCGCTTGTCCAAGTCAAGGCGAACCTTCCTGCCGACTTTGAAAAGAACAAGATCCAACTACTCGACAGCTTTAAGCGGCGACATGCGATCGAAAAGCGCACCGCCGACGTCGAGGCCCTTGAGAAAGATATTGTGTGGAAGTCCGACGGTTATCGCCTCGTCTACGACCTCTACAAGGGCTTCCGAACCCCGCAGGGCCCGAGCGACGAAAAACTCAAAGAGTTTGTGAAGCAGACCGAAGGGCTGACCTCAGAAGACCCGTTCGGCCAGAAGCTCGTGACGCTCGCACGTTACGTGGCTTTGAGTTCCTATTATCCGAAGCTCAGCCCCAAGGAGCAAGAAGAGGCGCGTCCCGATAAGATCGCCACATTGACCTCGTTGCTGGAAGACACGGAGAGTCCCCAGATCCGGCTGGAGCTAAGTGAGCTCTACATCACCGAAGAGGACTACGACTCTGCCGCTGAGCAGCTTGTCCTGGCAGCCCAGGTCAACACCTCGACGGACCCCGAGGGCCAAGCCCTGCACGAGAGCCTGAAGAAGCAGCTCGCCGCCGCGCGCGGGATCGAGAAGTACCCTAAGGACATGCTCGACAAGGTCCAGGCTGAGATCACTCGGTGGGAAAAGGACAAGGCGGAAGAGCAGAACGCCGCTAAAGAGGCGGCTGCAGAGCAGAAGAAGCTCGACGAAGAGCTTAAGAAGCTTGAAGAGGGCGACGACAAGACGCCCCAGGAACCGACCCCGAAACCGGGAGGCTAAACCGTGGCCGGGCGGCTGGTCTTGGTCGCGAGCCCGATCGGGAACCTGGGTGACGTGTCAGCCCGCGCGCGAGAGGAGCTCGCCGGCGCCGAGGTCTGGCTTGTCGAGGACACCCGGGTGGCTGGCCGTCTCCAGTCGGCGCTTGGGATCTCCTGTCCGATGCGGCTTCTGAACGACCACACCTCTGAGAGGCGGCTGGAGGAGTACGCCGGACTCTTGGAAGGCGGCGCTCGCGCAGCCGTCGTGACGGACGCAGGTTGCCCCGTGATCAGCGACCCTGGTGCGGAGCTCGTCGACATGTGCCACGCCCGCGGGGTCGAAGTGGACGCCATCCCCGGTCCGAGCGCGGTGACGACCGCCTTGGCCCTCTCCGGCTTCTTCGCCCAACGGTTCGCGTTCCTCGGCTTCTTGCCGCGGAAGCCGGGCCCGCTCAAGGAGTCGCTGGCGCCCTTTGCAGAGTCCACCCTGACCCTTGTGCTCTTCGAATCCCCAAACCGGATCGACAAAGTGCTCTCGGTAATGCCGGAAGTCCTGGGACTTCGGCGCTACGCGCTTTGCCGCGAATTGACGAAACTTCACCAACAGATTTGGCGCGGCAAACTACCAGAATTGCCTCAAGAGGGCGAGGTTCTTCGGAAGGGGGAGTTCACCGTCGTTGTCGAGGGCCGAAGAAGGGGGCTCTAGAAATGCCCTTTTTTGCCTAGGTGTATACTGAGAAAAGGAGGAGTCTTCCTCGCATGGATGCGTTATGAGAAAAGTCGTTGTTTTGGTCACGACCCTGCTGTTCGTGCTCTTGTCCGTCGCGACGCAGGCCCAGACCCAATCTGGCACCTACCGCTTGCGGATCGAGGACGTCCTGCGCATCCAGGTCTTCGACGAGAACCAGATCCTCGCCGAAGTCTCGGTGACGCCGGACGGCAACATCACGGCCCCGTTCGTGGGCCCGCTGCGGGCTGAAGGGAAGACCACGGTCGAGCTCGAGCAAGACCTTCACGACCTTTACGAAGCCAAGTTGAGGTTGCGCAACCCGATCGTCTCGGTCGTGCTGTTGCGGGTCCGACCCGTCTTGGTCGCGATCAGCGGTGCCGTCGAGCGGCCGAACATGTACCAGGTTCGACCGGGCGACCGCGTCCTGCAAGTCTTGACCCAGGCCGGGGCGATCCCCAACACGGCCGACCTTCGACGCGCGCGGTATCGCAAAAAGAACTGGACCGAGTGGGTGCCGCTCGACCTCCGCTCGCTCCTCTTCGAGGGCAGTTCCGCCCAGAACTATGTGGTCGACGACGGTGACGAGATCTACGTCCCCCTCCAGGAGAACTCCTTCATCGGGATGTTCGGCGAGGTGCGGACCCCCGGGCCCGTCGCCTACATCGAGGGGATGACCGTGATGCGCGCCATCATCCTGGCCAATGGCGAGATCCCGAACCGCAGCAAGCTCAGCGGCACCATGATCCTGCGCCGCAAGCCGGGTACCACGAACGAGTTCATCCGCATCAACTGCAACCTCGTCGCCTTCGTCCGAAAGGGCGACGTGAACCAGGACGTCGTTCTCCAGCCGGGAGACATCGTCTATGTCCCGAACAACGGCAACCCGAACTTCGAGCTCCTAAGCGCTCTTTCGAACGCCGTCTTCATCCTCGAGCGCTTCGGCCTCGACCTCTTCGGAACGCGCCCGTAAGGCGCCCTTAGGCGGGAAGTGGCTTACCGGCCACTTCCCACTCCGAGTGGATCTCTGTCGCCCTGCGCAGGGTGGCCGCGACCGAGCAGTACTTCTCCTCGCTGAGTTCGATGGCACGCTGGACGGCGCCGGGATCGATGTCCTCGCCTTCGATGATGTGGCGGACGGTCATCTTTGTGAAGGGGCGGGGGTACTCGCCTTCTGCGGTCCTTTCGCCGTGGATCTCCAAGCGGTAGCCGGTGACGGACTGGCGCTTCTTCATTAGGATCGAGATCACGTCCATACCCGTGCAGGCCGCGACCGAGGCCAGGACGGTCTCCATCGGGGTCGGGCCGTGGCTGGCTACGCCCTCATCGGGATAGGTGTCGAAAAGAATGTGGTTGCCCGTAGGAACGTGGGCCTCGAACCGAAGATCGCCCTTCCAATCCAGCTTGATGTCCATCACCTTTCTAAAGGTGGTCTTTCTTTAAAAAGATTCACACGTCCTGGGAACTCCGTAGAAATCCCTATGGCTGGCTAATCGATTAGTGGCACGAGGCTTCTGGACTGGAGGCCCACATGCGTGCGCACACTCATACTTTCGCCTTGGCGTCATTGGCCTGCTTGGCCGGGACGGCCTATGCCGGACCGACCGGCCTGGTGACGATCCCGATCGCCGACATCCTGCGCCACCGCGAATTGGCGCTCGCTTATCAGGTCTCCGGGAACGAGAAGAACGTCGACCCGAAGACCTCCCATTCGAACGGCGCGGAGCTCGGCCTCTTCGACCGGCTCGAAATCGGCTACGACAACGACTTCGAGGGCACGTCGGTTGCGAACGCGAAGGTCTTGCTCTACGAGACCCCCAAGACGGGCGACTTGGCCGTGAGTTATGGTTGGATGAACTGGAGCGGCGAGAGCTACGACCAGTACCTGGCCGTCCGCAAAGATTTCGCCCAGTTTCGGCTTCACGCGGGGTGGTTCCAAGACGACCGGAACCGACTGATGCTCGGCATCGATACCCCGCTCAACAGCAACGTGACGCTGATGGCGGACTTCACAAGGGGCCCGGGCAGTGGCACCTGGGTGGGGGTCGCCGGAGGTGTCCCCGGCGTCGACGGCCTCAACTGGATGGTCGGCTTCGGCTTGCCGATCGAGAAGAGCGACGGTCTTCGGCACACAGCCATGGTCGGCTACAACGTCCGCTTCTAGTCGCGGACGTCGTCCAAGCCCACGTAGAGGACGCCGTTCTTGGGCATGCCCTTCAGCTGGATGCGGTCGCCGGGCTTGGGCAGCTTCGGCGCCTTCGCAAAGCGGGTGTGGTAGGCGCCCCGCACGACGATCTTGACGGGGCCGTTCGGCCCTTCGCCCCGCATCTCCGTCGTCACTCTAAAGCCGAGCCGGGCGGCGTTGACCCTGTGCTCAGTCACCTGCTCGATCCGGTATTCAGTCTGGGCGCAGGCGGGGTGCATCGCGATCAACAAGGAGATTGGCAGCACATCCCGGAATTACGGCAAGAGCCGTGCCATTGTGTCCGACTCCTTAAAGTGCCGATAAAAAAAACGGGCCCGCATCCAGGGAACCGTAAGGCTGAACATGTCACTCCGAAAGCGCATTCTTTTCTTGGCCGGTCTGGCCGTCTTTGCCACTCTGGCGGTCGCCGGCTTCGGTGCCAAGGGCCTTGCCGATATGCTCCAAGCGATCCGCGGGCTTGAAACCCAGTCCAAAGCTCTACGGGCGAACCTGGAAGGCGACATGATGCACGACGCCCTCAACACGGACGTCATGCAAGCGCTCTACCACGCCAGCCAAGGCGGGCTCGGGGAGAAGGCGGCGAGCGTTAAGAGCGTGACGGAGCACGCGGACTGGTTCTTGAAGAGCATCGAGGACGCCGACAAGCTCGATTTGCCCGCCGCGTCCGAGGCGGCCCTCGCCGAGGCGCAACCTGCGCTGCAAGCCTATATCAAAGAGGCAAAGCTGCTGGTTCCGCTCGCCTACGACGACTATAAGGCGGCCCAGGCCAGGCTGCCCGGCTTCCAGGCCAAGTTCGACGCCCTGGAGGAGAAGCTCGAATCCGTCAGCGATAAGATCAGTGCGGACTATGAGGAAGCAGCCGCGGCCGGGCCCCGAGTCGCCAGCTCGGCCCAAGCCGTGATGGCCATCGTCTGGATCGTCTGCTCCATCTTCAGTTTTGCCGTCACAATCGCGCTGGGTCGCAAACTCTCCAGCGATGTGGAGCGGATCTTGGCCGCCGCCCAAGATCTGCAGGCCTATGGCATCCGCAGCATCCGCGAGGCCATCCAGGGCCTCGCCCAAGGACGGCTCACCGTTCCCGTGCAGACCAGCCCTACCCGAGCCGCGATCGTCTCCCAGGGCGAGATGGGCATGCTCGGCCAGACCTTTGACCGTACTGCGGACGAGGTTGAGGAGACGGCTCGGGCGCTCCGGGCCAGCCAGGAGTCGCTCCGCAGCATCATCGAGCAGATCGCGACGGTCTCCGGCCGGCTCCAAGCCAGCAGCCAGACCCTCGCCGCCGCCGCGTCCGAGACCAGTGCGAGCGTCGAGAGCACTGCGAACGACTGCAACCGCCTGGCCCAGCAAACCGACGGCGCCCGCGTCGACATGGGCGCATTCCGGGGCGATATCGAAGCTGTCGGCGAGCTCGCCCGCAGCCAGACCGAGGCTCTCGCCTCGGTCACGAGCTCGATCTCCAAGACCTTGGCCGCCCTGGGCGAGATTGAGTCGTCCGCCTCGGAGACGGCCACGGCAGCCAATACCGGGGCCCGCGCAGTGGACGAGACGATCGACGCGATGGGCCGCATCTCGGGCCAGAACCAGAGGGCGGTGGAACTCGTCCGGATGCTGGATTCCATGGGCCAAGAGATCGGCGAGATCGTCAGCACGATCGGAGGTTTGGCCGAGCAGACAAACCTGCTCGCTCTGAACGCGGCCATCGAGGCGGCCCGTGCCGGGGAGCACGGGCGGGGCTTTGCCGTCGTCGCGGACGAAGTCCGCAAGCTTGCCGAACAGTCGGCAATCGCCACCAAGGACATCGGCGAGCTCATCGGGAAAGTCCGCGGCACCGTCGGACAGGCCGTCGCCGCGATCGACGCCACGAGTGAAGAGGTGAAGCAAGGAGCGGAGCGCTCCCGGTCCACGGGCAGTGCCCTCGGCTCGATCTTGGGAGCGTCACAGTCTGTGCTCGAGCAGGCCAAAGTCGCCACGACGAGCGCTGCCGCGAACCAGTCCGAGGCTGACTCCGTTCGGACCCTCGCCGAACGTGGCGCGAAATCCGCCCAGGCCATGGCGAACAAGGCGGACGGCATCGACGAGACGATCGGCAATGTCGCCCGGGTCATGGAGCAGACGGCCGCCTCGACCGAGCAGATCACCGCTTCCACCCAAGAGGTCGCCGCATCCTCCCAAGACCTCAACGACCTTGCTGAGAACCTGAGAAGCACGGTCGAGCAGTTCGACCTGGGAAGCGGGCCGGCCAACCTGCGTATCGCGGCCTAGAGCGGGGACCGGGTACACCAGTGAGCCCGGCGGGGGAGCGCATGGGTGCCGGTGTGCCCCGCGGTCTTCAAAACCGTTGTGGCGTCTTTGGGCGCCGGGTGGGTTCGACTCCCACACGCTCCCGCCATCCCTGTCGTTCACTCTCTTTAGGAGTGGACCATGCCCTACGACAGCATCAAAGACCTTCCTGACGGCGTCCAAGACAACCTGCCACGCCATGCGCAGGAGATTTACAAAGAAGCGTTCAACAGCGCTTGGGACGAATATGCCGACCCTGACAAACGCCGCGGGGACGATTCTCACGAGGCAGTGGCGCACAAGGTCGCCTGGTCGGCCGTGGAAAAGAAGTACGAGAAGCGCGACGGCAAATGGGTCGCGAAGGAGTAAGCGCTATTCCAGGTTGTAGGCCAAGGGGTGGCGCGGCTCGTAAAGCTGGATGTCGTCTGCGCCTGGAACCGCCATCATCGCGACAAGGCCGTACCCGTGGTCTTCCACTGGTCCCCTGAACTCCGCGCCCTTGGCGCTGAGTTCGTCGACCGTCATGCTGATGTCGTCGCACATCAGGACGATCGAGTGGTGCCTCGGGGAGGTGTAGACCTCTCCCTTCCACTCGCTCCTGGTCGGGTGCACCCCCATTTCGCTTGGGCCGCTCTTGAAGATGAGCCAGCCAGGCTCGGACCCCTTGTCCTCGACGTAGGGCCAGCCGAGCACGTCGCGCAGGAAGGCGCGCGTCGCGACGGGGTCGTCCGAGTAAATCATTGTGTGCAGACCGGTCACCACCAACGGCGACTATACCGACCCCTTGCTGCCGCAAGGCCCCCTTGTTGCGAGTATCGTAATTCCTTACTGTGGCCGACCACACCGACCAGGAGCGAGAGCCCGGCGACCCGCTAACCGAATACCGTCAAAAACGCAGCTTCGACGTGACGTCGGAGCCCGCGGGCACGGTGGCCCAGGGCCAGGGCAACCTCTACGTCGTGCAAGAGCACCATGCCCGGCGGCTGCACTGGGATTTGCGGCTTGAGTACAAGGGGGTGCTGCTGAGTTGGGCGGTGCCGAAAGGGCCGCCGGAGCGCCACGGCCTCCGCCGTCTCGCGGTGAAGGTGGAGGACCACCCGCTGGAGTACGCGACCTTCGTCGGAGAAATCCCGAAGGGCAACTATGGCGCGGGCCACGTCCACCGCTGGGACATGGGCACTTGGCGGCCGATCGGCGAGGACGAAGTCGAGACCCAGCTCCGCGCCGGCAAGCTCGAGTTCGTCATCGAAGGCGAACGGATGAAGGGCGACTTCGTCCTGGTGCTCACCGACAAGGAAAAGGACGAGTGGCTTTGGATGAAGATGAAAACGAAGTCTCATAAGGAGACGCCGAAGCCCAAGCCCGTCGAGCCCCCACCGCCGAGCCCCGTCCTGACCGGCCCGAAGCAGCGCATACCGGACGAGCTCGAACCGATGCTTTGCACCCGCGTCGACCAGGTGCCTAGCGCCGAGGGCTGGGTCCACGAGATCAAGTGGGACGGCTACCGCGTGCTCGCCTTTGTGAAGGAATGGGGCGTCGAATTCAAGACGCGCAACGGCCTCCCCATCTATTTTTCCAAGCTCGCGAACTTGATGGCCCGGGTGCTCCCGCCGGATTCGATCATCGACGGCGAGGTCGTGGTCTTCGACGAGAAGGGCGTGAGCCGCTTTCCCTTGCTCCAGCGGGCCCTCGCAGAAAAGAAGACGGACCCGGCCTGCTTCATCGCCTTCGACCTGCCGTTCGCCCAGGGCGTGGACATCCGCCAAAAGCCGCTTGTCGAACGCAAGGCCTTGCTCCAAGAGTGGCTTGCCGTCAACCAAGACCCGAAGCTTCGCTATTCCGCCCACCACGCCGGAGATGGGAGGCCCCTCTTCAGCCGGGCCTGCGAGATCGGCCTTGAAGGCATTATCAGCAAAAAGGGCGAGAGCGCCTATCGCTCGGTGCGGAGCCCCGAATGGGTGAAGGTCCGTTGCGAGAAGAAGATCGAGGTTTGGGTCGGCGGCTTCATGCTGATGGCGAACTCGACCGATATGGTGGGCAGCATCCTGGTCGGGACGCGTGGCGCCGACGGCCGCTTGCAGTACCTGGGGAAGGTGGGCTCCGGCTTCTCAGAGGCGCTGCGGCGCAAGCTGTTCAAGGAATTCCGGCGGCGCGAGCGGCCCCCTTTCGACCCCGAGCCCGGGTCGATGGAGTCCAAGGACGCGGTTTGGGTCGAGACCACCCACCTCGCCCAGGTCCAGTTTTTGGACTGGTCCGGCGAGGGGCTCCTGCGCCAGGCGAAGTTGGTCGGGATCGAACGATCCCAGACCCACCGGCTACAGCTGCCGTCAAACCCAATAGTGAAGATCTCAAACCCCGATCGGATTATTGATCCCTCCAGCGGCCACACGAAGGGCGAGGTCGCGGCCTATTACCAGGCGGTCGCAAAGCAGATGCTTCGCTTCGTGGGGAACCGCCCGATCTCGATGGTCCGCGCGCCGGAAGGGATCACCGAGGCCACGTTCTTCCAGAAGCACCGGATGGCCGGCCTACCGGACTCGGTCCATAGCGTGACCGTCAAGGAGTCCGATGAGAAGGAGGAGCCCTATGTCTATGTGGACTCCGCAGAAGGGCTCTTAGCGCTGGTGCAGATGGGCGTCTTGGAGTTCCACTCGTGGGGTTCGCAGGCCGACGACCTGGAGCGTCCGGACGTGCTCGTCTTCGACCTCGACCCGGGTGACGACGTCGAGTGGCGGCGCGTGGTCGAGGCCGCCCACCACGTTCGCGGTGCGTTGCAAGCCCTCGGGTTTGAACCGCTCACGAAAGTCACAGGCGGAAAGGGCATCCACCTTGTCGTCCCTGTCGATCCGAGCCTGGAGTGGCCCGAGGCGAAAGCGTTCTGCGAAAACTTCGCCAAGAACCTTTCCGCTCGCGATCCAAAGCGGTACCTGGCAAAACTTTCGAAAGCGGCCAGGCAGGGCCGGATCCTCATCGACTATCTGCGGAACGGCCGGGGTGCGACGGCGGTGGCCCCTTACAGCCTTCGCGCCCGGCCGAACCTGCCCGTGGCCCTCCCGGTGGATTGGGACGAGTTGGGCGTGCTTGGGCCTGGCGCGATCACGCCTAGCGAGGCGGTGCGAAGGGTGGAAGAGGCCGACGACCCATGGGCCGACTACGAAAAGTGCCGCCGGCCCTGGCCAGCAAACCTGCCTTAGTCACCGGACGCTTCCTTGCTCTTGACGCTTTCCGTGAGGAGCGAGGCGAGATCGATGACGTTTGCCGCTTCGGGCAGCGCGGTGGCTTCGTCCGCCGAGACTTTCGGGGTCAAGCCTCCGGACTTAACTTTTTCATCGACCCAGTTCATTAAGGCCTCGCGATATTGATCCTTATACTGGCCCGGGCTCCAGTCAACGACCATCGCCTCGACCAGTTGTTCCGCAAGCAGCATTTCGCGTTCGGAAATGTTGTAAGCCTCAGGTTCTTGGTCGGGGAGGTTGTAGTTCTTAAGGCTGCGCATTTCTGACGCGTAGCGCATAAGCATGACGACCAGGCCAGGGCCGCGCGGAAGGAGCGCGGCGAGGTATTCCCGAGTTCGGATGGCCACCTTTGCGATGCCGATCCGCCCCGTCCTTTCCATGACCTCGCGCAAGAGGACGTAACCTTTCTCCGTCTTCTTCTTTGGGACCAGGATATACGGCTTTTCGTAGAACATCTCATCCACTTGGTCACGGTTCACGAAGGCCTGGACTTCAATCTGCTTAAGCGACTCGACCTGCAAACCTTTTAGTTCCTCGTTGCTGATAACGATCAAGTTTTCGTCGCTATACTCATAGGCGCGGACGATTTGGTCCCAGGGCACTTCTTCCCCCGTGACTTGGTTGACGCGCTGGTACTTGACGCCTGCATTGTTGCGGCTGTCCAAGAGCTTAAAGTGGATCTCGTCTCGCTGCTCTAAGCTGTAAAGCGAGACCGGGACATTGACCAGGCCGAACGAGATGCTGCCCGTCCAAATCGGACGGCCCGTCGACTCTGAACCGTAGCCTTCTTCGTTCTCGTCGTTGGAAGTTTTCCTGGCCATAAGCTCCTAGCTTGAAAGATTCTCAGTTCACCCTGCGGTCCTCCGACCCACGTCCCTTCACTTGGATGCGGCGGCACCGGGCTGGGTTTCGGGATCCAGGGCTTCGATAAGTCGAGGTGCGTCCAGGGTCCGGGTCGGGTAGGGGATCACGATACCGTTCTCTCTGAAGGCCTGGTGGATGGACTTAAGAAGGTCCGATTTCGCCCGGTACTGCCGCTCTGCCGAAGGGACGGAGATGAAGACTTTGACATTTATACAACTGTCGTCAAACTCCTGCCACAGGGCGAACGGATCGTTCAGCTTTTCGCCCTGTGCGTGGCGCTCCTGGACCTCGCGAGCGATGCCGACGCAGAGGTCCTCCACCTCCTGCAGGCTTGATCCATAGCCCACTCCGACGACAAGATTCACGACGATCGGAGGTAAAGGTCGGTTAAGGTTCAAGAGCTTTTCCTTTGACATTTGCGCGTTGGGGACGACGAGGAGGGAGTTGTCCAGCCGACGGATGAGGGTCGAGCGCCAGCCGATGCTCCTCACGTAACCTTCTGTGCCGTCCGTGAAGCGGACGAGGTCGCCTACCCTGACGGCACCGTCCAGCGAGAAGAGGATCCCGGCAAAGACGTTCGCCAAGCTCTCCTGAAGCGCGAGGCCGATGATGACGCCTCCGATCGCGCCGCCTGCGAGGAGAGGCGCCGTATCGATCCCCAAAATACGCAGACCAAAGAGGGCGCCGAAGACGGCCACTCCGCCGACCCCTAGCTTTTTCAAGAGGTTTCGGCGGTGCAGATGGCTGGTGTCGCCAGTGCCTGCCTCGCTGCGCAACATGGCTTCGATGAAGCGGATAGCGGCGACCACCGCCACGACAAGCCAGGTGACGGAGAGGAGGCGGGTGATCCAGACGACGTAGACCGGGTTTTCTTGTAAGAAGGAGAGGCGGCTTGCGCCCAGCGAGAGCGCCTTGATGACGACCGCCCAGAAGAGCAAGGAGGCGAGCGGCTTGCGGGAGGCCCGCGCCCAATTTCGCTCCTTCACGCCCGGCCGCGTCAGGAGCCATGACACAAGCCTCCAAAGGATTAGGCCGAGCACGAGGCCCGCTCCTAGCACAACCCCAGCCTCGATATACTCGTACGCGCCAGGCTTTTCAGGCGCAGTAAGCTCGATTTCTTCCATGAGGGCCGGCCCAACTTAGGTAAACGACCTTCCGGGAGCACGACTGGTCCGGACGACTCTGCGGGCTAGAATCTGGGCGATGCGCGCTCGAGTCGCGGTGTTGGTCGGGGGCAAGGGCCGGGGCAGCAATATGGCGAATCTGGTGCGGGCCGGGCGCGAAGGCCTGATGCCTGCAGAAGTCGTCCTCGTGCTCTCTCCTGCCGAGGGGACGCCGGCGGTCGACGCGGCGTTCGAACTCGGGGTTCCCGTCCGGATCCTTCCTAAAGAAGATGTCTCCACTTTTATTCTAGAAAACCTGTACAAATTCGAGGTCGAGTGGCTTTGTTTAGCCGGATACCTCCAGTTATTGCCGCCCGAGGTCGTGCACGCGCTTTCTGGGCGCCTTCTCAACATTCACCCTGCTCTTCTGCCTAAGTTTGGAGGCAAAGGCATGTACGGAGTGCACGTCCACAAGGCCGTGTTAGCGGCTGGTGAGACTGAGTCCGGTTGCACAGTCCATCTCGTGACGGAAGTCTACGACGAGGGCGAAGTGGTGCTGCAAAAGCGCTGCCCCGTCTTGGCGGCCGACACGCCTGAGACGCTGGCGGCACGGGTACTTGCGCTAGAGCACGAGGCTTATCCCGAGGCGCTCGCCCTTTTGGTCGAGCGGGCCGCGCGTGTGCCATGAGCGTGGGGACCGACCAACTGCGCCATCCCTGGACGGCGCGGCTCGCCCGCCCGTTCCTGCAGGTCGTGGCCTTTCTCCTGTTCCTCTGCTTTGGGGCTCCGATCTGGGTGCGCGGTTGGTGGCGCGTGCCCCGGCGGGGCGGGCTCCTGGTCGTCACCAACCACCTTTCGAACACCGACCCCGTGATCGTGCAGTACGCCTGCCCGCGGCTGCTGAACTTCATGGCCCGGCGGCAGCTTTTTGACATGGGGATCGGCGGTTTTATGCGATGGTGGCGCGCCTTTCCCGTGACCCAGGGCTCGGCCGACAAGGGCGCGATCAAGACGGCTCTGGAGCTTCTACGGGCGGGGCACGCGGTCGGGCTCTTCCCCGAGGGGCGACTGAGCCCGGATGGCCGCCTGCTGGACGTTCTGCCGGGGGTGGCGCTCATCGTCCGGAAGGCCCGGGTGCCGGTGGTCTGCGTCGGGCTGAGGGGAACGAACGGCGTGATGCCGAATCCCAAGGAGACGCCGCAATGGTCGGGGCGGCCGATCGTGGCCCGCTGGGGGCGCGTCCAGCGGTTTGCCGATGATGCCGGAGCCGACGAAATCGTCGCTTGGATCGATTCCGAGCTCCGGCGTCTCTCGGGCCAGGGCTAGGGCTAGTGGCCGCCGCCGTGTCCCGCACCCTCGGGTGCGGTAGCGCCTTGGGCAGGCAGGTGTTCGGCCGGCTGGGGGACGACTTCGGCCCGGTCACGCGGCAACCCGCTCTCGGGCACAGCCTCCCAGCCCGGAACCGGCTCCCAGGGGCGGGAGGTGTAGTCCCCGAACATGAAGAAGAGGAGGAAGAACCAAATGAACCCGCCGAAGGCGTAGATTCTCACGAGGTTGGTCGTGTACTTCACCCCCATGAACACCATGACCACGTAGGACGCCTTCGTCACCGCAATGGCGAGGGCGATGAAGTTCATGAGGAACCAATAGTGCTGGAACGGGGCGAACGCAGGCACGTCCAATGGCAGCCTCGCGGCCAGGATCGTGAGGGCCATAAGGACCGTCAGCATCCCGAAGGTCTTCATCAAGACCGGGATCGGCGTGATGTGGTGCTCGTGGGGAGTGTGCAGTGCCATGGCTTTATTTCGGGATGAGATAGAAGAGCGGGTAGAGGAAGATCCACACCAGGTCGACGAAGTGCCAGTAGAGCCCGACCATCTCGATTGGCACGTAGTCGGAGAGAACTCCTTGCTTGAACAGCCGCCCCGCCTTGTGCTCGCGCCGGAGCAGCCCCATGAGGACGGCGAAGATGACGATCCCGATGAGGACGTGGAGGCCGTGTAGGCCCGTCATTGCAAAGTACAGCGAGAAGAAGACTCTCGCGTGCTCTGGGTCGCCGCCGTGCGGGATCGGGTTCCAGTGGAAGGTGTCGTTCGGGAAAAGGTGGTGCTCGAACTTCACGCTCCACTCGAAGACGAGCTTTATCACGAGGAACGCGGCTGCGCAAAGCTGGGTGATCCAGAGCATGGACATCACCGGTTTGTACTTTTTCAGCTGGGCGTAGTGGACGGCGAGCGCCACGCAGAGCGAACTGATGAGCAGGATGAAGGTGTTCAAGCCTCCGATCATGTAGTTCAGCTCTTCGTGATAGATGAAGAAGTCGCTCTGATACTTCCACCGATAGATGGTGTAGATCAAGAAGAGCGCCCCGAAGAACATGACTTCGGTGACGAGGAACGCCCACATCCCCAGCACATAGGTTTCCTGTTGCTGGTCGATATGCTCGAACTGCTCGTAAACAGCCGGATCGTCTGGGTTAGCGGTGTGGGGATGGGCAGCCATCAGTGGTGAACCTTGTCCTTATCGTGGTCAAGCTCGATCAGCGGCAGCCCCTTCTCGGCCCGGACCCTGTTGGTGTCCTCGATCGGGTCGTAGTTGTAGGGGACTTCCGTGACCATAGGCGTCCTTTCGAAATTGAGGGTGATGGGCGGTGTGGCGGCCTCCTCCCATTCCAAACCCTTGGCGCCCCACGGGTTGTGCGGCATGAGGGGTTGTTCCCCTTTACGCTTGTTGACGAGCGAGGCGGTGAGGTAGATGGCCGGCATGAGGAACCCGATTCCCAAGACGGTCGAGCCGAGGCTCGAAGCGACGTGATAGAACTGCCACTCCGGCGCGAAGTAGTAGAGGTGGTAGCGCCGCGGCATCCCGAGGTACCCCACAATGAACTGCGGGAAGAACGTGAAGTTGAACCCGATGAAGATCACCATCGCGGAGAGGCGTCCCCAGAATTCGGAGTACATCACGCCGAACATTTTCGGCCACCAGAAGTGGATGCCGCCGAGGAAGGCGAGGATCGACCCGCCGACCATGACGTAGTGGAAGTGCGCCACGACGAAGTACGTCGCAGTGAGGTGGACGTCGGTGTCCAAGCTGGAGAGGTAGAGGCCGGTGAGGCCGCCGATCACGAAGAGGCCGAGGAAGGCCAAGGCGTAGATCATCGGCGTGCGGAACAGCACGGACCCCTTCCACATGGTCAAAGTCCAGTTGAACACCTTGACCGCGGACGGCACCGCGACCAAGAACGAAAGCAAGGAGAAGACGATGCCTTGCAGCACCGACTGGCTCGAGACGTACATGTGGTGGCCCCAGACCAGGAAGCCGATCGCGGCGATGGCCATGGAAGACATCGCGACGAACTGGTAGCCGAAGATCTGGCGGCGGCTGAAGCACGTCACCAGCTCGCTGATGACGCCCATCGCGGGCAGCACCATGATGTAGACGGCGGGGTGCGAATAGAACCAGAAGAGGTGCTGGAACAGCACAGGGTCGCCGCCGAGTTCCGGGCTGAAGATGCCGATGCCGAACGTTCGCTCCAAGACGACCAGGAGCAACGTGATCGCGACGACGGGGGTGCCCAGGATGATCGTGACGCTGGTCGCATAGTGCGCCCAAATGAAGAGCGGCAGCTTGAACCAGGTCATCCCCGGCGCGCGCATCTTGTGGATCGTCGCGATGAAGTTGACGGCCGTCATGATCGAGCTAAAGCCCGAGAGGAAGAGACCGACCAGCATCAAGGAGACGGGCGTGTTCGAATAGAGCGAGCTCAGCGGGACGTAGAAGGTCCAGCCCGTATCGACGCCCCCCATCACCAGGGAGGAGAGCACGAGCACGGCGGAGATGATGTAGACGTACCAGCTCGCCAGGTTCAAACGCGGGAAGGCGAGGTCCCTCGCGCCGATCTGGAGGGGCACGAGGAAGTTCCCGAGCACGGCCGGGACGGCCGGGATCAGGAAGAAGAAGATCATCAAGACGCCGTGGGCGGTGAAGGTCTTGTTGTAAGCCTCGTTCGTGAGGATCTGTCCCCATGGCGAGGTCAGCTCGAACCGGATGAACGCGGCCGCGATGCTGCCCATGAAGAACATGATCGTGACCGAGATCAAGTAAAGCACGGCGATGCGCTTGTGGTCCGTGGTCAGCAACCAGGACTTCAGCGTATGGTCCGTGTTCAGGTAGTTCCTGGGCTCGGCAGGCGGTTCCTGCGTAAAGACCCTTTCTGCGACGGCGCTCATTCTCTGGTGGCTCCTTGTTCTTGTTGCATCGCGGGGGCGGAGGCCCTTCTGTTAGCGACATCGGTCGAGTTCTGCGGAGAGCTCGTCGGCCGGGACGTCTCGAACCCAGGTTCGATCGCAGCGGCCTTCTCGCCGCCCGGCTCCGCGGTCAGCGTCTTCATATACTCGACCAGCGCCAGCACCCGCTCTTCGGTGATCTGGCCCTTATATGCCGGCATACTGGCCTCGTAGCCCCTCGTCAAGAGCAGCCACGGGGTCAGGATCGATTCCCGCAGATAGTCGTTGTCGGCCACCTTGCTAGACCCGTCGCTGAACGTGCGCCTTGTGCCGAAGATGCCGTAGAGCGAGGGGCCGCGCAGGGTGTCCTTTTGACCGTGGCAGTTCCCGCAGCCGAGGTCTTTCCACGTCTGGGCGCCTGCCGCCGCCATCGTGAGCGGCTTGTCCTGGTAACGGTTGGCGTTGTTCTCCATCCACTTGGCGAAGTCGCCCTTGGACATGACGTGGACCAATCCGACCATTTCAGAGTGCTGGGTGCCGCAGTACATGTTGCAGAGCATCTTGTACTTGCCGATCCGCGTGGCGGTGAAGTTCAGGTCGGTGTATCGGCCCGGCACCACGTGGTATTGGGCGCGGAACTCGGGGAGGTACATCGCGTGGATGACGTCCTGGGAGATCATCGTGAGCTTGATCGGGGTGTCGACGGGGACGTGGAGCTCGTTGTTTTCCCGGACGCCGTTCATGTGCTGCAAGTGCCACATCCACTGCTTGCCGACGACGAAGATCTCCATCGCCTTCTCCGGCGTCTTGCGGTAGTTCACGAACCCGAGCGAAGCCCAGACGAAGATGGCGAGGCCGAGCACGAGGGGCACGCCGATCAAGAGGCTCTCAATCTTGAGGCTGTGGTAGACGGGGTTTCGGCGGTCCGCCGGGCTCCCCTGGCGGTAGGTGGTGGCCAGCCGCAGGATCAAGAGGAAAACCAAGATCGTGAAGATCACCGACAGGCCCGTGATAGTGAAGAAGAGCAAGTCGTGCCAGAACGCCCGCTCGGACGCCTGCACCGGCATCACGGGAAGAGTCTTAAAGAGGTTCATGAGTCGGTTCTTTCCTCCGGCCGGCGCTTCGCCTGGCGGTTCCAAACGGCCATCGCGACGACCATCCCGAGGATCGTCACCACGCCGAGGGTCTTTAGCGTGTTCAAGATGTTCAAGCTTCGCTGACCGGTCAACGGGTCTACCTGGATGCAGGAGAGGAAGAATGGCTGTTCCTCACGCGTCCCGACCTGGCCCTTGCCCGCGTCCTTGATCGAATTCAGAAGAAGGCGCTGGGGGTATTGCACGTCCAGGAAATAGCGGCTGATCTTGCCCTGCGGAGTGAGCACGACGAGCGCGGCCGGGTGGGTGATGTTGCCGTTGGAGGCGTCATACGTGAACCGGAAGCCGATCGCGTCCGTGACCTTGCGGATCTGGGTCATGTCTCCCGTCAGGAAGTGCCACCCGCGTTCCGTCATGAGCCGCTCCTCGCGTTTCGTCCGGTTGCCTTGATAGAGCGCGACCAGGGTGTCTTTCTTTTGCGAGGCAAGCTCCGGCGTCTCGCTGGGGTCGATACCGACCGTGACGACCAAGAAGTCTTTGCCCACGAAGTCCTTGTTGAACCCCTTCAGGCTCTCGACCAGGTTCATGAGCTCGGCCTCGCAGATGCCGGGGCACTTGTAGAACACGGGCAGCAGCAGGACGGGCTTGTCGACAAAGTAGTCGCCCAGCTTTACCTTCATGCCGAGTTCGTCGCGGAACTCGGCGTCGAGCGGGACGAAACTTTCCAGCTTCTGGTCGACCCGGACGTCCGCGGTCTTGCTCTGGGCGGCCACGCGCGACTGGCCGGGGACCGGCGGATCTTTATAGCCGTAGAACTGGGGCGAGGCGAGGCCGGCCAGTCCCACCAAGGCCATCACAGCCAGGGCGCGGCGGCTCACCGTTGCTCCTCCGCCAGGACGGTCGGGGGGATCTCACCCTCGGGGACACGCGCGTTAGCACGGGACGGCAGGCCCTCGGCCAGAACTTGCGCCATGGCTCGGTCGATGGGGATGTGGACGTGGCCGGTCTTCCGGTCGGTCCAGCCATAGGTGCTTTCCTTCTTGCGCTCTTCTTGGATCACGTCCACCATGTCCTTGTGGGCGGTGACGTTCGTCTGGATCAGGGGAATGCCTTCCGCAGGCTTGCGGGTGCGTTCCAACTGCGTCGAGGCGGGCCGCCGGGTCATCTCGGGCGCCACCCAGACGAAGAAGAAGTAGGCGACGATGATCGTCACGACCACCGTCCCGAAGAACGGGACCAAGCCCAGGGCGACCGGCCGGGCCGGGACGTCCTGGATCTCGTAGCCCAGTTCCTCCAAGAGGTCTTTATCGCGGCTTTCGTTATGCTCAGACATTCTCAGTCGCCTCCACAATTCGGGCTTCGCGGGACGTCAGCAAGGGCGCGCGTTGCAACGAGAGCCCATAGGCCAGGAACCACAGTCCACCGAGGGCAAAGAGGGCCCCTAGGTCGAGGGCGTGCACGCCCAGTTGCGGTCGGAAGGTCGGCACCGTGATCCAGAACCAATCGACGAGCCTCATCGCAAAGATGTAGGCGGCGATCGTGCCGAGCGTCTTCGGGCTCTTCTTCACGCCCGGCATGAGGAGCAGCACAAAGGGCACGAAGAACTGGAAGAAGAGAAGGATGTTGCTGACGATCAGCCAGCCGCCGTCCGTCCGCGCGATGAAGTACTCGGTCGTGACCGGGAGGTTCCCCGACCAGATGATGAGGTACTGGCTGAACGAGAAGTACGCCCAGAGCAGTGTCATCGTGAGCAAGAGGTTGCCCCAGTCGCGGCTCAGCCATTCCGCCATCACGTCCCGATAGGGCTTGCCCTCGGAGTTGAAGCAGGCGACCGCCACGGCGAGGGACATCGCCATCAGCGCGCCGCCGATGATGTTCCAGAACCCGTACATGGTCGAGTACCAGTGCAGCTCCCGGCTCATGCCCCAGTCGGTCCAGGCGAGCGTGACGAGCAGGAAGTACACCACGAGCCCGACCGCGCTAAAGCGGCTCCGGGCCTGCCAGTTCGACCGGCCGGTCCGTTCTTCTTCCCGCAAGGTCGCCTGGTTGCGCATCGAGAAGAAGAAGAAGACCAGGAAGTAGACGATCCCGCGGGCCACCCAGAAGCTGAAGTTCATCGCCCCGGCGCGGTGGGTGAGGATCGGGTCGCCCGCCACGACCGAGGGGTTTGCCCAGGGGTAGATCGCGGCCGACTGCGCCGCGACCCCGAGCCAGCCGATGAATGTGACGCCAAGCGCGAAGGGCCCGCTCCCTGCCTCGAAGAGGCGGACGAGGGGGAAGCCCCAGTGGCCGCGGGTCGCGTGGTGCAGGAGCGAGAGGCCGAGACAGCCCAAGGTCAGGGCCGTCCAGCAGTGCCAGGCGAAATAGTAGGAGTTCGCGATCTCCACCCCGGACCGGCCGCCCATGGTGCTGCCGAGCAGGGCGAGCACGATGCCGATCACCAGCAGGACCGCTCCGGCGCTCACGAATGTCCGGTCGAACCGTGATGCCTTCATTGCGTGCCTCCCATCGGCGCCGCGCTGCCCTGTCCGCCGGGGACTGCCGACCCTTCGCCGACGTTCCCGGGGGTGGGCCCGCTCGGGACGGGCGGCCTCGGCGCCAAGGGCGAAGGCTGCGCGACCTGCGGCTCGGGCGCCGCGTCCTGCGAAGATTCGTAAGGCATTTGCATAAGCTTGTTGCGCTCTTCCGCGGGGACGGAGGCGACCGCGGCGTACTGGCTCCGTTGCAGCACGCGGATATAGCTGGCGATCGCCCACCGGTCATAGGGGCGGATGCGCTCTTTGAAGGGGTACATCGTGCCGAAGCCGTTGGTGATCACGTCGAAGAAGTGGCCGACCGGCATGTTGCGAAGCCTTTGCGAGTGGTAGTTGCCCACCGGCCGGGCGAGCGTGAACCCGCGTTTGGCGATCATGCCCTCGCCGTCGCCGATCGCGCCGTGGCAGTGCCGGCAGAAGATGTCGAACCGCTCCTTGCCGCGCTTGACCAGCTCTTCGGTGACCGGCATCGGGAACTCGCGCACGAGCCGCCCCTCTCGGTCGTAGCCCGTATAGAACTCACGGTCGGTCTTCGGCCGTTCAAAGGCGACGGTTCCGGCCACGGGCGGCCGGGAGGAGACGCTGTCCGTGAAGAACGCGCTCTTCGACTGCGCCTTGTTCTTCGGCTGTTGCCACATGTCCTGGTGGCAGCCGACCGCAAGGGCGAGCGTGGCGAGCGTCAAAGGCAGGTACCGCTTCATCAATATCCCTCCGAGGTCCAGACCTCTTCGACGGTCTCGGCCCCTTGATCCCTCAGGAAGGCCATCGCTCTGTCCAGGTCGTAGTTCGGATCCGAGGCTTCCAGGCAGAGCACAAAACGGTCTTGGGAGGCCCGCACCATCGCTTCCGCGTTGAAGACCGGGCGGTGCGGCTTGGGCATGTCGTTCATCGCGAACATCCCGAAAGTCGCGGCCGCCGCGGCGAAGAGGATCGTGCACTCATAGAGCACGGGGAAGAACATGGGGATGCTGACCAGCGGCTTGCCGCCGACGTTGTGCGGGTAGGAGACGGCCGAGGTGAGCGCCTCGAGCGCGAACCCGACGATGGCGCCCGTGGCGCCAGCCCCCAGGACCAAGCCGGTCAGCATCCAGTCCTTCGGGCGCCCGACCACGTCGGCAAGCCCCTCCACCGGGATCGGCGAATAGCCGTCCATGTGGCGGTAGCCCGCGTCCTTTGCTCGCTGGGCGGCTTCGAGCAGCGCTTCCGGCGTGGTGAACGATCCGACGACGCCGTACGGCCTTGCGTGGTTGTCCCTGCCGTGGCTCACCGTTTGTCCTCCCCGGCCGTCGTGTGGACGCCGTTGCTGTGCTCCGCCGCGTGTCCGGCGTGGCCGTTCCGGTGGTGCTCCTCGTGCTCCTTGTGGTGGAGCAGTTCTTTGATCTCGAAGATGTTGATCATCGGTAAGAAGCGGATGAAGAGGAACATCAGGAAGATGAAGAGCCCGATCGTGCCCGCGAACATGCCGTAGTCCACGATGGTCGGCGAGTAGTAGCCGAACGCGCTCGGGAGGTAGTCGCGGGTGAGCGAGACCGGGATGATGACGAACCGCTCGAACCACATGCCGATGCTGATGCTGAGCGAGATCCAGAACAGCGCCTTGAGGTTCTGGCGGACCTTGGCGGACCACAGCGGCAGCGGGGCCAGCACGTTGAAGAGGATCAGCGCGTAGAAGCTCCACGAGTAGGGCGCGTTCGCCAAGTTCCCGCGGTTATAGAGCAGCGCCAGTTCCGCCGGCTCCCCCGCGTACCACGCGTAGAAGACCTCCGCACAGTATCCGTAGGCGACGATCATGCCCGTCGCGAGCATGACCTTGGCCATCCAGTCGAAGTGCTTCATGGTGATGAAGCTCTCCAGCCCGTACCATTTGCGGATCGGAATCGCCAGCAGGATGACCATCGCGAAGCCCGCGAAGACGGCGCCCGCGACGAAGTAAGGCGGGAAGACGGTGACGTTCCAGCCCGGCACGATCGACATCGCAAAGTCGAAGGACACGATCGTGTGGACCGAAAGGACGAGCGGGGTCGAGAGCCCGGCCAGGATGATCGAGGCGTGCTGGTACCGGTGCCACGCCTTGGCAGAACCGCTCCAGCCCATCGCGAGCATGCCGTAGACGATCTGCGCCCCGCGGCTCCGGGCCCGGTCGCGGAGGGTCGCGAAGTCCGGCACCAGGCCGACGAACCAGAAGAGGAGCGAGACCGTGAAGTAGGTGCTGACCGCGAAGACGTCCCAGACCAGCGGCGAGCGGAACTGGGGCCACATCGCGAGCACGTTCGGGTAGGGGAAGAGCCAGTAGGCGACCCAGGGACGGCCAGTGTGCAGCAGCGGATAGATGCCCGCGCACATGACCGCGAAGATCGTCATCGCCTCGGCGAAGCGGTTGATCGAGTTGCGCCATTGCTGGCGCAGGAGGAGCAGGATCGCGGAGATCAGCGTGCCCGCGTGGCCGATGCCGATCCACCAGACGAAGTTGATGATGTCCATGCCCCAGCCGGCCGGCTGGTTGTTGCCCCAGACGCC
The DNA here is from genome assembly GCA_019454125.1 of Fimbriimonadaceae bacterium. NCBI lineage: Bacteria > Bacillati > Armatimonadota > Fimbriimonadia > Fimbriimonadales > Fimbriimonadaceae > Fimbriimonadaceae bacterium. The sequence continues at coordinate 561,558 of CP075365.1, forward strand.
GATCCCCGTGAGGACGAGGATCGTGATCGTCAGAAGCAGCACGTTCACGAACACGAAGCCTGTGCCGAGCATGATCGCCCAGGGGCTCTTCGCGACGGGCGGCAGCGCGTCGTCCAAGATCTTCGGCAGCTTGACCTGGGCCTGTTCGTGGCGCTTCTGGTCGAGCACGATCTCGACGAGCGAGTCGTCGACGGTCTTGTTCGACCACTCGCCAGGCAAGAGTTGGCTTGTTCTGGTGTCTTCTGCTGCCATGGGTTAGGCTTCCAGCTCCGGATGGGGGTTGTTGACGCGGCCCAGGTGGGTGACGCGCGGACGGGTGTTCAAGTAGCCGAGCAACGAATAGTTGCGCGGGTTCTGCCGGTGCTTGCTCACCAGGGCGTCGCGGTCGCCCTTGTTGCCGAAGACGATCGCCCCGGTCGGGCACGCCTGCTGGCAGGCGGTGCGGACCTCGCCGTCCTGGATCTTGCGCCCGTGCTTCTTGGCGTCGATGCGCGCCTCGTTGATCCGGTGCACGCACATCGTGCACTTCTCCATCACGCCGCGTCCCCGCACGGTGACGTTCGGGTTCTGGGCGAGCTGCAGCACCGGCACCTTCTCAGGCTTCTCTTGGTAGAAGAGGAAGTTGAAGCGGCGCACCTTGTACGGGCAGTTGTTGCTGCAGTACCGGGTGCCGACGCACCGGTTATAAACCATTTGGTTGATGCCTTCGTGGCTGTGCGTCGTCGCGGCCACGGGGCACACCGGCTCGCACGGGGCCAGTTCGCACTGGACGCACGTCACGGGTTGCAGCGCGATTGCCGGATCGTCCGGGTTAAACTCGCCGTGCCTGTTCGGCATGTAGTACCGGTCGATGCGGATCCAGTGCATCTCGCGGCCCTTTTGGACCTGCTCCTTGCCGACGACCGGGATGTTGTTCTCGGCCTGGCACGCGGTGACGCAGGCGTTGCATCCCGTGCAAAGGTTCAGGTCGATCGTCATCGCCCACTGGTAGTTGGTGGACTCGTCGTAGAACTCCTGCGGCGGGATGAAGATGCTCTCGTGCTTCTCCGTGCCCCCGTGCTCCTTGCCGTGCGCCTCCTCTTTGCCGTGCCCGTCCTCGCCGTGGGATTCCCCATGGCCTCCCGCGTGGGAGCCGAAGGTCGGCGAACTCATGACGTCCGGCTTCTGCAAGAGCATGGCCAAGCTGGTCTTCCGGATCACGTCGCGGTTGCTGTCGACGTCCGTGACCTCGAGCATGTTGTGGAACTGCGCGTTCGCCAAGGCGTAGGTGCCGTCCGCGTGCTCGACTTGTGCGCCGATCACGAGGTTCGGCGCTGCCGTGGTACGGAGCACCATGGCATCGAAGCCGCCGCCGTGCCGCTCGTCTGCCGCGGTCCCGATCTGACCGGCCTTTGTACGGCCGTAACCCATGCGCACGACGACGGTCTCGTCGGCCATGCCCATGTTCACGTAGACCGCGCCCTCAAGCGTCTGGCCGTTCGCGCTGATGCGCGCCCGCCTTCGCGGGCCGTAGTAGGGAAGCGTGCCAAGGTAGCGGTCCACCTGGGTGACCCCCAGCCGCTGGGCCAGTGCCGGCCCCATTTCGATCGCGTTGTCCCAGGTGAGGTCCGTCAGCGGCTTGGGCAGTTCTTGCAGCCAGCCGACGTTTGAATAGCGGCCGTCGTAGACGGTCGGGTCCGGCAGGACGAGCAAGTCGATCCCCCCGCCCGCGCCAGGCTCGCCGAGGCCCGCCAGGAGGTTCGGCACGAGCGAGACCGCCACGGGCGCGCCCCCTCGCTGTTCCATGGCGCCGATCGCCAGGAGTTCGGCCCAAGCGTCCTCGCGTGTGTCCGCCGCCGCTCCGCTCCGCTCGGTCCAAGTCTGGCGCACCATCGCCAGGCCGTCTTGGACGCGCCCGAGCAGGGCTGCGAGCAGCTCCACGGGAGACCGCGAGTCGTAAAGCGGCATGATGAGCGGTTGGCCCACCGAATAGGTGTGGTCGAAGGCGACGCCGTCGCCCCACGCCTCGAGGAAGTGGCTGCAGGGAAGCTGCCACCGGCACGCCGCCGAAGTCTCGTTGTCGTAGAGCGAGAGGTGCGCGGTCAGCTTGGCCTTGCCCAGCAGCTCCTTAAAGTTCAGGTCTGCCGGGGCGTCGTAGACAGGGTTGCCTTCCAGGACGAGGAGGAACTTGATCTGGCCCGAGCTCAGCTTCGTCGCAAGGTCGCGGATGTCCGCCATGTTGCTGGTCGGCTTCGCCATGACGGGCGTCTTCGGTTCCAGGGTCGTCCCGATATTGCCGAGGTGCGAGTTGATCGCGTTGACCACGGCGTGGACGGCGGCGGAGCAGTGCGTCCCTGCCGTGACGATGCTCGCCCCCCGGTTTGCCAGGAGGTCGGCGGCCATCGCGTTAAGGGCCTTTTCATCGAGCCCTTCCACGGGCGAGGCGCCCGCCCCGGGCACGCCGACCTTCGCGGCTAGGGCCTTGACGGCGGCCAGTGTCCGGCTGGGCCGCACGCGGTAGCGGTGGTCGGCCATCGCGCCGAAAAGGGTGGGGACCGCCTCCAGTGCGTAGAGCCGGCTCATCTCGCGCGTCGTCCCGTCGACGAACCGGTTCGCGGCCAGGTCGCGCTGGTAGCGCACCGGCGCCGGGCCGTCGAGGATGATGTCCGCGTCGATGCCGACGACGACCTTTGCGAGGTCGAAGCGCGGCACAAGCTCCACGTTCGTGCCGAAGGCGAGCATCGCGCCCTCCCGCACGTTGTCCCGGTTCACCGGTTCGTACTGGTGCCAGGTCGCGTTGGGATATTGGGCGAGGAAGTCTTGGATGAGCCCGGCCAGAGTCGGCGAGCTGACGTTCGGGGTGAGGATGGCGATGCCGTTCGCGCCGCTTTCGCCCACGTTGGCGAGCGTGTTGCGCGCCTCGATCAAGAACGCCTCCCACGTGCCGAAGTCGCCCAACAGCGTCGGCGACTGCAGCCGGTCGGGGTCGTAGAGGACGGCGATCTCGGCGATCGTCCGCGAGTCGATCGCCCCCAGGCTGGCCGGGTGCTTCGGGTTGCCTTCCAGCTTCACGGGGCGGCCGTCGTAGCTGCGGGCGAGCACGCCCATGGCATAACCGCCACGCGTCGCGGTGGTCGCGAAGTACTGGTCGAGACCGGTGGCGTACTCCCTGTGCCCGAGCACCTGCGGCACGATCTTGCGCTGCGGCTCGATGCGGCATCCGGTGGCCAGGCCCGCCATGGCGACGACGCCCGCGGCCATCTTCAGGACGGAGCGGCGGTCGACCTGGAGGAGCGTCTCCCGGTAGGGGAACTCGTCCTCGGCTGTGCGCCGGGCCGGGTCTGGGTCGACCGTCTGTTCAAAACCCTTGACCAGTTTGGGCTCCTTGCCGAAGTCGGGGTTAGTGGTGGCAGACATAGCAATCCCTTAGTTGAGTCATGTTGATGCCGCGGTCCTTCATCAGCCGCACTCCTTCGTGCACCTTGTCCGCCGGGACGACCTGGGGAAGCCCTTTGGCGAGGTTGCGTTCGATGTCGGTCAGCTGGTCGCCGGCGGCGAGCTTGCGATAGAGCTGGAAGACCTGCTCCCGGGGCGACGCGCCCTCGGCGAGGGTGGCGTCCGCATAGAGGTACTTCTGCGGTTCCTGGTGGCACTCCAAGCACCAGGCCATGCGGAACGCCTGGCCCTTCCAGGTGATCGGCATGTCGTTCACGGCCCCGTGGCAGTTGTTGCAGCTCACGCCCCGGTTGATGTGGATGGAGTGGTTGAAGTAGACGAAGTCCGGGACCGCGTTCACCTTGTTCCACTGGATCGCGGTGCCCGTCTCGTAGCTCTTGCGCACCGCTTCCAAGTTCGGGCTGTTCGTCCAGATCTGGCTGTGGCACGTCATGCACACGTCGGTCGACGGGACTCCCGCGTTCGGCGAGTCTTCGACGCTGAGGTGGCAAAAGCGGCAGTCGATGCCGAGCTCGTAGGCGTGGTGCTTGTGGCTGAAGGGGGCGGGCTGGTCCAAGGGGACGGTCACGCCCGTGTTCGCGGGGGAGTTCGTGATCCCCGACCCCGTGAACATCAGCAAAAAGGGAAGCGCCGCCCCTCCGAAGAGGCTCGCCGTCGCGATCGTATTGGTCGCCGGTCCGAATATCTGTGCCATAGGTTAGTCCCCCCGCCTCAGGCGGGCCACCTCGCCGCTTGGTCGACGGCGACGACGATAAAGAAGAGGGCGAGGTACGCCATGCTGAATTTGAACAAGGCCCGCGCGTGGGGCCGGTCGGTGTGCAGGAAGAGCCGAAGGCTTTGGGCGAGCAACCCCAGGTTGAGCAAGACAGAACCGGCCAGGTAGGTCAGCCCTGCCTGGCCCTGGACGAACGGCACGACGCACACCAGCGAGGTTAGCACGGCATAGATGCCGATTTGTTCGGCCGTGACCCGCTCGCCCTTCACAACGGGCAGCATTGGGACCCCAGCCCGGGCGTAATCGTCCTTCAGGAGCAGGGCCAGCGCCCAAAAGTGCACCGGCGTCCACGTGAAGATCACCGCGAAGAGCGTCCAAGCGAGCGGAGAGAGCGCGCCCGAGACTGCCGCGTAGCCGACCAGCGGGGGGAACGCGCCGGCCGCGCCCCCGATCACGATGTTGTGCCAAGTCCGGCGCTTGAGCCAAAGCGTGTAGACGAAGACGTAGCAAAGGAGGCCGCACAAGGCGAGGGCCGCGGAGAGCAGGTTCGCCCCCGACCAGAGCACCGCGAACGCCACCGTCATCGTGACCCAGGCGAAGGCCTGTGCCTGGCGCTTGCCGATGCGGTGGGTGACGGTCGGCCGCTTCGCCGTCCGCTCCATGGCGAGGTCGAGGTCTTCCTCGACGGACATGTTGAAGGCGTTCGCGGCCCCTGCCATCAGGTAGCCGCCGATCGAGACCGCCAGGATGAGCCAGCCGCCGGGCCAGCCACGCGCGGCGACGATCATCGCGGCGACGGTCGTAAAGAGCAGAAGGCTCACGACGCGCGGCTTCGTCAACGCGACATAGTCTTTCGCCAGGGCCATGTAGCCCCCTCCGCCCGCCGCGACGGCAGGGGCCTCGGCGCGAAGGCTGCTGGCCTCGCCCACCTGCGCCGCAGGCACGAGCGCGTGGGCGGCGAGCATCGTCAAAGTGAGCCAGTTCCCGATCGCCAGGGCCAAGTGGGCCAGCTGCATCCCGACCGGAGCGCTCATCAAGAGGTTGGCCAGCCCGAAGACGAACTGGAAGAGGAAAAGGCCGACCGTCGCCCTCGCCCAGAACCGCACCTCGGGCCGCGGGCGCTGCTCCACGACAAGGCCGCACGCCCAAACAATGAGCAGGCCCACCGAGGTGGCGATCAGCGGGTGGACGACGCCGCCCCGCAGCAGCGGGTGGGCGCCTTCGCCAACGTGCAGCATCAGGCGCTGCACGAGCGTGCTCGCCCCTTTCAATTCGTGCTCGAAGGCGGTTCGGCCCATGGCGGAGATCGCCCCCGTCATGCCCAGCGCGACCATCCCGCCCGCGGCCCAGCGCAAGGCGCCTGCGACCTGGCCCTGCCCCTTCCAAGCCCACTTCTGCCCGCCCGCGCTCCAATAGGCGCAGAGCGCGAGGGCAGCGAACAGCACGAGGTTGTTCACGAGGTGCAGCGGCATCGTCACCGCGCGCCCCGCCGAGGCGTCGTTCGTCACCCAGCGGAAGAGCACGAGCAGTGCGCCGATCAGCGCCGAGACGAACGAGGTGCCCAAAGCGACGCCCGCCGCCTTCCAAACGTGGCCATCGGAGCGGAACGCCCGGTAAGCCCAGACCGTCAGTCCGGCCAGGCCGAGGATAAGCAGGCCGCTCGAGACGCGGTGGGTGAACTCGACCGCCATCTTCGCTGTCGGCGCCAACGGCAAAACCTGCCCGTCGCAAAGCGGCCAGCTCGCGCCGCACCCGTCGCCGGAAAGCGAGGCCCGCACGAACGCGCCGAAGACGGCCACGGCGGCCGAATAGGCGAGAAGGATCCAAGCGGCGAGCGTGAACGGACGGCTAGACGCGCGTGAAGAAGGCGCAGTATCGGACGGGGGAGTCACCGCCACCCCTCTGTGGCCGCCGTCGCTAGTCATCGGACGCATCAGAATAGCCGGATGGTCCGCGCCAATGTCAACTCTACAAGGCCCCGGCAGCGACAAACAGTAGGAAAGTCCTCATTCCTTATACGCTTTGTTATGCCACAGAAGAGAAACGAAAATGAGTAAAGATCGGCGCCACGTCGTGCCCAGAACAGCCTGGTTTTCGTGCTGATTGTCCTTTCAGTAATGAATGAAACTTCCCTCTTTCGCGCACGGCCGACCAAGGCCAGGGCCCGGAAAGATCGAGTTTGAAACTTAGTGGTTTCCGAGTTCCGGGCATAGGTCGGACGGCAGTGTTGGTAGACTTTACCGCTTGGCCCCCGTCGAACTGAGCGTGGTGATACCGGCCTATAACGAGGAAGCCCGGATCAGCCCGACCCTTGCGCGCACGTACGAGTACCTGCAGGGTCTGGACGTGCCGTTCGAGGTCATCGTCGTGAGCGACGGGAGCACCGACGGCACCGCGGCCGCAGTGGAGGAGTTCGCGCGCGACCATGCGGAAGTCCGCCTCCATGCCTACCTGCCCAACCGGGGGAAGGGGTTCGCCGTGCGCTCGGGGATCCTGCTTTCGGAGGGGGCCCTGATCCTCTTCACCGACGCCGACCTCGCCACCCCGATCGAGGAGTACGAGAAGCTGCACGCGGAGATCGGCGGCGCGGACATCGCCATCGGTAGCCGCCCCCTGCGCGAGAGCAACCTGGAGATCCGCCAACCTTGGTACAGGGAAATGCTCGGACGCGCGTTCAACGTCGCCGTCCAGCTCTTGGCCGTGAAGGGGATCAAGGACACCCAGTGCGGGTTCAAGCTCTTCCGCCGGGACGTGGCCCGGGACGTCTTCTCCCGTTGCGAGATCGATGGGTTCGGGTTCGACTTCGAAGCCCTCGTGATCGCCCACGACCTCGGGTACCGGATCGCCGAGGTGCCGATCCGCTGGCGGCACCAAGAAGGGTCGAAGGTCGTCCTCATGCGGGACGGCCCCAAGATGCTGGGCGAGCTCGTCCGGCTCCGCATGGCCGGGAAAAAAAGACGGTTGGCGCTGCGTGCAGAGTGAGGAGTACGACAAGCTCTTCCGGTTAGAGGAAGGCTATTGGTGGTTCGTCGGGCGCCGCCGCCTTGCCCGCCGCCTCTTGCACGCCGCGAACCCACGGCCCGACCGGGTGCTCGACCTCGGTTGCGGGACGGGGGCTGGCTTGGCCGAGCTTTCCGAAAGCGTCGTCTCGGTCGGGCTGGACCCCTGGCCACCGGCCCTGGGCTACTGCCGACGGCGCGGGCTCTCCCGCCTCGTGCGCGGCGACGGTTCCGCCCTGCCCTTCGCCTCCGGCTCCTTCGACGGGGTCGTCGCCCTGGACGTCTACGAGCACATTCGCGACGACCGGGCCGCCCTTGCCGAGACGTGGCGTGTCTTGCGCCCCGGCGGGGTCGTCGTCCTGTCCGTGCCGGCCTTCCGGTTCCTGTGGGGGCCGCACGACGTCGCCCTGCACCACTTTCGCCGGTACCGCGCGTCCGAGGTGCGGGCGCGGCTGGAGGGCGCGGGCTTCCAGGTGGAACGCCTCTCCTATGCCGTCTTCTTCCTCTTTCCGTTGGTGCTGGCGTCCCGCGTCCTCGAACGGTTCCGCCCCGGCCCTCCGCGGGCCTCGCTCCCGCCCGTCCCGAAGGCGCTGAACCGCGTGCTCGCCCGACACTTAGAGTACGAGGCCAGGCTGACGGTGGAGAAGGGATTGCGCCTGCCCTGGGGCAGCAGCGTCGTCGCGGTGGGACGAAAACCCTCGGCCTGAACCCCCGCCGGGCGTTCTAGACCAATAAGGATGCAAGACCCCAACAACCCCAGTCCCGCCCGCCCGGAACCCAATCCGGACCCCACCGCTCCCGGCGCCCCGACCCCGCAGCCCCATCCGGGGCCGCCCCATGAGCCGCCGCCGAGCGTCCCGGAGATTCCGGCGGAACCAAACCCCCAGCCTAAACCGGATCCGAACCCGGACCCCACGAGGCCGGGCGGCTAGCGGCGCTTCCGGTAAAGGAGCGTCTCGACCCCGTAGTACTTCTGCGTGGTGCCGAGGCACTCCATGCCGAGCCGTTCCATCACGCGGACGGAGCGCTCGTTGTCCAGTTTCGTCACGGCATAGACCTCGGCCAGGGCGGGCTGGGTCGCGAAGGCGTGCTCCAGCAGGGCTTGGGAGGCCTCCGTTGCGAACCCCTGGCCCCAGAACTCCTGGGCGAAGTGCCAACCGATCTCGTAGTCGCCCGTGCCGTTATCCTCCCCGTCCGGCAGTTCGCGGAAGATGACCGCGCCGATCACTCTGCCGTCCGAGAGCCGTTCGACGGCCAGGTAGCAGCTCCCGTCCCGGAGCCCCGCGTTCACAGCCGATCGCGCCTCCAGCACCTCCCGTTGTTCCTCGCGCGAGCCGATCACCCGGCGCCCGTCGCCGAGCCATCGCATCACCTCGGGGTCTGAATAGATCGCGAAGGCTGCTTCCACGTCCTCTCTCTCGCGGGGACGCCACTCTCGCAGTCGCAGACGGCTCGTCTCGGGCCAGGCCACCGCCGCAATGTACCGCGTGCTCGGAGCCTTGCGGAATTGCCGGGTTTCCAGCCTTGAACTGCGATAGGGCGGCATTCTTGCGTCAGACTGGGACTGAGCGCCTGCGCTCGAGCTTGGTTATGCGCTTACTCCCCCTCCTCGCTTTGGTCTTCTCGACGACCTTCGCCTTTGGTGACTGGCACCACGCGGTCGCCCACACCCTCGCCACCGACCGGCAGCCGACCCTCAGCAAGGAGCGGAGCGCCGTCTTGGCCGTCGCCCAGAGGAGCATCGCCCGCCTGAGCGAAGGGGGGACGGTGCCGGAGAACGCCCTCGCCAGGGCCCTGGAACAGAAGCAGGCCCTCATGGAGGCGCAAGGGAACACCATCGCGCTCAGCCCCGCAACCTGGGCCTACTTCGGCCCCGGCAACATCGGCGGCCGCATCCGTGCGATCATCGTCCACCCGACGAACACCAACGTCATGTGGCTGGGTTCGGTCGGAGGCGGCATCTGGAAGACCACGAACTCGGGCGGCACCTGGCGGGCCATCGACGACTTCCTTCCCGCGCTCGGCATCGGGTGCATGGCGATCGACCCGCTGAACCCGGACGTCCTCTACGCGGGCACCGGCGAAGGGTTCTTTGAAACGGAAGACGGCTCCTCGAACACGGCCGCGCTCCGCGGCGCCGGGATCTATAAGAGCGTGGACGCAGGCGAGACTTGGCAACAGCTCACCTCCACCATCGGCCCGGACTTTTACAACGTCACCCGCCTCGCCGTCGACCCCGCGCAGACGAGCGTCATCGTCGCCGCCACAACGAGCGGCATCTATCGGTCCACCGATGCGGGCTCGACCTGGTCGAAGAGGCTCGACGGACACGTCTACGACGTCAAGGCGAACCCGAACAACCGGGACGAAATGGTCGCGGGCGTGCACGACAGCCCGGGGGTGTTCTGGTCGAACGACGGCGGCGCCACCTGGACGGCGGCCACCGGCATCAGCGGCTTCCACCGGTGCGAAGTCGCCTGGTCGAAGAGCTCTCCCGGCACGGTCTATGCCGGTGCCAGCACGACCGGGGAGCGGATCCTGGTCTATCGCTCCACCAATTCCGGCCGGACCTGGACGCGCCAAACCTCGGGCAACGGCATCAGCACCTATGAAGCCTACAACTCCGTGATCTGGGTCGACCCCACCAACGCCAACAACCTCGTGGTCGGGGGCGTCTATGTCTACCGCAGCACGAACGCGGGCGTCACCCTCACCCAGGCGTTCAACAACATGCACCCGGACTTCCACGTCCTCACCCAAGACCCGAACTTCGACGGGGTCAACAACCGCCGCCTCTACTTCGGCCACGACGGCGGCATCTCCGTCGCCACCAACTACGCGGGCACGGCTTACACCGACCTCAACAACAACCTCGGCATCACCCAGTTCTATGGCGTGGCCGTCAACGACGCCTCCGGCGTCATCGTCGCCGGCGCCCAGGACAACGGCACCCAACGCTACACCGGCAACATCAATGGTTGGAGCGACAGGATCGGCGGAGACGGCATCTTTTGCGCCAGCGACCCGACCGACCCGAACACGTTCTACGGCGGCTACTACTACAACCGCATCTTCCGCTCCAGCAACGCTGGTTCCAGCTTCAGCGACATCAGTTCCGGCATTACCGACCGTGACGCGGCGACGAACTCGAACTTCATCGCCTATTTCACGCTCGACCCGAACAACCCGAACCGGATGCTGGCCTGCGGCCGCAGCCTCTGGCGTTCGAACAGCGTCAAAGGCACCCCGAACTGGGCCGCCATCAAGGCGCCGATCGCGGCAGGCCCCGAACCCGTCTTCAGGGACAGGGCCAACGCCCACATGAACCCGAACCCGCCTTATCTCATCTCCACCTGCACCATCGCCAAGGGCAATTCGGACGTGGTCTGGGTCGGGCACAACAACGGCCAGCTCTACAAGACCACCAACGGCACCCAGACTAGCCCGACTTGGACGCGGATGGACACGAACGGCACTCTGCCCGGCCGCTGGGTCGGCCGCATCGTCATCGACCCCAACGACGTGAACCGCGTCTATGTCGCCTACATGGGCTGGGAGGCCGACAACGTGTGGAAGACCCTCGACGGGGGCCAGACCTGGACTCCCGCGGTGGGGACCGGCGCCCGCCGCCTGCCGTCCGCGCCGGTCTCGGCCTTCGCGGTCGACCCGTTGCGGGCTGGACGCCTCTTCGCCGGCACCGACATCGGCGTCTTCACGAGCTGGGACGACGGCCAGACCTGGTCGGTCTCGACCCAAGGGCCGGGCACCGTCGCGATCGACGAACTTGTCTGGCGAAACAGCACCACCCTGATGGCCGCCACCCACGGGCGCGGCATCTGGCAGGCCGTCGTGACCCCCTCGGTCACCCAGGCGACGCCGGCAAGCTTCAACTTGGTCCGCGGCTTCCTGCTCGGCGGGGGCCTGGCCGAGCTCGGCGCGAGCGACGACACCTATCTGACCGTCCGCAGAGGGATCGTGGTCAACCAGAACGAGTCGCCGATCAACGTCGAGTTCGCCGCGACCGCGCCGCAGACCGTGGCCCAGTCGATCGAAGTGACGGTGGAGGCAGCGGTCTCGACCAACGGCCTCCGCCAGACCATCCAGGCGTTCGACTTCGACGCCAGCGCGTGGGTGGACGTCGATTCGCGCAACGCCTCGACCACCGACCTCGTGACCACGGTTCAGCTGCCGGGTTCGGTCTCCCGCTTCATCGGGCCGAACGACCGCGCGGTCAGGCTCAGGGTGGCCTTCAAGCAGAACGGCCCCGTCGCGCAGGCGAACTGGCAGGCCCGGTTCGACCTCGTGCGCTGGGCCGTCAGCGAATAGCTCACTGCCCTGGTGACGAGGGCGTTGGCACGGCTGTGGCACGGCTGTGGCACGGCTACGGCACGGGTGGAGCCCTGCCAAGCCCGGCCCTTGGCAGGGGCCGGGCGGGCGAAGGGTGCCCACCAGCCGTGCCCTCGCATAGGGCTGGCGGTGCCTTGCCCGTCCCTCTCTCGTATGTAACGGACGTGGCCTACCGCGTCGGCTCCGTGCCGTTCCTCAATGCCCGACCGCTTGTTTGGGGGCTGGAAGGGGTGGAGGTCGTCTATCGGGTGCCTTCCGCCCTGCCTCCGCTGCTGGATTCGGGCGAGGCGCAGGCGATCTTGGTGTCTTCGGTCGACGCCCTGGTCAAGCCGGACCGCCAGTTTGTGGAAGGCGCGTCGATCTCGACCCACGGCGAGGTGCGCAGCGTGGTCCTCTTCAGCAACGTCCCGTTCGACCGGATCGGGCGCCTGGCCCTCGACGCAAGTTCCATGACGAGCAACCTGCTGGCGAGGCTCGTCCTCCTGGAGCAGTTCGGGTGCGAGCCAGGGATCGAGCCGATGGAGCCCGACGGCGACGCCATGCTCGCGGCGGCGGACGCCTGCGTCCTCATAGGCGACAAGGGCCTGACCTATCCCCGCGACGGGCGCTACTCGCTTGACCTTGGCCGGGCTTGGTCGGACGCCACCGGCCTGCCCTTTGTGTGGGCGTTCTGGGTCGGGGGCGGCGCCTTGGAGAGCGGCCTTGCGGAGCGGCTGGTCGCGGCGGCGCGCGCCGGTGCGGCGGATCCTGCGGCGGTGGTCTCCGCTGCGCCCTTGCCCCCCGGGGTGGACGACCGCCTCGCCCATCGTTACCTCGGCGAGACCTTCGACTATGGATGGAGCCCGGCCCACGACCGGGCTTTGGCCGAGTTCGGCGCACGGCTCGCCAAGCACGGGCTCGTCGAGCACGTCCACGCCCCCGCCGCGGTCCGCCCGGAACTCACCCTCGCCACCTGAAAACCCGTGGCTTGACCGTAGCCGGTCCAGCTACGATCTGGGTACCGTACAGAGTTCATGCGCAGAGCGGGAAGCGGGCAAGGAAGCCCGGCGCTGGCCCTGGTCGCCGCTGCCCTCGGCTACTTCGTCGACGTCTACGACATTTGGCTTTACAGCGTCCTGCGCGTGCCGAGCCTCAAAGGGCTGGGGTTCACCGACCCCGACCAGATCAAATCGATCGGCGAAATGCTGCTCAACTGGCAGATGGCGGGGTTCATCCTTGGGGCGGTCGGCTTCGGGATCCTGAGCGACAAGCGGGGCCGGCTCACGGTGCTCTTCGGCTCGATCCTCGTCTATTCGCTCGCCAACATCGCCAATGGCTTCGTCCACGACGTGCCCCTCTATGCGGTCTGCCGCTTCTTCGCCGGCTTCGGTCTGGCGGGGGAACTGGGTGCGGGCATCGCCTTGGTGAGCGAGCTCGTCCACAAGACCGCGCGGGGATGGGCGACGACCATGGTCGCGACGATGGGCGTGGCCGGCTCTGTCGCGGCGGCTCTGTTCGCTTCGGCGTTCGACTGGCGGGTCGGCTACTTCGTCGGCGGCGGGATGGGGCTGGGGCTGCTCCTCCTGCGCCTCAGCGTGTTCGAATCGGGCATGTTCGAGAAGGTCGCCGCCGACCCCACCGTGCGGCGCGGGGACTTCGGGGCGCTCTTCCGGAGCCGCGAGGCGTTCTCGCGCTACCTGGCCACGATCCTGAGCGGGGCGCCCGTGTGGTTCTTCGCGGGGCTCTTCATGACCTTCAGCCCCGAGCTCCAGAAGGGCCTCGGCATCGCCGATCCGCACACCGCGGCGGAAGTGATCATGATCAGCGCCATCGGCCTGACCCTGGGCGACGTGTTCTTCGGCAGCCTCAGCCAGATCTGGCGTAGCCGTAAGAAGGCGTTCTATGCCGCCTTTGTCGTCATGACCCTGGCCATCGCCGCGATCTTCCTGGTCGCCCGCGACCGCCAGACATTCTTCTGGCTCATGTTCGTCGCGGGGCTCGGGGCGGGCTATTGGGCCGTCTTCGTCACCACGTCCGGCGAGACGTTCGGCACAAACCTGCGGGGGACGGTGGCGGTCACCGCGCCCAGCTTCGTCCGGGGCTTGGTCATCCCGCTGACTCTGGGGCGCAACGCGCTCGTCGGCTCGCTCGGCCTGCTGGGGGCGACGGCGGCCACGGGGCTGCTCGTGCTCGGGCTCGCGGTCTGGGCGGTGGCCCGGCTCCCGGAGACCTATGCCCGAGAGCTCGACTTTGTCGAGCAACCCAGCGCATAACCCCCGCTTGGGTACCATAAACGCTCTTTGGGGATGTAGCTCAGCTGGGAGAGCGCTGCAATCGCACTGCAGAGGTCGTGGGTTCGAATCCCATCATCTCCACCAAGTTCAATCGAATCTAAGTTGGTTCCTACGATTGGTTCCTAAAACAAACTCGGCCAGTTTCCAGTTCTATCTCGGGCGAGGGATTCCAGCCCGGAACGGGAAGGCATCTACGGACGTTATAATTAGCGTGATGCGAACGCATAGGACCTGGATAAATATGGTCTCAATGCTCGCGCTGCTGATGGGCTTAGTTCCCACGAGCGCGATAGCTTCGCTGTTCGCTTCAAGTTGCAGCATGACCTGTTGCGTCGGGAAGCAGACGCATATAATGGCCGATCCGGTCTGCCTCAAGGTGTGCGAGGCGGAGATGGGACACAAGTCAAAACCGGCGGCTTCGATTCAAGACAAGCAGTCCGACGACTGCAAGTGCAGCTTGAGTTCGGCCCCGACCACGCCACGACCTGACGAGGCAGCTCCAGCAGCTTCTGGCCTTCAGATTCATCAGATGGTTGCGGATATTCCTGCTGAAAAGAAAGTCGTAGTGGTTGCATCCGAGCCAGAATCACCAGGAATCTTCGGCACGGATTCAGGTCCGCCAGCTTCCAGGCCCAACTACGTCTCCCTTGGCCGCGCTCCTCCTGTGCTCCTTGCTTAACAGCCTGCCTGCCCGATCGGTATGCAGGGTTCGTCGTTGACGCAAGTCCCCAATTCACAGCACAGGAAATTCAATGTTAAACACGATCATCGCCCTCGCGGCGGTGGCACTCGGTCAAGGCTCGGCACTCAAATGCCCGGTCATGGGCAGTGCCGTCGCGGCCAACTCGCCCGTTGTCGAATACAACGGCTCACGCTATCAGTTCTGCTGCGCAGGCTGTGACGCGAACTTCGCCAAGTCCCCGGAAGCGTTTCTGAAGACTCAGCGTTCCGCCAAGAACACGGTTGGAGTCTTTCTCTTTGACCCAGTCAGCCGTCTGCGACTCGATATGGACAAAGCCAAGGCAACGGCAGACTTTGATTCGGTCCGCTATCCCTTCCAATCGGAAGAGAACAAAACGGCATTCTTGGCAAACCCCAAGAAGTTCGCAACCGTACCGGCCAAGGAAGCGCTGTATTGCCCGGTTGGTAAGGAGGCCGTACCTTCCTATTCCAAGTCAAGCGACTACGTTGACCACAACGGCGTGCGTTGGTACATGTGTTGCGCCGGATGCGGCGGGCCTTTCGAGAAGGATCCGAAGAAGTATCTCTTCGCGGGAATCGAAAAGAACGTTCAAGTCGCCAAAGCGATCAAGCAAGACGCTTCGCATCATCCTGCGACCTCCGACGTCAAGGTTGTGACCAAGGTGAAGTTCGGCAAATACGAGGCTGTGCTTCGTGTTCCCGAGGAAGGGCTATTCGCCCAAGAGGAAGTCGATGTGGAGTTCCGCGTGGTCGATACAACCGCCAAGGACCCAGTGGAAGAAGGGTTCAAGGGAGTGGGGGCGATCGAAGCGACCGCCGTCATGACCATGCCGAGCATGGCGGGGATGCCAGAAGCCAAGCCCGAAGTGCACCGCGAAGGCGTGCCCGGCGACTACGGGGTCGTCCTTTTCTTTCCGCATGGTGGCGACTACAAGATCGCCCTGACGCTCAACATTCCGGGCCAGGGAAAGCACGATATCGCGTTCTTAGTGGACGTGAAAGACGAGCGCCCGGCCAGCTTGTCAAAGCCGCAGCCATACCAACTCAAAGTTGTCGATGGGCCCGTTCATGCAATGGCCGGCCAACCGAGCAACCTGAAGTTGCAGGTCGTCGACACGAAGACCGGAAAGGTTCAGAGCGCCTTCGACGTCGCTCATGAGAAGCAGTTCCACCTGCTGCTTGCCAGCAAGGACCTTAACTGGTTCCTTCACGAGCACCCAGAGATGGCAAAGGACGGCACGTGGTCGATTCCGATTACGTTTCCCGCCGGAGGGGATTACTGGGTGTATGGCGATGTGGCTCCGAGCGGCAAGGGATCGCGAGTGCTTATCGCGAAGGTCAGCGTCCACGGCGACAAGCCGACGTGGGATACCAAATTGAACCTCACGACCACGGCCGTGGACGGAGGTCTTAAGGGCGAGCTTGTGACTCGCAATATACAGGTCGGTCGCAAGACCACCTTGATGGTCAAGCTCACCGACGAGAAGACCGGCCAAGCAGCCGGAGATACCGTCAAGTGGCTTGGAGCGGCAGGTCACATGATGATCTTCCATCAAGACGGTCAGACGGTCGTCCATAGCCACCCGGCCGAGGACGAAGAAAATGAAGCGCAGGTGAACCAGGGCATGATCCACTTTACGGGCCGGTTCCCCAAGCCTGGACTCTACAAGGTCTATGCCCAGTTCGATTGGCGCGGCGCGGTTCGAACGCTCGGCTTCGCCATCGAGGTGAAGTAAGTGGCCGTCGCCGGAACCGTGTTGCTCGTCGCGGCAGCCGTTGGCCTCTACGCGTGGTTGATCTTGCGCCGTCTGGGCGTAGGCCAGCCTGGCGGCAAGCCCGATTGCGGATGCGGTTCTGGCAAAGCCTGCAAGACCAAGAAGGTGCACCCGTGAGAGCGATTTCTGTCCTGGTTGCTGGGTTGTTTGCCGCAGCCGCGATCGCTACTCCCGAACAAATGGAAGCCTTCCACACGGCTTTGCGGTTGAAAGAATCCTTCAGGCTTTACAAGGCTGAGTGCATGTCATGCCATACCAAACCGCCCGAGCACAACGCCTTTGGAAAGGATGTTAAGTCAGCCCTCAAAGCTGGTGGAAAGGATCTCGTCACGCTTGAATTGATCCGGTCGTTGGATGCCAAGGATTCGGATGGAGATGGATGGCCCAACGGAGAGGAAATCAAGCAAGACTTCCTTCCGGGCGATCCCAAGAGCCACCCCGCCGGAATGCCTCCGAAGGCCACCAATCACGAGGGGATGATGGGCGCGAACATGGACAATCCATCAGGCAAGGAGCAGAGCCTGCTCGACCGATACGTCCCCAAACACTCCTTCCATCCGCTGATCATCCACTTCCCAATTGCCCTCTTCCTCTTTGGGGCAGGGCTGGAGGTCTTTGGGTGGCGGCGCAAAGATCCAACGATGCGAAAGGCGGGTTGGTGGGCGCTTCTCTTCGGCGCGCTTAGTACCGCCATTGCCATACCCACCGGCCTGATGGTGTTTCTCCGTAGCGGGTTCCAGTGGCAAGGAACCGCGCTCATTCACTCCATTCTCGCCGTCACTGCGACTCTTCTCATGGCTGCAACCGTGATTTGGAGACGCAAGGGGGCGCACGAATCCCTGTCCTACTTCACGCTTCTGGGCTTGGCCGCAATTGCCGTCGGGGCGGCCGGTCACTTTGGAGCACTGCTCGTCTACGGACCATAACCAAGGAAACAACTATGACCATCAAACTGCTCGAAACCCTGGCCTTCGCGACCATTGTTGGCTTCGCCCTAATCGGGTGCTCATCCAAAACAGACGCGGCAGCTAGCCAGGACACTTCCAAAACTACCGTCGCTACGACTATGCCCGAATATAAGGAGGCCGCAGAAGTCTGGGGCAGAGTCCTTGCCTGCAAAGCCAACTTCGACCACATTGTCGAGGAGAAGAACTGGAAGTCGGTCCATGAAGCTGCGTTCGCCATTCGCGACGAGGTGTTACTTCTGCCCGATGCCTCCAAGCCTCTGGGAGATCACCTCGTTAAGGTGAAGGAGCAGGTCAAGCAAGTCGGATCGCTCGCCGAGCAGCTTGACGCGGCGGGCGACGCGGGCAATGGCCCTAAGGTCGAATCGCTTGCCAAAGAAATGACTGAAACGCTTAACGGCATCGCCGCGCACTTCCCCGAAGGCGCACTCCCCAAAGAGGCCAGTCGAAAAGCAAACCTGCCCGCTGGCGATCACGACCACTAGGAATCGCAAACATGAAAACACAAATATCGATCCTGATCACGCTTCGGACTCTTTGCATTCCAATCAAGGTGAAGGAATGAGCATGAGACTATGCGTTTTCGTCGTAATCGCCACCATCCTCGGAATCGCCGCCAATGGTTGCTCAACCAAGGCCGAAACATCCCAGACGGAGAACCCAAAACCAATGACAAACACAACTGAAGAAATTCAAAAAGCCACCGTCACCATCGATGGAGGCAAATACACGCCGAACGTCATCACCGTCGACCGTGGCAAGCCCGTGGAGTTGACCTTCAAAGGCGGCCAGGAACTCGGCTGCGGAGGCACGGTCGTCTTCAAGTCCCTCAACCAATCCAAGGAGGTCGAATCCGGCAAGTCCGTGACGTTCGCCTTCACCCCGGACCAAGCCGGAGAGATCCCTTTCACCTGCGGCATGGAGATGTACGACGGCAAGGTTGTCGTCAAGTGAATACTCAAGGAAACAGAACTATGAACATCATCAACAGAATCTCGAAATCCCTCGCCCTGTTCGCCGTTATCGGCGCACTCGGCCTCTCTACGATCGCTTCGGCGCACGAAGGCGATTGCCCTTACTGCAAGATGAAGCTGGTCCAAAACACCAAAGAACAGGACAACGAAGTCGTCTTGAAAACGGGCAACAAGCGCATCGAATATCGGTGCATGTATTGCGTCATCAAGGATCAGGGCCGATACCAAAGCGACCTCATCGTTTACGCTCCCAGCGAGAAGGTCGGCGAGCCGGTCGTCCTCAAGCGCACGGGAGGAAAGTGGACCGCACCCGAAGGCACGGTCTTCCTCAACACCTTCAAGAAGCACGCCGATTGCGCCGCGTTGTCACGAGCGTTTAGCTCTAAGGCTGCCTTTGATGCCTATGTTGCGAAGCATAAAGTCGAAGGCGCAAAGGCGCTTACGCTCGCCGAGTTCATTGCAGCTGTCGCAAAACCTGCGAACTAGCTCTCCGTAACGTCCCGAGCATTGATTGCTCGGGACCCTACTCTAAACGTAACAAAACTATAGGAACGAAAACCATGAAAGCGAAGACAATACTTGGCTTAGCGCTTCTATTCGCCGTCTCGCTCGCGCAGGAAATGCCGGGCCACGATATGGCGGGGATGAAGAAGCAGACCGAGCTCCCGACAATGCCCGAGGACATGCCCGGATGGATAGGTTCTCCCGGAGCAGACCACCTCTTTTACAAAGCAGCCCCCTACAACTGGTCAATCAACCGTATCCCGAAGTTCGCGAAGGACATGTATGCGACCGGAGTGGGTCACGCTATGGCCTACGAAGCCCTGGTGCGGGGCGAAGCTCCAACGCTCGAAACCAAGACCTTCGACACGATCAACTGGGTGCTAAACAACCCGCCGCGAATTCCCGTGGACGAAGGCGCGATCTCACCAACATTCATGCGCCGCTACGGCTATTTGGAGAAGGTCTTCGACTGGGCACACATTCTCCACTTCCAGACGATCGACACGTTCACCTACCCAGGAATGACCGATGAACAGAAAGAAGCAGAGATCGAGCGGCTGTGGGCGTTCTACAGCGCCCAGCCCTATGCGATCACGGGGTTGCCCATGAATATGGATTACCTTGACAGCTTTCCGTATTCGATGAAGTTCCGCACCGACTACCCGAAGGTGAACGGCCTCTTCTGGGGCTACCACTGGCTACAGACCGTGAACTACGACATGCTGTACCGGGTTCCGGTGAGGGATCAAGCGCCTCAATACGAGGTGATGGGCGCGCGCTACCACGACGTCGAGCTTTACAAGACCGACCGAGACTTCATGCCGATGACGGCGGAGATGAGTCCGCGCTTCGCCAAACGATTTCCCCAAATTGCGAATGCGTTCGATAACCTCCACATGCTTCACGACAACGTGAACGACATTCTTGCTCAGCCGAACTTCACGGAAGCCCAAAAGCAAGAGCAGGTGAAGATTGCCATCTATCGCGTTCTCGCCACGACACACAAGGGCGAAACTGCGGGAGAAGGTGAGGGCAAAGAGAACACTCTCCACGATCACCGCCACCCGCCGAGCATGCCTGGAATGGGTTGGATGAAAGGAAGCGAAGACGACATCATGTGGATGTCCGGCATGGGCTGGATGGACATGAGCGTTTGTTCTCACTGCTCGATCCCAATGCCCGAAGGACCCTTTTGGGGAGCGACGGTTTCCGCCGAAGGGTGGACGATGATGGTTCGCTGCCTGATGTGCGCTCGCGACATGGCGGGAGAAACGCCGGGCCGCGCAATCATCCGAGCCGCCACCGAAGACCCAAATCGCTTGCTCGTCATGATTTCAGATGACGAGGGAAATCTTACGAGCAACATCAAGGAAGTGGTGTTCCTTGAGAAGATGGGCGAACATCCTGAATGCTCTGGTTGGTCGCGGGCGTTCACATCGCGAGCCGCATTCGACAAGTATGTTGCCGAGAACGCTGAGTTTAAGGACACGAAGCCGCTCAACCTCGAGGAGTGGAGCAAACTCAACAACGGAACGCCGGATACGTACCGCAAGATCGACAAACCAAACCCCTACAAACCTGATGGCAGGACGCCGCCGCCTACCTCCAGTGGGGGTCGATCATGAAAAGGTGCGCTTCCCTAATCGCCTTGGGTACTGTGCTCGTCAGCAGCGTGTTTGCCCAGAGCGACCACAACAACATCGACTCGGGCAGACCATTGCGCTTCGACGATGCCTTCTCGATCGCATTCCGAGAACGCGCACTCGAGTTTGGCTTGTCACTCGACACTTTCCGTCGCAGGACGGCAAACTACGGGTTCAAGGCCGAATACAAAGTTGGCTTCGCGAAAAATCAGGACATCGGGATCACGTTCGATCCTATCTACGATGGCACCGACCGAAGGTTCGATGCGGGCAACGTCGAAATCGCATATTTCAACGGCTTTCGGCGAGAAATCAACGATGCTCCGGCGCTTGCATACCGAATCGAGCTCGGGCTGCCAACCGGTAGAGGAGCAAGCGGGTTAGATGCCAAGTTTCGGGCTATTGCAACGCGGGCTCTGCGACAGTACGACAAGGTGCATCTCAACTTCGACGCGAACGTAGCAACAAATCCTGGACCGGGAGAACGCAACGTGGCGTTTGGCGTGATCCTGGGCTACACGAACCCTCTTGGCTATCCGAGGAAGTTCGATCAGACTATGATTGCAGAGTTCGCTGTACAGCAAAGCGGGAGCAAGGATGAGGGCTTCGTCGGATCTTTTGGAATCGGTTTGCGTCGTCAGCTCACTCCACAATCCGTATTCGACGTCGGCATTACGTCCGATATCTTCTCCACGAAGGGGGCAGAGCGAAGCTCGCTCAGGCTTGCCATCGGCTACTCGGTCGGCTTCTAATGGAAAGCGTGAACAAACAGCATATCGATCCAGTTTGCGGCATGTGGGTAAACCCCGATGATGCGGCTGGGTCGTTTGAGCACGCGGGGACGACGTACTATTTCTGCGGCAAGAGTTGCCTGGAGCGATTCAAGTCGAGCCCCGAGAAGTATCTGGCTCCGCAGCCCATCGAGGCAGCGCAGCCGCCGGATATGCAGGCCGACTACACCTGCCCCATGCATCCCGAGATCGTGCAGAAGGGTCCGGGCAGTTGCCCGAAGTGCGGTATGGCGCTGGAGCCGCTTCATCCCGTCGCGAAGGTCAGGAAGACGCAGTGGACCTGTCCGATGCATCCGCAAATCGTGCAGGACAAACCGGGCAGTTGCCCCATCTGCGGGATGGCGCTCGAACCGATGGAGGTAAGCCTCGACGACGAGAATCCTGAGCTTTCAGACATGTCGCGACGGTTCTGGATTTCGACCGTCCTCTCGATTCCGCTTCTATTGGCAGTGATGCCCCATCTGTTCGGATTCGACATCGCGCAGTGGATACCGCATGGGGTGCTTGGCTGGACGCAGTTTGCGGTTGCCACGCCGGTCGTGCTTTGGGGAGGGTGGCCGTTCTTCCAGCGCGGTTGGGCTTCGGTTGTCCATCGCAGCCCGAACATGTTTACGCTTATAGCGTTGGGAACGGGAGTGGCTTGGCTGTACAGCGTGGTCGGGGTAATCGCTCCCCAAGTGTTTCCGCCTTCGTTCCGCAACCAGATGGGCGGCGTGGACCTGTATTTTGAGGCGGCAGCGGTCATCACGACCCTCGTCTTGCTGGGGCAGGTTTTAGAACTTCGCGCCAGGAGCGCGACGAGCAGCGCCATTCGGGCTCTACTCGATCTTGCACCCAAGCAGGCACGGGTGGTGCGAGATGGAAAGGAAGAGGACATCCCTCTAGAACATGTCCATATCGGTGACGCGTTGCGAGTGCGCCCAGGGGAGAAAATTCCAGTAGATGGGGTCGTAATCGAGGGGCGCAGTTCGGTGGACGAATCCATGATCACGGGCGAACCGATGCCGGTGCAGAAGACGGAAGGCGATAGAGTGACGGGTGCTACAGTGAACGGAACCGGGAGCTTTGTTCTGCGGGCCGAGCGGGTTGGAAGCGAAACCCTGCTTGCCCAGATTGTGAAGATGGTGAGCGAGGCGCAACGATCGCGGGCTCCGATCCAAAAACTGGCCGACACAGTGTCAGGCATTTTCGTGCCGATAGTGGTGCTGGTCGCGATCATTTCCTTTGTCGTCTGGGCGATGTTCGGACCCGCGCCTGCAATGGCGTATGCGGTCATCAATGCGGTAGCGGTGCTGATTATCGCCTGCCCTTGCGCACTGGGTTTAGCGACTCCGATGTCGATCATGGTCGGAACCGGACGCGGTGCACAGGCAGGTGTTCTCATAAAGAATGCGGAGTCTTTGGAAGCGTTCGAGAAAGTGGATACGCTAGTGGTCGACAAGACGGGCACACTCACGGAGGGCAAACCCAAACTCATCGCTGTCCAAGCTTTCGGCGATACGTCCGAGGAACAACTTCTCCAGATCGCGGGCGGACTAGAGCAAGGCAGCGAACATCCTCTGGCAGCCGCGATCCTTGCTGGGCTCAAGGAGCGCAACATCGAGCCAAGCGCCGTGACAGACTTCACGTCCGTCACGGGCAAAGGTGTGCGAGGCAAATCGGGCTTACACGATGTCGCCTTTGGGAATCTCGCACTGATGGAGGCTGTCGAGGCAAAAGTTGGAGATGTGGCCGCAAAAGCGGAGGCCATGCGATCCGAGGGCCAGACCGTCATGTTCGTTGCTGCTGGGACGACGATCATCGGTCTGATCGGCGTCGCAGACCCTATCAAGACAACAGCATCTGAAGCCTTAATAGCCTTGCACGACGAGAAGATTCGCGTCGTCATGGTCACGGGCGACAGCAAGACCACGGCGCAGGCCGTAGCCACAAAACTCGGCATCGACGAAGTCCATGCAGACGTTTTGCCCGAAGGCAAGATTGAGATCATCAAGCGACTCCAATCGGAGGGGCGGTTCGTTGCGATGGCAGGTGACGGGATCAACGACGCCCCTGCTCTTGCTCAAGCTCAGGTTGGAATCGCAATGGGAACTGGCACCGACGTGGCAATGGAAAGCGCTGGAATCACCCTCCTCAAAGGCGATCTGACGGGACTGGTTCGGGCGAGAAGACTCAGCCGTGCGACAATGAGCAACATCCGCCAGAACCTCTTCTTTGCGTTTATCTACAACGTGGCAGGGGTGCCAATCGCCGCTGGAGTGCTGTACCCCTTCACCGGACTTCTCCTGAGTCCCATGATCGCGGCTCTAGCCATGAGCTTGAGTTCCGTTTCGGTGATCGCCAATGCGCTGAGGCTGCGGAGCGCACGACTCTAGAGTCGAATCGTTGGAGATTCACGAGGTATCTCGTGTGAGACCACTGCAACGTGCAACTGCAGTGGTCGATTAGGTTCAAAAATGACTGCTTTTTGCGAGCTTTGGAGTTGATCGGGCCATCGCACTGCAGAGGTCGTGGGTTCGAATCCCATCATCTCCACCAAGTTCAAATGAACTTGAAATGGTTCCTACAATTGGTTCCTAAACTGCGAGGGGAGGGCTGGACGCAGAAGCCTTAACCCGTTCCCAACGACAAGCAAGCTCGCCCCCATATCGGCGAAAACGGCCATCCACAAGGTAGCGATGCCAAAGAAGGCGAGCACGAAGAAGGCCACCTTTACGCCAATCGCGAATGCGATGTTTTGCTTCAGGACAGTGGACGCCTTTCGACTCAGACGGATGAACTCCGGGATTTTGCGCAAGTCATCCTGCATGAGCGCGACGTCGGCAGTCTCTATCGCTGTGTCCGTTCCGGCTGCGCCCATCGCGAAGCCGACGTCTGCCTGGGCTAGTGCGGGGGCGTCGTTGATGCCGTCACCCACCATGCCGACGTGTCCTTTGTCAGCGGTTAGCTCGGTGATGATCTCTAGCTTGTCTTCGGGAAGTAGGTCTCCGCGAGCGTCGTCAATGCCAACTTGGGCAGCAATGGCCCTTGCGGTGCGAGCATTGTCACCCGTGAGCATGAGCGTTCTCACTCCAAGGTCGTGCAGCTCCTTAACTGCTTGGATGCTCGTTTCGCGGACGGTGTCAGCTACGGCAATGACTCCGAGCGCCCGATCAGTGTTGCCGAGAATGACGACCGTCTTGCCCTGCTCTTCAAGCCGTTCGAGAACCGCCTCGACCTCTGCCCGGCAGTAGTCCTCCTCGTGGGCAAGCCGGTGGTTTCCGAGGAAATATTGCTGCCCATCAACGACTCCCTTCACCCCCCGCCCCGTTATGGACTCGAACTCTTCGACCGAAGCTCTCTGGCTTCCGTACGCAGCGACAATGGCGGTAGCCACGGGATGTTCAGAGGGGGCATCCAAGCTAGCCGCTAAGCGAAGCAGTTCAGCCTCTTCTATGGAATCAAACGAAACGACATCCGTCACCTTCGGCAAGCCGTGCGTCAAGGTGCCGGTTTTGTCAAGAGCAATCTGCGAGAGCCTCCGACCCTCCTCGATGTAAACGCCACCCTTAACCAAAATTCCTCGTCTTGCAGCTGAGGCCAAAGCGCTGACGACAGTGACCGGAGTCGAGATGACCAGCGCACATGGGCACGCGATCACCAAGAGCACCAATGCTTTGTATAGCCAATCCGAGTAAGGTTGGGCCAAAAGCAAGGGTGGCACGACCGTAATGAGGATTGCCAATACGACGACGAGCGGCGTGTAGTATCTGGCGAACTTGTCGACAAAGCGCTGCGTCGGCGCCTTCTGACTTTGCGCCTGCTGCACGACCCGAATGATTCGCGCCAACGTCGTTTGCTCAGTGTTCGCCGTTACTTCAAAATCAAAGCTGCCCTTCTCGTTGATCGTTCCGGCGAAGACCTGATCTCCCGCCGCTTTGGCCACCGGAATACTTTCTCCGGTAATAGGGGCTTGGTTTACACTGGAGGAACCTTTCTTTACGAGGCCATCTAGCGCGATGCGTTCTCCTGGCCGAACTCTCACGAGTTGCCCGAGAGCGACGCTGGAAGCTTCGATTTCGACCCATTCGTTTCCGACCAATGCAAGTGCACGCTCGGGGGATAATTCCATGAGTGAGCGAATCGCGTGACGCGCTCGATCGAGCGAGAATGCTTCAATCATTTCAGCGACCCCAAAGAGGAAGGTGACCATAGCGGCTTCGGGCCACTGCCCGATGAAGGCCGCCCCGATGATCGCAATCGTCATCAAGAAATTTATGTTGAGCGTGAGGGTCCGCAGGGAGACGATCCCCTTTCGAATCGTCTCCTTGCCGCCCAGCGCAATCGAACCAAGTGCTAGAGCAATCACCGGCCATGACCGTTCTGTGCCCATAGTCCACGCGATGACTTCGGCGGCCACCGCGAGGACTCCAGAAGCTCCCATGAGCCATCGATCGAGAATCGGAACAGCCGGTCCGTGCCCCGCCGATTCGGGCTCGTCTTCACTTACGAGCTTTGGATCCATTCCTACCGATTCAAGGGCTTGCTGGATGGTGCTTTCGTCGGGATGTCCGTGGATCACCGTCAGCTTGCGGCTCATCAAGTCGAATTCCAGCCGCTCGATCCCGTTCATCCCTTTCAAACGGTTCCGAATGATGCCTTCCTCCGTAGGGCAATCCATCTTTCCGATCCGGAAGACCGTCTTCATAGCTCCTCCGGAAGCTCGTTGTCACGCTCGAACCATGTGTAAAGAACCGGAAGGACGAGAAGGGTTAGCAACGTGGCAGAAGCGATTCCGCCAATGACTACCGTTGCCAAGGGCCTTTGGACTTCTGCTCCTATGCCTGTGTTCAGTGCCATGGGAATGAACCCCAGGGCGGCAACGAGAGCGGTCATCAGCACCGGACGAAGACGCTGCTGGGCACCTTCGCTAACGGCGTCCTTAACCAAGAGCTTGCCTTCTTGTCGCAATCGGTTGATCGCAGAGACCATCACAACACCATTCAGGACCGCAACTCCGGACAAGGCTATGAAGCCTACGCCGGCCGAGATGCTGAAGGGCAACCCTCTGATCCATAGGGCAAGAACACCGCCCGTCACCGCCAGTGGAACGCCGGTGAAGATCAGCAACGCCTGCTTGATCGAGCCGAAAGTCATGAAGAGTAGGGTGAAGATCAAGGCAAGCGCCAGAGGCACCACAATCATCAATCGTGCGCTTGCTTGCTGCAGGTTCTCGAACTGACCGCCCCACGTAATGTAATAGCCTTCGTCGAGCTTTACCTTCTCGTCAATGGCCTTCTGGGCATTCGCGACGAAGCCAGCAAGGTCGGTTCCACGGACGTTGAGCTGAACGACGACGCGCCGCTTGCCCGATTCCCGGCTGATTTGGGCGGGTGCAGGTTGATTGTCGATATGCGCCAGACTCGATAGAGGGACCGATTCGCCGTTGGCTAGCTTCACGGGCAAACTCGCGATGGCATCAGCGTCGTTTCGTACTTCGGCAGGCAAACGAACGATCAGCTCATACCGCTTGTCCCCTTCACGAATCTGCCCAATCTCTTCGCCTCCTAAGGCTGAGCTGATTAACTCTTGGACTTCGCTAATCGAAACTCCGAACCGCCCTATGGCTTCGCGGTCGATGTCGATTTGGAGAACGGGGATGGGCTCAACCTGCTCGACTTCGACGTCCGCTGCGCCCGGGATTTCTGCAACAACCGCCCGAATCTCTTCAGCCTTCTGACGGAGCACCTCCAGGTCTTCTCCAAACACCTTGATTCCGATGTCGGCCTTGACCCCGGAAACCAATTCGGAGAAGCGCATTTCGATGGGCTGCGAGAAGTTGTAGCCTTGGCCTGGGACTTCGTTGAGCTTTTCTTCGATTTCCTCGCGGATCTTTTCCTTAGTCATTCCCGCACGCCACTGATCCCTCTCTTTGAGCATGATGAAGCTGTCGGTAAGGCTAAGCGGCATTGGATCGGTAGCGACTTCAGGCGTGCCGCTCCGCGAGAACATCGTGATCACCTCCGGAACTTCCAGCACCTTCTTCTCGGCTGCGGTTACCAGCCGGATGGTTTCCTCTGCGTTGACGGTCCGGATACGAATCGGCTGCACAACGAGGTCGCCTTCATCCAAGGTTGGAATGAACTCAGCGCCCAGCGTAGTGAAGACCCAGCCCGCTAGCCCCAGCAGAACGAGAGCCCCCGCGACAACGATTGCCTTTGCGCGCAGCGCGAAGGTCAATGCGGGTTTGTACATACGGCTGAAGAATCCCATGATCGGGTTCTTGCCCTCGCGCGTGTCGCCTGACAAGAACAGGCTGGCCAAAGCCGGAACCAATGTAAGGGTTAAGATCAACGCGCCAAGTAGCGCGAACACGACCGTAAAGGCCATCGGCTTGAACATCTTGCCTTCGGTTCCTTCCAGCGCCAAGATCGGCAAATAAACGACCGTGATAATGGAAACCGCGAAGGCCGTTGGCTTGGCCACTTCCTTCGAGGACTCCCAGACCACGTGCCGCACATCATGACGGTTTAGCGTCTTACCGGCATGCTCGCGGGCTTCCGCAACCCTGCGGACGGCATTCTCGATCATGACGACCGCGCCGTCGACGATCAAACCAAAGTCGATCGCACCGAGGCTCATGAGGTTCCCAGAGATGCCCCACTGGTTCATCATGCCGATGGCAAAGAGCATCGACAATGGGATTGCCAAAGCGACGATTACTGCGCCGCGCCAGTTTCCGAGCAGGAGAAGGAGGATGACGACGACAAGGATGCCGCCTTCCAACAGGCTCTTCTCAACCGTGCCTACGGTCTTGTCAACCAATTGGGAGCGGTTGTAAACCGTCGTCAGCTTGACATCCTCGGGAAGCTGCGCCTTGATCTCCTCGATTTTGGCGTCCACTGCCTGGGCGACCGTTCGCCCATTGGCCCCCTTGAGCATCATCGCGATGGCAAGGAGGGCTTCGTGGCCGTCCTTCGTGCTCAGGCCGGTCAGGACCGGTGTCCCTGTCGTGACTTCGGCCACGTCGCGCACGAGCACCGGAGTGCCGTCTTCGCTCGAAACGGGAATGGTTTCGATTTCCTCTGGTGTGGAAGCCATGCCCACCGAGCGGATGAGCGTTCTCTCCCCTCCAGAGTCGAGAACTCCTCCTCCCGCGTTCTGGTTGTTGTTCTGCAGGGCTTCGATCAGGTCGTGGATGCCGAGTCCGCGCGCTTGCAGCCGAGCCATGTCGGCGACCACTTGATATTGCTTGACGTTGCCGTCAGCAACGTTGACTTCGGCGACTCCGGCGACCGAGCGAAGCTGGGGCGCGATCTGCCAATCCATGATCGTCCTCAGGTCGGTGATCGAGCGCTTGTCGCTTTCGACCGAGAACATGTAGATGTCGCCGAGCCCGGTGGAAACCGGCCCCATTTGTGGCGCATCAATATTCGCCGGTAACTCAGCGCCAACTCTGCTCAACCGTTCGTTCACAAGCTGACGCGCGAAGAAGATGTCCACGTTGTCGTGGAATGTCACCGTGACTTGGGACAGACCGTATTGGCTGAGCGACCTGGTGTTCATCACGCCGGGAAGGCCGGCCATCGCCGTTTCGATGGGAAACGTCACCAGCCGCTCCACTTCCTCGGGTCCCATGCCCCCGGTTTGCGTGTTGATCTGCACCTGATTCGTGGTGATGTCAGGGACCGCGTCGAGATTGAGCTTGGTCCATGAGAGAATTCCCCAAAGGACAAGTCCGATGGTTCCGGCAAAAACCAGGAGTCGCTGAGTCAGGCTGAAATGGAGGAGTCTATCCAACATGGCTTGAAACCTCCGGCAAGTCACGAGTCGCTTCCCCTTCGGGCGAGGTCGGTTTGCATCCGCACTCAGCGCTCAATAGAGGAGCCAGCATGAGCCAGCGAAGTACACGTATGACTCGTCTCATCTTGCCACAATCCTGTATGTCTGGAAGCTGGACGTCATGGGCGGTTCTTGCCCGGCAGCTTTAGCCGCCTTTATATCGTCGAAACCTCGCTGATGGCCTTCCGCAAACTCAGAAGAACCGACCCACGCTCGGAAGCCACTCTCGTCCTCCCATTGGCTGATGATAAGATAGGCTTCGCCCTCTCGATCCGGGCGGAGAACAAACATCTCCACAAACCCTGGAACTCGGTCGATCGCATGGGCGCGCGTCGCGAAAAGCTCTTCAAATCGAAGTGCGTAGTCGTTCCGAACACTAATGTAGTTGATGGCCACGAATTGTGCGGGGCCGCACGGGGACGCGCAGCCACATTGAGTTTTTGCTTTGTGATCCATTAGTCTTCATGCCCCTTGAGTTCACCCTTCACCTTCTCGCTTTTGAGCACGAAGGCGCCCTTGCTGACTACTCGATCGCCGATGGCGACGCCTTCCAGAACTTCCACAAACTCTCCTTGAACACGCCCCAGCGTGACAGTCCGCTCCTCGAACTTCCCACCATCTTCGGCGATGTACAGCTTTCGCTTGTCGCCATCTTCGATGATCGCGGAGCGTGGAACGACGACGGCCTGTGTGCTTGCGCCGACTCCCAACCGGACCGTTGCAGACATTCCGCTGCGTAACTGCGAGCCGGAGTTGTCAACGAGTATCTGGACGGGCATGGATCTCGTCTTCGGGTCGAGGCGGCTGCCTACCGACTGGACAACCCCACTGAAGATCCTGCCAGGATAAGCGCTGACGCTGACTTGGGCGACTGTGCCGGCTCTGGCCGCTCCGATCTGCTTGTCGGAGACTTGCGCCACCACCCAAACAGTTGCCAGGTTCTCAATCTCTCCTAGCTCTGTCGACCTTTCAACGGCTTGCCCCATCGTGGCTTCAAGGTCGACGACTACGCCACTTATGGGAGCCTTAACGACCACGGAACCGCCCGATGCGCTCCCCGATCCCGCGAGGGCTGAGTACCCGGCGCGGGCTGCTTCAACGCCTTTCATGGCCGCGACAACGGCCGAGTTGGCGGACACCAAGCGAATGTGCGCTTGCTGGACTTCGAGGTTTGCGGAACGCACCTCTGCTTCTGCGGCTTGGATTTCCCGCGAATTCGATAGACCTTGCTCGGCGATCTTTCGCTCTCGCTCATACGTCGCTTTAGCGAGTTCGGTCCGTCTCTCCGCGTTTCGCTGCCGTATCTTGTCTGTGGCTACCTCCAGCCTTGCTTGCTCCAGCTCGGTACGGGAGATGAGCTCTTGCTTATAAAGCCGCTCCGCACGTTCCAACTGCGCTTCGTGGACGGTCTGGTCCTGCTTACCTCGCTCCAACTCCGCTTCCGCGTCGGCCAGGTCCTTTTGGGCGGCCTGGAGAGCGGGCTGGCTAAATGCACCGGTTTTGGCGAAGGCTTGTTGCCGAGCCAATTGCTGCTTGGCAGTGCGCAGTTTTGCGTTTGCCAAATTGATCTCGGCGGCTGCTTCCTTTACCGCGGCCTGGGCAGTAACGACTCCTCGCTGGGCTTCGATGATCAGCGCTGAAGCTTGCGCCAGTTCTCCTGATCGCAATGTCGCGATGGGTTGCCCAGCTCGAACTCGGTCACCCGCTTTGACATGGAGTCGAACAACTTGCCCGCCAACAGGCGGAGTAACGATCGCACGTCCCTGTGAGGAAGTGGTCACCGTTCCCGGAACCTTGAGTTCTTGCTGAAGCAGCCTCTGTTCGACCGGCTGGGTCTCAATTCCCGCGATCTTGATAGCCTCAGCAGTTAACTGGATGTCTTCGGAGTGACCTGCTTCCTCCTTCGTTGCCCCTGATTCGCCCTCGATGTGTCCAGTTTCTTCGTGGCCATGCTCATCCTTCGCAGCCGTCGCTCCTCCGTCCTTCGCACACCCGCCCAATGCAACAGCGAGACCGGCAAGTATCCAAATCAAGTGGATTCGTTTCATGGGTTCACCTCCAGAATTTGGCCGGAAGCTCGGACAAGTCTTGCCTGTGCTTCGGCAAGGCGAGTTCGTGCTTCGACGTAGGCTTGCTCAAGATCTCGGAGCACTCGGGTCGCGTCCAGGACTTCGATCAGGGTTGTCGCTTGTTCCGTGAGACCGGGGCGAAGGCGATTCACCAGTTCCTTGGCGCGTGCCACTAGTGCCTCGTATTTGCCTACTTGGTCTCTCGCGGACGCAACTTCAATCTGCGCCGCCTTTACTTCGCCCTCGGCCAACTTGGATGCGTCAGTAAACGCCTTGCGGGCGGCTTCGGCCTTGATTCCAGCAGCTCTCGTTTCAGCAGCGACTCGGCCGTGATCGAAGAGCGGGATTGACAGCTGAAGTCGGAGTCCATACCGATCGTCTCGCTCTTGCCAGGGCGTTCTCCTGCCTTGAAGCTCCAGTTCGGGCCTGCCGCTCGCTCGTGAGATGGCAATTTCGGCCTCAGCTAACTGGGTTTGGGCCTCAAGTAGCAACAATTCAGGGCGCTGCCGCTTCAGGGCTTCTGCGTCGGTTGCAACGGGCACTAGCTCTGGAAAGGCACCTTGAAACTCGCGCAATTCAGACAGTCCGGTAACAGACTCAAGCTTGCGAAGCGCTGCATTCTGTTCGGACTGACGCTGCTCGGCGCGAAGCTTTGCTTGCTCAAGGTCGAGGCCGACTTGCGTGAGGTGGAATCCAGGCGCAATTCCACCTTCGACTCGAAGCCGCGTCGCTTCGTATAGCTGCTCGTAAACGGCCTGAACGGCCTTTGCGCTCTTTGCCAACTCTGCAGCGGCGACGGCGGACAGATACGCCTCTAGCACCTCCGTCTGAACGTCGAGCGACACTTGACGAAAGCTGGCTTCAGCTTCCGCGACTAGAGCGCGGCCCGATCGACGGTAGGCGTTTGTTCGGCCAAACAAATCGATCGGTTGAGACAAGACGAGGTCATCATCAGACCCCCCTGTTTCGGGATCAGTCGTGTATCCGACGAGGAGACGCGTGACAGGAAAGGCTCCTAGGGCGCGGCTGGTCAACTTGGCTTGACTCAGTCGCAGACTGGCCGCTTGAAGCACGGGACGATTAGCTCGGGCTGAACGAAGAACGTCGTCAAGCCCGATCTGCTGGGCATGCGCTGAAATGG
Source organism: Fimbriimonadaceae bacterium (assembly GCA_019454125.1). Classification (NCBI taxonomy): domain Bacteria; kingdom Bacillati; phylum Armatimonadota; class Fimbriimonadia; order Fimbriimonadales; family Fimbriimonadaceae; species Fimbriimonadaceae bacterium. Next base: position 593,712 of record CP075365.1, read on the forward strand.
CGAGGCCAGCGAGACAGAATATGGGTAGGGTTCTCAAGAAATCTCCAACTGAGGTTACGGTCATGGCTCCGCGCAACGCGGAGCGAACAACTAGCTCAGTTGGAAAGGCGGAGCGCGTGAAGAAGTGGATGAGGGCGGCGCATTGGGAAAGCCCAGCTCAATGTGCGCAAAAACGACCTTGCAGACGATGTACCGAACGACCGACAAGCAAATCGCTTCCGGAAGGATTGCGAAAACGAGTTGGAACTGCTGAGACGGGACTGCCGCTTGTTTCTCTTTCGAATCCGTGCAAGAAGTCAGAGAGCAACATTCATGGCAATCTAGTGATCCACTGACCGAGATCGTTCGCTCTGACTGATTCTCCGATTTGCCGTCTAAGCATGGTCCGCGCGGACACGTGGGGCACTCCCTACCGTCGGGCAGCACCCAAGCGCCCGAGCAAGCATGAGCTTGACCTAGCAGGAGCAACCATATGAGGATTAAAGCGCGGCCCAAAGGCACAACAACATATTATGGCGAAATTGCAGTGGGACATTGAGTCCCTCTAACGGAGCCCTCAGCGGCTGAAGAACGCGACCTCTGCAAACCGCAACTGCAGAGGTCATTTAGGTTCAAAAATGGCGTGTTTTGTCCAAACTTGCGCTATTTGCGAGCATCGCACTGCAGAGGTCGTGGGTTCGAATCCCATCATCTCCACCAGATTCAAATGAACCTAAATGGTTCCTAAGATTGGTTCCTAAACCAGAGGTAGACTGTAGGAACCATGGCCAAAGCTATTTCGGGCGAAGGCTCCATCCGCAAGCGACTCAGCGGCAAACTCGCTGGCAAGTGGCGGGTCCAGTGGTCATACGACGATCCGATGTCCAACGACCTGACGACGGTGGATCGTACTTTCCCGACCCAGGCCGAAGCAGCCAGGTTCCTAAAGGAACTTAAGGCTCGTGTTCACACCGGCCAGAAGATTGAGGAGTCGAACACCAAGAAGGCGCTGACGCTCAATGCGTGGTTCGACGATCTCGCCGGGACTTCAGAGAGGGGCTATGCGGGTCGCTGGAGCGAAGACGGAATGAAGCTCCAGACAATCGCGGCCAAAGTCAGCCGCTACAACTCGAACGTGCGCCGCTCTGAACTTGGCTCACTTCCCGTGCAGCTCATTGATGTAGATCGCGCCCGTGCGTTCTTCCGAGCGATGAAGGAAGCTGGCAAGAGCAAGGCGACAATGAAGGACGTTCAGGCGGTGCTGGTCAAGGTGATGAACGACGCGATCGACACCTACGAGAAGTTCCCCAACCTCCGGAACGCCTTCTCAAAGGTGAAGCTTGAGACTCCTGAAGCCCGCGAAGCAATTGTGGTGACACCTGAAAACGCGATGAAGGCCATCCGGAAGTTGGAGGCTCCCGCCGATCGCGCCTTTCTTGGTTTGTACTTCCTTGCGGGTCTTAGGCTAAGCGAGCAAATGGCGCTCACTGCCGAGCAGGTCGACTTTGCTCAAGGAGTGATTGTCATTGATCGTGCGGTCAAACTTGGACCGACCGGTCGCCAGGAAGTCGGGCTCCCGAAGGGCGACAAGACGAGGCTGGTTGCCCTGTGCCCCACACTGGCTGATCTATTGAAGCCAGTGGTCGGTGACAGTGACGGCTACCTCTTTCATGCCGACTCCGCTGACAAGCCGAAGATGAAGAAAGTTGTCTATTCGACATGGAAGCGCATCCTCAAAGAGTCCGGGTTGCCAGACGAGCTTGAACTTCGCGACTGTCGCCTCTCGCACAATTCCTGGATCGAGAAATTCTGCCCAAAAGTCAGCCTCTCGACGAGGCTCGAACACATGGGGCACAGCGTCAACCGGAACAACTCGGAACACAAAGGGTTGACCGTGAATGTCCGCAACTACACTCGCTTTCTGAGCGGTGGCTTGGACATCCTGAGGAAGGAACTTGAGCGGGTTGTGAAGGCAGCCGAGCGTAAAGCATCGCGGCATTAACTTCCAGTCCAACCTTGCTCAAGCTCTCTTTCCCGCAAGTACGCTTCGATTTGACGCCGCGTGATCATTGTCGTGCCCTCGTCCTTGATGTGCCCGAGCCGCTTCGAACGAAGTAGGCGCTTCAATTTCGACTCACTGATGCTCAGAACTGCTGCCGCTTCGGGAATCCGAAACGCCAGCTTCTCACCATGCCAATCATCTGGGCGATTGAGTCTCATCGACTGCCCACCTCGCCGCTATCAGGTCTTTGCGGCTCCTTGCATCAGAGCAACCTCGCGCGGATGTAGCGTCGTGTGATCGTCGGGACGTTGACAACTTCCTGGCCCATCGGAAAGCCAAGGAAGGTCTTCTGAACGAGCTGATGGCGATCAACACTCTCCATCGTCTCAACTTCGAATCCACGGTAGCCCATGTCGCCAAGGATGATGAGCGCCCCTATCTCGGGGGATTGCTGAGCGATCCTCTGGACGACCTGCATCGCTTCTCTTGCCTTGACGACAGCGAGCGAGCGGTCGCCGTCGGACTCGGCTTCCTCGCTCTGATTCAGGAGACTCTGGGCTCGCTCCAGCTGTTGTCGGAGCGAGTTCGGGACAGTGACGAGAGGTTGTTGGTCGGTTCTTTGGGGAAGCATGTTGTTTAACTCCAAGGTGTGATCGGGGTCGCACCAACCTCGTCGAAGGTTTGAACAAGAAGCTCAAACCCTGCGTCGGAGGGCTGAAGGCGACGAAGATGACGAGAGCGCAAGGGGCCGGTTGTGACCACCAGGACGCGAAACTGACTGAATCCGTACAGCGACTGGCACTGGCCAGAACGGGCAAGGGCCTGATAGGCTGTCAGCTTTTCTTTGAAGCGGGTCGCCGAAGCGTGGCCCATGTCGACCTCGACAAAGATGGGCAAGCTTGCCATTAGGAGTCCGTCTGGTCGGAGTTCGTGTTCCTTGGAGCCCTGGATCTTTCGCCAGAGCTGTTGCTCGAATCTCCAAGCTGCGCTCGACTTGCGCTGCAAAGCGATCCGAACGTTTGTGACCGACAGAGCATGCTGCACAAAGCGAGGCGAGGAAGTACGGCCCTCTATGAGCGACGAGATTCGCGCATCTACGACCTCAGCCGCTCGCTTGGTTGCCATGTATAGGCTCTGACCGAAAAACGGACTCTCCAACCGACGGACGAGGTCAAGCCGCCTCAACTCCCTCAAGCGAGTGTTCACACGAGTAATCGAGTTGAAGTAGCCGAGCTCGCGGAACTGGTCCCTGAACATCACTTGGCTTAGCGCCAAGTCGCGAAGGACTCTGAGGTCGCGATTTGTCACTCTCATGACAGCCAATCCTCCAAGTGCCCTGGCTGTGTTTCCAGGTCCTTTTGCCGCTTCCGTGAAGTCGGCTGCTCTTCGACCTGAGCTTGGTCCGGAGCCTCAACGGACTGGGTTTCTTCGACAATCTCGAAGAACGCAGGAGTCAGTTCAGCGAGTCGTGCCAAGAACTCGCGAGCGGATTGGCTGACGCTTCCAACATCGTCAATGAGTGGAGCATTGATTTCAATCTGGAAGGGAAACTCGCCACGACGCCAGAGCACCGCTTCGCCTACGGGAAGAGAGGCAAGATCAAATGCGCCTTTGATGCCGGCGAGATCACGATTCAAAACCTCAGCGTCCTGGTAGCCCGTGCGGAACACGACCTTCACACCCACGTTCCCCAAGATCACCGAACGGAGCTTTGGCGTAAGCTGGGCCAAGGTCTGATGCGCCAACACGATCGAGAAACCGAATCTCCGACCCTCGGCAAGGATCGATTCGAAGTCTCGCATTGCGAAGTTCTCGAACTCGTCAACGTACAGCCGAATCGGGTTTCGCTGGCTCTCCGCGACAGTTGCCTGAGAAAAGACTTCGCGGCAAATTGAACTGAGCATGATCGAGCCCGTCATCCATCCCGCTGAGTGAAGTTCGTCGACAGCGAGCGAGACCAGGGTCACGCTTCCTGCCGTTCCCAGGTGCTCGGCAAGATCAACGGGCGCAGGATGGCCGTACATCCGCCGAAGTCCAACCGTTGACAGAAGGGCGCTCACTTTGTTGAGCACCGGTGAGGCCAGTACAGACTGCTTGTCGGCAGAAAGCGAGTCGTATCGACTCCAGAAAGCGCGGAGAGGCTCAGAAGTCGCTCGTGCGATCAACTCTCGCCGAGCGGCACGATTGTGAAACAGCCCGTCAAGCTTTGTGATGGGGGATCCAGTTTCAGCGAGCAGGAGGGCGGCGTTTCGGAATGTCTCGGCGAGTTGTACACCCCAGGACTCGGACTCTGCAGCGACTGCGTCGATCAGCCCGAGCGCCCGGTAGTAAGGTTCGCCGTTGCCTGCGAGAGGATTGAATCCCAGCGGTTGATCCTTTTCACGAAGGTTAAAGAACCTCAAATCTTTAGGATCAACGCCAGCCCGCGCCGCCAACTCGACCGTCGCCAGGGCTAGGTCACCACGAGCGTCGAGCACTACAATTGATTGCCCCCGCATCAGGTCCCCAGCAATAAGGTGATGAAGCAGATTGGTCTTGCCGCTGCCGGTTGCACCGATGATAAGCCCATGCGTGGCGAGCACGTGAGGAGGGAGGGTAACGAAGGCTTCACCCAGTGATCGGCAAAGATCCGGCCAACCTTTGACGATGCCAATCCAGTGCGGAGGTATCGTGGGAGACGGAGCTCGACTAAGCATCGTTCCGCCTTCCACCCGTCACACTGATGTGGCGAGACTCGAAGAACCTAGCAACTGACTCTGGATCTGCTAGCCCGATGTAGTCGGAGGCGTCCACTAGGTCCAGGGCGTCATCGCACCATCGGCACTTGTTCTTATTGACAATTAGTAGACTTTCGTCTACCCTTCGGCAGCGGGGGCATTGCTCATTCATGCTCATGCTCTCGTCCCGCCGGGTCAACCCAGATCGCCAAATATGGGGGCCCGGCTCTTCTTGTATTGATGGGCTCCGAGGAGCCACGCATCAGTATGACGCATAAGTTGCGGAAAATGTTTCCGCAACTTGCAGAAACAGATGCGTAAACTTCGCCTCTGACTGGGTAGAATTGGCCATGGAGTCCAAACTTGAGTTCGGAAAGCTGGTCCGAGACGCTAGGAGGGCGCGTCGATGGACCCTCGCCAAGTTGGCGGAAGCGACCGGGTTCTCACGGGGGACATTTTCGAAACTTGAGAACGGCGTCTATGACCGTCCGCCAAGCGATCGGCTGATTGATGCGGTTTCCGCAGCGCTTGGAATAGACCGTGCCCTGCTGGCTGAAGCTCGAAATGCCTACACCCCACCCGCCATAGGTAACCGTGAATCCGTTTCGTCAGCCACGGCGGAACGCGACAGGGCGGTGGAAGCTTTCTATGTCGCTGGAAGTTCGTCGGCACTCTCTCTTCTCTCTGATCCACCGCTCGACCGCGCACTAGAAGAAGCGGTCCGAGAGTTGGTACGAGCGGCACGGCGAGGTCTTGACGCCCACCAGCCTTCGGCTGCAAATACGCTTCTCGAACTTGCAAGAGGAATGGCCCATTCAAAGATGGGGGACGGGCTAGACGTCACAAACCTCGAGATCGCGATTCTAACTTCGCTGGCGAGGTCACGGCTCCGGGCGCGTCAAGGCCGGCTTGAACGCCGAGGGAACCGAGCAGACGCTGAACTCTTTGAAGATGTCACCGAAATCGGACAATTTATTGCGAATACGCCAGAAAATGGGCACGAGACGAGATACGTTTGGTTCTTGACCCTAAAGGAACTGGCATCATTTGCGGCACGCTTGGTCCGCAAAACAACCTCTAGGCCGTCGCTAGAACTTATACTCTCGTGGCCACAGGTTAACGAAGACCTGCTCGCTAAGGCTACTTCTCAGCGCTTCGTCGTGAAACCAACTTCAAAGACGGCTCATGCAAATGCTGCTCAACAGGATGTCAGTTTGGATGAGTCGCTGATGGAGCGCCGTATTATTGCGGAGTCAGAAGTGGCTCTTTCGCTCTTTCACGCTGCGATAGAACTTGAACCAATAGCCGTAGATACGAGCGACACAGTGCGGAGTATTCTTAAACAGGCTCACTGGAGAATCGAACGAGCGATCGTGATGCGTGACATGGTTCGACTCCAGACGCTCCTCGTAACGGAGGGATACTCAATACATCCGGACACGAAGGTGTCAAGCAGCTGGTGCGAAGACGCGATGCGTCAGGAAATCCTGGAAGTTCGGCAACGAGCTCGCAGACTTACTTCCGAGGAACACATTGGAGAGGCAAGGAGTTTTCTTGCGTACGCACATCTCGAGCTTGGATTTCTGCTCCGCACTCGCGGATCGGAGGTTCAAGACCTCTTAGCAGCATTCTGGAACTTTACGTTGGCATCGGCTCTGGACCGACTCTTCGAGGAATACGCGCACGTCCAGCTAAAAGAGATTTGGTCAGCTCTCAATGGCAACAATACCGAATATGTTCGGTTGGAGAGACAGGTTGAGCGCAAGTTGAGTGCAAGTAACATCGCTGCGTTTGACTACGATTTCTGATTCGAAACGATCTTGCAGTGCCTCGCAATCACAAGACACGGATACACACGCCGAGGCACCGCGAGGATCGCGCTGAGCGCGAAGAGAAGTTTGCCTTACTCCGGTCGGTCCGGTGCTACACTCCCAGAGGTGCCTTTACGACCCCCAAACGATTCCCTTAGCGAACAAGAGCGCGGGAATCATCGCAAGGACTCCAGCTGCCCTGACCAGTATAACGATGGACTCTCCGCCGTCATCGGCGTTCGTAACCAGAGCAGATGTGCCGAACCAGCAGATCGCGGCAGCCCAAACAAAGAGCGGAATACCAATGCCGCAACCAAGCTTGAAGCCCACCGAGTGTGTTTCAGAGAAGATCCGGTGCAAAGCAACCAAGCAAAGGGAAAGGTACGTGACCGAAGCAGAGAGATTCACGCAGAAGAGGAGTCTCTCTCTCATCACTTGACGCGACTGGGAACGTAGCATGGCGGCCACATCAGGCTCTGCTTCGTTCTCGGAGCGTGTTTCGATAACGACTCGCTGACCCGACGGCAGATCAAACTGGCCGACCTCATCCCAGTCGTTTTCGCCACTATGGCCAGGGTGTTCAGCCATCACGATTAACCTTACCTAAGGGCAGCCGGAGCCCTCGCTGATCGTTCGACGCCAGGTGCCGCAATTTGACCCTCGGGCGTAAATTGCGATGATTCCCTCAAGTTCGTTTCGCCCTGTCCGGGGGCTGGGGCAAGTCTCGAGCCCCCGTACGAGGTGAAAACTTGCACATTGAACTAGGAGCGCTCTTGATCACGCCGAGGGCGCAAGCGATGATCGACCCGGCAGATGTGTTCGAGGCGATCCAGAGGCACTCGATGGGCGACTGGGGCGACCTTTGTGAGGAGGATCGTCAGGAGAACGAGGTTTCGATTCAGAACGGCTTCCGGGTTCTGTCCGCATACAGCGACCGACGAGGAGCGAAGTTCTGGATCATCACCGAAGCCGACCGATCCTCGACGACCGTTCTCTTGCCCGACGACTACTGAGCAGGCCCCGCCTGCTCCTTTTTTTGATGCGAGATACTCCAAGGTGCGGCCAATCCCTCGGTCAACGACCCGGCCAACGGGGCGGCCAGGGCTGACCGGGTTTTTTGAACCTGGTTGAACTGCCTCAAAACTCAACTCTCATTCTCCGAGTTCTGTTACTCACTCCTCCTTCCTCATTCCCATTGCGTCAGTCGTCTTTCGTTCCATTCCCTCGGATCATTCGCCCTGGGGCGGGGCCAACTTTGACCATGAGAGACATATTAGAACGAGATTGGAAGACTAGATCGATCTGAAGGCAGCATTATCTCGGAGGGAGAGGTTGTCTCCCAAGATCAATGATGAAGCCTTGAAGGAATGCAGTCGCTAACATGCTTAGAATGAAGCCAGCCATGTTCAACCGGTAGATTCGTTGATCCTCAGCCGAGTCTGAGTCGCACTTTTGGATCACGTTGTATATTCGGATAAGCCAGAGAGCGCACGCCGACCACAGAACGAAGTAACTCAGCGCGTTTGCGAGCGGATGGCGGAAGGCAGGCGCGATCCACCAACCGAAGATGAAGAACAGAATCTGACCAACAGCGTAAACCTTGAACGAGGTCAGCCCTGATCCAAACGTGATCCGCCGCCAGACAACAACGAACCCGGTCGAAGCAACCACTCGCGACTCGCTCTTGAGCTCTTCGGTGACCGTCTCGATTTCGACTACCCAATTGCCTCGGGAAGCACTGCGTCGGGTGCCGTGAGCTTGACCAGGCTCGTTCGAACCGTGGCTTGTCTTGCTGTCGTCTGGGCCACCCATCTCGTGATGACGATACCCGTGGACTTGCCTTAGCGTTAGATTCCGCCCAGCGCGAAGAGCCATGACTTGCTCTTCGCGGGAGTTTCGCTACGCTCGAAGAGATGAGAATTGTGCCGACTGGCTCCGAGTTTCGACGAACTGCTTGGCGAGCAATTGGCGGGCTTGTCGCCTTAGTCGCTGTCTTCGTGATAGGGCTGACCAGCACGGTTTTGTCCTGGGTGATCTTCGCGGCTTGTTTGCTGGCACTTGCATGGCACTTCAGAAGCAACGCAGTTCTAGTACGCGTTGTCCGCTTCGGCTATCTTCGCTCGTACCAGTGGGTTCGCTCCCACATGGTCATTCTCTGTGCGGTTTCGCTCGTCCTCTCGTCCGCAGCTCTGCTTCTCGAAGTCGAATCGCGTTGGAGGGCTGCGACTCGCCAACCTGAGCGCACGTGTGGCATGGAGGATATTGAATCAGCATCTGCATCAGTTGTCCTGATTCAGGGCAAGGAAGTCGACGGGACCGGCTTCTGGGTGACTCCGACAACCGTCATGACCAACAACCACGTTGTGGACCACAATCCGGAGCTTGTCGTGAACAAGCGGTTCCCGGCGACGGTGCTGGCAACCGATTCGCTCCGCGACATCGCCCTTCTCTCGGTGACCTTTGTGGATCCCGAGCCAATCCCCGTTCGGGTCTCCGATCAACCGCCACGCCTGGCCGACGACGTCTATGTGATCGGCCATCCGATCGGCAGGAACCTCACGGTCTCCAAGGGGATCGTTTCTGCTTTGACCAGCGACGACTACGATGACCGGCAATACATTCAGACCGATGCGGCCATCTCGCCTGGTAGCTCGGGCGGCCCGGTCGTGGACAAGTGCGGGCGAGTGGTCGGCATGGCCACTCAGACTCTGAGAGGGGCTGAGAACGTCGGCTATGCGATCACATGGTCGCAACTCTCACTGCGCATGGATCAGATGCTCAAGGCCATCGAATCTTCAACCCGAGAGGAACGCGAGCTGACCTATCCGTCCGAGCAGACGGAGGTGGTCGCGAAGTACTACTCGACGCTCGGCGCCGGAGACCTGCAAGCCGCGTATGACTTTTATTCCACGGCACGAAAAGCCAGACTCCCATATGACAGCTGGGCCAAGGGGCTTGGCAAGACGGTCTTCATCCGGCTTGTGGACGTTCGACCCGGCGAACGGACGAACTTGGTGAAGGTTCACTTCTACTCGACGGAAGAGGTCGAGGCGGGCACCTGGGAATGGCGGACTGGTGAGTTTGAAGGCACGTGGACGCTGACCCGAGAAGGCGGCCTCTGGAAGATGAATGAGTCGAACATCAAAGACATCACCAAGCCAGCAGACTCACAGTAAGGACGAACCGTTCGGTCGGACGAACGAGAGTTGCTTGATGGCATCGCTTGGATGAACGTGGAGGCAGCGGACTCAACCCGCAATTCCACGGAGATTCCAGATGTCACAGCACTTTTCTAAATCACGGTCGCGCGTAACTTCCAACCGGGAACTCGCGCAACCAACTACTTCGGCCTATCAGACGATCACGGCACAGATCGTCGAAGCCCTGAAACGAGGCGTCGTGCCTTGGCGAAAGCCTTGGCGGGGACGCGATCAGCTGCCGTGCAACGCCGTCAGCAAACGGCCGTACCACGGCGTCAACCTGCTTCTACTCTCCCTTGCGCCGTTCAGGGATCATCGCTGGATGACCTTGCGCCAGGCGAACGAGCTTGGCGGTCGAATCCGGCGCGGTGAAAGGTCTTCCATCGCCGTCTTCTGGAAGCACTTGGACGTAACCGACGAGGAAGACGCCCAAGACGGTCGTCGGCGCTGCATCCCGCTCTTGCGTTACTACCACGTGTTCAACGCAGAGCAATGCGAAGGGCTTAACCTCCCCGTTCTCATGGACGACTGGAACGAGGAGTTAACGGCCAGGATCGAGAAGGCGGAAGAGGTCGTCATGTCAATGCCAAATCCTCCAAAGATTGTGGAGGGCGGCAATGTCGCATGCTACCAGCCGCCCGAGGACTTGGTCCGCATTCCCAAGATTCGAGACTTCGAGTCGGCGGAAGCCTACTACGCGACCCTCTTTCACGAACTCGGGCACTCCACCGGGCATCTGAACCGGCTCAACCGGCCCGGAGTGACCGGTGCGATCCACTTCGGATCGTGCGACTATAGTCGGGAGGAGTTGGTAGCCGAGCTGACCTCGGCTTTCTGTTGCGCCGAAGTGGGGATCGACAACTCGATCCTCGACAACGCGGCCAGCTACATCCACGGATGGTTAGAAGCTTTGCAAGGTGATCCAAAGGCCGTCGTCGCAGCAGCCGGGCAAGCCCAACGCGCGACCGACTACATCCTCAACGTTCCTCCGAGATCGGAGTGAACATCCAAACAAGCTCCATCGCTTAGATGGAGCCGTCTGTTCATATTGAGTCTTTCATGTAGCCAAACTCGCGATGCAGCCTTTTCATCAGTTCGATCTGCGCCGAGAGTGAACGTGACTCGTGCGCAGAGTCTGTAACGTCGCGGTGTGCACTCTCTTCGCTCAGGTCCACCAAACGGAAACTGCCTGCAAAAGAAACGTCCCTCAGACCTGTTAATGCAGGTCCTTTTGCGGTTCGCGCATTGCCTTTGAAGCTCAGTGTCGCGCCAGCCGGGAAAAGCACTCGCTGTATATGTTGTTTGACTTCGAACGATGCACAAAGCCAAATCTCATCAACCTTGTTGAGGAACATACGAGAGAACTCCACGACCTTTTCGATAGCCGGTTCGGCACTCGACGCATTAGGTTCTGCGAGTTTGGCGCGAAGCTCACGCATGGCTGATTCGAACTCCCTGAGTTGCTGTGCTGCCATCTCATCCGGTATCACTCCCTCAACCGTTTTGAGGATGAGGGCCTTCTGCAATCTGCCCAGGCGGTCCAACTCTTGCTCAAATCGTTTTCGTTGCTCAACCAGCAGTGCGCGATCCGCGTCTGCTTGCCTATAGAGAGATGCAACAGCCGCTTCGTCGAGAGGCAACTCGGCGCGGATCGCTGAAAGGAAGCGGGCAAACGCGATCTCGACCGCTTCCCGTCGCAAGTTTGTCTGAGAACAGCGCCGACACCTGTAGTAGGCGTATTTTGCGGATCGTCCGTGGGACCAGCCGGCGGTGAGCGCCTTGCCACATAGGCATCGAACCGTTCCCCGGAGAGGAAAGTGTGGGTTCTCTCGGCGTATCGTCTCCGGCATTTGGACGCGCCGCAGGCCGTTTTGAGCCGCATAGAACAGGGACTCCGAAATGATGGGAATCATCGGCGGCTCTCCTCGAACTTCCATGCCGAATGCCTCGATGATGCCTATATATGCCTTGTTGCGTATCATCCGGTAAAGGGATGTCGTCCCTATGGACACGCCTTGGGTACGGGTCCACTCACCGATCTCGGCTACAGTCCAAGTTCCCCTCGCAAAGCGCTCAAAGATTGCCGTAACAAGTGGGACATTCTCCGGGTCGGGCTCCATCGTTGCCTTGCCCTGCGACCGTATGTTGCGAAATCCGAACGGGGCTTTAAAGACCCATCTGCCTTGTGTTACCGCCTCCTTCATTCCGTTGTAGGTTCGCTCTGAACGGACATCGTTGTCGAACTGGGCCGTAGCCGCCAACATGCTTTCAAGGAACCGACCAGCAGGCGAATCGTCGAACCTCTCATCAATGGACTCAATGCGAACGCCGCACTCCCTCAAGGTGCGTTTGAGGTGGTGATAGTCCTCCGTGTACCGTGCAAACCGGTCGATTTTCGGAAAGATGAGAGCATCGATCCTGCCTTTCTCGCGCTGGCAAAACGCCAACATCTCCTGAAGTACAGGACGATGCTCGGTCTTGGCCGATTCCCCTTCTTCGACAAAGAGCCTGGCGAGGTCGTATCCCTTGGCCGTGACATACTCAATCACACGCCTTCTTTGTGTGATCAGCGAAGTTCCGTCAATTGCTTGTCGGTCTGTTGAGACCCGGATGTAGGCTATAACCCGTACCATCTCTTGAAACATGAATAAAGCAACTCGGCAAGCGCTTCCGATTGCTCAATTGTCAGCTTCGCAGGTTTCTGGGATTTGTCACTAGGCAAAGAAACGATGCACCCGTGAAACTCCAATTGCAGTTCTTGCGAGTCTTCGCGACCTGTCAGATTATTAGCCGTCATTTGTTTCTTTCTTTGAGTGATAGTTGCTTTTGTTGTTTTCGCTTTGTGAACTTCGCAATGTGAAGTCTCCAAGACCGATCCGACGCCGGTACAGTGCCGATTCAAGGAAAAGGGGGTGAATCGCAAAGACAAGACCCGACCGAGATCGCCTGCGTTCGGCGGTCGAATACAGTCGCCGGTTGAATCGGTCTCGGACGACGATCAACCCGCGTTTGACGAGCGTATCCACGGCGCGGCTGACGGCGGCGCTCTCCCGGCCCGTGTGGCTTTTGAGTTGGCTGTGACTGAGCCAGTCTTCAGGCTTCTGCCAGCCATAGGTCTGCCGGACGATGACGCAGAGCACCCTCCACTCCGTGTCGCTCAAGAGCTTCATCACCCGGTCCAAGAGCAGGTTCGGGAATGGCGTCGTGTTGGCGAGCCTACTCATTGGCGTACACCGGAGGATCGTAGTCGTTCTCGATGGCGGAGATAAGCAGCGATGCCGGTCTTCGAGCGGCGCGAAGCGGAAGCCAGTTCAGCTGACGCTCAATCCGCTCGGCGGGATACTGATCGACCAGGCTTCGGGCTTTTCTGAGTCCGACCCCGACATGGACGAGCTCCAGGACGAGCTCTTCATCAGGAGAAAGGACCGCATCATCCGGCGTTGGGCGGCGACGCCTCTTCCCGTCTGCCTGGGGCAGGATCTCGCCGATCGGCTCGAAACCGCTCATTCCAGGAATCCTTTCGCAAACCAGAGAACCAGCAGAATCAGTAATGCTCCGGCCAGCACCCAGCTCGCCCGGTCTGGTCGTGGTCCGTCAGGGTTAGAAGCGAGTTCGGCCGGTAGGCTGAGAGGGCGTGGCTTTGACGGCGCCCCCGCAAGTCCGAGCGACACTGAGCCAACGGCACGGAAGAAAGCGGGAGTTCCAAGATCGAGGGCGATCATCGAGTCGGCCAGACTCTCAAGTCCGACAACTCTGATGGGGCGACCTGAGAAGTCGGCAGCTGCCAAACGAGCCGCCCGAGATACTTGAGACGAGCTAATGATCATGCCGGCCGGAATCTGATCGCGAAGCAGAATGCCTCGCAGCTCATCGACCGCCCGTTTTGAAAGTGGTGATCGCCAGTGCCGGATCTGCACAGCGACCTCGATGCCGTCTTCTCCAATCTGAGCAAGGAAGTCCGGACCCACGGAGCCTCGGCCGCGTCGGCGAGGGCGGTTGAGCGTTCGAATGCAGTGATAGCCACTTGCTCCGAGCCAGAGCCAAACGATCCTCTGAAAAGTCTTGAAATCGAGGCCAGAGAGCATGGAGCGGACATATAAACTGCGGCTGCTGTTGCTGTCGCGGCGGCTCATCCTTGGCCCTCCATAAACTCGGCCACATCACCAGACCACTTGCCCGGCTGAACGTGGGACCACTGAGGCTTGATGCTGCCGTCCACGTTGTGGAGTCGATCGGGCAAACACCCTTTGCAGCCTGCCAGCTTGCAGACGTGCTTCGTCGGAAAGGACCCATCCTCGGAGAACACATCGCGCACATTTAGCTTGCGCGCCAATTGATACTCGAGGTTCCTGATGATCGGCGCCACGGTCTTATAGAGCGGATTGGTCCGTCCATGGATGATGTGGCAGATTGTTGACTTCGCCACCCCACAGTCTTTTGCCAAGCGGGAGGTTCCACGAAATCCGTATCGACTTGAGTGCAACATCAACGCGGCGACGCGATTGTGGCAAATGGCTGGTGCGATGCGAAGTTGTTTTTTCATTGCGATTTTCAGCGTGCCCGCCGAGGGGAATAGCCGCAATTGAAGTTTCTCCAACCGAACGTTTTCCGAACTATTTCGGACCCCGCGTGATGCGACGCGCAACCTGAAACTCGCTCATTTCCTGCTCCCTCAACATCGAACGAATCGATGCGGATGCATTGACGAGCTTGAGCCGATTCGCCCGAACAAAAGCCGAAACATATGTTCTAGAGCGAATGTCGAACGAGTGCCAGCTTCCCGAGGAGCCAAGGTACCGGACGCTCCGATTCAGTGCCACACAGCCACCGAACTGGCTTCGCTTAAGCCGAGCGAAGAGCCAGACGACGCCAATCGCAGCGAGGGCGGAACCGAGCAAGAAGGCCGCCAGGCTGAGATACCAAGCCGCCCCAAGTCCCAGAGCGACGAATGACCCGACTCCCAAGAGGGCAACCAGGGACAAGGCTGCAATGAGGAGTCGGTCTGCAACCCGAACGTGGGCGCGGCACTGATGGCAATATGGGATGTCCCATGCCCAGCCCCGAGTCTTGGAGTTTCGGTTTCTCTCAGTCCCGCTGATCGTCAGCCAGGTTCCAGGAAAGCGCCCGCAGCAGGCGCATTGCCGAGGGAAGGCGAACTGCTTGCCTGAAACATCGACTCTCATCCTTCGACCATCCAGGACGCAGAATCCGCGTCAAATTTCAATCACCAAACCGAACAAAGACCGAACGAAGGTATGCCCCTCACAGCGAGGGGCAAGTGGTTAGAACTCCGGATTGCCGAACAGACAGCCGAGAAAGTCGCGGTTCACAATGCGCTCGATGAGGCGATCCACAGTCGGGTTGAATCGTGCGAATGTCGGTGGCCGATCCGGGGCTCTCCGCGAGATCACCAGGTCAACTTGGGGATCGAACTGGTATCGCCACAGCCGAGCCGCTCGGAATGGCTCATCCTTCAGATCCTTGCCAAGATGATGATGGAAGCCACCTGAGAACACGAGGACCCTGGGCGATCCCCAGCGAAGCGGCACGATGGCCACCCGCTGATGGGCCGGGTTGTGAATCCCGGTGACGATGACGCCACTACTAAGAACAAGTGATTCCGTCGTTCGCTCTATCTCGTCGAGCTCACCCGGCGAGTGACGCGGTTGGCCGTGAGCCGCCTCGACTTTCACGAGCTTCGCTCCCAGGAGTCGGGCATTGCCGTAGAGCCAAAGACCAGCTGGCTCATAGAAGCCGGGCTCCGAATCGAAGGGAGCCGTTCGGGTTGGGGGTGCAAGGTGCGTTTTCACCCACCGACCGTCTCAATGAGCTCGGACCTTTGCGAATCACGTTGCTTGCGGCAAACGACTTCAGTTCCCCAGTTGGCTCACTCCACCCCCATGGAAAAAGCCGCATAATCCAGGCAAGATCGAACTGAAAGATGCAACTCACCGACTACCAGGCCGCGTTCTTCGCACACGAGCTCACCAAACGCAGCGCTTCAGACAGCGTTGAAAAGCTCGCGCACGTTCTGGCGGACGCTCAGGTAGACCTCAATCCACACCAGGTTGAGGCGGCGCTCTTCGCCTTTCGGAATCCGTTCTCAAAGGGAGCCATTCTCGCGGACGAAGTCGGACTTGGAAAGACCATCGAGGCCGGTCTCTTACTTGCTCAAAACTGGGCCGAACGCAAACGAAGGTTGCTTGTCATCGTCCCGGCCAATCTGCGAAAACAATGGAGCCAAGAGCTGGCCGACAAGTTCTACCTACCTTCCGTGATCCTGGAAGCGAGGAGCTTTAATGAAGCCATCGCGAAAGGCAATCTCAACCCGTTCAAGCAGGACGCCATCATCCTTTGCTCGTACCAGTTCGCCAAGGCAAAAGAGCCCTACGTCAAGCAAACCGATTGGAATCTCGTTGTGATCGATGAGGCCCACAGGCTCCGGAACGTGTACAAGGGCACGAGCAAGATTGCCCTTTCGATCAAGAACTCTGTTGCGCCGTTTCCGAAGGTTCTGCTGACCGCTACACCGCTCCAGAACAGCCTGTTGGAACTGTACGGTCTGGTTAGCATCATCGATGACTACGCTTTTGGCGATCAGAAGAGCTATCGCCAACGGTTCACGAGGCTCGGTGAGAACGAGGACTTCGCCGAACTCAAAGAGCGCCTTGCTCCCATCTGCAAGCGAACTCTCAGAAGGCAAGTGCTGGAGTACGTCAGATACACGAACCGCCATGCATTGGTGCAGGAGTTCGTGCCAACTGAGGAAGAACAGCGACTCTACGATCTTGTGTCGGAATATCTGCAAGCAGACAAGCTCTACGCCCTTCCGGCCAGTCAGCGAGCATTAGTGACTCTCATTCTCCGGAAGCTGCTCGCCTCATCGACCTACGCGATTTCAGGAACCCTTCAAAGCCTGATCGATCGCCTTTCCGAAGCGGAAGCCGACGCTGAGAGAGTTGAAGCCGCTCCAGAGGACCTGCCGAGCGAATGGGAGGACTATGACGAGTTGGCCGATGAATGGAGCGAAGAGGAAGAAGAAGGGCCCAAAAAGGGTGAACCATTGACGCCCGAGCAACTGGCCGAACTGAAGGAAGAGAAAGCCAAGCTCCAAGAGTTTTGTGCCTTGGCTAAATCCATCGTCAAGAACTCTAAAGGGGAAGTTCTGCTTACGGCCCTACGTCGTGGATTCGACGCCGCAGCAAAGGCTCAGCAAGAGCGAGGAGGCGCGACGCTTCAGCAGAAGGCCGTCATCTTCACCGAATCCAGACGAACCCAGGAGTATCTGTTCAAGATCCTCAACGAGACCGAGTTTGCCGGTCAGGTGATGCTCTTCAACGGCACCAATACCGATCAACTCTCAAGGGACATCTATCAAGAGTGGCTCAAGAAACATGCCGGGACGGACAAGGTCAGCGGATCGAAGTCGGCCGATATGCGGCAAGCCCTTGTTGAGAATTTCCGAGATAACGCCTCGATCCTTATCGCTACGGAAGCAGCTGCCGAGGGGATAAACCTCCAGTTCTGCAATCTCGTGGTCAACTACGACCTGCCGTGGAATCCGCAACGAATCGAGCAGAGAATCGGGCGATGTCACCGATACGGTCAAAAGTTCGACGTCGTTGTCGTCAACTTCCTGAATAAGAACAACGCGGCGGACGTTCGGGTCTACGAGTTGCTGGACGAGAAGTTCAAGCTCTTCAACGGCGTGTTTGGAGCCAGCGACGACGTGCTTGGAGCCGTTGAGTCAGGCGTCGATTTCGAGAAGCGGATCGCCTCGATCTATCAAAAGTGCCGGACGCCTCAGCAGATCGCGTTCGAGTTTGATGAACTGCAAAGAGACCTTGAAGGCGACATCGCGGCGACCCAGCGTGACGCCCGTGAGAAGCTGCTGGACAACTTCGATCAAGAGGTCGTTGAAAAGGTCAGGATTGAAAGCAAAGATGCCCTTGATCGTTTTCAGCACCAACTGTGGCTGCTGACCCGACACGTCCTGAAAGATCACGCGTCCTTCGAGGACGCGACTTTCTCATTCCAGTTGGTCCAGAACCCATTTCCACCCGAAACCATCCACGCTGGGCCATATCGCGTTGGCAAAAACGTGGAGAATGCCAACACCTATCGCGTCGGACATCCGCTCGCACAAAAAGTGATCAAATCGGCGGCATCGAAGGAGCTTCCCGAAGCCGAGGTCAAGTTTGACTACACCGGCTCAAGGAAGAACATCGCGATTCTCAATGACTTCACGGGGAAGTCTGGGTATCTTGCCTGCGTCAAGCTGACGATGACTGCCCTGGAAACTGAGGATCGACTCGTGATGGTCGGAGTCAGCGACGATGGAGAGGTTCTCGATGAACACCAGGCGCGTCGCCTGTTTGACCTCCCGGCCTCAGTTGGCGTACGCACAGCGGTGCCGGAGGCGATAAAGGAGCATCTTGCCGGTTCAATTCAGACCAAGAAGAAGATCATCTTAGATGAGGCTTCTGTTCGCAATGGATCCTGGTTCGACACGGAAATGGAGAAGCTCGACCATTGGGCCGAGGACCGCCGCGCCAGCCTAAAGTCGGAACTTGCCGACCTTGACGCGAACATCAAGGAGTCCAAGAAAGCCGCTCGATTGGCCGGAAGCTTGCCGGAAAAACTCGAGAAGCAGCGCCAAGTTCGGAGCCTCGAAACAAAGCGAGAAGAAGCTTGGAGAGCCTACGACCAAGCGAGTCGCGAAGTCGATCAGCAGAAGGATTCGTTGTTAGACGAGATCAGCAAACGGCTTGAGCAACACATCCAAGAGGATCGTCTCTTCACGATCCGGTGGCATGTTCTCTAGCGGTCTCACGCCCTATTGGTCCACTCAAACTTCACCTTGAGGCTGTTTAACGTATCCCAGCCGATGATCTCTTCCTTCTGAAGCCGTCCCACGACGATTCCCGGCGAAATCCCGAGCGACTCGGCAAACGCCCGAACGGCAGAGCCGCTGAAGTCGTCAGCTTGGACAAATCGCCTAAAGGCTGACGGCGGAATCATGTGGTTCGCCGCGAATGCATCGGCTTCGAGTTCGTCTTCACTCTTTTCACCTTTGATCACTTCCAAGTACACGGCCCGCTTTTGATGCCTGAGAATGTGACAGGACTCATGAAAGATCGTGAACCACAAGTGATCGTTGGTTTTGTATCTCAATGTGATCTGGATGAGCGCTTTGGAGGGAGTCAGCCACCTTGTCGCGCCAGACACGCCCATGCTTGGGAGTTCCGGCACAAAGAGAAGCACGACGCCGCATCGAGCGAAGGAGTCCTTCAGTGCGGGCACGAATTCGCGAGGGCCTTGACATGTCAGCTTCAGAGCCTCATCAACGGCTTTGGCAAAGCTCTTTTCGTCGTAGTCCGAAGCGTCCACATCTTCTGCTTCAAGCTCACCTTGTCGGAGCCAGGCCGCGATCAAGTGATCCTTATCAGCCTTAGTCTCAGAGCGTCTATATTGAGGGCTCAGGTTTGCGACCCAGGCATTAAAGGCCGAACGATCGACGACGCCGAAGAAGCGAAGCAGATTGTGAAACTTCTCACGCGCATTGGAAGTTGGAGGAACCCACTCGTATTCCGCCATTTCCTTGTACGTGAAACTCCGCGCCCATTCGAGGTCTTCATCGGTAGGCTCGGGAACGCTCGATCGAGAGAGCCACTCCTGGTAGCGGGCCTCACGTGCGAGCCAAAAGCGAGCGGGTGTGCCGAGCACCCGTTCCAAATCGACGGCCAACTCCGGTGTAATCGGAGCCTTCCCGTTCACAATCTGGCTGAGGTTCTTATCCGAACGCCCCAGGCGAAGGCTCAGCAGCTTCTGGCTGATCCCCTTCTCTTCAAGTAAGTCATTCAGCGTCTCTCCCGGTGGAGAAACGCTCGTCGGTCTGTATTCCAGGTTCGGCATGGTCGTGGTTTCCTCGTTTCTTGAATCTGCTAGTGGTAGTCGACGACTTCGATGACCTCAACGGCGGTCACCTGGGTCCAATCCAGGCCGCCATCTTCCTTCTCCGGTCTCGGATCGTGGTTGGGTCGGAAGATAAGTCGGTCGTTCGCGGAAACGCGAACGGAAAGTTGTCCTGCGCGGTCCCCGGTCAGCTCTTCGCATCGACCGGGCAAAGCGCGCATGTCGTCGAGAGTCGTGGCGGCATCCAAGTCGTCCAAGCGCTTCCGAATCTGCTTGGCCATGTCCGCGCCGTAGGTCTGGCTCAGCTTGGAGTCGCTGTTCATGACCTTGGCCAACTTCTCGGTTGCGAACGCCACGTCCAATGTGCATGTTCTCCATTCTCTTTACGTGATCGGTAAACAGAACGGTGCATTGTAGCCCAAAATCGGATAGAATAGCTACCAAACCTGGTAAAGCGGTCCAAGACGCTCAGGGCCCCTGCTTGCATGTCCTCGTCGAATCCGGTTCAATCAGGCTGGAAGGAACCCAAACTCGAATGAACGAATCCAACGCCAACCCCGAAGTTGAGAAGCTCGACCTGAGTTCGCTTGATGTTGCTGAGCTGAAGCGTCAGGAACTGGCCGAGCTCTTCCCCGAGGTCAGAACCGAGGGCGGGAAGATCGACTTTGAGCGACTGAAGGCAGTGTTGGGCGAGATGGTGGACGCCGGTCGGGAGCGATACGGCATGAACTGGCCCGGCAAGGCCGAGTGCATGCGGACGATCCAAGCGCCGAGCATGGGCACGCTGCTTCCGATGCCCGACGAGAGCGTGGACTGGGACACGACGGAGAACGTGATCATCGAGGGCGACAATCTTGAGGTGCTCAAGCTGCTCCAGAAGAGCTACCTCGGCAAGGTCAAGATGATCTACATCGATCCGCCCTACAACACAGGTAAGGACTTCATCTACCCGGACAATTACACCGAATCATTGCAGACCTATCTCGAATACACGGGCCAGGTCGATTCGGAAGGCAGGAAGTTTGGCCCGAATGCCGATTCGGACGGTCGGTATCACTCGCGATGGCTGAACATGATGCATCCGAGACTGTTCTTAGCGAAAAACCTTCTTCGAGATGACGGCGTGATCTTCATCAGCATCGATGATTACGAGGCGCAAAACCTGGTACGGCTTTGCACTGACATCTTCGGCGAAGAAAACTTTTTAGGCTTCTTGCCAACAGTGATGAATCTGAAAGGCAATAACGATGAGTTCGGGTTTGCGGGAACACATGAATACACCGTTGTCTTTGCCAAACACAAGGATCGGGTTAAGCTATTTGAGTTTCCGATCGATGAGGAGGATGAGGATGACTGGGAAGAGGATGAGCTAGGGTTTTACAAGCGAGGAGCAAATCTCAAAGCAACGGGGAAGAATGCCCCTCGCGAGAAGCGTCCAAACCTCTTTTTTCCCATATACGTCCATGAGGGCAAAGTCCACTTGGAGCGACAAACGCCCACTGATGTAGAGCTACTTCCGATGACCGATGGCCAAGAAATGTCTTGGCGTTGGAGCAAGACAAAGTTTCAGAAACAGCCTGACGATGTGATTATTGTTGGAGAAGGCGACGGGATCGCCATCTACAAAAAGCAACGTCCAAGCTTGGGCGACTTACCTTCAAAGAAGCCGAAGAGCCTTCTGTACAAGCCCGAGTATAGTAGCGGCAACGGAACCGCTGCGATCAAGAAGCTTTGCGGAGCACAGCTGTTCTCATCGCCACCAAAACCGCCGGCACTCATTGAAGACTTCGTGAGGATCGGGTCTCAGCCGGGAGACATTGTGCTTGATTTCTTTGCAGGGTCTGGAACTACGGCTCAATCGACTCTCGAACTCAATGCTGAGTCGGAGGGCGACAGAAAGTTTATTCTTGTTCAGTTACCCGAGGGACTTGATCCCGATAAGCCAGAGCAACGCGCGGGTGCCCAGTTTTGTGACGCAATCGCTAGGCCCAGAAACATTGCCGAGATCACAAAGGAGCGAGTTCGCAGAGTCATAACTGGCCTGAACAAGCAAGAGAATCTCTTTAATGACAACATCGTGAGAGACCGCGGATTCCGTTCATTTAAGCTTGTGCCCTCAAACTTCATTCCATGGGACGGAACCGCCTCCAACGACGCCGACCAACTGGCCAAGCAGCTGAAGCTCGGCATTGACCACACGCGAGGCGACCGCACCCCACAAGACCTGCTTTTTGAAGTCCTCCTCAAGTCTTGGGGCGAACCCGCGCTCAGCCTCAAGGTGGCTGAAGAAACCATCGAGGGCGTGCGCGTCTTCTCCATCGCTGAAGGCGATTTCCTCATCTGCCTAGAGGAGAAGGTCTCTCTGGAGTTCATTCGTGCTCTTGCCGCACGCAAGCCCAGCCGAGTTGTCATGCGCGAGTCGGCGTTCGCCGGCAACGACCAGCTGAAGACCAACGCCGTCCAGACCTTCAAGTCCCAAGGCGTGACGAGCTTCAAGGTGGTGTGATGAGGAAGTCAAAGCAAGCCAAAATCAGCGTGGCCGGGACCGAAATCTCGGTGGTCAGCGACGCCCGGGGCGACTACATCTCGCTGACCGACATGACCCGCGGTTTCGACGGCGGCCCCGCCCTGATCGAGCAGTGGATGCGGGCCAAGGACACGATTCTGTTCCTGGGAGCCTGGGAGAGCTTGCACAACCCCATTTTTAAACCCCACGAATTCGGGGGGTTTAGGAATGAGGCTGGCCGAAACAGCTTCTATATGTCACCCAAGAAGTGGGTCGAGGCAACCGGAGCCATCGGGATCTACTCCCAATCGGGTCGCTATGGAGGCGGGACTTTCGCACACCGCGACATCGCCTTTGAGTTCGGAACTTGGCTGAGCCCAGAATTCAAGCTTTACCTGATCAAGGAGTTTCAGCGGCTCAAAGAGGCGGAAGCCGAACGGCAGAGCCTGGAATGGAACCTCAACCGCTCGCTTTCAAAGCTGAACTACCGAATCCATACCGACGCAATCAAGGAGCACCTGATTCCGCCGAACTTGACCAAGCGGCAGGAAAGCTTCGTCTATGCGGACGAGGCTGATCTGCTGAACGTGGCTCTCTTTGGCAAAACGGCCAAGCAGTGGCGCGACGCAAACCCGGAGCTCGAAGGAAACATGCGGGATTACGCGACGGCGGCTCAGCTTCTCGTCATGGTGAACCTGGAGTCGCTGAATGCTCAGTGGGTGCGAGACGGCTTGAAGCAACCCGAGCGATTGCGACGACTGCGCGAAGCAGCAGTTTCACAACTCAAATCTCTCGGCTCCATCAGCCTGCGGTCGATTGACCTACCGCCAAGCCTCCCGATGAGGGACGAGGAGGAGGAAGAGTGAGGCTTCAATTCGACCCCAACCAACAATTCCAGCTTGACGCCGTGGCCGCCGTGGCGGACCTATTCGACGGCCAAGAGCGCGGAGCGCCGGAGTTCTCGGTCATCAAGACCAACTATGCCGGCGAGCTTCTGAGCGGCATGGTGATGACGGAGACCGGAGTCGGCAATCAACTCTTGCTTTCGGACGACCGGCTCTTAACCAACCTGCGATCTGTCCAAGAGCGGTTCGACATCGAGGTAGATCCAAACTCGGCTTTGGCAGCTTGGGAGTTGTTCGACGCCCCGGCCGATATCAAACGCCCATGCCCACATTTCTCAGTCGAGATGGAAACAGGGACCGGAAAGACCTACGTTTACTTGCGCACAATCTTTGAGCTCTCCCACCGCTACGGCTTCCAGAAGTTTGTGATCGTGGTTCCCAGCGTCGCGATTCGAGAAGGTGTTCTGAAGAACCTGGAGATCACGGCGGACCATTTCCGGGCGCTCTACAACAACCTACCCTTCGAGTGGTTTGTCTACGACGCGAAGAAGGTGAACCGCCTTCGACACTTCGCTACGAGCAACACGCTCCAGATTCAGGTCATCAACATCGACGCGTTCCGCAAAAACTTCTCCGACACGGATGATGACAAAAAGTCGAACGTGATGTACAAGCGGCAAGACCGACTTGGCGATCACATGCCGATCGAGTTTGTCCAAGCCGCGCGGCCCATCGTGATCATCGACGAGCCCCAGAGTGTGGACAACACGGACAAGGCTCAGGAGGCGATCAAGGCGCTCAACCCGCTGATGACGCTTCGCTACTCAGCGACTCACCGCAATCCGTACAACCTGGTCTACCAGCTCGATCCTGTTCGGGCGTTCGAGTTGCGCCTGGTCAAGCAGATCGTGGTTGCGAACGTGGAGTCTGAGGATGCCGCCAACGAGCCATTCGTCCGAGTCGAGTCCATCGAATACAAGAAGGAATACAAAGCCAAGCTCCGGATGCTGATCAAGACCGCTGACGGGCCGAAGGAGAAGTCCATTTCCGTCAAGCCAGGCGACGACTTGTTCTACAAGTCAGGCGAGTTGCACCACTACCAAGACGGTTTCCGCATTGCCGATCTTTCCGCCGAGCCAGGTGACGAGCACATTCGATTCAGCAATGGCCGCCGACTCGGGCAGGGCGAAGAAATGGGTGGAGCCCGGTCTGACATATGGCGAGCGCAGATCAAGAAGACTGTCGAAGAGCACCTGAAGAAGGAGGTCAAGGTCCGCGAGCGTGGCCTCAAAGTGCTTTCGCTATTCTTCATCGACAAGGTCGCCAACTACCGCGACTATGACGACGACGGGAATCCGATTCAGGGCAAGTTCGCCCAGGTTATCGAGGAAGAGTTGGCAGCCTTCGCAAACGACCCGCGATTCGCATCGCTGGAGTGGCTGAAGTTGCCAGTCGGCCAGCTCCACAACGGATATTTCTCAGGCGACCGCAAGAAGCGCAAGGACGGAACCGAGGAGACGATTTGGAAGGACACGAAGGGCTCAACGGCACTCGATGACGACACTTACAACCTCATCATGAAGGAGAAGGAGCGATTGCTCGACATGAGCGAGCCACTCCGATTCATCTTCAGCCACTCTGCTCTGAGAGAAGGCTGGGACAACCCGAACGTGTTCCAAATTTGCACCCTCAATGAGACCCAGAGCACGATGAAGAAGCGCCAAGAAATCGGGCGCGGCCTTCGATTGCCCGTTGACCAGACCGGTGCGAGAGTCTTTGATGACTCAATCAACAAGCTGTACGTGATGGCCAACGAGAGCTACGAAGCGTTCGCCAAGGCACTGCAAAACGAATACGAGGAGGACTGCGGCGTCACGTTTGGCAAGGTGCCGATCACGGCTCTTGCCAAGCTCACTCGCGTCATCGACGACGAAGAGAAACCCATCGGTCGCGCCGAGGCCGAAGCACTCCGAGACCTCTTGGTCGAGCAAAAGATGATCGACGTTCAGGGCCGAATCCAGAAGGCATTCGATCCTCGAAGCCCAGACTTCAAGTTGGAATTGCCCGAAGACAAGGCGGAGCTGACTTCGGCGGTTGTGGACCTGCTGTCGAGCTACCAGATCGAGCATCACATCCAGCGCGAAAAGGACGAACGGGTCAACAAGCTGAAGAAACAAGTGTTGCTCACGCCAGAGTTCGAGGAGCTTTGGACGAGGATCAAGCCCAAGACGATGTATCGCGTCGAGTTCGAGACCGCCGACTTGGTTGCACGAGCCGTTGCCGAGATTAAGCGCATGCCCAAGATCGAGAAGCCGATTCTAAGGGTTACGGCCGGAGTGCTTGGCGTGGAGAAATCGGGCGTCACCGCGAAAGGAATGAGCGTGGCCGAAGAGACGCGCGAATACGGCGCACGACCTTTGCCGGACATCCTTGGCTACCTCCAGAACGAAACCGAACTGACGCGATCGACACTGGTGGAGATCCTCACGAAGTCCGACCGCTTGGCCGAGTTCTTCAACAACCCCCAGCGATTCATGGACCAAGTTGCCCGCATTTTGAAGTTCGAGCTGCACCGGATTCTGGTGGACGGCATCAAATACGAGCGCATCGATGGCACCGGGTCAGACGCCGCTTGGGATCAGATGCTCTTCAAGAACGAGGAGTTGGTCAACTATCTGAAGGCTCTGGAAGTGAAGAAGTCGGTTTACGACTACGTCGTTTATGATTCAGAGATTGAGCGAGAGTTTGCCGAGCAGCTTGATCAGCGCGACGACATCAAGCTTTTCGTCAAGCTTCCGGGCTGGTTCAAGGTGGACACGCCTGTTGGCGAATACAACCCGGACTGGGCCATCGTGAAGCACGACACTTCAACGATCTACTTGGTGCGAGAGACCAAAGGAACGCGAGACTTCCTGAAGCTGAGATCAACCGAGGCGGACAAGGTGCGGTGCGGGAAGCGCCACTTCGAGGCGCTTGGGCAGGACTTCAAAGTCGTCGTGACGGCAGGTGAGGTGTAAGAATGGCGCTCGATTGGCACTCGAATTCGTTGACTGCCAAAAAAGAAACGAAACCCGCATCGAAATCACAGGCAAGGCCGTCAGTATTCTTGGCGGCATTGGCCGAAGCCCGAACTAGCCTGATCACCCTTCGCGAGCTCCGTTACATACCAGTGAAAAGGACGGAGGCGAACCCAAAAAGGGTTCAAGTCCAAGTTTGCGACCGATCGACGATGGGACGAGGCCGTGCCGACTACCTACACAGGAGGCACCTATGGCAGCAGAAAAACGCGTTCATCGAGATGCGGGAACGGGACGCTACGTCACCGAGAAATACGCCGACAAGCACCCCAAGACCACGGTCAGTGAGCCGGCCAGTAAGCCAGCTCCGAAGCCTGCACCGAAGAAGGGCAAGTAGAGGATTCGTTCTCCCCTTTGAACAGGGGAGAACGTCTCTTTCCTTGGCGCGCTCTTCTATTAGCAGCTGTAAGTAACGGAAGCGATGTCTCGACAAGAAGGATTATTCACGGAACACCTGCCCAAAATTAAAATCCCCGTCGCCACGCGTGTAGAGGCACATTTTGGGAAGAACAGACTTTTCCAGCTCCTGTTCGAAGGCTACGAGGGGAGTGCAGAGTCCATCACCGCCGCAAGTGGTACAGAGTCGTGGACGGAGCTAAAGCTACCAACCGGGGATCTATTCCGGGTCTACGAGAGCGGCGCACGATCGACGTTCACGCATCCCCACCTTCGCGTGGCGGGCTCAAAGCTGAAATGGGAAAATGCCAAGCTTCCCGCCCTCTCGCCGTCATGTCGACAGAATGCGTTGGACTCATGGAAGGACGCTTTTAGGTTTTTCCGAGAAGACCCAGGAACCGGCCAACCAGGTTTGCGGCCACCTCAGATAGGAGCTCTTCACGCGATCCACGCTCACTGGACTGTCGAAGACAAGCCAGCGACAATCGTCATGCCAACCGGAACTGGCAAGACAGAGACCATGTTGGCCACGCTAGTTTCGGAGCGGTGTGATCGTGTCTTAGTGATCGTTCCCAGTGTCGTTCTGCGTGACCAACTCTTTGGGAAATTTGCAACCCTCGGATTACTGAAAAAGCTAACAAACCTGGCCCAGAGCGCTCAGTTCCCGGTCGTGGGGCTCATGCGATCGAGTCTCCAAACTGCTACTGCGGTTGACGAACTGTTCGGTTCGGCGAACGTGATCGTGGCTGTCATCAATTCAGTTGTGGCGAGCAGCCCTGAGGCATTAGCCCGAATTGTTGAAATCTGCAGCCACTTGTTCATTGACGAGGCTCACCATGTCCCGGCCCGAACGTGGTCACAGCTCAAGGCTCAGTTTCAGCACAAGCACGTGCTTCAATTTACTGCCACTCCATACCGAAATGACGGAAAGCGAGTGGATGGCAAGGTTATCTACTCTTTCCCGCTGCGGAAAGCGCAGGAGCAGGGCTACTTCAAGCCGATCCAATACAAGCCGATCTACCAATTTCGCCCGGAACTGTCCGATGAGGCAATCGCCGAAGCTGCGATCAAGCAGCTCAGGGAAGACCTCAATGTTGGACTCGACCACGTGCTTATGGCCCGTGCTCATCCCATCGAACGGTTGAAGCAAATTCTTCCGATCTACTCCGCAAAGGCCGCGGACCTCAATCCAGTGATCATCCATTCTCAGATGTCGCAGACCGACCGTAAGCTCGCGTTGGACTCTATGAAGACAGGCCAGTCTCGTGTGATTCTCTGCGACAACATGCTCGGGGAAGGGTTCGATTACGCACAGTTGAAAGTTGCAGCCCTTCACGATCTACACAAGAGCCTCGCAATCACACTCCAGTTCACTGGCCGCTTTACCCGGACGAGTTTAGACGCAAAGCTGGGCCCTGCTACCATGATTGCCAATGCCGCCCTATCTGGAATAGGCAACGAGCTAAGGGACTTGTACGCCCAGGACGCCGACTGGAACCGCCTGATTCAGGAAATGGCCGACCAGACGATAGGGTCCAAGGTGAAGAAGACTGAGTTTTCAGCCACCTTCAAGCCATACGGCGTCGACTTTCCGCCTGAGAACATCCAGCCAAAGATGAGCACCGTCGTTTATCAGACGAAGTGCGAGGAGTGGGCTCCGAAGACCCTGGAAAAGTGGCTTGAGAGGGCCCAAGTGTTTGCAGGTCCATCGATCAGCGATGAACACCGAACCGCCTTCTACGTTGTCGTGGAAGCGTCGGAAGTTGAGTGGGGTCTGGCAAAGGATGCGCTTGATGTCCACTACGCACTCTTCTTGCTGCATTGGGATAAGGAGCGTCAATTGCTTTTCATTAATAGCACAGACAACAGGGGCTTTCAAAAGGACCTAGCGATGTTGGTCTGCGGCGAGGATGTCGAGAGGGTCCAGGGCGAGGAGATATATCGTGCAGTCTACGGAATCAACCGTCTCGTCCTCTTCAACCTCGGGCTAAAGCATGTAACCGGACGCAACGTCCGATTCACCATGCTGGCAGGCTCTGATGTTCTTGAGGGGATCACGATAGCCCAGGCCGGGACGCGCACGAAAACAAACCTGTTCGCACACGGCTACGAGGACGGGGAGCGAGCAACAATGGGCTGTTCGATTCGTGGGCGCCTCTGGTCGTACTTAGTGGCTGACGACATTTCTCACTGGGTCGCGTGGTGTAAGCATATCGGCAATAAACTCCTAGACGATACGATCACCATCGCAAAGATCAACGATTGGTTCGTAGTTCCCCAGGAACTTTCCGATCGTCCGCGTTTGACTGCTCTTTCTGCAGACTGGCACGATCAGTTCTTCATTGAACTTGAGAGAAGGACCTTTATTAAGATTGGGAACGTAGAGTGTCCCGTCTTTGATGCCGACATTGAGATCGTGCCGACTGAAGTGACTGGTCCTTTGAAGTTCGCGGTCAATGCAAACGGCAAGCGCGCCGTGTTCAAGATCAAGTTCCAGAACAAGGAGATCAAGTTCGATCAGTTGGAGGGCGACACGGCCATGCTGAGAATTGGCTCGGCCACTTCAAAGCTCAGCGATGAGTTTGAAAACTATCCGCCGATCATCTACTTCGAAGCCGAAGCCGTCCTGGAAGGCGGACTGCTCGTTCAGCCGAAGAAAGGTAGCCGCTCTTCGTTTGATCGAACCAAAATCGTCGCCTGGGATTGGAAGGGCACTGACCTAAAGAAGGAGTCCCAAGGAACTGCCCGAGCAGCAGATTCAATCCAGTATAGGGCGATTCAGGAATTCCTATCCGACAACTCCTGGGAAGTAATCTTTGATGACGACGGGCCACAAGAAGTTGCCGATATTGTTTGCCTCAAGCGGCAGGACGACGTCTTGAAAGTGAGCTTGATTCACTGCAAATACTCTCATGGCGATCAGCCGGGGAGTCGAATCGACGATCTGTACGAGGTGTGCGGCCAGGCACAAAAGGCGATCAAGTGGAGGGATGAGATGGAGAAAATGATCTCCCGGTTACTTGCACGTGAAGACAAGTCGCTGGCTGACGCCAGGGCCTCGCGCCTGATTAAAGGGGACCGCAACAGGCTAATCGAACTCAGGAATTCAGCGCGACTGCTACGACCAGATTTCAGTATGTGGCTTGTACAGCCAGGTTTGTCAAAGGCCGCCGCTTCATCGAG
The DNA here is from genome assembly GCA_019454125.1 of Fimbriimonadaceae bacterium. Lineage (NCBI taxonomy): Bacteria > Bacillati > Armatimonadota > Fimbriimonadia > Fimbriimonadales > Fimbriimonadaceae > Fimbriimonadaceae bacterium. The sequence continues at coordinate 623,343 of CP075365.1, forward strand.
TCAGCTTGAGTTGCTTGGAGGCACGGAGACATTTCTCCATGAGGTACATCAAATCCCACTGCACGTGGTTGCCAGCGCGTGATAATCAGGTTCCTACTTGGGTTCCTAAATGAGATGCACTCATGTGACCCACAATGACCCGAGTCAGGAACCTAAAACGAGTCGGTCGAGCGCATGGAAGTTGCAATCGCACTGCAGAGGTCGTGAGTTCGAATCTCATCATCTCCACCAATCTACAGATTTCTCGTTTTCCGGGCCAGCCCCGGCCCCCTCTCTTGCCACGTTTAGCATCAAATCGAACGGCATATTGAGGTCTGCGACCACCTTTTCGCCGTCGAATTTGCAGTTCGAGAGCATTGCAGAGACGATTTGGCGTTTTTCGTCCGGACCGGCTGTTTTGAACCTAAGATGGGCGGTCTTGGCGAGTTCTAGAATCTCAACTGCCTCGTCGTAGGAACTCGATTCTTGACCGGACAGGGACGCCATCGTTACCTCGATTTCCCGTATCTCACTAACGAGGGCCTGCTTCTTTTCTTTGTGTTCTTCACGGCTAAGAACGCCGTCGGCGTAGTCGTCGTAAAGGCGCTCTCGCCTGGATTTCGCTCGTCTTAGCTGGCCCTCCAGTGCCGACATCCGGGCGGCATCGACGGTGCGCTCCTCCTCGTATTGGGCCCGCACGTCCTTACAGAGTTCTTCGAGAATGAAGTCAGGGAGGACGAGTCCCTCCAAGAGTGAGACGAAGAAATCGTCAAAAACCTCTTCGCGGACGAATGGGCGCGCGCACTCGTGCATGCCCGTGCAGTGATAGTAGGTGTATTTGCCCTTCTTGACCTCCCCCGACATTTGGTGACCACAGGCGCAGCGCAGCATTCCTCGATAAGCAAGGTTCTTGGCTCCGTAACGGACGCGACTCGTGCCACGACCCGACATCACATCCTGAATGGTTTGCCATGTAGCTTCGGAAATCAGGGGCTCATGAACTCCGTCGTGGTCAACACCGTTCCAGCGGATTATCCCGCAGTATGCTGGATTGCGAAGAATGTCCTCCATGCCGCTCTTATGGACGCGTTTGCCCTTCTTCGTCCTCAATCCAAGCTCTTCCGCTCGCACCGCTAAGGTCTTGATCGAGTGCGCGCCGCTTGCATATTCGAGCATCAACTGCCGCACGATCGGGCCGCGCACCGGATCGATGGCAATCATCTTGCGCTTGGTTCCCGGCTCGGGTACGTTCAAGTATCCGAGCGGAGCATGTGTGGGATAGATGCCCTGCTGAACCTTTTCGTCTAGTCCCTTTCGAATTTCTTCCGAAAGGTTGTCTGAATAGTGTTCGGACATCAAGACCTTGAAATTTTGAACTAGTCGTTCGTGGGCCCTGGCGTCAGGCAACCACCACCGGTTTTCTCGTAGAAAATATGCCGAGACACCCATAGCCTCCAAGGCCAATGCATCCTTCCGGTTTCTGATAAGCCGGTCAGTCTTTTCGGTGATGATACATGCTCCAGGAAACTCAGCGAGCACTCTCAACATTCGTGCAAATGCTGGCCTGCCTTCTCGCTTGGCAGAGTGGCTCTCAACGAAATCGTCAAGGATCCTGTACCCATTTCGCTCAGCCCATTGCCTTGCCTCACGCAGTTGGGAATCAAGGCTCCAGCCCTCGTCTTCCTGCTCCTTCGTCGACACGCGCCGATAGAGCACGCACTCCTTAAGGTCGGGGCCAGATGGTGTTAAGACTTGTCGTCCAGCAGATAGTTTTGATTTGAGGTTGCTTTGCATTTTCGGAGTCCTGTAAGGAAATCGCGCAGCCGTCGCTTCGCACTATCGGCTTCTTCGAGAGTCACGTGGCGGCCGTAAGCTCTTGAGAGGTATGAACGGAAATCGTCGTGACAATTGGAAAGTTCGTCGTGAATCGGATCGCGGCGAAATCTACGTGGTCTGGGCCAATAGGGTGCAGGTCGGAATCGAAGGCATGCGGTCATATATGAATATGTTCGTTCTTTTTGGATCAAAATCGGTCGACAAAATGAGAGTGGGCACGAAATTGCTCGTGCCCACCTTCTGACTCTTCCTTAAACCGCGTCTTGCTCGTCGTGGATTTCGCTGGACGCGACACCCGACCAACGAACGAGCAAGAAGTTAACGCGCTCAACTAGAGCGGGCGCGAGTTGGCAATCCTCGTCGCGCATCAATAGTTCGATGAGCACCGTTTCAGCGATGTACGAATCCGCGCCATCGACCTTGGCGTAACCGGGAAAGTTCTTGTTGATTTGAACGACGACTTTGCCATCCTCTTCGACAAGCGCCGAGCGAACCTCAGGGCTTCCCGCGACGACTTCAATTTCCGGGCAGTCCTTGCCATTCTTGAGTCGACGCATCAGGCGACGCAGGGTTCCCACGGCTCCGTCCGGTGCCGGAGATTTCGGCGTGTTCTCGCGGCCCGTCTTCTCACCCTTGGGCTCTTTGGAGCCCTCGGACTTCTCCCTGGGTTCTCGTGGCTTGCGGCCCTCGTTTCCCTCACCAGTCGGGGTCTCTTGCACTTCGACCGGCTCATCCCCCACGCCTTCGGCAAGATGCTTGAACATCTCTTTGAGTTGTCCACGAACTCTTTTTGCCGTCTTCTTCTCACGGCCAAGAATTTTCTCGTCGTGACCTTCGCGAAGTTGCCTTATGAGGGCTGCACACTCCTTCAGAACTTCACGACCCAGGTCTTTGTAGACCTGATCGTCGCGTTCGACGAAGCCACTCTTGTTGAGATTTGGGGTCAGACCGTCAATCTCAAGTTCGGAGACGAACTGATTGAGAGAGCCCTTTGCGGCGAAGTTGAAGCCGAACGATTCGTTTTCGACCATCATGCGGCCCTTAGCAAAGAGCCGGAATCCAGCCTTGACGTATCCGTCTTTCAGCTTTCCGCGTTCCAGTCGACCTGCCCAGCCTCTCGCGGTCACATCGCCAACTTTGACGTCAATCGGGATTTTCCCGATCGACGCATCGAGCGGCAAATCGACTGGCTTGACTAGCGAGCCGTTCACGACAATCTGAAGCTGCCCAAATCGGAGAAGCCGGTCGTACACAGTGGCAAGGTCCCGCATGAGCGAATCGACTCTCCACTGACGGCCGTTGATGACGTCCTCGATTTCGATGCGAACACACCCTGAGTTCAGAGAGCATCGTTGGACGGTCGCAGGAGCGCTTGCTGGGTCATGGGGTGTGGGAGCACCGAAGTCTGCAAAGTCCGTTCGATTTCGCCAGTTGAGGTCCTCGAACATCCAAAGTTCGGACTCTCCCGCCTTCTTTGCCCATAGACGCAGGGAGTCGCCCAGATATCCACAAGCAGATTTGCCGCCTTGGCCATAGTGGCCAATGTCGCTGTCCGTGTGATGGTCGCCTTCACCCCAGTTGAGCCATGTCGCGATTTCAGCGAGCCCACTCCAAAAGCATCGCGTCGAACTCAGAGTCATTGACGCCCTGGCGCTTCTTGAAAGTTGACCTAACTCGATCCGTATCCGCCTTGACCAGCTTGTAATATGCGATGTCGGCATACGCACAGAACTGAAGACAGAGGTCTCGGGTGGTCTTCTCTTTCGGTGTGCCCCGCTTGTCGCGGCGTCGCGGACCACTGTAGAAGATGTAGCAGAGATTGACATAGGCCTCGACGGCCGATCGTTGAGGGATGTGACCTTCCTCGTCGAGCCCCTTCTTTGCAAGGAGGTCACTCGCTATGGCCAGTCGCGTTAGCCTTAACGCGATGGCGAAGAGGACGTTGACTTCGGTAGCCATCGCGGTTGCTTTGACGATCGGGCGGAACTTACGAACCATTTCGCCCCAGCCTGACTCAACGATCGCACTCATCGAGTGCTGGATGGAAATCTCCCTAACCTCCTCGCTCACTGTGAATCCTCCTCTAAGCCTCGCCATAGCTCAACGAACGCTCTTGCTTCGGACCGGAGCAACGGCATTAGGTTGGCCGATGGGAACGGCGACGTGATCAGGTTGGCGCTGGGAATGTCGAGGATCGCCATCTGCGTTCCCTCTTCGACCAAGGGCCCGAGAACGGCGTGCATCATATAGAGGATCATTTCGACCTGCCTCTTTGTAAGCTGGGCTTCCTTCCAATAGAGCTTGATGACCGTACTCGTGCCGTTCCAGTTCAAGCCAAGCTCAGGATTGAGTCTAACGACGAGTTCATCGAAGCGCCACTCGCTCTTCGGTGGCGCGAACCACACGACCCGCTTTCGCCCCAGAAAGCGACGATAGGCTTCAAGCCGCGCCGGACACTTGCTTCCCTTGTGGGTGCTGACATGAACCGAGACGGATTTCTCCAGGATCGTGCCATCAGATGAACCCGCAGCGTGGAACTCAACGATGGCTTCCCTCAACCCCTTGTAGTAGTCCGTGGCAGGACTATATGGACCGCGCTTCCTCAGGGAGTTCACGTGCGTCATCCGGGACGTGCCCGTCTTGACGATGAAGTCGACAAATTCGGTGAGTGAAATTTCCATCAGTTCGTGTCCTTGACTTTGAATGAGTGTTCAGTATACACTAAACACTCACGGATTGCAATCCGCTGATATGGAGAATGCGAATTGGAAGAACACACCCCAGAAGCACCGAAGCTGATGTTCACGGACCTGCACGTCACGGCAGACGACTTGCGCGTAGTCCCGTGGCTTGACACGATCGAGCAAGACAAGCGAGACGAGGTTGACAACTATTCAACCCCGCTCTTCGCCGCCGCCAGAGTCGCCGCTGAAGCTGGAGACAGACGCGCAGAGCAAGTCTACGTGCTGCTTGGATCGGCGTCGTCGATGTTCTATGACTCAAACGACGCAGCCGAGCCGCTGAAGCCCATGTTTGTCATGGCGAACTCGCGATCTGCCGCGCTGAGTGATTTCGAGGATCAACACCTTGACCCAATCGCGGCCGTGTACGCCGAAATCGCCGACCGAGAAATGAAAGCAAGGTTGGCCGACATCCTTTGGATTCGGCGAAAGGATCACCAAGCAGCGCGGGTCGCGGCCGCCGCATATCTGGAGGGTGCCAAGGCGTTGATGGACCCCGCTGAGTGGGTGCACGGATTTCACCGATTGCAGCGAGCCATGCAGATCGCCGGAGCGCTGGGTAAGCAGAGCGCAGAACGCAATGCGGTCGCGGACTATGCTCTCGAACTCCTCGCCAAGTTGGACGGGAGCGATCCTCTGTACTTGACCAGATCAATCATCGACCTCGCCCTTGCATACAAGATTGGTGATCCCGCATTGCTGGCGGGTTACGCGGAAAAGTCCGCAGAGGGCGCTGAAGGTCGCCAAGACTGGATAACCGCTGCCGACTATTGGGCCCTCGTCGCAACGTGTAGAAGGAAGGCGGGGAACGAAGCGGGCGCTACCGAGGCTTCGCTTCGTCAGGGAGAAGCTCAAATTTCAGTCGGAGAGACGATGGCTGGGAAGCCAGGACTCGCTGCTGAGCATTGGTTTGAACAGGGTTTGCTCACGCTGAGGCAGGCAGGTGCTCCCAAGGAACGGCAAGAGGAACTCATGAAGCGCCTTCACGAGCTTCAGAAGGAGCGATTGGAGCACCTGGGCAAGATCGAAACCAGCGTCCCGATAGATCCACAACTGATCGAGCACATCGAGAAGGTCAAGGGTATGAGTCTCCGAGATGCCCTGGCATTCTGGGCAATTCAGGTCCGACCAATCGGCAAGGAACGCCTACGTGAGATGGTCCGAGAGCACGTCACCCAGAGTCCTCTTTCGAGCATCTTCTCGAACTCCATCTTGCGCGAAGACGGCAAGGTCGCCTTCGTGATCCCCGCAATGCCGCTGAATGAGGAGCCAAGCGACGAGTTGCTCCAACTACACATGTGGCGGATGGCGGAGATGACCAGACCGGTGACCGCGTGGATGGCCGAGCAGATCCGACACATGATTGCTGGCGAGCACCCGTGGGAGGAAGGTTGTCTGGACTGGCTATTGAACGACAATCTCTTCGTCCCGAAGGGACGTGAACCGATTTTCGCGCGCGGCCTTCAATCGGGAATTGAAGGCGATTACCTCATTGCGACGCACCTGCTCGTACCGCAGTTGGAGAACTCATTCCGGCACGTGCTGAACCAACACGGCGTTCTCACCACCTTCTTGCGCCAAGATGGGACGCAGGACGAGTTCCCGATCAACAAGATCGTGGAGACTGAGGCATTCAGCCAGATCTTCGGACAAGACCTCGCCTTTGAGTTGAGAGGCTTGCTGGCCGAGCATGCTGGGGCGAACCTTCGGAACAACGTCTCACATGGGCTTGTTTCGGCGGGAAGTTTCTACAGCCCGAGCAACATCATCCTAGTCCCGCTGACCCTTTGGCTGCTGCTTCATGGAGTCGAGCGGGCGAGTGAGAATCAAATCGAGCACAACGACTAACCGAAACAGGACAGCTTCTCCTGATAAGCAATGTTAAAGGTCGCTCAGTCTTGTCACCGGGACGTATACACACCGGCATCCCATGTCGTGAGTGCACTCTGAGTGAGGCAATGGAGGCACGGAATCGAGCGGATAGCGGCCGACTCTGCTCTTGCAGAAGTCGCATGAAGATTGGGCGGCGAGGATCTCTACAGCGATGATCACGTCTCTGTTCGCCCGATAGCCTTCAAGTGTCCTCTCATGGTTTGCTCGGAATGCTTCCATTCGTGCGGCCACCTCCGCTGCCTTCTCTTCCGGTGTGCGGCGTCGGCGTTTACTGGAATCGGACGGTTCCTTGGGGAGCCACTTCTCCGGTCCCGTCCCCCAGAGCAAGCCCATCGCTGCTGCGATCGTGGTCGGCGGTGCTGTCGAAGGTGGTTTATCCTGGAAGAGCGCCACCAGCAGTCCAAGCTCGTGCGAAATGTCGGGATTGGACCAGTCAACGCCCATGCCTCTCGGAAGAGGTTGACGCGCTTCGAACCGCCGCACGATCTGGCAAGCCTGCGCCAGTTCACCTCGTTGGAGCGCATCCATACATGAATCCTCAGCTTCTTGCCGAGCCGCGTCCGCCTTCTGCTTATAAGCGTCAGCCAAGGTAGTCCCAACCTCAGTGCATCGCAGGGGATGCACGTCTGATGTCATGGAAGCGATCTCGCTCGGACTGACTCTTTCGACCAGCGTAGCAATCAGTTCCGCTTTCTTGCCCTTGTGAGCGAGGCCGTGACGTTTGCAGATGTCGACAAGCTCCGGGACGCGGAACTTGACTTCAAGCTTCTCCGCACTGTCGCAGGTGCGCAAAAGACCTTGCGTCACGAAGCCATCGAGGACTCGCGCGGGCTCCTTACCCAATGAAGCTCGCCAGACGTCATTCCATCCTGGCCCCGTAATGGTCTGCCGGAGCCGAGGTTTCAGGAACAACGACAGCAGGAACAACTCCTGCTGAGACAAGGGCTGCGGTTCATTGACCGGTCGCGGCGTGGCGGTTTCGCGCTTGGAGAAGAGTGAACGCAAGTTCATTTCGCAACTCGTGTGAGCCTCACCAGCATTACTCCTCGACCTCCGGAATCATCCCTTCGGGCGTCACGAATGCGGCAAACACAACGCCACCGTAGAACTGGAAGACCCACACTCCAAATCCAGTAGACGCTCCATCAACGGTCCTGTAAGTGAATTTGGTGTGGCTGCCCAGCACCACCGGATCTGGGGCCCCGATAGCTTGAAGTTGCTCCCGGATCAAGCCGTATGAGCCGGGTAATAGCGACCAAGATCAAGATCAAAGGCTTCTGCAAACCGTGTGTTGCTGAGTGCCATAGCGATTCCCTTGATAACCAGACTAAACCACGGAGTGAAAGGATCGTCCGACAGCTTTGTCCCCATCCCCTCAGCGAGAACGATGCCATCCGCACCAACTATGCGATCAGGCGACATGGACTTGGCGAGTTCAAGTAGCGCATTGCGGTGTCCAAGCTCAATCGAACGCTGCACACTGCGTTTGATCTTCCCAGCCATGAGCTTTTGCGCGGTTTCGTGGTTGCCTCCGAAGATATCGATTGCAAAGAGGTCCCTCACCCTCGAATCGAGTTTCGACTTTTCGCCGTTGCACCTCGTGCATGCCCAAACGATGACCGGTTCCCAGTTCGCGGCGTTTTCTGCTTCGAACGAACGCGGAATGACGTGTTCCTTGGTCAAGTCTTCGTTAGAGCCGCAATAAGCGCACTCCTGAGGCAGGTCAGCGATGTTGTTGAAACTCAAAGTTCACCTCGGAAGGCTTTCGAAAGGATCGACCGACGTAGAGCGTCGGCATCCCGTTGAAAGGTGTCGGTTGCTGTGAAGCGCCGCTGGGCGGTGAGGACTTCGGCGATGCGCTCCTGCTCTGGCATAGGTGGCACCCAGGCTTCGTGTGCGAGGATCGCGGGAGGCTGAACGCGTTGGCGTCGGAGGCCAAGTCCTTTGCTCTTTGCAGAAAGTGATTGCCAGATGCGCTCGGGCTTGAAGTGGGCAAATACGAACTCAGCCCGACACTCATTTGGATTGCAGGTGAAGGTTGGGTATTCGCCTGAGACGTAGAATGCGTCGAAGTCGGCCGAAACGTAGCCATACGAACCCTCGAAGGCAAAGAGGCGGCTGAAAATGAACTGTCCCGACTGCACTCGGTTGAGAACCGCCGCGCTTGTCGCCAAACCTGAGATCGGCGGCTTCTCGAACAGCCCCTTAGCGAAGCTGTAGATGCCAAGGTTCGGATAGTCCTCGCTGGGGTCGACTTTAACGGGATCGAGGTCAAGATGCATGACATCGCCGAGACGGAGTTTGCGCCAGCCGCGCTCGCGCTTTTGGTCGTCAGTCAGATCATCGCGGTGGGCGAGGGCGATGAGGAGGCGGTCGAAGTCGGCGACAGTTTGGGCGTGGAATGTGGCCGCGCGATCCAGCGCCCCCATCGCCTCGTGAACCTTGGCTACTATGCGCCTCTGCTCATCGAGCGAGGGGAGGGGGATGGTGAGGGCAAGGAACAGGTCCTCCTTAATCCGAACTCGATTTGTGGAACCCTTGCTCGCGCGCTTGCAAAGCTCCACGAACTCCTCGGCCTTAATTACGAGCGACAAATACTCTGGGATGACCCGCGCAATGTTGAAGTCAAAGAGAGGAAAGTCGTTGGTGACAACGGCTCCATCCAAGGAGTCCGGCAGGAGGGCTACTGCGCCGTGTCGCGCGTCGATGCGGGAAAGGATTAGTTGGCCCGCTCGCGCAAGGTAACGGCTCTCGGACGCGATCTCCGCCCCACGAACCTTTCGGCGCAACTTTGCACCATTGCCATTTAGGCGAACTGTAACCTCGGAATACTCTGCATCCAAAGCAAGTCGCACTGTCTCCGTCGAACGTTGGAGCAATTGACCGAGTGGTACGGGCTCGACCTCCATCGTGCTGGCGATGGTCACGCCGAGCCCTCTCGAACTAGGTTGTTAATGTCCTCAAGAAGGCCGCCCACCAGTCTCTGGTTCTCGATCATGCGTGCCACGATCTCATGCGGGGCGGCATCGTCTTCGACAGAACTGCCTCGCGGATTCTTGATGTCTAGGTTCAGATCGCCAGCCTCAATGTCCGCAATCGGTACACGCCACGCCCGGTCCGACTCTTTCCGATCCATCCACCAGTCGGCGGCGGGTTGGAACTCTTCTTCCAACATCGGAGCGGTCTTGCTGTACTTCTTCTTCCCCTCGGGCAGCGCTACTTCGTAGTACCACACCTCGCGCGTGGGGCCCTCGCGATCGAAGAACAGGAGGTTGGTGGGGATGTCGGTATACGGCGCGAACGCCCCAGAGCCAAGCCGCACGATGGTGTGCAGGTTGAACTCCTTGAGCAAGTCCTCCTTGATACGGGCGCAGATACCATCCCCGAAGAGCACGCCGTTCGGCACAACGACTGCAGCGCGACCTGGTTTGGGCTGCCGTCGAAGTCTGCGCATGATGAGTTGCAGGAAGAGGAGCGCGGTTTCGCTTGTGCGCTTGTCGGCGGGGAAACCGTTCTGGATCGAGCGCTCTTCTTCGCCGCCGAAAGGCGGATTGGTGGCGATGACGTCCACGCGCTCGGCGTCGCCGATTTCAGTGAGCTTGACGGCAAGCGAGTTGCCGATGGTGATATTGGGTGACTCGACGCCGTGGAGCACGAGATTCATCTGAGCAAGGAGATACGGCAAGGACTTGGCTTCGTTGCCGAAGAGCGTGTGCTCTTGAAGCACGCGATAGTGCTCTGCCAATCGAGCTTGCTGTTTGATGTGCTCGTAGGCTTCCACTAAGAAACCACCTGTTCCACAAGCCGGATCGAGCACGGTCTCACCGAGCTTGGGATCAAGCATCTGGATCATGAACTTGACGACGGGGCGAGGGGTGTAGAACTCGCCAGAGTCGCCCGCCGCGTCGCGCATCTCTCGGAGCATCGACTCGTAGAGGTGGCTAAGGGTGTGGATGTTCTCGCTCGACGTAAATTTGACCTCATTGATCTTGTTCACCACGTCGCGCAGAAGATAGCCATTTGCCATCCGATTCTGAAGTTCGCGGAAGACGTACGCAAGAACGTCTCCCCGGCCACCCGAACGAGTCTTCAGGTAGGCAAAGAGGCCGAGTCCGCGCGTCCCGTCTGGCCGGATGGCTTCGTCTTGGTTGATGAACGCTTTGAGTTCGTCGCCGGTCAAACCATCCACGGGTCCAGCCCAATCTCGCCATCTGTATGGCGGCTCGATCAACTCCTTGTGGGGCCGCCCAGCAAGCTCATCGCTGACCTTGTGCATCTCGTCGGAATCGTCGAGGAACTTGAGGAACATCAGCCACGTGAGCATTGGCAGCCGGTCGAGGTCACCGTTCAGGCCCTTGTCCTTCCGCATGATGTTGCGGATAGTCTTGATGGTCGAGCTTAGGGACTCTCGCGTAGAGAGCGGCGCGGCGGCATCGGTGTTTTTCTTTCCTCGGGGCATTAGAGGTCCACTCCCGTGATCGTTTTCAAGTGAGTTGAAACAAGCTTGTCGGTCTTCTTGACAAGCCTCTCGATGTGATTCATCATGCGCTTGGCCGCATCTTTTCGAACGGCACCCAAGTCCTTCTTCCCGTGGGCAAGGTCGCCTCGAAGTGAAATGTATTCGTCTAGCTTGGTCTGGGCGCTGGATGCGGTCATCTTTGACCAGAACCACTGGTCTTCGATCTTCTCAAGGCCCAGCGTATTACTGATCAACGAGGAGGCTTGAGCAGTCTTGGCGGTGTTGAATTCATTTCCCGTCTTTGGAAGGGTGTTGGCGACGCGCTTGGCATTATCTCGGAGAAGGTCGCCAAGGGATTTGGAAGCGAAGTCCCACAGTTTGGAGGCGTCACCTTTGATGATTCCTTGCGAGTGTTTCTCAATCTCGCCAATCAGGTACGCGGGCAGTTTCGTACGATCCGTGCAGTTGGTCGCAAGATGGTTTATTGACTCCTCCACCAGATCTTCGATGTACGCTTCCCAAATGGCTGCACAGAAAAGAATCGCAGACTTGTTCAAAATTTGGTGCTCAGGTGGTCGCCGTCCACGCTTCGCTCCGCTAAGTTTTGAATGGAACCCCAGCAAGTCCTCAACATCCTGCTTGTTCGCTTCGAACCGACTAAGGGACTGACTCATCCGACCTCCGAGATATAGAGCATTTCCTGTAGCTTCGTCACCGCGTCACGCAGTTGAACTGGACCGCCGAACTCAGAGGCAATTTCCTGGATTGAGCCGTGCTCTGAGATGGGGGGAACTTGGAGAACATCGGGGATGACGAACTGACTCGCACCCACCTCCTCGTATTTCGCGAGTAGCTCTTCGAGGATCATCCTCGCGGTCGGACCGAATTGGTCGAAGAACTCGGCCTGCCGCTTCTTGAGGTTCTGCGCGCGTTCTCGCCTGGACCGCAGGGGTGCACCATATGCGAGATGGCACATGAGGTCGAAGGGATCGGCGTCTGGCTTTCCCGCAACCTTAGCAAGTTCGTCAAACTCAATCCCTCTATCACGAAGGGCTTCGATGATCTGCGTGCGCTTGTCCGGCTTCGACCAATCCGCGAGCAAGTCTTCCGCACTTGGATAGAGCCTCCGAACTTGCTCTTTGGTGAAGTCTGTGTATTGAATGACACGAAGTTGGTTGCCGTTCGCATCGAGTTCGTAGACCACATGCGCGACCACCTGAACTACTCCGTCGTCCACGTAATACTTGCGACGTCCTTCTCGAACCTGCGGCGGTTCGCCGTCTCCCCCACCTCCAGGCTCGTCAGGTGGCAATGGCTCGCCGTCGAAGTCTGGATCAGCGAACATCGTGACCGCTGTGCCGGTGTAGTCGAGAATATTGAAAAAGAGCTTGCCGTAGTCTTCGCGCACGCGCGTACCGCGTCCAATGATCTGCTTGAACTCAACCATCGATCCGATGATGCGAGCGAGAACGACATTCTTGACAGTCGGGGCATCGACCCCGGTCGTCAGCAATTGGCTCGTTGTGAGGATAACGGGCGTCGATTTCTCCAAGTCTTGGAAGTCGGAAAGGTGTCCTTTGCCTAGGTCTCCTTCGTCGGCCGTAACGCGACAGACGTAGTTTGGATGCTTCTTAACCAGGTCAGAGTTGAGGTTTATCAACTCCTGCCTCATCTCAGCGGCGTGTTCTTGATCGACGCAGAAGACGATCGTTTTAGCGAACCGATCGTGTGCTTTCATGAAATCTGTCAAGTGCTTCGCGATCGCCTTAGTGCGCGCCCGGAGGGCAATCGTTCGCTCAAAGTCCTTCGTGCTGTACTCACCGTCCGGGATCGCCTGACCGAGCCGATCTACCTCGCCCTGACTGGGCCGGTAGCCAACCGCGTCGTAATGCGTGACGATGCGATGGACTCGGTATGGAGCTAGGAAGCCGTCTTCAATCCCTTGCTTCAGCGAGTAGGTGTAGATCGGATCGCCGAAGTAGTCGTAGCTGTCGCCATCGTGCCGCCTTACTGGTGTGGCGGTGAGACCGAGTTGGAATGCAGGCTCGAAGTATTCCAGGATATCTCGCCAGACCGAATCCTCCCTCGCGCTGCCCCGGTGGCATTCGTCGACGATGATCAAATCGAAGAAGTCCGGAGCATATTCCTTGTACAGCCCCGGTCTGGATTCATCCTCTGCGATGGCCTGATAGGTCGCGAAGTAGAGTTCGCGGGACTTGATCGCGTTCCCGCGCTCGATCTTTCCCCTAGCATCACCGAAGGGAGCAAAGGTCTTGTCCTTCGGGTCGTCGACCAACACCGTTCGATCAGCCAAGTAAAGGATGCGAGGCTTGCGCGTGGGGTCGTTCCTGGCATTCCACTTTGACGTCCAGAGCTTCCAGCAGATTTGGAATGCGGTCGGAGTTTTGCCTGTACCCGTTGCCATGACGAGTAGCACACGCTTCTGCCCACGGACGATCGCCTCAACCGTCCGGTTGATGGCGATCTGCTGGTAATACCGTTCCTCATGAGAGCCAGCGGAATAGATCGGCGCAAGGACATGGGCCGTCTGATCGGCGTCCAACGGCTCCGTGCCATTGAGCCGATGCCAAAGTTCCTCTGGAGTGGGAAACTGACTGACGTTAGCCTCAACTCCCGTGGTTAGGTCGATCTCGATGATATCGTGCCCGTTCGTCGAATAGGCGAAACAGAGTCCGAGCATCTGCGCATACCGGATGGCTTGTTGGACCCCATTCGCAGCAAGCTCCGACTCAGCCTTAGCCTCGACAACCGCGATGTTGAAATCACCCGTGTATTTCAGCAGGTAGTCGGCCTTCAGCGCCTCCCTACGTCGCGCAACCTGGCCCGCGACCACGATTCGTCCTTTCGTGATCCTGTATTGCTCGGTCATCGAGTGAGGACTCGACTCCCAGCCCGACTCCCGAAGTTTTGGTTCGACGAGTTCTCGGCAAGTGTCGTTTTCGTTGCGCACAGGCTCCAAGAGCTTGACATATTCGCGGCCATCGTGTAAAGTGTGCAGTTGACAATGACGGAAGAAGTGGGTCCATCCAATCGCTACGGAGCCAAGCAGCGGGATCTCCGGGTTGCGAAGGGCCTGACGCTCCGGAAGTTCGCAGATGCCCTGGGCGTCAGTCCAACCTATGTGAGCGGGGTTGAGAACGGGACCTTGCCGCCACCAACGCCCGATCGACTCACCAAAATCGCGGAACTGCTCGAAACTTCGCTTGATGATCTAATTGGACTCGCCGGTCGATGGGATGACGTAGCCAAGCAAGCCGTGGAGGATCGACCCGAGTTCGTCAGGTTGTTCCGAGCGGCAAAGGACCTCTCCCGTGAACAGGTCGAACAGCTTTCTAAACTAGCTGAGGAGCTTTCTGAGGATGGCGACGGAGTTTGATCCTGTACCGGCATGCTTCTGCGGAGTGCAGTTTCTACCAGTTGCCCGACTAGAGCGCATCGTCCGGGACAAGCTGGTGCGCTTCGAGCGCGAAACCGGAACCCGGCCCGCACTTCCTATCGACATCGAAGCCCTAGTCGAAATCATGGAGAAAATCGAGGTCGAATACTTCGATGACGACCATCCTGAGTTCGAACCCGATGTCCTTGGCGCGTACGACTTCTCACGGGACAAGATGTTTGTTCGCGAATCGATCGCGCACGAGGGTCGACGTAGGTTTACGTGGGCCCATGAATACGGCCACTACATTCTCCACAAGCCCCATTTTTTGCAGGGAGTCTTCGACTTCTACACAGAGTCGTCAAAGGCAGTCGTTCAGTTGCACCGGGGCGCGGGGGGCACCCGCAACAAACTGGAGTGGCAGGCAAACATGTTTGCGAGCCACATTCTGATGCCGACCGCGCACGTATCCCAACTGTTCCCAAGTGGGTGGACATCGATTGAGGAAGCAGCCAGGATGCTCTCCAGCGAAGCTAATGTCAGCCTCCAGTCGGCACGCATTCGCCTTGAGAACTTCAACAGAAAATGATTCCGACAACCCTTGACACGGCCGAAACGTCTGGTATAGTTGTGCAGTGCGCACTGAACACGTTACACTCAGAGAGGATAGATCGTGTGAGGTTGATTGCGGCTCAATGGCAATAGCGATTCAGGTTCGGATCCAAGCCAGACCTGCCATAGTCTTAATCCCGAGGGCAGAAACCGTATGAATGAAGAGATTGGTCCAGGAATGCCTATCGAGGATCAGGCATCTAGCATCGCAGTCGGTAGAGTACTAGGAACAGAAGACTCTACTCCTCTGGAGTTCTGGGTCGCTGTTGAACCCGGACAGTTCCTTCAACTGGATGACGTGGTTGCCGTGACCCGCGAGGTTCCCGGCCGCGAATCGATAACTGTCTATGGTGTCGTGAACAATGTCCGTGCACGTCACGAAGGTGCTCGCTTTGACAGCGATGTGTTTCTCATATCGCAAGGATTGTTGCCGGCTGAAATTTGTGAAGCCGCGCAAATACTCGTGACCCGCTGTGAGCCCGAGGTCTTCCTGCCGCCGCGACCTGGGCAGGAGGTGCGCAAAACGCAAGGAGCCGAGAGAGCTTCCGCGCTGTACTTTGACGACATGCTGGGGCAAGTTCCGGTGGGCCTCACGCGAGAAAACGAGCCTGTTTATGCGAGTTTGGAGTTCATCGACGGGACTAAGGGAGCCCACATCAACATCAGTGGCATGTCGGGAGTCGCAACCAAGACAAGTTACGCTCTTTTCCTGCTATACAGCCTTTTCGAATCCGGTGTACTCGGTGCCGAGGTAACGAACTCCAAAGCTCTCATCTTCAACGTAAAGGGAGAGGACCTCCTTTTTCTGGATAAGCCCAATTCCGCCTTGTCGGACTCTGACCGAGCAAGATATGCGGCGCTTGGGCTTGCTCCCGGGCCGTTTGAGAGCGTTGCATTCTGGGCACCTCCTCGCCGAGACGATCAGAATGGCGTTCCCGACGTCAATAGTCGAACGGACGGAGCAGTTCGGTCGTTCTTTTGGACACTGCATGAGTTCTGTCGTGACGGTCTCATGGAGTTCTTGTTCGCTGACGTCGATGATGACCGCCAGCAATATACGATCGTTGCACAAAACGTCATTGCCCAACTGCGCCGGGCAGAGGCTGCAGAGCAAGGAGCCATCCGTATTCGCGAAGACAACACCAGCCGCACTCTAACAACATTCGACGATCTCGTGGAGTATGTTACGGTTCAGGTTGAGGGCGCAAATCAACAATGGACGGGATCATCGATCACAACCGGCACAATCAATGCATTCATACGGAGATTGCAAAGCGCTCGACAGCATCTTGGCCATCTCATCCGGGCGGATCTGGTCAATGCCGATCAGCATCGAATTGAGCTTGAGCGAAGAGTCACCGTCGTCGATATCCACAGTCTCAATGATCGAGCCCAGCGATTCGTGGTCGGCGTCTTGCTGCGGAAGACGATGCGCGATAAGGAAGCTCAGGGGCGATCGAGGCCGCTTTGGTTTGTCGTCCTCGACGAGCTAAACAAGTATGCCCCGCGCGAGGGGGGCAGCCCTATCAAAGAGGCTTTGATCGACATCGCGGAACGAGGTCGATCCCTAGGAATGATTCTCATCGGAGCCCAGCAGACGGCAAGCGAGGTTGAGCGCCGCATTACCGGCATGTCTGCAATACGCGTTGTCGGGCGTTTGGATAGCGCTGAAGCAACTCGTTCTGAATACGGATACTTGAAAGGAGCGCTCCAGGCTCGTGCCGTGATTCTTAAGCCCGGCACGATGATCGTATCGCAACCGTTGGTGCCAGTGCCTCTCTCTGTCGAGTTTCCTTTTCCATCTTGGGCAACACGGTTTTCAGAAGTCGATATGAACGCAAGCGGACTCAGCAACCTGTCCCCCGACGAAGATCCCTTTGCTAGAATGGGCGGTAATTGATGGGAGAAGTTCAAGGAGAATCTCCAATGTGCCCCCTAATTCGGGGTGGTTGTGTGAAGAAGCAGTGCATGATGTGGCGCGAAGATGATTGCATCATTGCACTTTGGCTCCAGTTTGGCGTGCGGGCCCCTACCACCGAGAACTCTGAGTATCTAGACGTCGCCGAGCATTTAGCAACTAGGGTCAGCCGCTGGGAGGATGATGACGAGGATCAAGAGTGCCTGCCGAAGTGGTTCCTTGAGACTCAACCAAGCGATTTAGCATCGGAAGCCATAAGCTTTGCTTTATCCAGTGAAGCAGGCGCTCCCGTCAGCCGGCTAAATCCGTTTATGGTTCTGCAAAGCTACTTCACGTCAAAGGGCGTCGAACACGTACACGATTACAGCTTGCCGTCCAACCAACGCAGTCAGTTTCGCAAAGTGCAGGAGTCCATCGCTCAACAACTCCCTGTTGCGGTGGAGCAGGAGACCGCAAGGCGTCGGGATGCACTGGAAGGCTACGTGGCCGAGATCGTCGAAGTTGCTCAACGACGTGGGCTAAAGCGTTTGACTCAATCTGATGTCGACGCGTTCTTCGATGCTCGTGGGGAGCGATACGACTGGGAGTACAAGAGGCAGATTTGGTCCAGCGCAAATGCCAAGTTGAAGGGGTTTATGTAAATGAAGATTCTACATACTGCAGACTGGCACGTTGGGCGCACACTCCGGAACCGCTCACGCGCTACCGAGCACCGTGAGGTCCTGAAGGAAATCGGAGCCATTGCGCTCGGAGAGGCGGTTGATCTGGTTATCGTCGCCGGTGACCTCTTTGACTCAGTATCTCCCACTGCGGAGTCGGAGGACATTGTGTACGAAGCTCTGCTGGACCTCGCGGCGACAGGCGCTCAAGTGGTTGTGATCTCGGGAAACCACGACCACCCTCACCGACTGAGCGCCATCGCACCCCTGCTCAGAAGGGTGAATGTCACTGCCGGCGCTCTCCTCGCGCGCCCCGAGAGCGGGGGAGTCATCTCCGTCCAATCGAAGTCTGGCGAGAAGGTTGCCATCGCCCTTATCCCGTTCCTCTCGCAAAAAGGTGCGGTTAAAGCTGACGCAATCATGTCTGTAGAACCCGCTCAGAACGTCCTTACCTACCAGGAGATTTGCGGCAACATCGTGCGACGACTCTGTGAGGGTCTTGAGGAGGGATGCGTCCAACTCGCAGTAGCTCACCTCGCCGTCCAGGGTGGCAAGGTGGGAGGCGGCGAGCGCGCGGCCCACTCGATCTTCGAGTACTACGTGCCAGCCATGATCTTCCCGGCAACGCTGCACTACGTGGCTCTAGGGCACCTGCACGCCCCGCAGAAAATCGCGGCTGGCTGCCCCATGTGGTACTCCGGCTCGCCGCTTCAGCTTGATTTCGGAGACGCGGAGGTCACGAACTCTGTGCTCCTGGTCGAAGCCCAGGCAGGTACTCCGGCTGAGGTGAGGCCGATTCCCCTCAAGAGTGGGCGTAGGCTGCGTCAACTCAAGGGCACGCTAAACGAGCTTAAACTTCAGCAGGGAAATGTCGGGGACGACTACCTGAAGCTCATCGTCAAGGAATCCCCGCGGGTTGGGTTGGCCGATGAGCTTCGGGAGTTGTTCCCCAATGTCGTGGATGTCGTCCTAGAGTACAGCACCAGCATCAAAGTCGACGACAGGAGCGACCACGAACAAATGACGCCAGCACAGTTGTTCCGCGCCTATCTGGTCGAGGAGAACGAGGAAGAAGATGCAGTAATCGCGGCTTTCGAGGGGATTTTGGAGGACAACTATGCGTCCCGTCAGACTTGAGATCGAAGGTTTTGCCTCTTTCAAAGAACGAACCGTAATCGACTTTGATGGGGTGGAGCTTTTTGCCCTTACTGGCCCGACGGGGGCGGGCAAATCTTCGATTCTTGACGCGATCGTGTTCAGCCTCTATGGTTCGGTGCCCCGCTACGACCGGAAGGCTGTGATGCCGGTGATCACGCAGGGCAAGCTCGAGGCAAAGGTTCGACTGGATTTCAGCGTTGGCGAGGAGCAGTTCTCTATTGCACGTCGGGTGCGGCGAGCCGGAAACCCCACCTGCTCTTTCGAGAAAGAGGGACAGGCGATTGCCGCCGGGATACGAGATGTCCAGCCGGAGATTGAACGCGTGATCGGCCTCACCTTCGATCAGTTCACCAAATGCGTGCTGCTGCCTCAGGGAGCGTTTGCACGATTCCTACACGACTCAGGGGCAGAACGCAATGAGTTATTGCGCAAGCTGATGAGCCTGGAGATCTACTCCCAGCTTCGGCACCGCGCCGTGAATCGGGCCAACTGCCTCAGGAGTGCTCTGCAACTCAAGCAGGGTGAACTCCAGGGAATCGGCGATTTCTCTAGTGCAGGCCTCAAGGCTGCTGAAGAAAGGTCGGCTGTTCTAACTGACCTGTTCGATCGAGTCGACCTTAGTTGGAAGAAGATCGAGGATCTGGAAAGGGAGCGGTTGCGAGCAAGGAGCGAAGCAACTGCTGCAGGCAAGGACTTGGAGTTGCTCGGAAAAGTCGCCATCCCTCCCGAAGTCACAGCTATCTCCGAAACCATTGCCAGAGCCCAAACAAACTTGGAAGTGGCAACGAAGAACGTCGCTGCCGCTCGTGAAACTGTTACAAAGAACCAAGAGATTAGGGACAGGCTCCCTCCCATCGATAGCCTGAAAACACAGATCGGTAGCTATGAAAAGCTGACGACCTCCGAAGCTGACCTAAAGAAGCTCGAGCGAGAGGTCAGTGCCGCAACTGAGGCCAGAGATGGTGCAGTGGCAAAGGAGAAAGCTGCCTCAGAACGCTTGGACGCGTGTAGGACGAAGTTCGAGCTAATCAAGACCTCTCATCAGGGATTTACAGTAGCAAAGCGCCTGAGCGTAGGTGATCCATGCCCTGTTTGCGGAGGGTCGTTCGAACGTTGCCCGACGGAAGAGCCTGAAGACTACAAAACCGCACAAGAAGAAGCCAAGGCTGCAGAAGAAGAGCATGGGAAGATCTTTAAAGCCGTTGTTGAAGCCGAATCACAGGTTAAAAGCAGGAGTGGTCTGCTGACACAGAAACAGGGGGAGGTCCGTGCACAGCTAGAGGAGATTAGTTCCTTGCCAGGAATTGCTGATTTAAAAGCGGCGCTTGCCGATGCGGAAAGAGCGCAGGAGGCCTGCGACGTGGCTCAACGGGCACTCGTCCAAGCCCTCGAGGACGAGGGAACGCGACGAGCAGAACTGGAAACAGCCAGATCTGCAGCCACAATAGTAGCCAGCCAACTCACCGAAACAAAGCAGAGCTTGGTCCACCTCAATCCACCCAGCGACCTTCCGGACGATCCCGCCAAGGGATGGCAAAATCTGCACGATTGGGCGAAGACCACCACAGAACGCGTCGAAACAAGGGCCACGGACGCCCTAACTCTTGCCACAGAGTCGGAAATGCAGCGAGAAGCCCTAGAGAAAGGGCTTTGCGAAGAAGCGGCGAAAGTGGGCGTTCTGCCCGACGACAGGAATATCCGGGATTGTTGCATGGAGGCGCTTTCCAGTGCCAAGCAGCATCTTACAAACTATGGTGCCAGCTTGGAGCGCGCCAAAGCGATCCGAAATGAAATCAAGGAACTAGAAGCCGACGAGCGGGTCTACCGAAAACTCTCGGAGCATCTAAAGACAAACCGTTTCGAGACATGGCTGCTGAACCGATCGTTCCGCGAGCTATGCGATCTTGCTTCTGTCAAGCTCTGCGAGTTGTCTATGGGGCAGTACTCCCTTGGGGTCACCGACGCTAACGACTTCCAGATCATTGACCATGCGAACGCTGACGAGCGGCGCTCAGTCAAATCCCTCTCCGGAGGGGAGACATTCCTCGCCTCCCTGAGCCTTGCCCTTGCGCTGGCCGAAGGAGTTTCCTCCCGTTCGGCTACCGGAGCGCGCCTAGAGTCACTCTTCCTCGACGAAGGCTTCGGCACACTCGACTCGGAAACACTCGAAACCGTGGCGGGAGCGGTGGAAGAGCTTGGATCCAAGGGTCGGATGATCGGAGTTGTTACCCACGTCCGTGACTTTGCCGAACGTCTTCCCGTCAGATTCGAAGTCCGAAAAGATACTGGCGGGTCGAAGGTAGAGCGGGTGCAGGTTTGAGATTCTCGGTCGAGCAGTGGCAGCCAGAGTTCGGATCTCCTATGGAGGCTATGAATGATGAAGCCTCCCCGCAGGCCATTGACCTGGACGTTGAAGTCTCATCCAGCGAGTGGCGACCCATTGCTGCGCGTCCAGAAGCTGCGATTTCACGGATCAAGTTCATCGACGGAGTTCGACGAATTGATGCCCGGGTGTGGATCGAGCGAGAAACCGACGTCCTTCTGGGTCTTTGTGCGTCGTGTGCCGCCGGCGTGGTCTGCTGTGATGGGGCGGCAGAGATTGAGCAGGCTATCGTAAAAAGGCTCCTCATTACTCCTTCACCTGAGGGTGCCCTCGTCACGAAGCACGCAAACTATGCCCCACGTGCAGCTTCGGACGATCGGCTCGATAGCCTATTGAACGGCCTTGCTGCCGGTCTTAGCGCACTGGAGGTCGAGGTGGCCGCAACTAGCGGATCATCGGATATGACCGTGATCGACGGACCCTTACGGGGGCGAGAGCAGATACCAGGGGCCATTGGATACATCAAAAGCCACCGTGTCGGCTATCTTACGCCTGAGTTGAACTCGTTGCTTAGAAATCTTGGCGCGCGTGAACGCAGCCCTGTCTTTCTCGTTGAGACCAGTTGGACTCGCTATTCATGGTACATGAGGCTGGAAGAAGCTGTCGGTCATCCGTGGGCTGGAATTGTGCGCTGCGAAGCACCCGCAACGAATTCACGCTATGAAGTCGTCGGTCTCGCTGACGCTGCCGTTGCTACATTTCCGCGATTCGCATCTGAGCCCCACAAGGATGGTCGGGCACCGCAGAACCTATACCCCATCAAAGGTCTTGAGAATTGTCTTCGTAGTCGGCTTGGCAGTGCTGAACTTCTCTATCGCTCAATTGGGCTGGCATCGAGCCTGGTCCCTTGAGGCCTTACGTTCTGCGTGTCAAACAGTCTTCGTCCGTCGCGCACGCGAGACAGGAAGCTTTTGGTGCGGTGATCGGCACGGACCTGAATGTCTACTAGATGATGGCTTGACTCCGCTACAAGTTCGAAGTGCGTCCACTAATCTCCACCAGATCCCACCGGATCAGGACGGTCCCTAAGGTTGGTTCCTTGCCGGAAGGCCCTTAAGCGCCGTTACTGCCGCAAGTCGCCTAGGATGCCCCGGCCCGTGACGCCTCCGACATCGGTGCACGTTTCCTCGATGCACGCCATGAGGGGATTGGAGAAAGGCGTCGTCCAGAGCGTCCTGTACTGGAGCTGGGCGCCTGCCTGTGACGAAGTGCCGATGCCGCCTGGGTCGTGGTTGGACGCCCCGGTGACGGGGCCTGGCCCTAACTTCTTGAACGGGCCAGTCCGGCGCCCAGCCCGACCGTTGGTCGACCTCTCCTGACCAGGACGCTCCGCGCCCGCTTGCTGCGTCCCTCAGGATAAAGAGTCATGTACGAAAGCAAGAAGCAGCCGCTTTTGCCGCGAGGGGACTTCAATGCCCGCGTTGCCCGCCATATCGCCTTCGCACTGGGAATCATCGCGGCGGCGCTCGGGATCGGCGTGCTGGGCTACCACTATATTGCCGGGCTGGAGTGGGTGGACGCCCTTCTCGACGCCTCGATGATCCTGGGGGGAATGGGGCCGGTCAGCAAGCTGCCCACGGACGGGGCAAAAGTGTTCGCCTCGGTCTACGCGCTCTTTTCCGGCCTGGCGTTCATCGGGATCATGGGCGTCGTGCTCGCTCCCTTCGCCCACCGGATCATGCACCGCTTCCATGTGGAAGAGGGGGAGTAGCCGAGGCTGGCTTCCGAGGTAGAAAGAGACATGCCTAACAAGCACTTCACCACGGAGCAAGCCAAAGAGATCGGGGAGGCCCTCGGCATCGATTGGAGCCGGTTCGATGTGGAGCAGTTCCGCATGGGGATGGACGTCGAGCTGGAGCACGGGAGCCGCGACCCCGCGACGGACGTGACCGGGAACGACCCCGTACTGACGGGCAAGATCGCGCTCGCCCATCTCAACGAGTTTCCCGACTACTACACACGCCTCGACAAGATGGAACGCGAGGCTGAAGCGGGCGGCTGAACCCCGCCGTCAGATCGGCCCGTCGTGGACGCAGTCCACGGCTTATTGGAGGGGGACCGATGCGGCTGTCATGGCGGGCGTCAGTAAGAGGAATGGTGTCATCTTTTCTTCATCCGTGACGCGGGCTGGTGCGGCGGGTCTAACACACTCCCTTTAGCGATTGCCCCAAACCGACGAGAACCTTCATGGGGGCCTAGTACCGAGATGCATAATTATGCGAGTGACGTGCATAATATGCATCTAGTGGAAACCAAGGAGGCCAGGCACGCGTTTATCCGTTCTTCGCTCGCGACGCGGCAGATCACGAGCCAACTCATGCTCGTGCGCGAGCTGACGAGGGCCGGGTTCTCCGTGACCCAGAGCAGCGTCAGCCGCGACTTGGCCGAGCTCGGCGTGGCAAAGGCGAACGGCAAGTACGTGCTGCAGGACGTCCCCTCCATCGGAGTGGAATCCTGCGTCGCGGCCGGGCCGAACTTGCTGGTGCTGCGAACCGGAATCGGGGCGGCGCAGGCGGTGGCCTATCGCTTGGACCAGCTCAACCTCTCCGAGATCGTGGGGACGATCGCGGGCGACGACACGATCTTCGTCGCCTGCGCCTCGCGGAAAGACCAAGAGGCGATCCAGAGGGCACTCGGGGTCGGGCAATGAAAGTCGCCCTGGCCTATTCGGGCGGCCTGGACACGACCTGGTGCATCCCCGTCCTTCGCGACGCCGGGTTCGAGGTCGTCACGGTGACGGTCGACGTCGGCGGCCTCACGCTGGAGGATCTGCAAGAAGCGGCCACGCGGAGCAAGAAGCTCGGTGTGAAGGAGCATGTGGTCGTGGAGGCCGCGGAAGCGTTCTTCGACGAGATCGTGCGATACCTGATCGCCGGCAACGTCCTGCGGGGCGGCTCCTATCCGCTGTGCGTCGGGGCGGAGCGGGCGCTCCAGGCGCGGGAAGTGGCCAAGATCGCGCGCGAAGCGGGTGCGCAGGCGGTGGCCCACGGGTGCACGGCCGCCGGGAACGACCAGTTTCGGTTCGAAACCGCCCTTCGCACCCTCGCTCCAGAGCTCGACGTGCTTGCCCCGGTGCGGGACAAGGCGCCGAGCCGGGGCGACCAGGTCGCGCTTCTCGGCCGGCTCGGGCTTGAATTCCCGGCCGGCAAAGCCAAGTACAGCATCAATTCGGGCCTCTGGGGCGTGACCATCGGGGGCGAGGAGACGACCGGCACGGAGCGGTCCATCCCCGAAGAGGCCTGGCAACGCACACGCGGGGCGTTCGAATCGGCCAAGCCTCCGACGAACCACAGGGTCCGTTTCCACGAGGGGGTCCCGGACGCCCTGGACGGTCGCGCCATGTCGCCGGTGCGCCTGATCGGCGAGCTGGACGCGCTCGCCGCCAGCTATGGCATCGGCCGCGGGATCCACCTGGGCGAGACGATCCTCGGGATCAAAGGCCGGGTCGCGTTCGAAGCGCCGGCGGCGACCGTGCTCGTCACGGCCCACCGCGAGCTCGAAAAACTGACCCTCACGAAGCGCCAGCAATCGCTGAAGGACTTGGTGGGGGCGTTCTACGGCGAGTGGGTGCACGAGGGCCTCTTCACGGAGCCGGCGGCCCGCCAGGCGGAGGCGCTCTTCCGGGAGAGCCAGCGTCACGTCACGGGCGAGGTGAGCTTCGAGCTGCGCCCTGGCTCCCTTTTCGTGACGGGCGTCAACTCACCCCATTCGATGCATGCGGCCTCCCGCGCCGTCTATGGCGAGGCGGCCGGAGAATGGACGCCCGAAGACGCGAAGGGCTTCGCCCGGCTTCACGGCCTCTCGGGCATCCTCTTTTCGCGGTCGGAGGGGGCGTCGTGAGGCCCGTCATCCTGGACAAGATCGCGTCGGTCGCGCTGAACTGCGGGTTGCGCCGCGAAGTGCGCGTTTGCGACGAATATCGCTGCCGGGAGGGGGACGTGGTCGCCGTCCGGCTCTTGACGAGCAAGCCCAACTACAACTCGCTGGAGCTCGTCACGGGGCGCATGTCCACTCTCAAAAAAGGCGACGTTTTTGTCGGGGCGCTTGGCCATAGGAACGCGGTGCAGGGATACGCCGGGGTGGTCCCTAAAACTTTAGCGACCGGCGACGAGATCAACCTCCTGAACCTGGGCGGGGTGTTGGGAGTTTGCGAGTCCTATTCGCCTTTGGTCGGCACTCCGCACATCTGCGAAGTCATTGGGGGGGTGCTCTCGTTTCCGGACCTCCACTCTCGCCGAGGGGTGCCCGCGAACATCGCCTCGAACTGTCCCGAGTTAGATGATAAATTAAACTCGGATTGTGCGCCGATCATTGCCGTCGTCGGAACGAGCATGAACAGTGGGAAGACAGAAGCCTGTCTCACAATAATCCAGCAACTCGTCCATTCCGGATATCACGTTAACGCGGCTAAGACGACGGGCGTAAGCCTCCGGAGAGATATCTTAGGTATGGAGGACGCGGGCGCGCGGGAAGTCTCGATCTTTACCGATTTTGGAGTCGTGACGACCCAAGGTAAGAACGCGCCCCAATTGACGAAGACGATGGTGAACCGATTGAGCCAGTCGAAACCGGACGTCATCGTGCTGGAGCTTGGAGACGGCCTCATCGGCGAGTATGGCGTGAGGGAGATCTTGGGCGATCCAGAAATCGCTAAGGCTTTGCGAGCGATCGTGCTTTGCGCGTCCGACCCGGTGGGTGCTTTGGGCGGGGTCTCCGTGCTTCAGGATCGTCATGGATTGCGGCCGCACCTCGTCACTGGGCCCGCGACCGACAACACGGCCGGCATCCGGATCGTGGAGCGGGAGACAGGAGTCCTGTCGCTGAACTCGCGCCACCACGGGGACGAGATCGTCGAGAAACTCTTGGAAAGACTAGAGGTGGCACATGCTTAAGAAAACCATACCTTCCATCGTCTTAGGAGGAGCCGGATATGTCGCAGGGGAGATGCTCGGTCTCCTCTTGAACCACCCCTCGTTCTTTGTAGAGACCGTTGTTTCTTCTACGCACCAAGGGGAGCGGGTGGACTGCGTCTTTCCCCACTTAACGGGCGTGGCGGGAGACCAAGTCTTTGCGGAGATCGATTCGTGCGCCGAAAGGTTACAAGGGAAGAGGCAGGTCGCTTTATTCAGCGCGCTTCCCCATGGAGAGTCGGCAAAAATCCTGGACCAAGTTATCGGCCAAAGTCCAGCCGTCCGTGTGCTCGACGTTTCCGCAGACTTTCGATTCTCCGACCCCGACCAATACGAAAGGATTTACGGGAGGCCGCATCCCGCTCCCGATCTCCTGAAGAGGTTTACGTGCGCCTTGCCGGACCTCGCGCGCGGGGACGTCGGCGACCTGGTTTCGCATCCCGGATGCTTCTCGACGGGCATCAGCCTTGGGCTCGCCGGCCTGCGCGAGGGCGACTGGATCGAGCCGGAAGTGCAAGTGAGTGCGGTCACGGGGAGCACGGGCGCCGGGCGCCAACTCGGGCCGGGCACCCACCACCCGCACCGCCAAAGCTCGATGTGGGCCTACCAACCGCTTCACCACCGCCACCAGCCCGAGGTCGAGACGCTGCTGCCTGGTCTCAAGGTCGCGTTCGTGCCTCACTCGGGGCCGTTCTCCCGCGGGATCCACTCCACCATCTTTGCGCGGCTGAAGCGTCGGGCTTCCGCGGAAGAACTCGCGGACGCCTTGGCCGAGTACTACGCATCGACCCCGTTCGTGAAGGTCTCGACCCAGATGCCGACCCTGAAGGAGGTCGTCGGGACGAACCGCTGCCACCTCGGCGTCGCCGTCGCGGACGGCCAGCTCGTGGTGACATCGGTCATCGATAACCTCGTGAAGGGGGCCGCCGGCGGCGCAGTCCAGTGGATGAACCGGCTCTTCAGCCTCGACGAGAAGGAGGGGCTGGTCAATGCCGTTCCTGGCTGGATCTGAACCCGAGCTTTCCGTCTACACGCGGCTGCCGGTCACCTTGGTGCGGGGGCACGGGTGCCGCGTCTGGGACGACCAAGGCAAGGAGTACGTGGACTTTTACGGCGGCCATGCCGTCGCGGCCCTGGGCTATGGCCATCCGGCCCTCGTCTCCGCGATCCAGGCGCAAGTGGCAGAGCTGCTTTTCCAGAC
This sequence comes from Fimbriimonadaceae bacterium, assembly GCA_019454125.1. Lineage (NCBI taxonomy): Bacteria > Bacillati > Armatimonadota > Fimbriimonadia > Fimbriimonadales > Fimbriimonadaceae > Fimbriimonadaceae bacterium. The sequence continues at coordinate 650,489 of CP075365.1, forward strand.
AAATGCGGTCGACTTGGCGATCCGCGGCGAAGCGCTTGCCAAGCTCGTCGAGACCGCGCCGCCCCATCTGAGGCGCGCGTTCCTGGTGAACAGCGGGGCCGAGGCGGTCGAGGCCGCGTTGCGACTGGCGTTCCTCAAGACGGGGCGCACACGGGTCACCGCGTTGCGCGGGGCCTTCCACGGGCGGACCGCGGCAGCGGCGGCCATCACCGACGGCAACGACACGTGGTACGGGTTTCCCAACGCGCCGTTCGCGGTGGACTGGGTCGGCCCGGAGGACTTCGACCGGCTAGACGACGTGCTCACGGAAGAGACGGCCGCGTTCATCTTCGAGCCGGTGCAAGGAGTCGCGGGGGCGGTGGACCTTTCGCCGGGCTTCCTTCGACAGGCGGCGCGGCTCTCGGCCGAGCGCGGCGCGCTCCTTATCGCGGACGAGGTCCAGACCGGCATCGGCCGCACCGGGACCCTCTACGCGGTGGAGCAGCTCGGAGTCGCCCCGGACCTCCTCACCACGGCGAAAGGCTTGGGCGGGGGTTTCCCGGTCTCGGCTCTCCTCACCACCGATGAGGTCGGCCGAGTCGCCAAGCCCGGGTCGCTCGGCACGACGTTCGGGGGCGGGCCCGTCGCATGCGCTGCGATGAAGGCGGTCCTCGAGACCGTCAGCGAACCGGCCTTCCTGGCAGGGGTCCGCGAGCGGTCCGCGAAGCTCCGGATGGGGTGCCTCTATGCGGGCGCGCGGCGCGTCACCGGCATGGGATTTCTGCTCGGGGCCCACGTCGGGCGGCCGGTCAAGGACGTGCGGGCGGCGCTCTTGGAGCGCGGCTTCCTCACGGGTGACGCGAAGGATCCCCAGGTCTTGCGGCTCCTCCCCCCGCTGACGGTATCCCTGGAGGAGATCGACGCCTTCTGTTCTGCGCTGGGCGAGGTCTTGGCGTGAGGCACTTCCTCAGCCTCGCGGACTTTAGCCGGGAGGAGGTGCAGGGCCTTGTCGATTTAGCGCGCGCGCTGAAGCGTGAGCCCGTCGGGGAGCGACTGCTCCGCAAAGTGGTCGGCCTGCTCTTTATGAACCCGAGCCTGCGCACCCTTGCGAGCTTCCAGGCCGGAGTCGGCCAGCAAGGCGGGACTTCGTTCGTCGTGCAACCCGGCGCCGGCAGCTGGACGCTCGAACTGGAGGACGGGGCGGTGATGGACGGCAGCGCGGTCGAGCACGTCCGCGAAGCGATCCCGGTGCTGGCCTCCTACTGCGACATTCTCGGGGTCCGGTCGTTCGCGGACCAGGCGGACTTGAGCGCAGACCTCGCGGACGCGCGCATGCGCCGCTTCGCGGACCTGAGCCCGAAGCCCCTCATCAATATGGAGTCGGCGAGCGACCATCCCTGCCAAGCCCTGGCCGATTGGACGACCCTCGACGAACTGGGCGTGCCCCCAGACGGCCATTTCGTGCTTTCCTGGGCGTGGCACCCCAAACCGCTGCCGTACGCCGTCCCCGCCGCCGCCCTCCGCATGGCGGCCCAGCGCGGGATGCGGGTGACCGTGCTCTGCCCGGATGGCTACGCCCTTCCCGAAGACCTGACCAATGCCGCCGCCAGTCTCGGCGCTAGGGAAGTCCGCACGGTCCACGAAGTGGGGGAAGGGATGCGGGGCGCACACGTGCTTTACTGCAAGTCTTGGTGCTCGCCGGAGTTCTATGGCCGGCCCACGGAAGAGGCCGGACACCGCGCGGGCTTGCGCGATTGGTGCGTGAAGGAATCGTGGTTCGAGACCGCACACGAGAGCGCGAAGTTCATGCACTGTCTTCCCGTTAGGAGAAATGTAAAAGTGGCAGACGAAGTCCTCGACGGCCCTCGTTCGGCCGTGCTGCAACAAGCCGAGAACAGGCTTCACGCCCAAAAAAGTGTAATGGTCTCGATAGTGCAAGGGAGCGGGCCTTGGAGCTGATCTCAGTCCAAGGATTGCGGGCAGCCCTGCCCTATATCCGCAAGTTTTCCGGCAGCCTCTTCGTCTTTAAGCTGGGCGGTGAGGCGCTCGAATCGACGAAGCCGCTGGACTCGATCGTCGAGCAACTCACGCTGCTGCACCAGCTGGGCATCCGGTTTGTGGTCGTCCATGGGGGCGGGAGCCAATCGACCGAACTGCTTGGGCGGCTCGGCGTCGCAAGCGAGTTCGTCGACGGGCGCCGCGTGACCAGCGCGGAGGCAATCAAGGGCATGGTGATGTCCCTCAATGGCACGGCGAGGACGGCGATCCTTTCCTCCTGCCGGAGACACCGCCTCCCCGCCATCGGCCTTTCAGGCATCGATGCCGCCATCATCCGCGCCGAGAAACGGCCGCCGACGACCGCGACGAGCGGCGCGCCAGTGGACTACGGCTTCGTCGGCGACGTCCTGGAGGTGGACCCCGCTCCGCTACGGCATTTGCTGGATGCGGGGATCGTCCCGATCGTCAGCTGCCTTGCGGCCGACGACGCGGGCACCGTGCTCAACATCAATGCCGACACGGTCGCTTCCGCCCTGGCGGTGAGCCTGCGGGCGGCCAAGCTCATCGTCCTGATGAAGCCGCGCGGCGTGCTCCAGGACGTCTCGGATCCGCTCTCGCTCCTCTCGGAGCTCACCCTCGCCGAGCTCAAGGGCCTAGAAACCGATCAAAGGCTCAACGGCGGGATGCTGCCGAAGGCGAAGGCGATCGAAGCGGCGATTCTTGGCGGGGTCGGGACCGTGCACCTCATCTCCTATGAGGTTCCAGACTCGATCATGGTCGAGGTGTTCACGAACGAGGGTTGCGGCACCATGGTCGTCGCCGGCGAGGGCGTGTGATCGAACGCGCCGCCCTGCTGGAGCTCCATGCGAAGCTGATCGAGGTGCCTTCGGTCTCGCACCATGAAGGGGCGATCGCGGACTTCGTTCAAGCGCGGCTCGAAAGGACGGGGGTGCGCGTCTGGCGGGTCGGCGACAACGTGATCGCCAGCGGGTCGGAAAGGCCGCCCAAGCTGCTCCTCAACTCCCACCTGGACACCGTCCCGCCGAACGAAGGCTGGGCTCGCGACCCGTTCGTCGCCCAGCGCGAGGGGGGCAGGGTCTATGGGCTCGGCTCGAACGACACGAAAGGTTCGGTCGCGGCGATGGTCTTGGCGTTCGAAGCGGCGGTGGCCCTCGGCCTTGACGAGGTCGCCGTGATGCTGGTGCCGGAAGAAGAGACGGGCGGCAAAGGGACCGAGACCGCCTGGCCCTACGTCCGCGACGAACTTGGCTGGCGGCCGGAGGGGGTGCTGGTCGGCGAGCCGACCGAGATGCAGCCCGCCGTCTCCCAGAGCGGACTGGTGGTGCTAGAGCTCATCGCGCGGGGTGAGGCGTGCCATGCGGCCAACGCCACCGCGAACCCGCTCTTCACCCTTGCGCGGGACCTCGGGCGGATCGAAGGGCTCGGGGGGCAGCCCACCGTCGTCACCGGCTCGACCGCTCGGAACCAAGTGCCGGGCCTCGCCAGCGCCTATGTCGACTTCCGAACCGAGCCCGGGGTTTCGCACGAGGAACTGGTGGGCCGCATTTGTGGGGAAACGGAGTGTGAGGTCCGCGTGGTCTCCACGCGGTTGACCCCTTATGCTTGTCCTGCTGACTGTGCCCTCCTCACCGCGATCGACCAGGCGATCGGGGGGAAGAGGTTCCATAGCCGAACCATGTCGGACCTCGTCTATTTCTCTGGGTGCAACGCCGTAAAGATCGGCCCTGGCGTGTCTGCCCGGAGCCATACGGCAGACGAGTACATTCTGGAAGAAGAAGTGGTGCAAGGCGCGGCAGGATATCTGGCGATTATCAGGGAGTTCCTACGATGAAACTGGCCCGTTTATGGGATAAGGGGGACAACATCGACGACCTCGTTCTGCGATTTACAGTCGGCGACGACCAGTTGCTGGACGCCCGGCTCGTTCCGTACGACGTTCTGGCCTCGATCGCCCACGTCCGCATGCTCGGCCATTGCGGCCACCTTTCGGACCAAGAGGTGCAAGACCTGGTCGAGGCGCTGGAACGTACCGGGCAGGAGTTCGAAGAAGGGCGGTGGGAGATCGCGCTTGAGGCCGAGGATTGCCACACGGCGCTCGAACAGCAGATCACGGCCGACCTTGGCCCGCTGGGCGGGAAGGTCCACTTAGGCCGCTCCAGAAACGACCAAGTCTTGACCGCCTTACGGCTTTACTTGAAGGAATCTATCGGCGAAATCGAATCGCTGCTAGAGTCGGTAGTCGTCAGCTTAGAGGAAATCAGGGGCCGTCAAGGTTCGATCGCGATTCCCGGCTATACACACGGCCAGCAGGCGATGCCAAGCTCGGTCGATCTGTGGGCTGGCGCGTTCGCGGCCGAGTTAAAAGACTGCGGCATTCTTCTCGACGCCGCGAGGCAACTGTGCGACCAGTCTCCGTTAGGTTCGGCCGCAGGTTATGGCACACCGGGGCTGCGCCTGGATCGCGAGTTTTCTGCACGGCTGATGGGCTTTAGCAAGGTACAGGACCCGGTCACCGCGGCCCAACTCAGCCGGGGTAAAGCGGAGTCCGCTTATGGGTTCGCGCTTGCGCGGATCCTCGACGACCTTGGCCGCTTGGCCGCCGATCTCTGCCTTTTTGCCACCCAAGAGTTCGGCTTTGTCCGGCTTGCGGACGAGATCTCGACGGGATCCAGCATCATGCCGCAAAAGCGGAACCCCGACGTGTTCGAACTGGTCCGCGCCCACGCTTCCCAAGCACAAGCCGATCTCTTCGCGATCATGGGCGTCGCTTCGCGGCTGCCGTCCGGCTACCACCGCGATCTGCAACTGATGAAACAGCCCCTCTTCCGAATCATCGACCGTGCGGAGGCGGTGCTTTCGGTCATGGCCCACGCCCTAACGAAGATAGGCTTCGATGAAGAGCGGGCTAAAGAAGTCACGACTCCAGGGCTTTATGCGGCGGAGAAAGCCTTCGCCCTTGTCGCGCAAGAAAACATCTCGTTCCGCGAGGCTTATCGCCGAGTGGCCCAAGAGAACAGCCTTCCTTAGGGCCTGCACGGAACCGTTACCCGTTAACGCACAAGTCTCTTTAACGTCGTTCTCAGTTCGTCGATAAGGTCGTCCTTGGACATTTCCAGGGCCTGCACGTGCCCGTTCCCCTTTTCGTGGCCGATGATGCAAGTCTCGACGTGGTTCGCGGCGATTTCGACGGCGGCTTGATCCAGGGCAGACCGGACAGCGGCCATCTGGACGAGAACGTCGCAGCAATAGTCGCCGCCGGTAACCATCCGTCGCAAGCCTCGCACCTGCCCCTCGATCCGGGCAAGGCGTCTGTCGACTGACTGTCGGTTGCATGTCTGCATGCCTTCATGATACTGGTAAGGGTATATCGAAAAACGTCTTTCAGACCAAAAGGGTGTGGTAATTTCTTTGGACATAGTTCGCCGCGGGAAAGGTAGGTTTCGTTCCTTTGCGAAAGCTCTAAGGTTGGCTATTTAGTGAATCTCCAGAGTTCAGAAATCATTGAATGTTCGCGAAGGCAGGATATCCCGTAACGCCCTTCTGGGAGTCCGGCCGGCCCAAATTGCCCGGAGAAAGTCACGGGATTTGGTTTGAATTTGGCCCACCACCGGTTAGGCTTGCGCGTCTATGTGCCGAAAAGAAGGTTGTGCCAGAGTCGGGCGGATTCTTAACGACGTGGACGGCGTGGGTCTTCTTGGTCCCGCTCGCCCTCACGTCGCTCCTTTGCCTGGGGCTCCTGGTCTCCAACGCCCTCAACCGGCCCGTGGCGGACCTTGAGGAGGACGAGGAACTCGAAGAGCTCCCGGTCCCGCGGTGGGCCGTCTTCCTGGGCTTCGACGTCGTGCCCTGGAGCGTGCAATTGATGGCGCTCCTGGGCTCCTTCGGCATCGCCGGCCTTGCTGTTCTGACTGCCCAAGCCTCCCAAAGCCTCAAGAACCCGGAGCCGTGGGCGAGCCTGGCCATCGCCCTTGTCTCGGCCGTCATCGTTAGCCGCGGGGTCCGCGCCGGCTTCCTGCGGACAGAGCTCAAAGAAAAGCTCTCCGGGGACGGGGAACCGTCCTCCGAAGAGCTGGACAAGGCCGCTTAAGCCGAAGGCTTAGTTGCCGCCGCCACCGCCGAAGCGGTTCTGCGGGCGCCAGTTCGGATCCATCTTAAAGGGAGCGCCGCCGAGCTCCTTCAGCTTGGCTTTCTGCTCCGCGGTCAGCACCGCACCCATGGCCTCTTCGTTCTTCTTGCGAAGGTTCTGGGTCTCAGCCTGGGCTTCCTCGCGGTCGATCTCTTGGTTCTGGACGCGGTCCATCGTCTCGCGCATCGTGTCGAACATGCGCTGCTGAAGGTCCGCGATCTGCTTCTTCTGGTCGTCGCTCAGCCCCAGTTTCTCCTGGATTTCCGGCCGGACCAGCACGCCGTTGCCCGCGATCTGGATGTCGAGTTCGTCTAGGCGCTTAGCCTGCTGCGGGGTGAGGATCTCCTTGACGGCCTTGTCGTTCTCCTGGCGCATCTTGGCGAACTCCTGCATCATGGCCTGGCGGTCGCCGCCCTGGCCCGCGTTGCCGCGCATCCCCTGCATGGCGTCGCGCATTTTGGCCTGGAGGGCATCGAGCTTTGACTTTTGGTCGGACGTCAGCTTAAGGTCGGCTTGGACGTCGGGTCGCTGCAGCAAGAAGGTGGATCCGCCGCCGCGGCCCATCATCATTCCGCCGCCGCCTCGGCCCTGGGCAGAAGCCAACGCCGCAAAGACGGCGAGCCCTAACGCGAGTACAAGTTTCGTTTTCATGGTCGTGACCAGCTCTCTATACCTCGGTACACACCGAAAATTCTCCTTCGACAAGGAAACTTTGGCGTGGATCAATACGGAATGGACGTGCGTCCGGGCCGGCGGTTCAGTTAGGCTGCCCTTTCGTCCGCGTTCTGCTCACCGATGAGAGTCGCGGCCAGGTTCGCCAAATCCTGTGTGGCCGGTGAGTTCGGCTTGGAAATCACGAACGGTTTCCGGGCTCGGCCACCCTCGATGACGCCTTCATCGCGGCGCACGACTCCGGCAAAGGCGAGGTCCTTCTTGACGTAAGCCTTCGTCACACGCTCTAACGCCTCAAAGATCTCGCGGCCCTCTTTCTCGTCCTTTGCCATGTTCACGACGACCCGCACGACCGCGTTCTTCTTCACACGGAAGAGGGTCTTGACGGTCGCATAGGCGTCCGCCACGCTGGAGGGGTCCGGCGTCGTCACGAGGAGGACTTCATCGGCCTGCTTCAGAAAGGCCATCACCTTGGCGTCAAGCCCGGCGCCCGTGTCAAAGAGCAGGACGCCGTAGTCCGACGCGAGTTCGCCAAGCTGTTCGAAGAAGGCGCCCAGCCGCTTCGGGCCGCTGCGCATGAGGGTCGGAACGCCGGAGCCTCCCGCAATAAAGCCGACTCCGTCGGGGCCTTCCGCGACGATCTCACTGATCCGTTTCTGTTCCGCCACGACGTGCTGCAGCGTCCACTCGGCCTTGCAACCGAGCTGGACTTCGACGTTAGCGAGGGCTAGGTCTGCATCGAAGATCACGGTCTTCGCGCCCTGTTGCGCCAGGCAGACGCCGAGATTGACGGTCAGGCTCGTCTTGCCGACTCCGCCCTTGCCGCTCGTGACCGCAATTGTCTTCATGGTTGCTTCTTCACGCGGCCCGCGTGACGGCCTCCAGCAGTTCGAAACGATCGTCGTCGGCATAGATCTTCACGGGCCGCTTTCGTCGCGGTGGTTTGCCGCCCGTCGCGGGCGGGGCAAAATTGAGGCGGTGGGGCGGTTCCGCCGGCGTCAAGCCGGACTTCGCCACCTCGTGCGCTCGCTTGGAGTGGGGGTCAAGCTGGTAATGGCGGACGATGGCGTCGAAAAGCGGGCTCGGGGCCGAGAGCTGGAAGTCCACGGCGCGCCCTGCGAGGCGCATCAGGGAATCGGTCAGCCAGATGTCGAGCGGGTCTGCAACGACGCAGAACATCTTGTCGTTCGTCAGCCGCACGGGGAGCACGAGGCCGGTGATTGCCGTCATTGCGGGCACAATCTCGAGCGCTTCCGGTTCAGGGACGATCGTATCGAGGTCGACGACTTCATAGCCGTACTGGTCGGCAAGGCAGAGGGTGACGTCTTCCTCTGTCACGTAGCCGAGCGCTGTCAGCACTTCGCCGAACCGCATGTTGGAGCTGAGCTTTGCCTTCAGCGCCTCCTGCAGCTGGTCTTGCGACAGCAACCCCTTGTGAATCAGCATCTCGCCGATGCGCTGGAAATGGACCATGGGCGACCCTGAGAAGATTCTCGGCAACTCTAGCAACCTTGTTCAGGTCTCTTCGCGCAAAAGTCAAGGCGATCCTGCAGTGTCGTGAGGAGCGGGTGTAGCATTGGCGGATGCCCCTCGACCTGGCCCACTTCATCGCGAACGAACCCTTCCCGGCCCACGACGGGGCGTTCACGGACTCCATCAACCCCTCGAACCCAGGCGAGACCGTCGCCCGCAGTCCGAAGGGTGGGGCAGAGGCGGTCGATAGGGCGGTCGCGGCGGCGGGCGAGGCCTTCCGCAAGAGCTGCAAGACTCCAGGCCCCGTCCGGGGCAATTGGCTTTCCGCCTGGGCCGAAGCGATCGCCGCCCGCCAAGAAGAGCTGGCCCAGGCCGTGGCTCGCGAGGTTGGGAAGCCCATAGGCGAGGCCCGGGGCGAGGCGGGTCGCTGCGTCGCGATCCTCCGCTACTTTGCGGGAGAGTCCGTCCGCCCTTGCGGGCAAGTGATTCCCGCCATTGCGGAGGACTCCCTGCAGGTTTCGCTCGACGCGCCCCTTGGCGTCGTCGGTCTCATCACGCCTTGGAACTTCCCATTGGCGATCCCGCTTTGGAAAGCCGCGCCCGCGTTGGCGTTCGGCAACACCGTCGTCCTAAAGCCCTCGGAAGAAGCGCCCTATTGCGCGTCTCTGTTAGCCGAGACCGCCCTTGCCGCGGGCCTGCCGCAGGGGGCTTTTAACGTCGTTTACGGCCTTGGCGAGACCACGGGCGCAGCGCTGGTGGAGCACCCCGAGGTGGCCGCCGTTAGCTTCACAGGGTCGGAAAGTGTCGGCCGCAAGGTGGCGGTCGCCTGCGCCGCCCGTGGCGCGAAGTGCCAGACCGAGATGGGCGGCAAGAACCCGGCCATCGTCTTCTCGGACGCGGACCTCGGCTTGGCCGCGAACTTGGTGGCGGCCGGGGCGATGCGTTTCGCCGGGCAGAAGTGCACCGCCACAAGCAGGGTGGTGGTGGAGAAAAGCGTCCTGCCCAGCTTCCTAGAGGCGCTTGCCAAGGCGATCGACGCGTTGCCCATCGGGCCCGTCACGGACGCGGCGACGGCCCTCGGCCCCGTGGTCACGGACGAGTCCTTGCAGCGATTGGAAGCGGTGGCCGCAGGGGCGGCGGAGCCGGTCGCCTATCGCGCCAGCGGCCAGGGCGAAGGCTTCTTCTTCGCCCCCACCGTTTTCCGCGACGTCCAGCCAGAGTCCGTGCTGGCGCAGCAAGAGCTCTTCGGCCCCGTCCTGGCGGTGATAGAGGCGTGCGACCGCGACCAAGCCATCGAGCTCGCGAACGCCTCGCGCTACGGCCTTTCCGCGAGCCTCTTTACGAACGACTTACGCTCCGCCATGGACTACGTCCGCCGCATCGAGGCGGGCATGGTTCGCGTCAATGCGGACACCACCGGGGTCGACCCTCACGCGCCCTTCGGCGGCTTCAAGGCGTCCAGCTCGGGCACCCGGGAGCAGGGCCCGGCGGCGCGGGCCTTCTACACCCAGACCAAGACCGTCCAGATAAACGCTTAGACCTTCGGGCGGGTGTCCAGCGCCGCCCGGATCTCTGCGAGTGCGGCCTCGCGCTCCGGGCCTGTGACGGGGAACCGCGGGGGCCGAACGACCTCGGTGCCGCGCCCTGCCTCGTGTTGGGCCAGCTTGATCAGTTGCACGAACTGGGGCCCCGTGTCCATGCGGAGCAACGGCAGGAACCACCGGTAGAGGTCGAGGGCGAGGCCCCACTCCTTGCGACGGCACAGCTCGAAGAGCTCCACGGACTCCCGGGGCAGGGCGTTGACCAGCCCCGCCACCCAACCCGAGGCGCCGATCGCCATGCCTTCGTAGATCATGTCGTCCAGGCCGACGAAGATCGCGAGGCGGTCGCCGAGAAGGGCGCGGATCGCCGTGATGCGGCGAGCGTCGCCCGAAGACTCCTTCACCGCCACCAGGTTGGGATGGGCGTCCGCGAGCTCTTTGATCTGGTCGGCGCGAAGGTCGGTGCCATAGGCGGCGGGGTTGTTGTAGAGCATGCACGGGAGGGCGGTGGCCGCCAAGAGCGCCTCGAAGTGGTCGTCCACCTCTGTGCGCGAGCCCTGGTAGACGTAAGGCGGCAGCACCATCAGCGCCGCCGCCCCCTGGCGCTCGCATTCGATCGCGAAGTCCACCGCCTCCTGGGTGGAAAGGGCGGAAACCCCCGGGATCACGGGCGCACGCTGCCCCACTGCCTTCACGCACGTCCGCACGACCTCGATGCGCTCGTCGTGGCGCAGGGTCGCGCCCTCGCCGAGCGAGCCGCAGGGCACGATGCCTTTGCAGCCGTTGTCGATCAGCCACTCGCAATGGGCCGCCAGCGCCGCATGGTCGACGCTCAGGTCGTCGAGGAACGGCGTCGTCACGGCCGGCATGACCCCCTTCCAAGTCAGTTCCATCCTCAGATTCTATACCCCATCGCCCCCGGTTCGAGGCGCCGTGCTTACACGCATGCTCCAGCTATGTTCCCGGCTTCATGCTTCTTGAGGGACAAAGCGTGAGACCAGTTTGTCTCCTTGGGCGTTGCGCCCCTCCCCCTGGCCCCCTCCCCAAGACGGAGAGGGGGGGTGCGGCCCTCCCCCTGGCCCCTCGCCAAGACGGGGAGGGGGGATGCGGCCCTCCCCTGGCCCCTCGCCGAGGCGGGGAGGGGGGATGCGGCCCTCCCCTGGCCCCTCGCCAAGGCGGGGAGGGGGGATGCGGCCCTCCCCCTGGCCCCCTCCCCAAGACGGGGAGGGGGGATGTGGGCCTTCCCCCTAGCCCTCCCCAAGACGGGGAGGGGGGATGTGACCTTCCTCCTGGCGTCTCGCCAAGGCGGGGAGGGGGGAAGCTGCCCTCCCCCTGGCCCCCTCCCCAAGACGGGGAGGGGGGTGCGGCCCTCCCCCTGGCCCCCTCCCCAAGACGGGGAGGGGGGGTGGTCAGCCCTTAACGACGACCCGGCCTTCGCGCCGGGCGATCACGGGAGAGTTGGACTTGAAATACTCGATCAGGGCGTCGATGTCGAGCAGGCCCGTGTCGGAGCGCTCGCCTTTGGCGTCGCGCAGCCCCTCGTGCCCATCGCCGCCAGCGGCCGTGAAGCTATTGAACGTGATCCGATAGACCTGTCCGTCCTCGACGGGGGAGCCGTCGATGGTGAGCGTCGCCATGCGTTGGCCGGAAGGCTTCGCCGGGTCGAACACCATCTTCACCCCCCGCGAGGGATAGAGGAACCCGCCGCCGAACTCAGGCAGTTTTGAGCCGCCGTGCTCCAGCGCGGCCCTCAGTTCGGCGCCGGTCAGGTCCAGCACGACCAGGGTGTTGTTGAACGGCTGGACGGTGATCGCCTGTCCATAGGTGACCTCGCCCGCTTCGAGCGCGGCCCGCACGCCGCCCGCGTTCATGAAAGCGGCGACGCTGCCCTGCTTTGCCGTTGCGGCGAGCATCGCGTCGGCGATCACGTTGCCCATCAGCGACTCGCCATTGGCCGAGCCCCTGTCGAGCGCGACATCGGCCGAGCCGACCACTTGCTTCATGAGCGACTCAATGGGTTTGGTGAGGGCGCTGACCATCGAGGCGAGCACGGGGTCTTCGGCGATGAGGGGGGTGACGAGCTCGGGCCCGGCGTCGGTCCAGCTCTGCACCTTGCCCGCGTCGTCGAACGTGACCTCGATGCGCCCGACCACTTTGCCCCATTCCCAAGCCTGCACGAGCAGGGTGGTGTCGCCGTCAGCGTTCTTGAAGACTGTGGGGTAGGGGCCGCGCGGCCGGAGGTAGTCCTGGTCGAAGCGGCCCAGGAGACTGTGGCTGTGACCGCCCACGATCACGTCCACCCCGTGGAGCTGTCGGCCCATCTCCTTTTCCTCCTCATAGCCGCAGTGGCTCAGCACGACGACCTTGTTGACCCCTTGCCCGGTCAAAGCGTCGATCTCTTGCTGGACGCTCTCGACCAGGGGCAGCACCTTCACGTTCGGGCCGGGGCTGCTGACTGACTCAAGGTCGGCGGTGACGCAGCCGACGATCCCCACCCGCTCCCCGCCGACTTCCAACACGGTGGAGGGTTTGACCACCCCGGCCAGGGCCGGTTCGGCGGAGACGTCCAGGTTGGCGGCCAGCAGGGGGAACTTGGCGAGGCGGGCGAAGTCGCCGAGCGGGACGGGCCCGCGGTCGAACTCGTGGTTTCCGACCGCCATGGCCTGGTACCCGACGTAGTTCATGTACGCAAGGTCGGCAAGGCCCTGGTAGACGTTGAAGAACAGCGTCCCCTGGAACGTGTCGCCCGCGTTGAGCAGGATCG